>NC_010729.1:482500-1082500 GCF_000010505.1 Porphyromonas gingivalis ATCC 33277 | reverse complement strand
GAGTTCCACCCTATGTGGAAGGCCAATGGATGGATAAAAGGAAAGGACAACCATTGGAAAATCTGAGTGAATGCAAAGCTTACCTTCGGACATTGTACAGATTGGGACTCTGCACTCAAGAGATTGGACGCTAACTATATAGACTGGATGTCCAAGAAAACGACTACATTTGTTACAAAAACAGATACATTTAATCAATAAAATTCAAACAGTCATGAACAAAAACAACGATCTAAAAGAAAATGACAACAAACTGTCAAATGTGCCTGAACCTAATCGGCAAGAAGCTATTGCCTATTATAACAGAGGCGTCGGCTGCTGTATTGTAGGATCGTATGAAGAAGCGATTAAAGACTATTCTAAGGCAATAGAATTAGACGATAAATTCGTCCATGCGTATCATGGAAGAGGAATTGCATATTTTAAAAAAGGATCGTATGAAGAAGCGATTAAAGACTATTCTCAGGCAATAGAATTAGACGATAAATACGCCCCTGCGTATCATGGTAGAGGAAATGCATATTCTAAGAAAGGATGGTATAAAAAAGCGATTAAAGACTATTCTCAGGCAATAGAATTAGACGATAAATTCGCCCATGCGTATTATGATAGAGGGAATGCATATTGTGAGAAAGGATCATATGAAGAAGCGATTAAAGACTTTTCTAAGGCAATAGAATTAAACGATAAATACACCTATGCGTATCATAGTAGAGGAATTGCATATTGTGAGAAAGGATCGTATAAAGAAGCGATTAAAGACTATTCTCAGGCAATAGAATTAGACGGTAAATTCGTCCATGCGTATCATGGAAGAGGAATTGCATATTTTAAAAAAGGATCGTATGAAGAAGCGATTAAAGACTATTCTCAGGCAATAGAATTAGACGGTAAATTCGTCCATGCGTATCATGGTAGAGGAATTGCATATTTTAAGAAAGGGTTGTATGAAGAAGCGATTAAAGACTATTCTAAGGCAATAGAATTAGACGGTAAATTCGCCCATGCGTATTATGATAGAGGGAATGCATATTGTGAGAAAGGATCATATGAAGAAGCGATTAAAGACTATTCTAAGGCAATAGAATTAGACGGTAAATTCGCCCATGCGTATCATAATAGAGGGAATGCATATTGTGAGAAAGGATCATATGAAGAAGCGATTAAAGACTATTCTCAGGCAATAGAATTAGACGATAAATACATCCTTGGGTATAATGGTAGAGGAGTTGCATATTATGAGATAGGAGATTTTGAAAAAAGTCAAGCGGACTTCAATACAGTGCTATATCTGATTCTCTCCAATGAATTAATAAATCTTATAAGACCTATAAGACCTGGACTATCCCGATTAATAAGGGCTTTTGATGGCTATCCTCACAACTGTCACACTCTATTTCAGTACATATCTCTACCGACAGATTCTTTTTTCTCTCAAGGCCCCACTTCTTTTATCTCCTATTGGCAACGTGTTAGCCCTATACAAGACTTCTTGCTTTTACTACACTACTATGAGCTGCAGTTACCGCACGAAGAGTTCGTAAGTTTTTATCCCATTCTCATCTATAATCTCGGAGGATGTTCTGAGGCTTTCAAAGTTTTTGACGAAGAATTGGATACAGGAGAACAACCTCTTTCAGCCCAACAATACTACTATTTTATTCTCTCTGCTCTAAGTTTGAGTGAAGATGCCAATCTTGGTCAAAAGAACATTATCACAGATGCCATAGACAAAGTATCGACTCAAAAAGAGCCGGCTCCTATAGATTATTACTACTTAGGAATGATACACCTCTTGAACAATGATAAAGAATCTGCAGTACAGGCCTTTCATTGCTCTTCTATTCCTTTTTCCCGAATAATGACAGATAGCCTGAACGAAACAACTCCCAGTCAAGAGTTAAGGCATCTCTTGCAAAACATACATTCAAAAGAGATACAGCCCATAGATATTGAGCAAGGAAATTTGTCCCAATTCGAAGAATACCTTCATCTTTTGGAGGTTTGCTATTTCCCAGAGATGGCAAGAAAGTATTTGGAGAAAGAAGTAAAAATGCTTTGGAATGCTTTTGAACTGACAGAAGAAGCTCGTAAGGAGTTGGCAGACAAAATACGTTTCCTCGAATGTAAAAGATTTGTAAGTCAACTGAAAACTGTAAGCCTGTCGCAAGAAGAGTTTCAACGAGTCGAAAGCACTATCCTGTTTGAAACACAAAACTTATCTTCGAAAGAAGAAATTGAGGCTAAAATCGTGAGGTTAATCAGTTCTCATGGACAGGATACCACTCACCGGGAAATAATTCTCAAGCTTATACAATACCACTCCTATAATGGAGATATTGGTGCAGAAGAAATGTTCTTCTTAATGCTTTGGTTCGATCGAAATATTTCGAACAAAAAGTCAAAGAATATTTCTGCAACATCAATGGATATAATGATAGCAATATTTTCTGGTTGCATAACACACTATTTAGGCAATAATAGCCTATTTATTAGTTGCCTTGGGGCTGCTATTCCTGTAATTGCAGGAAAATTCATCGAGAATGAGACTTCTTCCGAAGAAATGAGCTATGAAGAATTCAAAAAACAGCTCTTTGAGTGCAGCGAGGTAGATGACCTCATCAAACTTATTAATAAATCGGGTTATTGCCGTCCGATAAAAGTTGTTTGATTGCTCACCAGCTTTTGATGATATAAAAAAGCAGGTATCGATCCTCCAGGATCGATACCTGCTTCATTCAAATTAAATATCATCTTATCCCATTATTGAACTATGACGAGGGACTAAGCTCTTGCTTCTTGTTGAAGTTAAAAGTGATTTGTTGCACCTTGCCGAAGTTATCTTCTATATATGAGACCTTTGCAAAATAAGGAGGTGGAGTAAAGAGGAGTTCTTGGCATAAAAGGAGCGAGTGAAAGAGGTGGCAGTAAGGAGTGAAAGTAGTTGTAAATCCCCCCTTTGAGGAGCTACTTGTACGAGCTCCTCAAGGGTGGTTATGCCTTATCCTACGGATGAGGACATAATTATCCCCGGCGTTCTGTATAAATTAAAGGCGATGCTTTCAAGAATGTTTTGAGTATGGGTCTTGGCAAGTCCCCGGTATCGACATCGTCCGCCATGAAACCACCGCCGAATACTGCCAAAGGTGCGTTCGATGGTGCTCCGTATCGGACCGATTGCTTTGTTTCGTTGCTTCTCTTCCTCGGTCAATGCCCTGTTGCGTTGTGCCTTGTGCATAATGCCGTCTTGAAGGTGATGGGTTTGCAGGTAGGAACGATTTTCCCCGCAAGCATATCCTTTGTCCGCCAAGACGGCTGTGCCTTGAGGTATGTTTGCACCCTGCAATAGGGGAATAAACTCCTTCGTGTCACTGCGGTTCGCTGCTGTCGTTATCACCTTTTGAACAATGCCTTGAACATTGGTCAGACAATGCTTTTTGTATCCGTAGTGATAACGCTTTTGTTTGTACACCCAACGGGCTTCTTCATCCGTCCCTTTACGTTGACGGACAACCTGTTTTTGATAATCCTCCTCTGCCTCTTTTTCCTCCTCGCTCCGATTGTCTTCTCTGTCGTCTGCGACTTCAATCGTAATGCTTCCGTTGGGTTTATGCGGCGTCTCCACAAGGCTTGCATCGACAAGCACCCCTTCCCTGACCGAAATGTGATGGCGCGAAAGTTGTTTGTTAAACTGCGCCAATAGTTTGTCCATGAGACCCAACTCTGTCAGTGCCGAACGAAATCGACTGATGGTGCTGTGGTCGGGAGATACCTCTTCCATCTTCAGTCCCAAGAATCGGGAAAAGGTGATTGAATCATTGATGCGCTCCTCCAGAGCACAATCACTGAGGTTGTACCATGTCTCCAAAAGCAACATCTTGAATAAGAGAATCACGTCATAAGCCGGGGCGCCGATGGCATTTTGTCGCTTCGTGTATTTCTTGTTGATCAGCGTCCTGATCGGACGCCAATCGATAAGCGTGTCAACCTGATTGAGGAAGTCGTTTTGTGCTTTGCGATAACGCTTTGAAAGGAGTGCGTCTGCAAATGTTACATGCTCATCGGTATTCTTGGATTGGTATGCCATGGGAGGAATATTATGCTGTTTTTAATGCTCAAATATACAAAATAACTCCCTATTATACAATGAATTAACAAACAAAATACACACCAATCGCCGTGCAAAGGTCTCATATATACGTCTAAAGATATTGGTGCCGGCATTTCATCCCCTTTCGTCGCCATTTTCCCTCCGATTGGATTCGGTGCCGGCAGAAGTTTTTCCTTCCGTTTGTAACAAATGGATCCTTTTTGCATCTTCATATATACAGGGGCATTCCTGCGGATGCCTGCCCCTACACGAGAGAACGGACTGAGTACGACGTGAATACTATCGCTTTCAAGGAGATTTTTCTTCCGATTCGCCCCTCCATTCGGGCTGTTTGTCACGCATTTTTGTGCGACGACGAGGAGGCTGAGGATGCCACCCAAGAGGTCTATTTGCGTTTGTGGGAAGCACGAATGCGGCTGGACGGACTGGACAATCCGAGGGCGTATGCCATCCGAATAGCTCGGAACTACTGCCTGAACCTGATCCGAAAGGCAAGCAACAGCCCTTATTCGACCTCTTTGGAGGCTGCCGAGGTACAGGAAGTGTCGGAGACGCATGGCGGTGAGGCCGATCTGCTACTCTCGGAGCAAATCGGGAGGCTGCGGCAGTGGTTGAGGGGTGTGTCCGAACTGCATCGGACGGTCTTTGCCATGAGCCACTTCCGGCGGCTTTCGAATGGCGAGATTGCCGAGCGGTTGGGACTGACAGAGGGCAATGTGAGGGTGATACTGTGCAGACTGCGCAGAGAAGCTAAGGAGGTGATGAAAGATGATGCGTGAAGAGAGAAATAAAATCGACCGGCTACTGGAAAGTTTTTATGCCGGTACCACTTCTCCGCAAGAGGAGTTGGAGCTGTATTGCTTGCTGGAGGGATTGCCGGATGCGGCTCCCTATCATTCGGACTTGCAGCTTTTGCGGGCTTTGATCGGTCTTCCTGAGCGTGAAACGGTAATGGAAGATGATTCGGACAAAGTTCTCTTGGAAAAGATGGCGAGTTGGGAGGATCGTGTCCGGCATCCTTCAAGGCGGTTGTCGCTTCGGTTGGTACGCTACGGGGCTGTAGCTTGTGTGGCTTTGGCACTGGCCATAGGTGTGGCGGTGGAGCTGAATACGGTGGGACGACTTTCGTCCAACAGGAACGGGATCGCGCTCGATCGGGACGAAGCCGTCCGGGAAACGGCCTACGCCATGGAGCTATTGGAGTATTGTCTCGATCGCGGGGCTGATGCGGAGGGGGAGTTTGTGGAAATGCTCGGATGGGAAGAGGAAGCCTTGTATGCGGAAACGGCTATGTCCGAAGAGGAATATGAAAGAAACACAATAGAATAAAAAAGGAGAATAGAGATGAAAGCAAAAATGATTGTAGCCCTGATCGTGGCTGTATGTATGTTGTCCCCGGTAGCCGATGCTCAGCGTATAAAAGTGGAAGAACTTAGGAAAGATAACGGCATCGAATCCGTCTATCTCTCCAAGTCGATGCTCAAAATGGCTTCGAAGTATCTGAAACGGAAGACGGATATCAGCATCAATACGTCGTTGCTGGATGGGATGTACATTTTTTCGACCGATATGAATCGTTCTTCGTCCGCGGCTCTGATTCGCAGAACCTTTTCCCCGATCATGGGCGGGAGCCGTAAGGACTATGAGGAGCTGATGTCTGTGCAGGATGGCAACGAGCGAATCGGTTTCTATGCCGAGAAGGGCAAGAAGAATACGTTCCGGACACTTGTCCTGTACACGGAGGATGCGGAGGAAATACGTGCACTTGTCATGGAAGGGACATTCACGCGAGAGCAGCTCGATCAAATGATTTATCCCAATGGCCGTTCGCGTTATTTCCGCAAGGAGTGGAATGTTTTGAAGCCTGACAACTCGGAGGCTATGCGAAAATATCGCAAGCAAAAGGAGAAATACTACCAAGAGTATATGAAGGCTCAGAAAAAGCAAAATCAAGAATGGCGCAAGGAGCGGGAAAAGCTCCGCCAAGAGATGGAAAAAGCCCGCAAACAATACCGCGAGGAAATGAAAAAGGCCCGGGAAGAACTCCGAAAGTCAGGAGCAGAATCCTATCTGATTTTTCCCGATTCTACCTGGAAGATAGATATGGCCGATCTGGATTGAGCTGTATTATTTCCGGTTATTCATAAAAGCTTGCATTTGAGATTGGAATCTGCTCTTGAAATTCTCAAATTCGGAGACCAACCAAAGCCGGCACAAAGCGCTACATTTGTCCTGTAACTAAAAAATAATATGGAGCACAAGGACGATAAGGGGAATATCCTCATCTATCAATCCCAAGATGAGACCATTGCACAAAGAGGCTGTTCTTTTTCCTCGCTTGTTTCTGGTGTGTTTTTGACCATTCTCGTCTGTTTTGCAGCTTGGGGGATTAGTCCCCTTTCCCGCACCTCGAGGGCAATTGCCCTCGAGGTACGGGCGTTTTACGCCTATTTGGCGCCTTGAAGCACAAGAAGCCCCGGCATACGCTTGAGATTGTAGGCCATAGCTTCAAGGATATTTTGGGTATGTGTCTTGGCTAACCCTCGGTAGCGACATCGTCCGCCACAGAACCATCGTCGAATACTACCGAAGGTACGTTCTATCAAGCAGCGCGTCTTACTGATCATCCGATTGAGTTGTTTCTGACTTTCACTGAGGGCTTGACCTCGATGGGCCTTAAGCATAATTCCATCTATCAAACCTTGACGGGCCAAATACTCCGAATTCTCCTTGCTACAATAGCCTTTGTCGGCCAAAACACTAATTCCTCCCGGCAACTTGGACTTCTTGATCAGCTCAGGTAATACAACCGTGTCTGCACAATTAGCCGAGGTCGTGACCACTGTTTCTACCAAGCCCTGCTCGTCCGTCAAGACGTGCTTCTTGTATCCATACCGATAGTGCCTGCCTTTGCGTACCCAACGAGCCTCCGAGTCTACTCCCGGTTTGCCACTCTTGAGTTCACAATGATAAGCCTCCTGGTAGGTAGCCGACCTCCACTTCCGGATTGGACAGGAACTCTTGAGTTCACAATGATAAGCCTCCTGGTAGGTAGCCGACCTCCACTTCCGGATTGGACAGGAACTCTTGAGTTCACAATGATAAGCCTCCTGGCTGTGTACGAGCTTCCTCCGAACGAGTATCCTCTCGATCTTCGGCCACTTCTATGACCACGCTACCATCAGGGGAGTAAGGACTATCCACAATGCTCGCATCAACGATGGCGCCTTGATCAATACGGCTGATGCCGTGCTTCTTGAACTGCTTGTTCAGCTCCCGAAGGAGTTTATCCATAATCCCCAAGCGAGTGAGTTCGCTACGGAAACGACTGATCGTGCTATGATCGGGAGAAGGGAAGCCGAGATCCAGACCAAGGAATTCACTGAAAAGCAAGGAGTCGTTGATGCGTTCCTCAACCTCATAATCACTCAAACCATATCGGGTCTCCAAGAGTAGAATCTTGAACATCAACAGTGCATCGTAGGCAGGGTTACCTATGGCATTCTGTGTCTTGGTGTATTTCTTGTTCAGCAGTGTACGAATACCACGCCAATCAACACCGGCATTGATTTGACGTAGGAAAGAGTGTTTCATGCGATCTCTGCGAACCTGAGTGTATACTTGCAGGAAGCTTGGTGCCGATTCTGTTTGTTTGGTAGCCATATTTATGCTCTTGTTTATACGTGTAAAATACTAAATATCATTGATATACGCAAGCAATGCAGGCAAATATGTCGCAAAAATACCGTGCAATGGTCTCTTGAGGAGCTCGTTCAAGTAGCTCCTCAAGGGGGGATTTACAACTACTTTCACTCCTTACTGCCACCCCTTTCACTCGCTCCTTTTATGCGAAGAACTCCTCTTCCCTCCACCTCCTTATTTTGCAAAGGTTTCCAAATGTATGCTTGGGAGAGGAAAGGGTGGGGGCAGCATAAGACCTGGTTTTCTATTCAAATGAAGCCACGCTATTTCTATCTTGACCTGAGACCATCGTACATCTTCCCTGCACAGCACTATGTTTTTAGAATGCACATGCGTGAAATAAAAAAAGATGTGTCAAAATCTTTTCGACACATCTTCTTTATATTGCTTTATCACCACCTCAATGAGAGGTGTGGCAAGCGTTTAGTTTTTTACTTTGGCCACAATAGCTCTGAAAGCTTCGGGGTGGTTCATCGCCAAATCGGCGAGAACTTTGCGGTTGATTTCGATACCATTTGCATGGAGAGCACCCATCAGGCGAGAATATGACATTCCTTCCAAACGAGCTGCAGCGTTGATACGCTGTATCCACAGAGCACGGAAATTGCGTTTCTTGTTCTTACGGTCACGATAAGCGTAGGTCAAACCTTTTTCCCACGTGTTCTTAGCAACCGTCCATACATTCTTACGAGCACCAAAATATCCGCGAGTAAGCTTCAGAATTCTTTTGCGTTTGGCTCGCGATGCAACGTGATTGACTGATCTTGGCATAATACTAATTGTTTTTGATTGGCAGCGGCACCGGTTTTAACAAACCTACGCTCTTGATATAGCATGCCTCTCTGTTAAAAAAATCGTTGTTAGTTTGCTTTGAAAGAGTTTGTTATCGGAGACAAAGGAGCTGCTTAACGGCATTCTCATCTACCTTATGTACTGTAGAGAAGTAGGTGAGGTTACGCTTTTGCTTCTTCGTTTTCTTTGTCAAGATGTGACTCTTGAAAGCGTGCTTACGCTTGATTTTACCTGTTCCGGTAAGGGCGAACCTCTTTTTGGCACCGGAGTTAGTCTTCAATTTAGGCATTTTCCAACACTATTATTATTAAACACTTCTTGTTATTCCACTGCTATAGGACAGGCTTTGTCGGATGGCAGCGTTTTTTTTCTTCTTCGGTTTCTGCTGACTCGTTGGCTTGTTTAGAAGCCTCCACCTGTGTTTTCGGTGGTGTATGTCCTTTTTTCGATGCAGACTTTGGAGTAAGCATGATTGTCATACGCTTACCTTCCAAAATAGGCATTTGCTCTACGCGAGCGAAGTCTTCCAAATCATTGGCAAAACGGAGCAAAAGAACTTCTCCTTGCTCCTTGAAAAGGATCGAGCGTCCACGAAAAAATACGTAGGCTTTTACCTTGGAGCCTTCTTGCAAAAACTCTTTTGCGTGTTTGAGTTTGAAGTTGTAATCGTGGTCGTCCGTCTGGGGGCCGAAACGGATCTCCTTGATTACGATTTTCACCGATTTGGCTTTTTGTTCTTTAGCCTTCTTCTTCAGTTGGTAAACAAACTTCTGATAGTCGGTAACGCGGCATACGGGCGGATCAGCATTTGGTGAGATCTCGACCAAATCCAAATCTTGGCTTTCGGCAATGCGTCGTGCTTCTTGTATGTTGTACACACCTTGCTCCACATTGTCACCGACGAGACGCACCTCTTTTACTCGGATTGCTTCGTTGATCCGATGTTGATTCTTCGTTTTATCGATTGCCATTCAAAATGTTTAAGAGGGGGAAAGGGTTGTTTTGCCAATTTCCCCTTTTTATAATTGTTTGAATTGTTGTTACCTTATTATTGTTTCTGAAAAAGAAGGCTTTAGTTTTGATAATCTTTGCGCCAGGCACTAATCATATCATCGACTTCTTTCTCGATAAGCTCGGCAAAGGTAGTAATTTTCATAATACCCATATCTCCTTCGCCTTGTTTGCGTACTGATACCTCTTCTTCCCGGCTTTCGTTTTCGCCTACGATGAGCATATACGGAATACGTTTCAATTCGTTGTCCCGTATCTTTCGTCCGACCTTTTCGTTCCTGTCGTCCACTTGTACGCGAATATCTCGCTGGTTCAACTCTTTAGCTACACGGTGAGCATACTCGTTGAAGCGTTCGCTTACCGGCAGTACAACAACCTGATCGGGTGTGAGCCATAGCGGAAATTTGCCTGCCGTGTGCTCTATGAGTACAGCAACGAAGCGCTCCATCGAACCGAATGGTGCTCGGTGGATCATCACAGGACGATGTTTTTTGTTGTCTTCACCGGTGTATTCCAAATCGAATCGTTCGGGCAGGTTGTAATCCACCTGAATGGTTCCCAACTGCCAACGACGACCCAATGCATCTTTGACCATAAAGTCCAACTTGGGACCATAGAATGCAGCTTCGCCATATTCTATGACAGCGGGGAGACCTTTTTCTTCACAAGCCTCGATGATTGCGCGCTCGGCACGTTCCCAATTTTCTTCACTTCCGATATACTTCTCTCTGTTTACTTTATCTCGAAGTGATATTTGTGCTTCGAAGTTTTTGAAATCAAGAGCTTTGAAAATAATGAAAATGATATCCATCACTTTGCAAAATTCTTCTTTTAGCTGATCCGGACGACAGAACAAGTGAGCATCGTCCTGCGTGAAACCTCTTACACGTGTCAGCCCGTGCAACTCTCCGCTTTGCTCGTAACGATACACAGTCCCGAACTCGGCCAAACGAATCGGTAGATCGCGGTAGGAATGTGGAGTGATCTTGAATATCTCGCAGTGGTGAGGGCAATTCATTGGCTTTAGCATGAACTCTTCTCCTTCCTGCGGCGTATTGATCGGACGGAAAGAATCCTGTCCGTATTTGGCATAGTGCCCGGAGGTGATGTAGAGATTCTTATTGCCGATATGCGGCGTGATTACCTGTTGGTAGCCAAAGTGCTTCTGTATCTGCTTCAGAAAGTCTTCCAAACGCAAACGGAGCTGTGTGCCTCGCGGTAGCCAAAGCGGCAAGCCGGCACCTACATTTTGGGAGAAAGCGAAGAGTTCGAGCTCCTTACCGATCTTTCGATGGTCGCGCTTCTTAGCTTCTTCCAAAAGCTCGAGATATTCATCCAACATCTTTTTCTTTGGGAAAGAGATTCCATAGATTCGTGTCAGCTGTTTTCTCTTTTCGTCGCCGCGCCAGTAAGCTCCGGCTACGCTTAAAAGCTTGATCGCTTTAATGTAACCGGTATTGGGTAAGTGAGGACCGCGACAAAGGTCGGTGAACCCACCTTGCGTATAGGTCGTAATGGTACCGTCAGCCAGTTCGCTGATCAGCTCCACTTTATATTGATCATCCTTATCTCCGAACATCCGGAGAGCGTCAGCCTTGGCTATGTCGCGTCGAATGATCGTTTCTTTGCGAGCAGCCAAATCTTGCATTCTTTTTTCGATGGCAGGCAGATCGGCATCTTTGATAGAAATGCCTTCGCCCGGATCCACGTCATAGTAAAACCCGTTTTCAATAGCTGGTCCGATACCGAATTTGATACCCGGATACAATTCTTCCAATGCTTCAGCCATCAGGTGAGCACTGGAGTGCCAAAATGCATGCTTGCCTTCCGCATCGTCCCATTTGAATAACTTCACTTCTGCATCTTCATTGATTGGACGATGCAAATCCCACACTTGTCCATTCACGCCTGCAGCTAATACATCTTGCTGCAAACGGGGACTGATGCTACCGGCTATATCCCAACCGGTAATCCCCGCTTCATATTCGCGGAAGTTGCCATCCGGAAAGGTGATCTTGATCATATCGTTATGTTGTCTATTTCGTTTCTTGTTCGGTAGTAGGGTAGTAGGCGTAAGCCTCTACATAATTATCTGTGCGCGCAAAAGTACGACTAATATATTTAACCATGAAAGCTTGGCAAGGTTTGTGCAGGGTTGCAGATTCCAGTTACAAGTGCAACACTAAGGCAAATTTAGTAAGAAGCGTTCGGAAAGGGGGATATTCAAGTTTCTTGCCCGGGGCAATCGCATTAGAAATCGGATGATAGGATTTCTTGGATATAAAGACCTGATTCAGAGAAGCTCTGATTCCTGCAATATAGGCCGTTACAGTGTGTGAGTCGGAATCGGGATCAAGCTTCCTCACCCCTCGGATTGTTTTTCCATCGATGCAAATATGTTGCCCGAGGATCTCCTAAACAGTGAGCAGCCAAGATTTGAAGGCCTCTTGAAAAGCCTTCGGATCCAAACCGCGAAAACAGTAACTGAAAGTATCGTGTGAGGGCGTATAATTCATCAGCTCTCTCTCTTTGCCAATCTTTTATACAGCATTTTAAGGTCTTCTTCATGTAGTTGGGCATAGAGCCCGAAGTCGCTCCACGTGGTAAAAACGGACATAATCCCGGAGAATGAAATAAGTAAAAGATAATCAATGGGATAGATCAAATGATTGCCTCGACGATGATCCGGGACAGTTGAAAGAATTTGAAAGATATTTTCCATAAATAATTTAATTGCAGCCAAAGTGTTAGTTAAGTCGCTTGAAATCAGATATAAATATACCGAATTAAGCTGCATGAACAAAGAAAAACATCATTGATTTTTCAGGTGTTTGAATCTTGTCTCAATGATCTCCGCTAAATCCAAATACGATAGCCCTGTGATTCGAATGTTTCGATTCTCTCGAGTTGGCCGAACTTCTTATATTTGCAGCCGATTAAGCTCTTCTTGAAGACAGAATATGCTCTTCTGCTCAATATAAATACATTAATAAACTGCTAAATTGATATGCACACCGATATTATGACCTCCAACCATCTGCCGATACGACTGCTACAGTCGCTCCCTTTTATTCACATCCACTCACTGCGTTAGAGAAAAAGAGCGTATAGATAGACCTATGATGTATAAGGGTGGAATACCCCTTTGGTAGTCCACCCAAGAGACCGGGCACCCACTGAGTTTAACGGCAAACTCGGTGGGTGCCTTTGTCTTATCACCTCCTGAATCGGCCTTTTTTATCCTGCGATTTATATATAAATCATTTATGATCTATATATTATTGAAAACGTTTTATATATAAATCGAAAACAATCTATATATAAATTGAAAATGGTTTATATATAAATCGTTGCAAGATCTTCCGAAAAACGGATTTCGACTTGCAAAAGTCCGTTTTCTTGTCTTTTTTACTCCGATTGCCCTCTCTCTTCAGGATGCTTATTTAGAATCATTCCAAACTCCGCTTCGTTGTTGAAAACTTTTTTGGTGCGTATTTTTCCATTGAGGTACACTTTCTTGTGCATCCCATTTTATATATTTGTTTCGGTGTCTTAGCGGATTGAATTTTGTGGGTTTCTTTATGCAGAAAGACGTTGTTTTGATTACTGGTGCAAATGGGATGGTTGCACGGGCACTGTCGGAAGAACTTGTGCGAAACGGTTACTCCATACGCATTTTGACGCGCCACAAACGAAACGAAAACGAATATGAGTGGGACGTTGCCAAACGGCAAATCGAGGTCGAAGCACTGCAAGGAGTGAAGCATATCATCCATCAGGCAGGAGCCGGAGTTGCCGATAAGCCATGGACGAGTGAGCGCAAAGAGGTCATCCGTTCGAGCAGGGTCGATTCGGCAAGGCTCCTATTAGAGACCCTGAAAGCCAATGACATTCGGATAGCTACTTTCATTTCGGCATCGGCCGTGGGGTTCTACGGGACGCTAACCGGCGAAAACATTTTCGCCGAAAACGATAAAAATGGCGGCGACTTTCTGAGCCATGTGTGTAGCGAATGGGAGCGTGTGGGTCAAGCTTTCTCTCAAGAGGGAGTGTCAGGGCGGACTGTCATTATGCGAAACGGTATTATACTGGCTCCTCAGGGCGGTGCTTTGGTTAAGATGGTGCGTCCCGTCAGATGGTTTGTAGGTGCTCCGTTAGGAAGTGGGAAGCAGTATATACCATGGATCCATATCAGTGATGTATGCGGAATTATCTTGCATGCTCTTCGCAATCCGACTGTATCCGGTATTTATAATGTGGTAGCACCGGAGCATGTGCGTAATGCAGAGTTCATGCGCGCTATTGGGCGTTCCATCGGGCGACCTGTCTTCTTTCCCTCCATATCCAAATGGGTTATTTGTCGTGTATTCGGCGAGCGGGCTTCCATTCTACTGGAAGGAAGTAGGGTATCGGCCGAAAAAATCATCTCTTCGGGCTATCGTTTCAAGTATGTCACCCTTGAAAAAGCACTGGACAATCTCTTACGATAAATTAAAAAACAGATTCTAGTCGTTTGGTGGTTCAGTCCATTTGATTGTGTTTTTTGAACGGTTTTATTATCTTCAAAAGTGATAACATAATATCAATAAAGAGATTTTTTTGATATGTATGGATAATATTTTGACACTTATAGACTGCAATCCGCAGTCCGTAGCTATGCAGGTTGCTTCCCGAGTAAAGGCCCGACGGTTGGAGATGAATCTGACACAAGAGGGAATCGCTTTACGGGCAGGAATGAAGTTGCCTACCTATCGCAGATTCGAGCGAACGGGCGAAATCTCTTTTAGAGGCTTATTGCAAATCGGATTTGCTCTGAATGCCTTGCAGGACTTTGCGCTGCTCTTTGCCCAAAGGCAGTATCAGACACTCGATGAAGTGCTGGCAGAACAGCAGCCCAAGCGCAAGAGAGGTAGCAAAAAATGAATAAGGTACTGCAGGTGGAAGTCATGTGGGATGGCTCTGTTGTAGGTCGTCCGGCCGGTGTAATTTCGATAAAATCAAGTAAGAAAGGATAATGTGATGACCGATCTAGAAAAGCTTATGTTGCTTCTTCCTATTATGTTCATGCTTCATGAATATGAAGAGGTAGTTATGTTCAAGCAATGGATATTTCAGAATAGAGAGAACCTGAAAAGACATTTTCCTAAAGTAGAAGCCTTCATTACAGAGCGGGGGCTATTCGATTACTCAACATCGACTTTTGCCGTTGGTACAGCTCACGAATTTATTTTGCTTTCCGTTGTTTCTTTCTTTGCCGTATGGCGAGGTGCATATCAATGGTGGTTTGCTGTATTGATGGGACATTCTATCCATTTGTTTATACATCTTGCACAATGGATTATATACCGTAAATATATTCCGGTAATTGTTACGACTCTATTGACTTTGCCCTATTGTATATATGCCTTCGTGAAATTTACAGACACTACTTCCTTGTCTCCCTCACAAATGGTTTTATGGACAGTCATCGGTATCACTCTTGCTGCTCTTAGTCTACTTTCAGCATTTTTCCTCATGTCAAAATTTTATAGATGGGAGGTCAAACGAGGGATTTTTTTCTAATCATTGAAACATAAAAACCAGTATGGAGACCGACAATGTATTGAAACGGATATTGGAAATCGAGCATGGCTTCGTGCATATACTCGATGCTGCAAAAGAGATTTTGTCTTCCTCTTCGGAAGAAAGATCTTTTGCCATCGCTTCCGAGTTTTTCGATCATGAAGCCTATCAGCCACGAATGTTGGCGATCGCGATCTTAGGACATCTGGCCGGTACGAATAGTGAAGCACTCCTCTTTCTGAAAGATACGTCAGTTCGACGTAAGAAAAAGCCAATGAATTTGTTTTCTGATTAGTGGTAAACGCCCAAAGAACGTGGGCATTATGCTTGAAAAAGTAGCGAATTATTTGTATCTTAGCTGTTGACAATCAATAAGATACGAACAAACAAAACGCTACTTTATGAAGACAAATATAGTTGATGTTTTTTGCATCATAGATGATTTCTCCAAGCTTTTTGATGAAGCAATCAAGAAAAGGACCCTCGAAGAGGCAGACAAAAAACGCAGGAATAGAAAGTTTAAGATGTCGGACAGTGAGGTCATGACCATCCTGATCCTGTTTCATCTGTCAAGATACCGAGATTTGAAAGCTTTTTATCTTCAATACATCACCCATTCTTGTCGATCCGAGTTTCCACATCTTGTCTCTTATAATCGCTTTGTGGAGCTGCAAAGCAGGGTGGGTTTCAAGCTGATAGCATTTCTCAATATGTGTTGTTTGGGTCAATGTACAGGCATCTCTTTCATCGATTCCACCCCACTGAAGGCTTGTCATATCAAACGAGCTCATGGGCATAGGACAATGAGGGGATGGGCTCAAAAAGGCAAAAGCACCATGGGTTGGTTTTATGGATTCAAGCTACATATTGTTATCAACGACAGGGGTGAAATCATCAACTATCAAATCACACCGGGCAATTGTGATGACAGAGAACCTCTGAAAGACGGAACATTCACCAAGAATCTTTTTGGCAAACTCATTGCCGATAGAGGCTACATTTCCCAAAACCTTTTTGACCGGCTCTTTGTCGATGACATCCACATGATAACCAAAATCAAAAAGAACATGAAGAACTCCCTGATGCATCTATATGACAAAGTTTTATTGAGAAAGAGAGCCCTGATCGAAACGGTCAATGATATGCTCAAAAATGTCTGTCAGATAGAGCACACGAGACATCGCAGTGTCAACAATTTTGTCACCAACCTGATCTCCGGTATCATCGCTTACAACATCCTGCCTAAAAAGCCTGAACTCAATATTGAAATCATCAGAAACCCTAACTTTCCTATTTCCGCTTAGATCGAACTGACGTTAAGTTAAGCGATATTCTAGTTATAGCACTGGCGAGTTATCTGTGTGGAGGCGAGGATTATGAGTCCATGCATGAACTTTGCTTAGAGCGAGGAGCATCTCTTCGCCCACCGGTTGAGTTGCCGAATGGTTGTCCGAGCGTAGACACTTTCGAAAGAGTGCTCCAACGTATTGAGCCTCAGTCTCTCTATGCTTGTCTTCAAGTTTATGGGAAAGAGCTGATTAGCGACTTGGAAGGTAAACATATCGCCATTGACGGCAAACGTCTGAAAGGCTCGAAGAAGAAAACCGGCAGTACGCATATTCTCTCAGCTTGGGTTGATGAAGTAGGTTTAAGCCTTGCTCAAGAGAGTGTTGCCGAGAAACGCAATGAGTTACAAGCCATTCCGGAAGTTTTGGATAGCCTTGATTTGTCAGGAGCAGTCATCAGCATAGACGCTATGGGGACTCAAACCAACATTGCCGAGCAGATCATCCAATCAGAAGCCGACTACATTCTAAGCCTCAAAGGCAATCAAAAACACTTGTATGAGGATGTTCGGGATTGCTTTACAGGACAATATCAGGTGTCATCGTTATGAGACCCTGGAGAAAGATCATGGTCGTATTGAGAAGCGGACTTATACCACATTACCGGCTTCAGAGGTCTTTGACGAGGGGGAATATAGTCAATGGCAGGGCTTGAGAAGTTTAATTCAAGTGGAGCGTGAGATCAGTAATTCAGAGGGAGAGACTCGCATAGATAGGGCAGTATTATATCAGCAGTTTACCACCCGAAGATTGTCAGTTAATCGGGCAATATATTCGAGGGCATTGGGGAATTGAGAATCGACTCCATTGGCATTTGGATGTAACCTTTAGGGAGGATACTTGTCGAGCTCGTAAGGATTATTCAGCCATCAATCTAAACAACGTCAGTTCGATCTAAGCGGAAATAGGAAAGTTAGGGTTTCTGATGATTTCAATATTGAGTTCAGGCTTTTTAGGCAGGATGTTGTAAGCGATGATACCGGAGATCAGGTTGGTGACAAAATTGTTGACACTGCGATGTCTCGTGTGCTCTATCTGACAGACATTTTTGAGCATATCATTGACCGTTTCGATCAAGGCTCTCTTTCTCAATAAAACTTTGTCATATAGATGCATCAGGGAGTTCTTCATGTTCTTTTTGATTTTGGTTATCATGTGGATGTCATCGACAAAGAGCCGGTCAAAAAGGTTTTGGGAAATGTAGCCTCTATCGGCAATGAGTTTGCCAAAAAGATTCTTGGTGAATGTTCCGTCTTTCAGAGGTTCTCTGTCATCACAATTGCCCGGTGTGATTTGATAGTTGATGATTTCACCCCTGTCGTTGATAACAATATGTAGCTTGAATCCATAAAACCAACCCATGGTGCTTTTGCCTTTTTGAGCCCATCCCCTCATTGTCCTATGCCCATGAGCTCGTTTGATATGACAAGCCTTCAGTGGGGTGGAATCGATGAAAGAGATGCCTGTACATTGACCCAAACAACACATATTGAGAAATGCTATCAGCTTGAAACCTACCCTGCTTTGCAGCTCCACAAAGCGATTATAAGAGACAAGATGTGGGAACTCGGATCGACAAGAATGGGTGATGTATTGAAGATAAAAAGCTTTCAAATCTCGGTATCTTGACAGATGAAACAGGATCAGGATGGTCATGACCTCACTGTCCGACATCTTAAACTTTCTATTCCTGCGTTTTTTGTCTTCCTCTTCGAGGGTCTTTTTCTTGATTGCTTCATCAAAAAGCTTGGAGAAATCATCTATGATGCAAAAAACATCAACTATATTTGTCTTCATAAAGTAGCGTTTTGTTTGTTCGTATCTTATTGATTGTCAACAGCTAAGATACAAATAATTCGCTACTTTTTCAAGCATAATGCCCACGTTCTTTGGGCGTTTAACCCTAATCAGAAAACAAATTCATTGGCTTTTTCTTACGTCGAACTGACGTTAAACACGTTGAGAAAGTTTGCTTTAGCCATTGTATCCGGGCATAAAGACAAACTATCCTTACGGAAGAGGTTATTCAAAGCAGCTCTGAATATAGACTACCTCAAAAAGTTGCTAAAGATTTGATGCGGTTGCCCTGATTAGTTTGCGAAAACCTTTGATAAATCTGCAAGTTTTCTTATCTTTATAGCAAGAAACTTGCAGATTTTCATGATTAAAAAGCCCCATCATACCCCTTCATTATTCAGCAGTCTATCAGATATGCTGAACCAATTGCACCCACTCTACAAATTGGCCATCGCATTGGAGAAAAGGGGATAGAACTCATTTTTCAGGAAAGCTTGAAAGGGGAGCTGGACAATTACAAACGAACGAACTCCGTCGGTTTTGTGCAAAACGTTCGGAGTTCTATTCTGGAATACTTTTTTTTGACTTACCCTTTATTCTCTGCTTTCGGAGCTGCAAGGATCTGTCGAATTTGCTCCGGATGGTCCTTCAGCAGCTTAATAGCTTCTTTGACTACCTTATCTTCCGGCAAACTCTGGCGGATACTGCCTCGCTCATAATAATAGCGAGTGACAATCTCATTGTTGAGATGGTTTGTTATCTCCTTTTTGAATCGTAGCAGGTCACGCGACAGGTTGGGTTTTAGCTTTTCGCGTAGTGCTTTAAGCTCCGAGTTGGCTTCCGGCAAGTAGCCTTCTATCTTAGCCAGTTCCTCCAGTTTGTCAAGCATCTTGCCACTCTGGCGATCATAGTCAAATTTCTTTTCTTCCATCATCTTGCAGAAAGCTGCATAGTCCTCGTTCGTTATGGAAAAATCCTCCGGCTTGGCAATCGTTTTATGCTTGAGCACATAACCTGTGACGAAATCGAAAACGTCATTATTGATGGCCATATAATAAAGTAATGTCGCAGCTGTATCTTGTTTGATCTCGATGTCAGGCAGGATTCCTCCTGCATCTTCTACACGTCTTCCGGCAGCAGTGTAAAAGATTTTGTGCAGACTGTCAGGAATGGCCGTTGCCATACCTGTCCGATTGGTGCGGCTGTAGTCCAAACGCTGGATACAACGTCCGCTTGGGATGTAGTACTTGGCCGTAGTCAATTTGATCACACCGTTGTATGGTAGCTGACGAGTCGTTTGTACAAGCCCTTTGCCATAGCTCTTTTGTCCCATCAGTACAGCCCTGTCCATATCCTGCAGTGCTCCGGCTACAATCTCCGAGGAAGATGCCGATTGTCCATCGATCAGGACTACTATCGGGAGTTTCGTGTCGATCGGTTCAGTCAATGTGCGGAATACGGATGCCGACTCTGCAATGCGACCTTTGGTCGTTACCACCTCTTTGCCCTTAGGGACGAACAGATTGACTATCTCGATAGCAGCCTGCATCAGTCCGCCACCATTGCCTCTTAAATCCAAAATGAGACCTTTCGCTCCTTGTTTGTCACGAAGATCCAACAAGGCCGTGCGCACCTCTTCTGCACTTTTGTCCGTAAAGTTGTTCAAGCGGATATATCCTATCGAGCCATCGAGCATTCCGCTGTAAGTGACGGAATTCATAATCACTTTTTGACGTTTCACGGAAAAAGTACGAGGTTTGGTTTCGCCGTAGCGCATTACTGTCACCTTTGCAACAGTACCGGCTATCCCTTTCAGTGCTTGGCTTACTTTCGGTGTGGTGGATTTACGGAAGTCTTTCCCATCGATAGTCAGGATGCGGTCGCCTGCTATCAATCCTGCTTCGTCTGCGGGCATACCTTCCATAGGTCTCTGGATAATCACAGCACTATCCGGACGCTGCGATATGATAGCTCCGACTCCGGCATACTCTCCCGTAGTCATCAATTTCAGTTCATCCATTTCCTCGTAAGGAATGTATTCGGTATAGGGGTCAAGCCCGCCCAACATCGCATCTATACCACGCCGAGTCATATGTTTGATACTTATGGTATCGACGAAATACAGCCTGACGTTACCGATAATATTGCTAAGCACATCCATCGACTGTACATATTCATTGCGACTCCGATCTTCTTCGGTGAGTTTGTTCGTCTTGGACTTCTGTGCACAGGCAGTCATAAAACTGCCGGTGATAAAGATCACCAGCAGAGATAAAAACAGATTGGTCTTTTTCATGCGCGCTAAGGTACAAAACTTTCGTAGTACTATTTTTGATCAGGGCAATCGCATTTCAGCCACTAACGTACATCTAAAGCTCATGATTGCTACGCTCGGTTATCAAACAAGTGCGAATCCATATGTCAGAGATTCAAATCATAGAGGAAAGAGACTAAAAATTTTCAAACGCGATCGCCCTGACAGGCTGCCCCCGGGGCCGACGCATTAAATTGGTTTTGCAGCTTCATTCGAGCGAGTTTCTCCTAATTGGTATTCTGCTACTGTGTACCGATGGTAGCCGGATGGGTTATTGGAGCCGGAGGTGGTATCGGCTCGTATGGACGCAATGTAAATCAGACGGCACAGCGTGGCACACAAGGTACATACACGGGGAGCAAGGCGATGATTGGAGGAGCACAAGTGCTGTTGCCGGTCATGTCGTTTGATGTCTCAAAGGGGCACTCATTAAAGGGGAGTAAATTTCCACCGGTGGAAAAAGAAATTTCCACTAATGGAAAGTTTATTTTCCACCCGTGGAAAGACAGCTTTCCACTTGTGGAAATCCGGCGTGTACCAAATAGTCGCCTGACACACAATAAAATGAATGAACAAAAGTGCCTGCTTATTGTGCAAAGGCCCCATTAATTCGTACTTGTTTGATAACCGAACGTAGCAATCGTTAGGTTTATGACGGCAAACTTTTTCCCTTTCATTTTCCAATTCGGTTATAGTCAATATCCCAACAAGTGTTTGATCGATATGGCGGATCTTATGAGAGTCGGCACCATATCGCTTACATCGAACTCACGTTTCCTTACTTCTGCGCCGCCACCATTCGAGCAAACACACCGTTCATGGCCATCAATTCGGCCGGACTGCCACATTCGGCTACAGTCCCTTCTTTGAGTACAACAATCTTATGGGCATTGGCTACAGTGCGCATACGATGAGCGATAATGAGGACTGTCTTGTTTTTGATCAGTTCGGATATACCAGCCTGTATCAGTGTCTCATTCTCAACATCGAGACTTGCCGTAGCTTCATCCAGCAGCACAATCGGAGCATCCTTGAGTAAAGCTCTGGCTATAGAAATGCGCTGACGTTCACCTCCTGAAAGGTTCTCACCATTTTCACCGATCAAAGTGTCATATCCATTCGGCAGACGATCTACAAATTCGTCGCATCTTGCCAACCGAGCTACACGTTTGAGCTCTTCATCTGTAGCATCAGGTTTACCTATGCGGATATTATCGGCCACCGATGCATTGAAGAGCAGTACATCTTGGAAGACGATGGCATAATGACGTAGCAGGGTTTCGGGTTCGATTTGCGAAATGTCTTCCCCTCCCAAAAAGATCTTTCCTCCATCTATATCCCAAAAGCGTGCAGCCAACTTGGCCGATGTGCTCTTTCCTCCACCCGACGGACCGACGAGGGCTGTGACTTCCCCTTGTTTGGCCGTGAACGATACATTGCGCAGTACTTGCTTCCCCTTTTCGTAGGAGAAATTTACGTTTTGGAATATAATATCGAAGTTCCGGACAGAATAGTCCGTTTTACCTTCCTGTATCGGCATAGCATCCATCTCTCTCACCCGATCGATACGTACATCGAGGTACTGCAAGAGTAGCAAATTGCTGAATACTTCACTTATGGGATTATATATGCTCGATCCGATAAGCAGAAAGACCAAATAAGTGAATAGATCGATTGTTCCTTCTGACAAGAGATAAGCTCCTATTATGATTACAGAGGCAAGTCCCAGTTTGAGGATTATATATGAAGCATTAAGGACGGCACCGACAACAAGTTCACATCGAATAAGGCTCTTCTCATAGGCATGGAGTTTGGCATCGAAGCGCTCGGCAAATTCTTCTTCGCCATTATATGATTTTATCTCCTGTATCTCTTCGATTCCTTCCTGTATATGCTCGGTGACCTCTCGTTTGACATGGTAGTTCGAGCGGAATGATTTGTTCAACATCTTTTTGGAAAAGACAATTGCTAAGGCTGCTACAGGCACAACCCAAAAGAGTGCCAACGAAAGCTGCCAATTATAGCAGAAGAGCCCTATACCGATCAAAAAGAGACTGACCAACGATGCAAAGAGCTGGGGTATACTGTGAGAGAAGACAGTCTCCATCACCGTACTATCCTCCATCATCGTGGAAGTCAGATCGGACAGATTCTTCTCTCCGAAGAAAGCCAATGGGAGTTTACGTAGTTTTTCAGCCAAGGCGATGCGGCGGTTGGCACTCTCTGTATATATCTTGGTGTACAGACTTGTGTATTGGAAGAGAGCTATAACGAAGAGCACCGCCATAAAAGCCGCTCCCATGGCTATATAATACCAAATACCATGTGTGGCGGATCCTTGCAGATAGTCTTCGAGGAAAAGAAAAGTGAATATGGCAGGCAACATAAATCCGACATTCAAAACCGTAGTCCATGCAATGCCTTTGGCAAGATCCTGCGCACCCTTACGAGAGAGAGCGAATCGGTGTTGGAAATATCGTATCATAGGTTTGTTTCGTTTCAATTAGAGGTAATTGTGTGTATTTCTTCTTTCATAATGTCCAAGAAACGGATCGCTGGTATTCCTCCCACATGGATTTGTAAAGACCACCTTGTGTCAAGAGTTCTTCGTGGGTACCCTGTTCTGCGATTCGTCCCTTCTCTATCACAAGGATACGATCCACATGCTGTACGCTCGTCAGTCGATGAGCAATCATCAGCACCGTCTTTCCTTTCGTCAGTTCGTGCAAAGCCTGCTGTATCAATTTCTCGTTTTCGGGATCAGCAAAGGCTGTGGCTTCATCGAGCACCACAATAGGAGCATCCTTGAGTATGGCACGAGCCAAAGCTATGCGCTGCTGCTCCCCTCCGGAGAGATACGTGCCATCGGCTCCTATCTTCGTTTGCAGTCCATCGGGCAAACGCTCTATAATTTCACGGCTTTGAGAAAGGTCGATGGCACGAGCCAAAGCATCCTCGGATGCATCCGGACTGCCATAGGTAATATTCTCACGAATGGTGGTTCTGAAGAGTTTGGCATTCTGAAAGACGAAAGAAATCCTGTCCATCAGCTCTTCTTTTGCCATATCCCTTACATCTACTCCACCGATACGTATATGGCCTTGGGTAGCGTCCCAAAAGCGAGGTATGAGTCGGGCTATAGTGGTCTTACCCCCTCCGGAAGTTCCGACCAGCGCATAGGTTTGCCCTGGAGGGATGGAGAAGTCAATATCACTGACGGCATCCTGTACTGCACCGGTATAGCGAAAGGTAACATGATCGAAGGAGACTTCATTCGTGACGGGAGTCTGCGGTCTTTCAAGTGTGGCAAGTGGCTCCTCTCCGGTCAGATTCTCCAGTCTGGTTACTGCTTCATTAAGTAAAAAGAGGTTCTGACTAAGGGAGGCCATCTTCATGATATTGGTCGTAAAAACGGGTGTAATCAGCAGATACAGAAACATATCGGCTATAATATCGACCGTATTGCCTGTTCGGCCTATAAGCCAAATAGCTACAGGCACGAGGAAAAAAGCAAAACTATTGGTAAACATGACATAGAAAGCCATTGGCTTCTGCCAACCCAAAGTATATTCCGTCACCAATTTCTTATACTCGATAATACTTTGGTAGAAACGTTTGAAGGAATAAACGCTCTGCTGGAAGACTTTCACTACCGGTATGCCACGCACATACTCTACGGCCTCACTGCTCATCTTCTCCTGTGCATCGAGATACCGGCGTTGGAACTTATTTTGCTTCGGGTTCAACATAAAAGACATGGCTCCCACAGCAAAAGCAATCGGGAGCAGGCAGGCAATACCCAACCGCCAATCGAATATGAAGATAAGCACCAGCACCCCGACCGGAGCCATCATACTGCCTATAACATCGGGCAAGATATGGGCTATGAAAGTGTGCGTCTGCGATGAGTCCTCATCGATGACTTTGCGCATCTTTCCGCTCAGGCGTTTGTCGAAGTAACCCAATGGCATACGCACTACGCGGTGCATAGCTTCCCGACGCATATTGACCTCTACCCTGAAAGCAGCAAGATGTGAAAGGGAAAGGGAGAGGAAATAAGTCAGGACACCGAATGCGGCTATGCCGACTGCCCACCAGGCATACACAAATACCCGATTATCCTCGATAGCACCCTCTCCTCCAAGGAGCGTACGCACGATCAGCCATATCAAGACGAACGGGACTAAGGAGACAAGCCCGTTGAGACCCGAAAGCACTAATGAAACGGGCAAGAGAATGGCTCGATTGCCCATATAGGCTTTGATTTTGTTGATTGTGTCGTTCATTTGTATTGGTTGTTTCTGTTGTTATTAAAAGCTGTAGCGGGCTTTGAACCAGAGTTCGGAATTGTCTTTGTAGCGATCGAATATACCGCTGCCCTTACTACTGAACCAGTCATATCCGGCCATCAGATGTATCTGATCGTTCAGGGCATAGTCAGCTGCAAAGCGACTGAACCATCCTTTGCCCGTAAGGTCGTAGTAGGTGAAGTCCGAAAGCTGGAGTGTACTGCCGAAGAATTTCTTGGAAACATTGAGAGTAATCAGGGTAGAATGTTGTCTTTGGGAGATGAAATCCCTATACCTGAATATGCTTTCCATTGAGAATTGTCCTGAGATCATCCATTCACCGGGAGCATACCAATCGGCTCCAACCAACCAATTAATTGTTTGGAAACCCTCTTGCTTGGCATGACTCTTATAGGTGAAGTGTTTGTCGATATTGAATGCAGCCTCTCCCCTGAAAACAAACTGTCCGACGGGTACGGAGAGGTCGCCGCCGACAAATCCCATACGATAATAGCGAGGGCTAACGATGATTTCCGTCGGCGCAATGCCCTGTACTTCGATGACGGGCATCTTGTTCCATGTATGCAATGCAGCCAAAGCGAAGTCGATACCGGAGAGCGTAGTGCTCCATCGCGCACCGTACTCGATATTGGCAACCTTGAAGGCCGGTTTGCCGGCTTCTTCTTTCCAGACGATATTCATCCCCTGAGCAATGGGGGAAAGGGAGAAGATATTCCAAGGATTGCGAGGATCCACAGGCAGACGGTACCCCTCGAATACAGGCAGTACCACGACTTCCACTTTCATCGATTCGTTGAAGACAGAGAAACGCAATGCATTGACCGGCATACGAATATCATCGTAATCCTGTGCCAGAAACTCGGTCATATCCATCGGGGAGATCAGATCCGTGATGCGCACACCGTCGGCAGCCCCCCAAATGACAATCTGTCGTCCGAGGCGCAACCCCCAATGCTCTTCCTGATGCTCGAAGAAGGCTTCACGTAAACGTAAGCCGGTCTCGTCTTTCAGTAGAGCATTGTAGGTGGCATTGACCGATACGGCTACTTTCGAATTACCGAACGACCTCTCCAGCTCACCTCTCACTCTCGTACGCGAGCTCATGAAATCAAAAGGAGAAGAGCTGCGCACGGCATGGTAGGTATCCACGAATCCTTTGAATCCGTATCGGGCACTCCCCTCCCCTTCCTGTCCCCACAGCCGTGAGGAGTGGAAGAGAAGAATGGCCACGAACCAAATCAGAAGGCGTAGCACCACTGTGTTTTTCTTCACTTCCATAGTTTAGAGAGAGCCTTTCTCGAGAGAAGTAACAGTGAACTTCGATTCGTCGATCGGACGGTTAAACTCCGGTTTCTTAATCTCCAGTACAGTTCGATGCCCCGTCTGCACATTGGACATATTCATCTTTTGCGCCATCCAGAAGCCATCTATTTGGGCAATATCGGACAGCTCCAAAAGACGATGCAAGCGGTTCATCCTGTCATAGTATTCCACTCTGACAGGTATCAGGCAGTCCTGCCTGATCCAAGCGATTTTCTTGGAAAAGACATCGCGCTGATCTTTGGAGGTAGACTCCAGCTTCCAGCATTTATGCCCATCGAAAGTCTCTTCACCGAGGAGCTTGTGCGTATCCTCGTCCACATTGCGGCTGCCCATGTCATCATAGGTGAAGTCGCTGCCCATGAAGTAGTCTTTCTTGGCCGATGCTCCACTGATGCGACGGGTCTTCTTCATAGCAGGCAGGTAGAGCCATTTGTCATCATCCTTACCGATCTGATCATAATCCCATGTGAGGAAACCGGTGCCTTTGACATCGCCCGGATAGAGGAAAAACATAATAGTCTTCTTGTCTTTCTTATCCTTACCCATGTCAATGGAGTAAGAAATGAGTTTGCGCTCACGTACGGCTCCTCGTTTGTTGATGAGCTTCATAGTGAGTTCGGAGCGACGCGTATCACCGTCGGGGCGGTCTTTTACGCGCTGTGCTATGTCGCGCCCTGTCTGGGCGTAGATGCTGAAAGAGACCATTGCTACCATGGCTGTCATGAGGGTGGTCTTTGCCAATCGTTTCATCGTTTTCTGTTTTTGTTAGCTGTTCTATATTTAGTCTTCCCCATCTTTCAGGAAGGCAAAAATGTACAGGCATATGCCTAATCGGTAACCGTGTTCGGGAGAGATTGGTCTGCCGTCTTTTTTGAAACCGATACGGCAAAATCTTCTTTCCCGAATATTCGGAATCGTCGGAACAGGAGTGGCGTGATGCAGAGGTCTGCCAAAAGGGCTGTGAACATCCCTGCAACCGAGAGAATACCCATGTGTACGAAAGAGTGCCCCTTGGAAATGGTGTAAGCAGCAAAGTTGGCCGAGACGATCAGACTCGTGAGCACGATAGGTGTCCCAACGATCCGGAACGACTTGAGGACGGCTCCACGGTAATTACGCTGGCGGTCGAACTCCAAGTGCCCATGATTGAAGAAGTGAATGGTATCATCCACAGCCAAACCCAATATCATAGGCATGATCGTAGCAGTCATCATATCGAGCGGATAGTCCAGAATACCCATCAGACCTCCCACTACAATGGCAGGCATGATATTAGGGATAAGGCCTATCAGCCCTACACGAACACTACCGAAAACGACCATCATCAGCAGTCCGATGACAAGCAGAGAAAGGAGGAAAGAGGAAATCTGTCCACGCACCACATACTGCATCATCGTGGTGAACTGTGGCAGACTGCCCACCGGTGTAATCTCTGCTTCGGGGAAAAGCTTACGGGCATAATCGGTAATATCCTGCAATTCCCACTCGGCCTCACCCGAATTGTAAGAGGTCATTTCCACTTTCAGGCGCAGCCGTCTGTATTCGTAGTCTATCCAGCTTTCGGCCTCACTCCCCCCTGCATTCTCATATAGGAGGAGCTGCTGTGCCACCTCCTCCGCATCGCCGGGAATGCTATAGTATGCCTGATCCCCATCGTGCAAGGTCTGGTTCAGATCCTTGAGGATATTCAATATCGAAGTGGTACGCTTGGTAAGGGAATATGCCTCTGCATGGCGAGCGATGCTGTCGAGAGCACGAAGTGCTTCGGGGGTCTTGGCCTTTCCCTCCTCTCCCAAATCGATCATAATATCATAGGAATAAAGAGAACCCAATTCGCTTTCGCTCACGGCAAGGATATTGCTGACGTATTCTATCCGTCGCCCCATTGTTCTTTCAATGTCGAATGCCGTCTCCATTTTCAAGAATCCAAAGATCATCACCACTGTCATAAGGATAAAAGCACCCCAGACGGACTTCTCATGATCCAACACCCAGGCACCGAAGGCTTCGAGCCATCGATCCAGCCGATGCTTTCCTTCTTTTCGCACTGATGCTTTCGGCTGATGGTCTTTGCCGAAACTCAAGGTAGTCGGCATCACCGTAATGGCGATCATAAAGGAGAAGAGGACACTGGCAGAAGTGGCGATACCGATAAAGTGCATCGGTACGACGGGAATAGCCAGAAAAGAAAGCAAAGCAACAAAAGTGGTGAGAGCACTGAATAGCACCGGCCAACCGGTCTCCTCAATGGTCTCCACCGCAGCCTGTTTGCGCTTGCCGTGTATCATCATCTGCCGTCGGAAGTAGGAATGAATATGGATATTGTACGCCACGGCTACAGCAAAGGCCAAGAGCATCGGTATCATCATCATACCACTGTCGATACCCAATCGAAAATATCCCGTCAGGCCATATGCCATGACGATAGAGGACAATGCCGTGACGATGGGTACCACCACACCGCGGAAAGAACGGGTTGATATTGCCAGCACAATAATGGCCAACAAAATGGCAATGCCCATCACCATGGGTAACTCTCTGTTTACCCAAGCTATCTTCCGATCCGTCATATAGGGCATACCGGCTCCTTTGGGATGCAGTGCGGCATACTCCGGCTTACGGATGATGTTTTCCAATTCGCGTCCTACCACCATTTCAGGAGCAACGGCACCTTTCCCTTTGTTCCAAACAGAATCGCTCGGGAAGGGATTCAGCTTCAAGAGTATCCATGTAAGGGTACCATCCTTGGACACCAGACGATCGGCGATATAAGGTTTGAGAAAAGCCTTGCGCCGGATCTCCGCCAATCCGGCTGAATCGGAAGGAATCTCTTCCGGTACGATCTGCTCGATGGCCATCCCCTCCTCATTTCCGATCATAAACTCTATGTCCGTAAGTGAAGTAATCTTTTCGGCATAGGAAATACTGTCGAGCATCTCGTTGGAAAGACGACGGATCAGCTCCAGATTTTCTTTCGTGAAGGTATTGTCACAGTCGGTCAATACAGCAGCATAGTTATCATTGCCGAAAACGGATTTGAACTCCTCCGTCTTGATGATCATAGGATCGTCCTCGAGAAAATAGTCCTCCCAAGAGGTTTTGATACTAAGGAAACGCAATCCATTGAATCCAAGAAGGAGAAAAAAGAAAAAACCTCCCAATACAATCCAACGCTTGCGGATAATCCATTCGCCACGATGGCGAAACCACCTGTTAATGCGTTCTATTTTCATTGCTTTGTCTCGTTTGTGTTTTCTGTATTCCGTATTATAGTCATATCTGCATCAGTGCTCGCCAGCCGGCCGTACCGAAAGCGATATATTCGGACAGACCTTGATTTATCTCCTCCTCGGTATGAATCTCATTTGTTATTATCTCGATGAAAACATTGACCCACCACGCGGCCCCCAATCGGATAAAGAAGGGGCTTACCTCGGTGTTGGCATGTGGGTATTTTTCTTTGAAGAGCTGCAGATAGTTTTCGCCGGATCGTATTTGTCTGCTGATGACCTGATCCTTGAAGTGCTCCAACGACGAGCCCCCGGACTGCAAGAGCAGGAGCTTCAGCTCAGCCCGAAACTGCCGGGCAAACTGCATGAACTCCTTTGTCGTCTCTTCGCGGAACTTTTCAGGCATGAGCATATAGACGTCCATATTGTGCTCACTGTTGTGACCTTCCATTATCCGCCCGAATTCATCCAAGAGAGGTTGAAGCACAGCCCTGAAGAGGCTGTCCTTGTGCTCGAAGTAGTTGTATATATTGCTCACGGCTACTCCCGATTCGCGAGCGATGGTTCGGAGAGAAGCATCTCGGAAACCATTGACCATAAATTCCTCTCGTGCAGCTCGCAAGATTCTGGCACGAGCATCCATCTCGTTTTTTGTCCTCGTCAATTTGATCTCATTATTGGTACATGACAAAGGAACAAAGCCTGAACAGTGTTCACAATCCCGTTTTTTAGGTAAAATCGAGCATGAAAGCGGCTGAAAGCTAACAACAAATCGGCAAAACGGCTGTTCATACCGATCTGTACACCAATCATTTCTGATGTGTACGGGAAAAAAGTTGATACTCAGAAAGGTCAAAAAATCAGTAATCGTGTCGAAACATTTGACCGATTCCGAGCGTCTTCACATTTTGAGACTGTTGCACAATAACCTCCCCCCTCTCTCATATCGATCAAGACAGACACAAGCATTGATTTGACGAAGAAAGGAGAGCTTCATGCGGTCTCTCTGCAAACCTCAAGTAATCTGAAAAACACTTAAGAATCAGCTCTGCGGCAAAAGACTTCAATGAAAGTCCTATAAAATAACGCCAGTTCGATCTAAGCGAACATACCATAAAAATAACAAGTAGCTGTAAATCATACTCTTTTGTGATTCTCCGGCTGCATAATGATCGGGAAGAAGGGGCGGCTTCTAAGTCATTGGGTTTCAGATGTAGATAAAAAGCCATCTGAAAGCAATATAAGTGCCTGAAAAACACTGTGTGGAAAATAAAACACACTAATAACCAATGTGTTGTGCCATTTCTTTATATCGAACTCACGTTAAGAAAAGACCAATGGTCATATCGCAAAAATGCCGTACAATGGTCTCTAATAAGCCCCTGGGCGATGTTGTACTTCTTCTCGATGGCATACTTGCTCCGGGGCTGCCGAGGTATTCTTCCACAATGTGAAGACGCTCGGAATCGGTCAAATGTTTCGACATGATTACTGTTTTTTTTGACCTCTCCGATTCCGTACACGTCAGTTCGTAAAAATGGCGGTTTAGCGTTTGGAAAAACGTGGCTCGGGAATTTTTTCGTTTTGGTTCGGGAAGTAAAAATTTTACGCGCCACAACGGAAAAATTCTCGCTCGTGAATCTCAGAAAACTCGAACCGCATTCCGGCCAATTCCGGAACCAAATTCGTGAGGAATCTGCTTACAACGTCAGTTCGACGTAAGAAAACGCCAATGGATTTGTTTTCTGATTAGTGGTAAACGCCCAAAGAACGTGGGCATTATGCTTGAAAAAGTAGCGAATTATTTGTATCTTAGCAGTTGATAATCAATAAGATACGAACAAACAAAACGCTACTTTATGAAGACAAATATAGTTGATGTTTTTTGCATCATAGATGATTTCTCCAAGCTTTTTGATGAAACAATCAAGAAAAAGACCCTCGAAGAGGAAGACAAAAAACGCAGGAATAGAAAGTTTAAGATGTCGGACAGTGAGGTCATGACCATCCTGATCCTGTTTCATCTGTCAAGATACCGAGATTTGAAAGCTTTTTATCTTCAATACATCACCCACTCGTGTCGATCCGAGTTCCCACATCTTGTCTCTTATAATCGCTTTGTGGAGCTGCAAAGCAGGGTAGGTTTCAAGCTGATAGCATTTCTCAATATGTGTTGTTTGGGTCAATGTACAGGCATCTCTTTCATCGATTCCACCCCATTGAAGGCTTGTCATATCAAACGAGCTCATGGGCATAGGACAATGAGGGGATGGGCTCAAAAAGGCAAAAGCACCATGGGTTGGTTTTATGGATTCAAGCTACATATTGTTATCAACGACAGGGGTGAAATCATCAACTATCAAATCACACCGGGCAATTGTGATGACAGAGAACCTCTGAAAGACGGAACATTCACCAAGAATCTTTTTGGCAAACTCATTGCCGATAGAGGCTACATTTCCCAAAACCTTTTTGACCGGCTCTTTGTCGATGACATCCACATGATAACCAAAATCAAAAAGAACATGAAGAACTCCCTGATGCATCTATATGACAAAGTTTTATTGAGAAAGAGAGCCCTGATCGAAACAGTCAATGATATGCTCAAAAATGTCTGTCAGATAGAGCACACGAGACATCGCAGTGTCAACAATTTTGTCACCAACCTGATCTCCGGTATCATCGCTTACAACATCCTGCCTAAAAAGCCTGAACTCAATATTGAAATCATCAGAAACCCAAACTTTCCTATTTGTGCTTAGATCGAACTGACGTTAAGAATCAGCTCTGCAGCAAAAGAGTTCAATGAAAATCCCATGCAACAGTCTCATTTTGGAAGATTGCCGAACTTATAGAGTCCCAACAGGCATATCCTTATCGTTCACTTAGATGAAAGGAGACCGCAGTAAGGATATTTAGAACTGGAAATATATGAAGGGCTGTATTTCCGAGCTGCGTACCTGAATGATGGTGAAGATCAGGAGAACGAGCATCAGAGTTTGCAAGACGAACGGAGCACGCTCAAGCATGGATTGCGCCTTGTTTCGCTTACCCTTACCGACAAAATGCAACAGGTAACCTGTGACCATCAGTACGACAACGCCCTTGTAGCCGGCAATGAATTGGAAGAAAACTTCGGGATGGAAGTTGTTGAATATTTGTCCAAGAACCTGTCCGGCCACCGCCATCGAATCGGATCGGAAGAAGATCCAACCAAAACAGACGAGATGGAAAGTAATGATCCGTCCGAGCCATCTGCGCCAAAAAGGCATATCCGAGGACATAGCCCGATTCGACGGAAAGATCTCGCACCAGAGTTTGTGTACGGCCAGTGCCACTCCATGAATTGCACCCCACAAAATAAATCGCAAGGCGGCACCATGCCAAAGGCCACCGAGGAGCATCGTCAGCAGAAGATTGATATAGGTGCGGATTTTCCCTTTCCTATTCCCCCCCAACGGTATATACAGGTAATCCCTGAGCCATGATGAAAGAGAGATATGCCACCTGCGCCAGAACTCGGTGATATTGGCCGACTGATAAGGTGAATCGAAATTGATATTGAAGCGGAAGCCGAGCACCAGAGCTATACCGATAGCCATGTCGGAATAACCGGAGAAGTCGCAATAGATCTGTAGGGCGTAGCCATACACCCCCATAAGGTTCTCCAATCCGGTGTAAAGCGTTGGAGCATCGAACACGCGATCCACAAAGTTCAGGCTGATATAGTCCGATATGATCGCTTTCTTGAAGAGACCTCCCATTATCAACATCAGGGCTTCGGCATATTCCCTCCCTTCCAACACCGGACGGCGGTATATCTGCGGAATGAAATCTCGGGCGCGGACGATGGGGCCGGCTACCAGCTGGGGAAAGAAAGAGACATAGAAGACGTAATCTATCCAACGTTTTAGGGGCTGCACCTGACCTCGATAAATGTCGATAATGTAACTCATCGTCTGAAAAGTATAGAACGAGATCCCCACAGGCAGTATAATGTCCCAATGCTCCCAATCGGTCATGATCCACTCCGGGCGATTGGTCACGAGACCGATTTCCTGAATGAGAGAGAAAAGTATCTCACCGAGGAAATTGAAGTATTTGAAATAGGACAATACTCCCAAATTGATGCACATACTGAGTGCCACAAGGAGCTTGCGCCGTACTTGGATCTGCTGACGGGACAAAAGCCGACCGATGAGGAAGTCGCTCGTAGCAGCAGCCAAAAGAAGCAGGACGAAAAGACCGCTGCTCTTATAATAGAAATAAAGAGAAAAGAGAGATACGTATACAATACGCAGTCCGGTTTGCCGGCGTAGCAGGATGTATAGCGGAAGGAACAAAAGAAAGAGGATGAAGAACGTCCCACTCGAAAAAATCATGGGGGCAGAAGCATCATACTGTAATGTATCCCACAGGCGGGATATATCCATCGAATCGAAAAAGTGCACGGTCTTGGACTGTCTTTATTTTAGAGTTTGGACTGGTCGCTCCTATCCACTTTGCCACGGACAATAGAGCCGAGTAAGGCATCGGCCACCAGTCCTCCATGACGGGTATATCCACCCACCGTATAATGTATATGATCGGTATGCATCAGCCCGCTACGCAGCCATTGTCGGGTTTCTGCCTCTCCCCCCATAGCCGCAGAGAGGTCAAAACAAGCCATGCCATGTTCCACCGTATATGATCGTATCAGGCGGGATGCCTTTTCCGTATTGTCGTTGAAGTGGTAAGTGGTTCTATAACGATTTTTACGCCGTTTGCTTCCTTTGCGGTTTTTGCCTGCTACTTTCACTGACCGGCGAAGGTAAGAAGGGGGCGGAGTAGTCAGGACGAATGGGACATCCTCCAATGTCTGCCGCAGCATGCCGAAAAAAGTCTCCATATTTCCCCACATTTCTGTTTCTGAGAACTTAAAACAATACGAATCGTTCGTTCCCAGAGAGATAATGACGAGATCGGGTTCTACGGCTTTGATCCGCTGCATATACTTGTCTTGGGAGAAAGTGGAATAACTGGCGCCGGGTACGCCGATACGCTCGAAGCGAACTTTATCACCGTATTGGGCAGCCAACTTGGCTGACATGGATCGGGTAAAGTATCCCCCGCTCAAATGGCTATCGCCGAGATGGAGGATCGTAACCGTCTTCTTGTTCGAATCGACTACTCTAATGTGCTGCCATACCTGGTCGAGATATCCTTCCGGCTCGTACCAAAGCGAGGACTGTCCGAACGACAGCCCGAAAGCTGTGGTAAGGCAGAGCAGCAATAGCATGAATCTATTCGCGAATGGCATCATAATACTTTTTTTCAAAATCAATGGCTTCAATCATTTTCTTGGCCAGCTCCCGTCCACCTCGGTGCGCCAAATGCGTATAATCTCTGGCCGCCCAGCCCTTATCAGCCATTCTGGAGATCCCTCCGAGGGCATGCATAGCCCTAAGCGTACTCCAAAAGGCGATACCATGCTGTTGGGCAAGAGCATGCTGCGCAGCATGAAGAGCAATAATGCCGGCCATCGTCCGTATTCCGTTTGCTGTGCGCTGTGCCCTGTCGGACACGCTCATCAGTAGAATATCGGAATCGGGACAAATGTTGCGGAGGGTTTCGATCACACCCCCCATTTGCTTGGCATAATTGCTATAGTCTTTTTGCTTATTCGATGCGACATTGAGTCCGTATTGCAGGATTATCAGATCATAATTCCGCAAAGAGGCAAAGGCATGGCTTACTTCCCGATCGATGGATTTGAGAAGAATGCCCGAATTGCCACGAATGGACATATTATCGACCGAAATACCTTGAACATCCTCCAAAGCAACGCCGAAAGATACAAAATCTTGTCCCCCCGAAAGAAAACTGCATTTGATACTTCGCTGCGGATCGCTGCTCAAAGTGTATTGCCCCACTGTTTGCGTCGGAGGAAGAACGACAGTGAGCGTCGTATCCGGGGTCTCTATGCGAACCGAGGCCTCGTTCGCAGCTTGATAATACAGTATCGCATGGCCGAAGTTCGGCTCTCCTGTGGGCATCGTATAATGCACCCATGCTCCCTGCTTAGGGCGATAGAAATGGCCGGTAAAGGGATAATGACCTTTCTTGGAATGGAGCATGGCATGATCTTCCCACAGTCTGAACTCATGACGAATACTCCCCCTAAAGCCTGCGACCTCGGAGGTAATAGGCATCCATCCTACTCCGTTGCCGCCGAAACGCTTCTGCAAAGCAGCACGAAGAGCATCGGTGAAAATATCGCCTTCGATGAAGGAATCACCCAATACGGCTATCCGAATGGGCCTGCCGAGAGTTGACCGCTCGGCTATACTCGTATAGAAACGCTTGAGTGCCGTACGCGTAGAGCTAAAATCCTCTATAGGGATAAAGGTCGAATCAGATACTGCATTTTGCTCAAGCAATTGGCTATAAATAGCACTTCTGCGCTTATTGGATTTTGTTTTATTATCTGCATTCCTAGAGGGAAGAGTCGGCTGCAGGGCAATAAGGATCGCAGTGGAATCGGTTTCTGCCTGTCGCACATCGCTCAGCAAATCCACAGGCTTGAGTTGCCAGCTCCCTATCTGCTCGGGCAGATAGAATAAAGCACCCAAAAGAATTGCCGTTGCAGCAAGCAACAACCAAAAACGAGCCATTTGATTACGCGGGCCTTCCATAGAATAATCTTGTGTCGGATTTCTCTTCTTTGTAGAAGAATCAAAAATTGTGCGCAAAGATAAACGTTACACAAGTAACTTGTATTAACCTTCCTGAAACGGCAGGGCAATCGCATTTGAAGTATTAACACACATGCTCCGTCCGGAATAAACACGAATTAATGTGTTAGAGATCCTAATTGTAGAAGGAAGAGACCAAGGATACGGAGTACAACCTTTCAAATACGATAGCCCCCTGCCGAAGGGGCCGGCCTCTTCGGGGAATTTTCTGTAGTCTGTGTTGCTCTTACTATTGGAAATTACAATCACGGGTGTTTTTCTATTATAAGAAATGAGTCCTGATCTTCCCAAACAAGGGGGGGAAACGAATTTTGAAGACGCAAAACAGGGAAAACTTCCAAGATTATTTTCATTTCACCTTAATTGGCCATAATGTACTGGTAATTAGCATGTTGCAATGAGCACCGTACGCCTACGCCGGTCTCCTGCATCGTGCAGGAAGGCATCGTACGCCTACGATCGTAAGTGTTTCGTACCGGCTTTTCAACACTTCTTCGTATTCCTCTGCATAATCTTCAATCTCGTACCAAGAGGTATCACCTGAGAGCGTAGAGAGGAAAACGATCAGGAATAAAAAGTCAAGAGGATAAACTTCTTTGCTCTCTATCCGTGGGCCCGAGACCATAAAGAGGTCTTCCAAATAGTGACTGAATACATGACTGACGGCTCATTCAACGACTATAAAATTTATAGAACGCTGGCACGTAGAATTTTTTCTGGTTTGTCATTTTTCAGTCTTGTTTATTGTTTTTGATGGCCCTGTTCATTTCCTCACAGAATGCCTCCGGCTGGTAAAGCTCGACAAAAGTATGGGTTTTCATGGAGAGTAGTTTTACTCTTCGAGTGTGGGTTTCATCACATTCGGCTCGGACATACTCCGTCAGAGGTTTTCCTCCAGTGAGTATTCGTCCAAAGCCGACTATCCAACGCAGTCGCCCGTTTTCTTCATCAATGACTACTGCCACCGGCATACAAGCCCACAGGATGAGTGCAGGAATGTAAAAAGCAAATGCCGGTATCACGGGTTCTTCGTTGCGGATGTAGGATGCTATGAGCGAAGCCACAAAAAGCAAACCATAGAACAGGAGCAACCAATATGCCCATCCTTTGCGCCCTCCTATGCCATAGAGTGGAAATTTTTTCATATTCATCAGGGAAGAATATCAATCAGTTTATGAATGCTTACTGTGTCGAGTGCTGCCGTCAGAGAGAAGCGCAGGCGAGCCGTATGGAGTGGCACGGTCGGATGTCGTATCGGGAGTACGAAGAAGCCATTGTCCTGAAGATGTTCGGACAACGCAATGCAAGGAGCATTTTCGCCTACCATATAGGGAATGATGTGACTCGATGATGGCATTTCTATGCCTTTTTTCTTGATAGCATCACGCAAAAGCGTAGCAGAATCCTCCAACCGCTTTCTCTCCATCACAAACTCAGGTAGCCGACGGAATATCAGTTCAGTCCATCCTATCGTAGCAGGTGGTAAAGCTGTGGAGAATATAAGCGAACGACTTCGATTGATCAGGTATTCACGTACGGCATTGTCACAGACTATATAGGCACCCATAGAGGCCAATGCTTTTCCGAATGTGCCGACCAGATAGTCTATTTTCCCGATGGTAGCAGTCTCTTCCGCCAAGCCTAAACCGGTTTTTCCCCTTACTCCTATGGCATGAGCTTCGTCCACATATAGCTCGACGGTAGGGTATAGCTTTTTGAGACCAACCAAAGATGGGAGATCGGCTACATCGCCGTCCATACTATATATACTCTCTACTGCTATGATGATCCGGCTGTATAGATCTTTATTCTTGCGGAGGATCCGCTCCAAATGCTCCGGATCATTGTGTCGAAATCGCTCGAAAGGCGTTCCACAGAGTCGGATGCCATCTATGATGCTGGCATGAACTAATCTGTCTGCCACGATCAAGGTCCGTCCATCCACAAGAGCCGGTAGAACGCCTGTGTTGAGGTGGTAACCGCTGTTGAATATCAGAGAAGATTCGCGTCCGAATCGTTCCGCTATCATCCTCTCCAATCTGTCATATGCCGTACTATTGCCCGTGAGCAGACGGGAGGAACAGCTGCCCGGAAGTCGATCCTCTCCAGAGATAGAGGTATAAAACTCATCTATCAGATCTTCCCGAGCAGTCAGTCCGAGATAATCGTTCGAGGAGAGGTTGAGCATTCGTCTTTCCTCCTCGATGATGTAGCTGCCATCGTGTATCAGATTCCTAAGCTGCCTGAGACTCCCGCTTTCTTCCAGCTCTTGCAGCTCTGCCCTATACTTTTCGTTCATTCAGGTTTTTTGATTGTCTGTTCCGATTTTCTGAGTATTGTATTCGGAGCGATTATGCTGTCAGATGATAATGAGATACAAATATAAACAAACGGGAAAGACCTGATTTATAGATTTATGCTGTTTGTCAACGTATTTCATTTCTCGGTTGAGAGGTTTCAGCTTCGAGAAGCTTCGACATCCGATGAGACGTCAAACTTTTTCCCTTTCATTTTCTGATCGGTCATAGTCAATATCCCAATAAGAGCTTGATCGATAAGGCGGCTCATATGAGAATCGGCACCGTATCGCTTACATCGAACTCACGTAGATTTATCGAGGATAAATTCGTCAAATTCCTCGAAAGGTATTGGTCGGAAAAATAATCGTTTTGATGGATCCTGTTCTTAAACGACATTGACAGGGTGACCGGAAATGAAAGCCCGAAGATTCTCCTTGATCGTCCGAGAAAGGCGCAAGCGCGCTGCATCCGTATTCCAGCCCATATGTGGCGTGATGTGACAATTACGCGCCTTGAGCAAAGGGTGATCCATGCGTGGAGGTTCTTCCGCAAGTACGTCCAAGCCTGCAGCATAGAGCCGTCCTTCATTTAGGGCAGAGGCTAATGCTTTTTCATCGATCAGACTTCCTCGGGACATGTTCAGCAGGATAGCTGTCGGTTTCATCAGTGCCAGCCTATCAGCCGATACCATCCTTTGGGTTTGCGCTGTGAGCGGGCAATGCAGACTCAGCACATCAGCCCGAGAGAAAAGCTTCTCCAGGCTATCGGCCTTTTCTATATAAGAAGGCAACTCGATTGGAGATTTGGATGTATGTGCCAAAATCTTCATGCCGAATCCGCGTGCCATTTCCGCTACACGTGTGCCTATTGCCCCAAGTCCCACGATAGCCATCGTCAGCCCGCTCAGTTCTATCTGATAAGTATCGCGAGCGATTTGTTCGTAATCGTTCTGCCAGCAACCATCTTTCACCTGCCGGGAAAGTTCTCCGATCGGCATGGTTATGTGCAGCAGATGCGAGATTGCCATTTGGGCTACTGATTCTGTGCTATAGTGGGGGATGTTCGTTATGGTGATACCACGCTCACGAGCAGCATCCATATCTATAAGATTAAGGCCTGTAATCATCAGTCCGATGTAACGTAGGTGGGGCATCCCTTCCATGTCGGCCGCAGTCACAGGAGTCTTGTTGGTAAGCAGTATTTCAGCATCGGCAGCACGCAGAGCCAAATCCTCCGGACGGGTATATTCGTAGAACACGCATTCGCCCATTTCTTCGATACCGCTCCAGTCCAAATCTCCGGGTAGAGCTGCATAGCTGTCCGCTATTACTATCTTCATCGGTATATCCTTTTAGAAATGAAACAGCATAGCCCTTTTGGTTGTTGCGCTATCGAGATAAAAAACAGCCTTGTATTCTGTCTTTCATCTCTTGGCCTTGCGTTTCTTACTCTGTCAATGAGTAGCGAGTAGAAAAGAAGTGAGCCACGAAAGTCTGATATAAAACCTTCGTGGCTCGCCTCAATTCTTGAATGCTATTTTCTCCTTCGGTTTTATTTTGCCGATGGAGTGGGGGATAGCCTACTCTTTAGAGTTCAGCTCTTCCACCTTCTTGTCGATCAGCTTGATCTTTTCGATCATCAGACGGATGTCTTCTTCCAGCTTTTCCTTCTTGCGCTCCATTTCGCGCATCAGGCTATTCCCACTTTTACTGGATATATTGAGGAAACCCAGATTGTTCGTATAGGTCTGCAATTCGTTGCGCATACGGTCGAGGATACGTGTCATACGATCACGTTCATCGTAGAGCTGTCCTTTGCCGCCACCCTCCAGTTGTTCCAAGGAGGCATTGTATCCTTCGAGGCGCCGGTTGCTTCGTTCGATATTCAGCTTGTCGTACAGACCATCGATCAATTTTCGGTAAGCTTTGTTGATAGTATCCTTCTCTCTGAACGGTACAAAGCCTATGGAATTCCAACGTCCGGCCAGAGCATTGAGCCTGTCGATGATACCCTCGCTTGCTTCTTCCGAATCCAAAGTCTCAAGCTCTGCAATGATTGCTTTCTTGCTCTTCAGGTTTTCGCGTTCTTCGGAGCGCATATCTCCCTGTTCGGCTTTTTTACGTTTGAAGAATGCATCGCATGCAGTTGTAAAACGCTTCCAGATCTCATCACTATACCGATGAGGAACGGCTCCGATGGTTTTCCATTTCTTTTGGAGTTCGGCCAAGCGAGCAGAGGTTTCTTTCCAGTCGGAACTCTCCTGAAGGCTCTCCGCCTCTTCTACCATGGCCAGCTTCTTCTTGTAGTTATCGGTCAGCTCTTCACGTTTGCCTTTGAAGAAAGCTGTTTTCTTATTGAAATAATTATCACATGCTGCGCGGAAACGCTCGTAGATCTTCTCATTGTCGCTTCTGCGAGCATAGCCTATAGTCTTCCACTTGGCCTGAATCTCTAGTACGGCCTTCGTTTGCTCGTCCCATTTGGCCAGCGAGTTCAGACCGGAGGTATCTATCGCTTCCATTTCTTCACAAAGCAATGTTTTCGCAGCCAGATTCTCTTGCTCGCGCATCTTTTGCTTTTCGAAGTGTTCCTGATACTTCTTATTGATAGCAGTAGAAGCAGCCTTGAATCTCGCCCACACCTCTTCGCGGAGTTCGCGAGCTACCGGTCCCAATTCGCGCCATTGATGATGCAGCTCTTGCAGCACCCTGAAAGAATGGATGACATCCGCATTCTCAGTCAGCACTTCGGCCTGATGGATCAATTCCTCCTTAGCCTCCAGATTCTTTTTGAAATCGTAGGCGCGGAATTCATCATTGATCTGCTTCAGGTCATAGAACTGCTCTACCAGACTATTATATTCTTTGGTTATATCCGTAGCATTTGCTTCCGGTACGGGACCGGTCTCCTTCCATGACTTGCGGATCTCATGAAAAACAGGGCTGATCTTGCCGAACTCCTCGTTGCTGCCGAGAAGATCCCTCAGTCGTTGCAAGAGGGCTTCTTTCTGAGCCAAATTGCTCTCACGTTCCTTTTGCATCGACTCTATTCGTGTTTGGTTCAGTTCGCGAAAACGCTGTAGCAAGTCTTTCAGACGCTCTTCGTTCAAGTCCGGTTCGGCCATAGACGAAGTCGTACTGTCGGCCGATTCTCCTGTACGAGCCTGCTTTTTCTTATAGAAAGCACTTTTGTAGGCCTCTACTTCCTGTCGGCGAGGTAGCTCTTCTCCTTGGAGTAATATGGCCAAGCTGTCAAGTAGCTCGAGCTCGGTCATGTCCGCCAAACGGGCGTTTACACTTGTTTTACTTTCTTCGGCTGATTTGGATTCGTTTTCCAAAGGAGTCGGATCTGCCACTTCCAGGCTTTGAGCCTCCGGCAACCGGTCTGTTGTCGTAGGTTTCAATTCTTCGGATTCAGGCTGTGCCATTGAATCCGTGAGAGGGTTCGTAGGGTTTTCCATACGTTACTGCTTTAATGTTCACTTCCACCGAAAACCTCCTGTCCGGAGAGATACAATTCGGTACTTTTCCAATACAACGGAAGGTAATTATCAGATAATGATTCCGTCTTCAAAAGACCAAATTAAAGAAAAAATATTGACAGACCATAATTTGGAAGGTGTTCTCAGGGCAAGGCATTCAAAACAGCGTTCTCTGAAAAGCGTGGAGCCAGATTTTGGATCTCGATATTTTACGTCAGTTCGATCTAAGCGGAAATAGGAAAGTTAGGGTTTCTGATGATTTCAATATTGAGTTCAGGCTTTTTAGGCAGGATGTTGTAAGCGATGATACCGGAGATCAGGTTGGTGACAAAATTGTTGACACTGCGATGTCTCGTGTGCTCTATCTGACAGACATTTTTGAGCATATCATTGACCGTTTCGATCAAGGCTCTCTTTCTCAATAAAACTTTGTCATATAGATGCATCAGGGAGTTCTTCATGTTCTTTTTGATTTTGGTTATCATGTGGATGTCATCGACAAAGAGCCGGTCAAAAAGGTTTTGGGAAATGTAGCCTCTATCGGCAATGAGTTTGCCAAAAAGATTCTTGGTGAATGTTCCGTCTTTCAGAGGTTCTCTGTCATCACAATTGCCCGGTGTGATTTGATAGTTGATGATTTCACCCCTGTCGTTGATAACAATATGTAGTTTGAATCCATAAAACCAACCCATGGTGCTTTTGCCTTTTTGAGCCCATCCCCTCATTGTCCTATGCCCATGAGCTCGTTTGATATGACAAGCCTTCAGTGGGGTGGAATCGATGAAAGAGATGCCTGTACATTGACCCAAACAACACATATTGAGAAATGCTATCAGCTTGAAACCTACCCTGCTTTGCAGCTCCACAAAGCGATTATAAGAGACAAGATGTGGGAACTCGGATCGACAAGAATGGGTGATGTATTGAAGATAAAAAGCTTTCAAATCTCGGTATCTTGACAGATGAAACAGGATCAGGATGGTCATGACCTCACTGTCCGACATCTTAAACTTTCTATTCCTGCGTTTTTTGTCTTCCTCTTCGAGGGTCTTTTTCTTGATTGCTTCATCAAAAAGCTTGGAGAAATCATCTATGATGCAAAAAACATCAACTATATTTGTCTTCATAAAGTAGCGTTTTGTTTGTTCGTATCTTATTGATTATCAACAGCTAAGATACAAATAATTCGCTACTTTTTCAAGCATAATGCCCACGTCCTTTGGGCGTTTACCACTAATCAGAAAACAAATCCATTGGCTTTTTCTTACGTCGAACTGACGTTATTTGATTATTATCCACTTTCCAGCCTTTGTAGAGCCTTCGTGCTTGATGAGTCCCAATTTGGTCATATTCTTAATATGATATTTAATGCCATCAAGAGTAATGCCGATAGATTGAGCTAATTCCTTTTGAGTAATTTCTGGCTTTGCCTGAATAGCTGCTAAAATCCTTTCTTGGGTAGTTTCTTGGGTAGTTTCTTGGGTAGTCTCTTGGATGTTTCTTGGATGTTTCTTGGATGTTTCTCCCCCAAAGCCTTCTTCAAAATACTTTTGAGAAACGTTCTCGACTACTCGAAAAGCTGTAATCAATGAAAAATCAAAAGAGGCTTGCCCGTTACCGTTTTCTTCCAACTCCTTCTGAGCTCGATAGACTCCACGGCTGAATCGGTTTACATAGCCCAAGACTTTCATTGCTTCGGCAATAAAGGGATTCCGATAATCACTCACATTGGGGAAATTATCGGGACTGACCTTGCCGTATAAGCCGCCAGGGTTTTGGATCTCGATGCGATCATCATACTCATAAAACTGAATAGGAGCGTTTCCCTCGTAATCCCTGTGCATAATAGCATTCATCAATAACTCTCGAGTAGCCCAGTATGGGTACTTGGAAACTGTTTCTTCCCGAAGTACACTTACGGGAATGGGACGCTTTTGTGAGATACTTGTCTCGACAAAAGCATCAATCTTTGGCAATACCTTACAAAGATTACCGCTAAACTTATGCTCGTTGAGAATATCACCTGTGCGATCCTTACCCCTGAAGCGAACATATTGAATATACGCCCCATGTACGTGTCGTTCAGGATTCTTTCCGAACAGGACAATAGCCCCATTAGTCGGACAGTTATAACGCAAATCATATAAGCCAAGAGAGGCAAGTTGATCCGTGATATCTCGTTTATCTTCACCGAGAACATCCTCTGCCACAGCCTTGGGCAAAAACTCCTTACGAATGAGAGCTACATCCAAGTCGTCAATGCTCGTTCCCAAACAAGGCATAGCATCAAAAGTATGAACGTTGGAGAGTCGCCTTTCGGTGAGTATCTTTTCTTCTGCCTCTGTTGCAGTGCTCTTCCGAGGGCCGACACGCACCCAAACACGACCACGATAACGCACGGGAGGAAACTCTGAAGGTTGAACTTCTGCAACCAATACATCCCCCTCACCAAAACTGAATTTCTCCACTGTCATGATGGGCTGAGGGAGAATATTACCATCTGTCCGAATATTGGCAATCTGCAATAAAAGTTTATCATCGACCTGCAAACCTGACAACTTTCCATTGTCCTTGGCTCCAATAATGAGATAGCCATTCTTACCACTTCCCGACATATCATTTGAAAAAGCGCATATCGCCTGACAAAACTTATCCATATTGCCAGTCGATTCTGTTCTCTCAATATTGTAGCTCTCAGTGTCCGAAAGCATTTGCAGAAGTTCCTTTTTCGTTATCATAATTTTCCCTTTATCTCCATATGTAATATCGGGTAATCTTTACCTATCTGTCTTCATTTCAACTCTTTTCTCAACATAATCATATCTTTTAGTATTATCCCATTTTCATAAATTGGCTGGGCATAATTCTCAAGAAAAAAGTTTTCCTTTATCGCATACTTCGAATAACCATGCTTCTCGTAAAATTGAATCTGTTTTGTCCCACAATCAGCTGTGCCGACAATAATGGTTATATAACCACCTTTTCTAGCAATTTCTTCTGCTTTTTTCAGAATCCAGCTACCCAGCCCTTTCCCCTGATATGCAGGAGAGATAGCTATGTTTTTTATTTCAATCGTTTGTTTATCTACTGGCAACAGACTTATCACACCTACTATTTTCCCCTGTTGTTTTGCTATGTAAACATCTGAATAAGGAAGATACTTGTTTATAGCTACAACTGTTTCGTCTGCTAACAGGAGCAGATTATAGGGGTAATACTTTTCTATTCTACTGAAGATAAAGTCCATTGTATTTCTTATGGTTGAAACTGACCTGTCGATTATTTTTTAACTCTTTTCTCATATTGACAATAATTACGAAGATATTATTTCATTGTACTACTGAATCTCTTATAAATGAGGTTAAGGGAACAATTTAACTTTTAACTGCTTGCCCAATACTGTTAGCCGATATTTTTGCAGACTACTATTAGGTTTATTGGGGATAGTCATTTCTATAAATCCTTGTTCTAATGCAGGCTTTAAATAATTTGAACGGAAATTTTCTCTATGAGAAAGACCCAATTTTTCTTGTATCTCTTGCCTATCCATCTCGTTGTTCATTATCTTAACCAGTTCTTTTACTTGCTCGGTTACTTGCTCGGTTACTTGCTCGGTTACTTGCTCGGACACCGGAAATATCATTCGTAAAAAGTTCTCTGTAAACTTGAAACATTCTTTTCCGTAACTGTTCAAAATACGTGGGACACCAGACCCTAAGTGTTCTACTAAATCTAAATCTCGAAATACGCGCATTAATTCTTTATTGCGTGGCACCGAATAGCCTTCAAAGAACTCCTTCTCTGTCATGCCTTGTGGCAAACTGCCAAATGATGTAATCTCAATTCTATCATCAAAGAACTCAAATTTAGGTGGCACTTCCGAGGTATAATCGTTATGAACAATACTTGTTTGGTTGCCTTTATTAACGAACAATACCCATACTCGTTGTTTTCTGTCAAGTCAACACGGTCAAATCCATTGTATTTTGCCACTTTCACAGATATTCCATTGGTATCAGCCAATAAGTATGCTACATAATTGTATTCGCCTTCTTCTGTAATCAGCTCCAAATTGGACGTAAACTGCTGATTTAGTGTTTTCCCTGATCCCTCGTAGTATATCTTAAGTTGCTCAAAAGTAAGGTTCTGGTTTGGAGACTTGATTTTGCCAATGGAGTTCCGAGTACGTTTGGCAAATAGAGATTCTATCATCTTTACGGGCATTGGTTCAGCAGAAGTACCGACACGAATGAATGTGCCTCTTTCCGACATCCCAAGTTTCTTGATATAGTACGGCTTTTCCGTTCCACTTGCCAGAGTAATTTTTATCACGTTTTTTGAATCAACGCCTTCTACTGAGACATCAAATAATCCTAGACATGATGGCATAATGTTATTCTTCAGTCGATCTTTGATTTTGAGCATATCACCATCAATATCTGAAACGCCAACAGCTTTCCCTGTTTTGTCGATTCCAATATAAATTACGCCTCCTTCGTGATAATTCAGAAAAGCGATTGCCTCTTTTTCCAAATCATCTATAAGTTCTTGTTTGTATTCTATACGGTTGGTTTCAGAATTCATATTTAAAGTTATTTCTATAACCAATGAAGGAAATATTGAAAATTAGTTCTGAATACTACTCATTGAGGAGTATTTCGTTTTCAATATTTGTCTCAATCAATTTATACTTATCTTTCAATGATTCTCCTTGATAAAACGCTAATAAGTCTTCCTTTGTTAACATCCCACTCTTCAGAAATTTCTTCAAATATTCTTGATTAAATTCCATCAAAAGAATACTCTTCTCTAGCTGTTTCAGAATAACCTTGTTGTTTTCAATATTATTATTTATCAATGATCTAATGCTCAAAATCTCATTGATGTCTTTAATCGTGCGATTAACAAGCATCAACAATATATTTTTATCAAAGTCAATGGTTTTAGCATTCAAGACAATGTCTCTTGCCAACATATAGGCAATAGAAAGATTTGAATAGTCCCCTTTTTGAGAATTAACAATAGCAACAAACCCTATATCAGGGATATATCCGACGTTTTCATATTTCTGTAGTATTGAGTTGTCTGTTAGAGAGATATCCAATACAATAATGCTTGCTTGGGCTTCTCTATTGGCTTGCGCCTCTATCAGCTGACTCCAAGCCGTATCTGTTTTGCGTGTGAATATCTCTTTTGAATCGATATCTCCTAGCTTAATACTTTTATCAAATTTACATTCGAGTACGATTTTGAATTCATCTTGTCCATTCAATTCGCAGACAATATCCCCTGTTTTATTTCTAGGCAATCTTCCTATGGTATTTCCTGTCAAATAAACTTTATCTGGAATTTTTTTGTCCTCGAAATATTTGATAAGAAACTCTGCAATGTCATTCTCTGCTAAAACTCCTTTTATCGTTGATCTATAGAAGATCTCCTTTTTCATTTCAAAAATCATTTTCAGGCTTTCTAATTCAGTGCCCAATTCGTTGGTTGTCTTTGAAAGAAAAGATGAAAAGCGATCTTCCATCAAGGCCAAAACTCCGATATAAACAGCTTGTAACAACTTCCCATCTCTTTCAGAGGCTGAAGTGCTATTAAAGAAATTGAAAACGATTTCATTCTCAATTTCAAATTCCTTTATTTCTACTCTTTTAAGTTGTTTATTTATCTTTATTACGGACATAACCTTAGACTTTGGAGTATCTATATTTCCCTTTTATGTTTGCTGCAAGGTATTTGCCATGTGATTCTGCTTGCATTAAGCCTTGATATTCTCGGTGCGGAACATCATAGTAATGATAAACACTTCCATTAAGAAATTCTATTTCTAATGTACTTGTTGTGTCGTCATAGCCTATAGAGGCGATGTTAGATGAACTTACGATTTGTCTTTCCATTTTTTTTGATTTTTTTGTGTTATTAAATTAGGATTCTGAGAACGCCATACTTGCAGAAATTCTTTATAATTTGGTTCAGGCTCCATTGGAATTCCCCAGCCTCCCACTTCTTGAGAGCTCTCCTCATCTTGGGTTTCAAAAACAATCGGGTCCTGGCTATCAGGTCTGCGATCTTTGGCTGGAGCATCAATTAATGTGCGCATTGGCAATTTAACACCTTCGCCTAATATGATGGCCTCTCCTGTTTTTAGTATTGGAAGCATACTTGTTAATCCCTCCAGATTATCAGTTATAGCAGAACAAATGTGCCCTCTATCCGTTGCATTTGACAGCCTAAGAGAGATAAATGTTCCACATTGAGAAAGTATGGTCGAATTTATTTCTGAAGGTCTTTGACTCACAATCATTGCGCCTATTCCATATTTTCTTCCCTCCTTTACTATTCTCTGGACAACAATAGAAGCTGCCCCGTTAAAGTTGTCGTTCAAATAATTATGAGCTTCTTCCATTACCAATAATAATGGTCTTTGTCTTCCGCCTTGAGAAAGATTTCGAGTCCAAAAAAGAGCTTCATATAATATCCTCAATAGAACACCTATGACTGTGTTTAGAATTGAAGAGGGAATGCCAGATAAATCAAAAATTGTAACAGCCCTATCACTCCCAATCCATTCTTTGAATAACTCATCAAGATCTTTTTCAGTCTTCCCGTCTAAATCGGGAGTCCATTTTCCAGGATTGAATAAAAAATCAAATCTGGGAACTCTCAATTTTGAACCTAAAGCAATAAGTTGACTACTAGAGCTCAATCCCATATTTAAAAAATTGATCTTTTCATCGTCATTTTTGTCATTTTTAGGCTTTCTGAATTGAGGAGGAATGCCTTTCAGCGGGTTTCCTTTTATTTCTTCACCTGTCGAATCTTTTTCATAGGCGAGATTGTCTATTGGCAGACCTGCACGTTTGCTGTAGTATGTTCCAATAGTTTCCTTATATAATTCATACCAGAGTTTATGTAGACTAAAAGGAGTAGGGCTATCTACACTCAACGTCTCTCTATCTATCCCTTCTTTGGGAAACTTATCAAAGGCTTCTACTTTACTTTTTAATATTCTCTCCAAAATAACAATTTTATCTTTTTCCTGACTGATAGCTCCAAAACTTATTTCAAGTAACTCGTCAAAACTTAAAGCCCAATAAGGCAGACATAGCTCCCTTTCATTTTTTTTACTTGATTTATCAGCATTAATTCTATATACAATTGCTCTATCCCCAAAGACTGTGGTGTATTCCCCATGGATATCCAATACAATAATTCTTGATGATGGATATTTATTGGGATCTGATAGTGCACTTAATATCCCCGCGACTGTCGTTGATTTACCGGAGCCAGTAGTACCAACAATGGCAGAGTGTCTAGTGATTAACTTGTTAACATCGATCAATGCTGGGATTGATTCTGCTCCTGCAATATGACCAACTTTGACGAAATATGGTTTTTCTATTTGACCATATATTCGCTTTAAATCATTTTCTGAGACTAAATGAACTTCATCTCCTATTGTTGGATATTGTGAAATTCCTCTTTCAAAGCCTCCATTTCCCTGTCCTTCCCCAATAAGCTGGACAGTCATCCATCTATTACCATATGGCTGAATCTCTATCTGTTTTTCTGGAACGGCGTTAGCTCCTATTTGCGAAACGATACCGAATAAATCGTTATATCCCAAGGGAATCTTTACAAAGCTTCCAACTTGTCCTATTTTATATCCTTCTCCATTAACATAGGTGAGTCCCGAAATACAATCAGTGGATAAAGATATGCTAACAGTAGTCCCATCAACACTCTGTATCTCTCCTATATAAGTTGCTTTATTTGCCATCTTCTTCCTCCCCTGAATATCCAATAAGAGAACTCAAAAACTCCGAAAACACCTTGAAGTCTCCTATTTCAGTATATATATTGGAAGTGCTTCCGTCTTCCTTAATAAAATGCAATACATCATCAGAGCTATCTGATATTTTGCTCCACTTCCCTCGATTGGTGCCAATTATTGCTTCATCCTTAGTCCAAAAACTCATGTTATGTCTTTTTTGAGCTATTTCAACACCTCTTGGATAGCTTTCTCCCCCCGTATTTGTTTTGATGTTACCATACATCAATGCTATCACGATTGCAGTGGGATTAGATTTTAAGGCATTTACGATTGTATCGTTGATATGTTCGTCATTAAAAGAATATCCGCACAATATGAGAGCAGCAGAGGGGTGTCTTAGGAAACGACTTAATTGGTCTGATAATGCGAGAAAAGGCATCTTTCGACTTTGGTCATACTTCAAATGAGAGGGATAAATCAAAAATGATGTATCTGTATCATCCTTGAACATATCGGAGCGAAAAACTTCTTTGTTTGCTTTTTGATACCAATTTATGGAGCCATGTATTTTCCATAATCTAGACCAATGCTTGGGCATTAGATTGTCTTCAATAGATCTTAAATCAAAGAATGATTGCCTAGAACCAACAAAACCATCAAAATACGGAATACTCAACTCTTCGAGAGCTTGTTCCATCAGCAAGTCGTAGTTTGTCGTAAAAATTTCTACAGGCCTATCTCTATCAATTGCACTAATCCACTTTGCAAACCTATGATAGGGAGTTTCCTTATTAGGTAAATCTCTTCGGACTTTTTCAATAATATGCTTGCATATACTTATTTCTAATTCAATAAGTTCCTGCTCCTTAAGTCCTCTTACCTCTCCCCCTCCGCATGCCACACTTTTTAGCGATCGGACAAAGCTTAGAACGTCTTCTAAGTTATTTTTATCCTTGTCCGCTGATTCGAGTTCTTTTATCAATCGGTCAAAAGCAGTTTGTTCATTAGGAAGTTTAGATAGTTTGGATGAAACATACTCGGATAATTGTTTCATATCAGGAATGAGAGGCCATTCTCCCTCTGGCATTGGCACAGATAATGGACAACCTGCAGAAATAAAGAACCCAATAGGTTTTTTATCCTGAGAGAGAGTTTGACGAAGAGCCCTAAGATGCCTTGTTAAATCATGCGTTAGTGTAGTCATCGTATTTTCTTTTATGTTTTCAACTTTTTCTGATGTCATTTTTACACATACACCATCCTTTGAGGCAAATTTTAAAAATCCGTACTTTTTGCATAAATGATTAACTCTTTCACTTCTACTCCCAATATCTCCGCAATCTGGAAAAGGGTTTCGAGACTTGGTTGACGGCGGTTGCGGACATAGGCATTGACAATGCTGAAGCTCTTGCCGAGTTTTTCGGCAAGCCATGTTTGCTTAATACCTTTCTCCTCAAGCACTTCTTTTATTCGATTCATGGGTTTATCCATCGTGTTCAATATTCTTTTGATAGCGCAAATATATGAAATGAAATAGCATATAAAAAGGGAACGAGGATTTATTTTCTCATTCCCTTAAATCGTTTAATGGGTACAGAAAAGGAGTATTTATTTCTGTTGTTTTATGGATTCTGCTTGCTTCTGAAGTTCGTTTGCCTGCGATGTGTTCAGGCGGGCTCGTTCTGCCTTTTCTGCCTGTTCTTTAACTAACCGCTCGTAAGTTTCCACTTGTTCTCGGATAAGTGCAATCTGCTGTTCGTCTCTCTGATAGCTGAAGAGCGTTTCCAAATCCATTAGCTTTTCCTGATTAACTTCTCCATACATTTTGATGTAGCGATACTTCAAGTCATTATCCGACAGTTGACTATTTTGTCGCATTTGCCAGAAGTTTCCAACCAGAGAAAACAAAAGAACAAGCCCCATACAGCAAAGAGTGATAGCCGTTTTACTATTCTTAAAGTCAAGACTAAAAACATGTTCTTTGCGGATGACAGTACGACTCTCTTTGCTCAGCTCATCAATTTTCGCCCCAATGGCTTGTAGAGTCTCTCTTTTCTCTGCATTCCATCCATCCAGCTTCTCAAAAACTGCTTCCAGTCCTGTCACGATGCCCTTGGCAAGTATTTCTTCCAAGACCCTGATTTGTTCGGGCGAAAACACCTCTTGCTTTGAAAGTGTATTCATCTTCTCAAAAAGTTCTTCGACTTTACTCAAGTCGATGGTTTGCTGCTCAGATCTTCCTCTTAAGGATGAAGCCATTTCCGTAAGACTTTGCTTCAATTCCTCAAATAGACCATATACGGCTGAAGTATCCATTCTATCTGTATTCATATACTTTTTCTTTTGTGGTTAAACATTAGTGCAGTACTCTGCGTATCCTGATTTTGCTTTTAGCTGCCAACTTTCGGGCTTTCAGAGCCTGAATGTATTCGGCAAGCGTTGCATCATAATGAGGACTATTAAAGAGAGAGAAAATGTTGAGTTGCCCGATAAGAGAATCAAGAGCATCCATCACACCTCCTATTTCTGATGTTTTGAACTCCTGTTTTTCTGCCACTTGCAGTGCTTGATAGGCATTATCTTTAATCTGCCTGTCAATCTTTGAGAAGCTACATTCTCTATCTACATGGGAGCCTGAAATCCGATTACCGTCTTTCTCAAAAATGATGCCCTGAATCTTATCTGTATTGCCATTCATCTTGAATTCCAAGCCTATACCTGATTGCTTTAGGGTCGCTTGCAACTGGCCCCACGTTAAACTTTGAGGAATAGCTTTTTTGAGAGCATCGTAAATCTCATATTTGGTTTTGTCGTTCCCTTTCAGCCGTTCACGCTTGACATTCTCTTTTCCAGAAGCAATATATAATCCGTATTTCTTGGTCAGTTCCATGCAGATCTTCGTGCTACGTAGCTTTTCATTTTGATCCGAAATTCTTCGACCATCGTTATCAATACGATTGATTACTATGTGTATGTGTGGATGCTCTGTATCGTGGTGACGAGCAATAAGATACTGCGTGTTGGAGTAGCTCATTTTCTGTAAATATTCCTGTGCCACCTTGACCATAAAAGCATCCGTTAAACGCCCTTTATCTTGAGCTGAGAAATCCAAAGAGATGTGGGCTACAGGTTTCGTAATCTTGGGATTAAGTTTACTTTGAGTAACAAAGCTTCGGATTATAGCTTCTCTATCTTTCAGACGAATGCCTTCTGCCTGCAAGAGCTGAGCACGATCTTTCTCCAAAACATAGTTTATCACCCCTCGAAATCCTCTCCCCTGAACAATCTTAGCAATCATCTTCGATTCGTTTTATGATATTGTCCAATCTCTCAGTCATCGCAAGGTTGTCTTGATAGACTCGTGCGTATCCCATAGCATTGGCTTTGTGAGCAATCTGATTAACATTATTGGCCATTCCACTTAGCTGACGAAGGTGATTCATCAATTCGGGAGATAGTCTCTGCCTGACTATACTCGTAGCAATACAACGACGGATGTATTCACTTCGAGTAATCCCTGCAAGCCGCGCTTTAGCTTTCAGAGAGTAGAACTCCTCGGTTGCCATTTTCAGTGTAACCTTATATTTCTTCTTTTCTACAGGTCGTTTGGGTGGGCGACCATTCGTATTACTATTTTCTATTGTTTTCATTGCCGTATTTGTTTTTTGATTTATGAATAGACCAACGGGATGAGTCAATCCTCGAAGAGCAAGGTTTTGGTCTGACCAAAACACAAACTTGCTCCCCCTAATAAGCAAAGGGCTTGACTCCATACCCATTCATCGTTTGAGTCCCCGACTTTTCATTCTCGGAGGAGAAATGAGTTTTTGATTTTTTCGACAGAGAAAATCATTCAAGTCTTTATGCTCCCCATAGAGGCTGGAGCAATCATTAACGGGAAGATTCATTCTCCAAAGCACTTCAAGCGTTTTCTTTCCTGCTGCATCGTTATCGAGATAAGCGTTAACAATGGCATATTTCGAGAGCAAAGAATGAGCCTTTTGGAGATTGTTTACAGAGTTCAATACAACTGCAGATTCAGTATTTCTGTCAGGATAAAGGGTGCAAAAACTCAAGTAATCCATAAATCCTTCAAAGAGATTTACAGTGTCCGTATTTCGATCAAAGGAGGAGACACTGGAAGGAGGAAAACAACCTTTGAAATAGAGATTATGAATGGCATAACCTCCCAAGTCGTTGGGCATTCCGATAGCGTAATAAATACGCCCTTTTACTTGATAGTGAACCTCACGACAGTACCGTTTCGCCACAGAACAATCAATCTTACGGTTTTGCAGATATCTCAGCAAATTAGGATGATGCAAAGAGACTGCTTCGATTATTTTCATCTCTTCGCCACTCTCAGCCTGTCGGTCAAAGTCATTCTGCGTAAGAGGGCTAATCTCTACACGGTTTTCTAACAGTCCAATTGCTTGAGACAGTGTGCAGCCATGTAGTTTCATAACCAAATCAATTATGCTGCCGCCTTCTCCGCTTCCAAAATCATACCAAAGGTTTACTCTATAATCGACCTTGAAACTGGGACTACTCTCTTCCCGAAAAGGACTTCTATACATTCCATAAGTCGTATACTCCTTCACTGGGTAATGGCCTTTATTAGCCAAATAATCCTTCAGAGATAAGGATTTTATATGTTCAATATTCATCATGTTTTTCTAAGTTTTGGAGATTTTCCTTACTACATGAATATGGATGGATAACTCCTTCACAGTGAAAAGAAAAAGAGTCTTAACCTGTTTTCTTGTAGTAGTATCATCGGTGCGAGTAGTAACTCTGTTGTAAGACAGATTATAAAACCATACTACACGCTCAATCTTTTTTCTTTCACTGGATTAAATCCTCTTGTAGTAAGTAGTAACTGTAATTTATCAATAGGTCAAAAGGAACTCACGAACGGATTTGGAAAGACCTTTCTGATATGATAGACATACATAGGGTTACCTCCTATCCGTCGGGACTTTCGTTCAAATCCTGCTTTGCGCAGAGCTTCCACCATTCGTTTTTCAGAGAGGTTCAGCGTAGTGTATCCACGCAAATAATTCAGGACTTCCGAAGTGGTCATATAAGACTCTTCCGTAGGACTTGGTTTCTCAAAGCCTTTGAGCAACATTTCGTATTCGACTGTCTGCACATGAAAGCCTTCGCTCTCTCGGTGCAACTCTGCAATTTCCGCATCATCAAACCAGTACCGATATCCACTTTTCCAATACCACCAAGCCTCCGAATAAACCTTATTGATATCAACCTGTTTAGCAGCTTCTATGTCAATAGCTTCTACCTCAAAAGGAAGAAATCGGCGGCTACCCGTCGGATCTGTAAGGAAGTCATTGCCATTTACCGAAACCATAAAACTGGCTAAGTGAGGATACTCTTCGATGTACGTATCGTATGGTCTGCGATACTTAACCCGTGGAGTAGTGATGAGATTCTTTAACTCATTTTCGTCTCTCTTGTTGAGGGCTTTGAGTTGGTCGTCGATATTGATAAATAGGTATTCGGCTATAAGGGTCTGCGTATCCTTATTTTGAGGGTCAATAGTACCCGTAAACAAATATGCTTTCAGCTCTATGGGACAAAGTAAGTCTAAGAAAGTTGTCTTGAACTTACCCTGCTCTCCAGTCAAAACCAGACAGGTGTGATTGCGACAGAACAAATCATCCATCGCATTCGCCACCACTGCAATAAGCCATTTGGTCAGATAAGTTTGCCACTTCTCAGGATTCCGAACCGTTACGCACGAGGCCAAGTGAATAATCTCCGAATCCTCTCCCTCGTTCCACTTCGATAGTTTTTGGAAATACTCCTGTACAGGATTGATACGTGGGCAGAAATCACTTTCCAATATCGCTCGTATATTCTCTGCCGAAGTACTGATACCTTGTGAAGAATCCAATAGCCGTCGCATGGAGTTGATGTCGAATTTACCGAGTGGGTAGAAAGGTTCATCTTTATTCGAGCCTCGAAACTCCGTGCGACTTTTTACGGTATTGAATCGAAAGTCATAGTGCTCCCTTAGAAAGGACTCTATCCGTTCATTCTTGGATTGCTTCCCTTCTGGTCGTTCATCCATTTCTTCTTTCATCGTTGAATAGATATTTAGAAATGAGAGCGCTTGGCCTTCTTTTCAGAGATAAAGAGCTTTGAGTCTTCGGCAAGTTCTCGCACCGTTTTTCTACGACCATTGGCTATCCATTCGAGCAACTCATCCTCGAAGAAGTAGAGTTGCTTTCCATTCTTGTAGCAAGGGAGTAAACGCTTGCGCACAAGTGTATAAATTGTAGGTTTGGCCTTCCCGATGATTTTACACGCTTCATCTATCCCGATAGGAATACGTTTTGGAGAAAGAACTGCATCTTGCCTTTCTCGACCAATGCTTTGATCTCAGCTACTTCATTCACTAAGTGAGCTACCGCCTTGGGTAAATTCTCAAAAGAAATTTCGTTGTTGTCCATGTCTATACTATTTTGAGTTTAACATGGCACAAATGAATAAAGTGTTTTCCCTGTGATTCAAAACACGGAGAAAACACTACAAAAACACTATGGTTGCTGTGTTTTAGTTTTTCTTCTTGAGTAAATGGAATTCTACATTATTATTTTGTATGTTTGCCACACTTACTGGCTTTCTCATAAGCTATAAGGTGTTTTAATCAGAGATTCTGACATTTTAGAGGAATATTGTCAAATCATTTACAATCAATAAAAAAGCAATAATGGGGAAGCCGATATTATTAACAAAAACAAAGCTAATCCAGCCAATAGAACAAGCTTTGATAAGAATTAAAGGAATAGAACAAAGGGAGATTATTGAGGACAAAATTGTTCTAGATGGTATTTTTGTTCTAGCAGTTTCTTCATTTGAATATTCTTTAAATGATACATTGAGAGTATTACTGAATTTATTCCTGATAAACTTGATATAAAAACAGAATCTATTCCCAAGAATGATTTAGTGAATGGCAATCCTCTTGAATTAGCTATTGAAAACAAAATTCTATCTGTTAGTTATAAAAGTCTACCTGATATTCTCAACTATTTCGCTGTAACTACAGGTATTGACAAAAAACAGATCGATGAAACAGAGTTAAATAGTTTGCTTGAAATCAAAGCAACAAGAAACTTATTGCTTCACAATAATCTTGTTATAAACAATATCTATAAGGATACCGCTGGTCCTAACATTAGAAAACCCAATAATGGTAATGGGAAGTTATCTATTGATAAAGATTATCTCCTACAATCACTTAAGACAATCAAACAAGTTCTCGAAAAAATCAAAACAGCCTTGTTAGATAAGTATGCTTCATATACAAATGTAGAAGCTGTTAAGAGGTTATTTCAATACATATTCAAAACTCCAATCATGGTTTTTGAGAAAGAGTTTGAGATTGACGATGATCAAATAGTAGGCTTTAAATCTGAGAATTCCGCAATTGATCGTTTGTCAACAAGTGAGCGCTTCTTTTATGATATATGGTTAGCCCATTCATTTGGAAAGTGTTTTCAATTTAAGCCAGGTTCTATCTATCATTTGGATAACAATAATATCGAAAAACTAAAGTATTTCATCTCTGCACTTGAACTATTAAAATCATAGAAAACATTAAGTAGATGGTGTAGATATTCTCTTAAGCTTATTTTATGAGACTATAAAGATCTATAGCTACTATCAAAATCCAAATAGTTAGTGGCAGAAGGTTCTCATATTTTAGAAAAACAAAAACAGCCTAAAACTACTGTGAAGGCAAACTTTTCTGAATCTTGATTAGCCCTTTTTGTTCATCGTCTTTGAGGTGGCTTTTGATGGTGTCGGGCTCAACGTCTTTTAATACATCGGCAAAAACAAGTTTGAGGAAAAGAGCAACCTCGTCTTGTTTGCCGATACTGAAATATTTCCAAATATTCCAGCCGAAATGATATAAGTCTGAGACCTTTGAAAAATAAGGAGATGGAGGGAAGAGGAGTTCTTGGCATAAAAGGAGCGAGTGAAAGGGGTGGCAGTAAGGAGTGAAAGTAGTTGTAAATCCCCCCTTTGAGGAGCTACTTGTACGAGCTCCTCAAGGGTGGTTATGCCTTATCCTACGGATGAGGACATAATTATCCCCGGGGTTCTGTATAAATTAAAGGCGATGCTTTCAAGAATGTTTTGAGTATGGGTCTTGGCAAGTCCCCGGTATCGACATCGTCCGCCATGAAACCACCGGCGAATACTGCCAAAGGTGCGTTCGATGGTGCTCCGTATCGGACCGATTGCTTTGTTTCGTTGCTTCTCTTCCTCGGTCAATGCCCTGTTGCGTTGTGCCTTGTGCATGATGCCGTCTTGAAGGTGATGGGTTTGCAGGTAGGAACGATTTTCCCCGCAAGCATATCCTTTGTCCGCCAAGACGGCTGTGCCTTGAGGTATGTTTGCACCCTCCAATAGCGGAATAAACTCCTTTGTGTCACTGCGGTTCGCTGCTGTCGTTATCACCTTTTGAACAATGCCTTGAACATTGGTCAGACAATGCTTTTTGTATCCGTAGTGATAACGCTTTTGTTTGTACACCCAACGGGCTTCTTCATCCGTCCCTTTACGTTGACGGACAACCTGTTTTTGATAATCCTCCTCTGCCTCTTTTTCCGCCTCGCTCCGATTGTCTTCTCTGTCGTCTGCGACTTCAATCGTAATGCTTCCGTTGGGTTTATGCGGCGTCTCCACAAGGCTTGCATCCACAAGCACCCCTTCCCTTACCGAAATGTGATGGCGGGAAAGTTGTTTGTTAAACTGCGCCAATAGTTTGTCCATGAGACCCAACTCTGTCAGTGCCGAACGAAATCGACTGATGGTGCTGTGGTCGGGAGATACCTCTTCCATCTTCAGCCCCAAGAATCGGGAAAAGGTGATTGAATCATTGATGCGCTCCTCCAAAGCACAATCACTGAGGTTGTACCATGTCTCCAAAAGCAACATCTTGAATAAGAGAATCACGTCATAAGCCGGGGCGCCGATGGCATTTTGTCGCTTCGTGTATTTCTTGTTGATCAGCGTCCTGATCGGACGCCAATCGATAAGCCTGTCAACCTGATTGAGGAAGTCGTTTTGTGCTTTGCGATAACGCTTTGAAAGGAGTGCGTCTGCAAATGTTACATGCTCATCGGTATTCTTGGATTGGTATGCCATGGGAGGAATATTATGCTGTTTTTAATGCTCAAATATACAAAATAACTCCCTATTATACAATGAATTAATAAACAAAATACACACCTATCGCCGTGCAAAGGTCTCAGTCTAAAGAAGTAAGTTTTGCGACCCTGACAGGTTGAGGGTTTTGCAAGACGTTTCCTTCTGAATAAGCTGTAATGTATTGACAAAGTCGTATCAAATCGTCATCAGAGACATAAGGGGCAAATTCATGCTGTGTATAGGAGATTGCTATCTCCAATTTCTCTTTTGATTTATCGCTTTGTTTCCGCTGTTGGCTAACTCGTATCTCCTGAATGAATTCGGGCTCTATACTATTTGGGTCCAAATCCTGCTCAACTTCTTTCTTTTTTTGAAGTGATGATGGAGAATGCTTGTGAGGGAAAAACTTCTTCACAATAGCTGTGAACAAGCCGTCAATCAGAAGCATCAGGGCTGAATAGAGAATGATACCTACACCTGTAACAATCCAGAAAATTACGGTTGCAGTAAATTCATCAACTCCAGCCGAGACAAAAACAAATCTCACAATTATACCAATTAAGGCACACGCCAGCAAGACGGATAAATAAACAATTATATATTCAAAGTACTTAGACTGCATCTTTATTCATTTTTGTGAGGTTATTCCTGACTCTTTGTCTCTATCGTATCCAATTTTATGGCTTGAGCCGCCTTGTTTTTCTTTTCATCGACCACCTTTGCATAGATTTGCGTTGTCTTCACATTCGTATGTCCCAGCATCTTGCTTACGGTATAAATGTCTGTACTGCTGGCAAATTGTAGAGTCGCGTAGGAGTGGCGGAAGCAATGAAAACTTATGGACTTTTTGATGCCTGCAGCCTCTATCCAACGCTTTAGAGGTTTAGAAATCCATGACGGATCAGGCAGGTCTTCAAAAACCAATTGTTCTGGTAAGCCTCTTTCTCCACATAGTTGTAAGGCTTGTTCTGAAATAGGCATATACTCCACTCCCTTGGTCTTCTTTTGAGTGAAATGTAACCTCGGCTGTTCTCCATCCATGTTGATCTCTTTCCACTTTAGTTTCTGAATATCACAGTGGCGTAATCCTGTCAGAGCAGAGAAAAGAGCTGCCCGTTTCATCACCTCACGATCACAAGGGGTTGAAGCAAGCGTATTTAACTCCTCTACGGTAAGGTATTCACGGCGAGACTCCTGTTCCTGAATACCTTTTATTTTGGCGGATATATCAACGGTTAGATAACCATCTATAAATGCCTGTTTGAGAGCTGCCTTGAAAATAGAAAAATAAGTGGATGCCGTATTGTGAGAAATAGTACCACATTTATTCCCTCCACGAGGAGCTGTCAAAAGGAAACGTTTGTACTCTTCGGCAAAAGCATTGTCGATTTTGAAAAACGGCAAATTTTCTCCCGCATACATTTTAAGAAAGTCCATAGCTCTCTTCCAATTGACAAGAATAGAAGTGGAGCTATTTTTGTGTCGCTTGTACATCGCCTCTCGAAAATAGCTAATGAAGTTTTGTTGCAAACGTTCCTTTTGCTCTGCCTGAGCCGTATCTGCATCGCTGTACAAATCGGCATTGTCGTATTCTCTTTGACGGAGCTTTCTCACCTCATCGGCATAAATACAAGCTTCTTGATCAACCTCGCTTTTGCACTGTATCACTCCATTCAAATCTCGCTTGGGTTTGTACGATTTGCTCGAAGATGTTGTGCGTGCAGTCCGAGTTTTATCCCAGACTACCGTAGTTACTATGCGGTTGAGATACTCACGGACACGTTGTGGTTCGGATTTGCCCGCAGTATAGACTGGATAACTCTCAATGTAGAGATACCACTCATTTCTATATGCACTCCTGCGAAGTCTCACAGTTACTTTCGTATTATGTAATTCTTTTCTCATGTATATCTAAGGTTATTTGTACAGTTGGTCTATCTCTGACTTTGGGGCATAGACATAATTGCCAATCTGCCTTATGGGAATGGAAAATTTTCTGATATGCTTATATACCGTGCCTTCCGTAATCCCAAACTTGGCTGTTATTTCACCAATCGTGTAACAATATTCTGGCTCAAGGTTGTAAAGCTTAGCCTCACTTCTTGTTCTCGGCTTTTGCTCATCAATAGGCCTCAGATTGAAGTTGCGTTCTAAATCCTCTTTACAGATGCGAGTCATCCTTTTTCCCAAGTTATAACTTCGGAGAGCCTTACTTCTAACAAGTCGGTATAGCGTATCTCTGCAAACGTCGTATAGAGCAATAGCATCGGAGATGGAGAGGTAGGGTTGATCCTTAGGAACCTTTGCGGCCCTCTCTCGTCGGAGCTCTTCCAACTTTTCCTCTCGCTTCTTTTGTGAATACGCAGACCTTGAGCATTGTATAGAACAATATCTCGATGTGATTGTCTTGGCAAGAAAGGTCTCCCCACACAATTCGCACTTTCGCTCAATATGAAATTTTGCAGCCGGCATACGCTTCTCTTATCTATCTGATAATCAATTTCTCTTTTTATTTAAGTCGCACTTTATACACTAATAAGTCGCGGCACAAATATGGTACAAATATACGACTAAAATCAATAGAAAACGAAGAAAAACAAGAAACTTTCAAAAACAAAAATAGCAGTAAGTTGCTATCTTACTGCTATTTACTATTTTCTTGATGCTCGTTTGTGAGCAGAATTATTTCACTTCCTCGAAGTCTACGTCTGTGACGTTCTTGTCGTCAGAGGGCTGATCGCCGACAGAGGGACCTTGAGCGCCGCCGAAGTCCGGACCGGGTTGTGCGCCACCTTGGGCTGCTCCGACATTCTTGTAAAGCTCTTCGCCCGCTGCAGTTAGAGCGGTTTGCAGTTCGGCCATGGCTGTATCGATAGCAGCTACATCCTGTGCTTTGTGTGCTTCTTTCAGTTTGTCGAGAGCGGTATCGATCGGAGCCTTCTTGTCGGCCGGGAATTTGTCTCCCAACTCCTTCAACTGCTTTTCCGTCTGGAAGATCATGCTGTCGGCCTGATTGATCTTGTCGATACGTTCTTTCTCTTTCTTATCTGCTTCGGCATTGGCCTGCGCCTCTTCCTTCATGCGCTTGATCTCATCATCGGACAAACCGCTGGAGGCTTCGATGCGGATATTCTGCTTCTTGCCGGTAGCTTTGTCATGAGCCGTTACATTCAGGATACCGTTGGCATCGATGTCAAACGTCACTTCGATCTGCGGTGTCTGACGGGGTGCCGGAGCGATACCGTCCAAGTTGAAACGGCCGATGCTCTTATTGTCCTTAGCCAAAGAACGCTCACCCTGAAGTACATGAATCTCTACCGAAGGCTGATTGTCCACTGCTGTGGTAAAGATTTCGCTCTTCTTCGTCGGGATAGTGGTATTGGCATCGATCAAGCGAGTCATCACGCCTCCCATAGTCTCGATACCGAGCGACAAGGGGGTAACGTCCAACAACAAGACATCCTTTACCTCACCGGTCAGAACACCGCCTTGAATAGCGGCACCCACAGCTACCACTTCGTCGGGATTCACACCCTTGGACGGAGCCTTACCGAAGATCTTCTCCACAATCTCCTGAATAGCAGGAATACGTGTGGAACCACCTACGAGAATCACTTCATCGATATCGCCACGCGACATACCGGCATCTTTCAAGGCCGTTTCGCAGGGTGCCACACATGCCTGAATCAGACGATCGGCCAACTGCTCGAACTTAGCCCTTGTAAGCGTCATCACCAAGTGCTTGGGGATGCCGTTCACCGGCATGATATAGGGGAGGTTGATCTCCGTAGATGAAGTGCTGGAGAGCTCTATCTTGGCTTTTTCGGCAGCTTCTTTCAGACGCTGCATAGCCATAGGATCCTGACGAAGATCCACACCTTCCTGAGACTTGAACTCTTCTGCCAGCCAGTCGATGATCACGTGGTCGAAGTCGTCTCCTCCGAGGTGCGTATCACCGTTGGTCGATTTCACTTCGAAAACGCCGTCGCCCAATTCCAAGATAGAAATATCGAAGGTACCGCCACCCAAGTCGAAGACAGCGATCTTCATATCCTTATTGGATTTGTCCAGACCGTAGGCCAGAGAAGCTGCCGTAGGCTCGTTCACAATACGGCGAACTTTCAGACCGGCGATCTCTCCTGCTTCTTTCGTTGCCTGACGTTGAGCGTCGTTGAAGTATGCGGGCACAGTGATCACGGCCTCCGTTACTTCCTGACCGAGATAGTCTTCGGCCGTCTTCTTCATCTTCTGAAGGATCATGGCCGAAATTTCCTGCGGCGTATAGAGACGACCGTCTATATCTACGCGCGGAGTATTATTGTCCCCACGTACTACCTTGAATGGCACTCTCTCCACTTCTCTGGAAACCTGATCGTAAGTTTCGCCCATGAAGCGTTTGATAGAGTATATCGTCTTGGTCGGATTGGTGATGGCCTGACGCTTGGCCGGATCGCCCACCTTACGCTCGCCACCATCCACAAAAGCCACTACCGAGGGCGTTGTGCGCTTGCCCTCACTGTTTGTAATAACGATAGGTTCGTTACCTTCCAATACAGAGACACAAGAGTTCGTTGTGCCTAAGTCAATTCCAATGATTTTTCCCATAATTCTATATTCGTTTTTTGTTGTTGTCTCGTTTTCTTTCGTTGTTTATGCCCCATCGAAAGGGTCGTACGCTACAACATAAACAATTTGCGTGCCAAAAATCAAACCGGCTCCGATACTGCCAAAAGGTGACAGAATGTCACTACATGAGGCACACAATAGCTCTTAAACATGACGAATAATGACTCTGTACACGTCAGTACACAACAGCACCACGAAGTGGCGAAATTTCCGCATATGCAGAAATATATTTTCGTATATACTCCGATAAATTTTCTTATATACGGAAATAAATTTCCTTATATACGCAAATATATTTCTCTATATACACAACAAAGAGAGGCTCGGGACATTGCTCCGGAACTCTATCGGAGAATGAATCCAGAGCAAAGGGCTAAATCTGCTTGTGTAAACCTAAGGGGAAATACCGATCGACAGTTGTAACCCCAGCATAGGACTAACCGGTATGTCTGTATACATATATGAATCCCGCGCACCCCAACTGTCAACTTTTTTCAGTACACAACAGTTTGCGAGAATATCCCTACCTTTACACGTAAAGAAAATAGAAAGCAAATTTTGATGACTACGTCCCTCTTCAACAACGATGACCTGAACCAACTGGAATCTAAAGGCATCACACCGGAAGAAGCAATGCGCCAGGTAGAAGCTCTCAGATATGGATTCCCGTATCCCAATATCATTGCACCTGCTTCATTAGAGAATGGAATCATGCGTTTGGATGAAGATGACAAATCCGCTTATCTGTTGGAGTGGGATAGATATTTGAATAGTCCGAACTGCAACGTTGTCAAGTTTGTACCGGCATCCGGTGCTGCTTCGCGCATGTTCAAGGATTTGTACAACTTCCTTGATGCCGATTACAATGAGCCAACTACGGATGCAGAGAAGGCGTTCTTTGCACACCTTACTCGATTTGCATTCTATGACTCCCTTAACGAGACATGCCTGCGCAATGCTTGGCGCACAGTACCCAAACTCGTAGCTTCCAAAGAATACAAGACGGTGGTGGAGAATCTGCTCTATCCCAAAGGTCTTAACTATGGCAATCTTCCGAAAGGTTTGCTCCTCTTTCACCTCTATGGAAAAGAAACCAGAACTCCCACCGAAGAACATTTGGCCGAAGGAGCACTCTATGAGCGCAGCGGTACAAGACAGGTCAAGGTACATTTTACCGTTTCGCCCGAGCACATCGAAGAATTCAAAAACAACATAGATAAACGCCAACGTTTTTTGGAGGATGAATACTGTATCCGCTACGAGGTTTCATTCAGTGTGCAAGATTCATCTACCGACACATTGGCACTAACTCCGGAGGGCGAGCTATTCCGTCTCGAAACCGGAGAGCTCCTTTTCCGCCCGGGTGGCCACGGAGCACTCATTCGCAATCTTCAGGAGACAAATGCAGACATCGTTTTCATCAAGAATATCGACAATGTAGTCCCCGACTTTCTCAAGTGCGATACCATTATATATAAGAAGCTCATCGCCGGCGTACTGGTAAAAGCCAGAGAGCATATATTCAACTATCTCCAACTACTGGAAAAGCCCAAAGTCGTTCATGCCCAACTGATGGAGATCGTCGATTTCCTTCGGGACAATTTCTGCATTGAAATCTCGAATATAGACCTGATGGAGGATAAAGACCTCTTGGAACTGCTTCGTCGTAAATTAGACCGTCCGATACGTGTCTGCGGTATGGTGCGCAATCAGGGTGAACCCGGTGGGGGGCCTTTTATCATTCGCGAAGCAGACGGCAGTTCTTCCTTGCAAATACTGGAAAGTACTCAGATCGATATGTCCGATCCCCAAAAGAGAGCTATGTTCGAACAAGGCTCCTATTTCAATCCTGTGGATTTGGTTTGCTCTTTGCGCGACTACAAAGGGGAACAGTTCAACCTCGAATCTTTCGTTAATCCCAAAACGGCCTTCATATCCGAAAAGAGCAAAGACGGACGTAAACTGCTCGCCCTTGAACGGCCGGGTCTGTGGAACGGGGCAATGGACGATTGGAATACAATATTTATAGAAGTGCCTATCAGCACATTTGCTCCGGTCAAGACGGTCAATGACCTCTTGCGACCTGAGCACCAACCCTGTCAGAGCTAAAATAATCAACCCATAATAAACAATTCCCCAAAAATCTTTTAAACAACAATGACAAACGATATCTTGCAGCGTCTTGCGTCTTTGCGCAAAGTCATGAGTCATGAGCATATCGATGCTTATATCATCCCGAGTTCGGATGCCCACCTAAGCGAATACACACCCGAACACTGGAAAGGTCGCCGTTGGATTTCCGGTTTCACCGGATCGGCCGGGACAGTAGTGGTCACAGCAAATAAGGCCGGACTATGGACGGACGGACGCTACTTCCTCCAAGCAGGCCAACAGCTCGAAGGCACTTCTATCGACCTCTACAAAGAAGGCATCCCCGGAACTCCCTCCATCGAACAGTTTCTTGCCGCCGAGCTGAAAACCGGCCAAACAGTGGGTATAGATGGACGTTGCTTTCCGGCAGGTGCTGCCTCTGCAACCGAATTGGCTTTGGATATATACGGCATCAAACTAAGGACTGACAAGGATCTTTTTGATGAAGCATGGCGAGATCGTCCAGAAATCCCTCGTGGAGAGCTTTTCGTGCAGCCTGTGAAGTATGCAGGAGAAAGCGTGAAAGACAAGATCGCACGTGTCAATAAAGAACTGGCGACACAAGGTGCCAATGCCACTATTATCACCATGTTGGACGAATTGGCTTGGATATTCAATCTTCGTGGTAGAGATGTGGAGTGCAACCCCGTAGGAGTTGCTTTTGGTTATGTATCGGCTCGAGAATCTGTCCTCTTTGCTTTCCCTGAGAAGATCACGAAGGAGGTTCGCTCAGCCATGGAAGAAGGCGGGGTCAAGATTATGCCCTACGAAGCCATATATGAATATATCCCAGCACTACCTGCCGAAGAAAGGCTGCTTATCGACAAGAAACGCATTACACGCGCACTTTATGACCTTATACCGGCTGCTTGTCGGAAAATAGACGGTGTCAGCACAATTACAGCGTTGAAAGCTATCAAGAACGAGCAAGAGCTATCCGGTGTTCGTGCCGCTATGGTACGTGATGGCGTTGCCCTTACCCGATTCTTTATGTGGTTGGAACAGGAGTGGGAAGCCGGTCGCAACCATGACGAAGTGGTATTGGGTGAAAAGCTCACAGCATTCCGTGCCGCTCAGCCCCTCTATTTCGGAGTTAGTTTCGATACGATATGCGGCTATCAGGATCATGGTGCTATCATCCATTACCGCGCCACACCCGAATCCGCCCACGTAGTCAAACGAGAAGGTGTACTCCTCCTCGATAGCGGAGCACAGTATCATGATGGCACTACAGACATCACACGTACTGTCGCTTTGAGTACTCCATCGGTCGAACTCAAACGGGACTATACCCTTGTGATGAAAGGGCATATTGCTATTGCAACGGCACAGTATCTGGAGGGCACACGCGGTAGTCAGATCGATGTATTGGCACGCAAAGCCCTTTGGGACAATGGAATGAACTATGCTCATGGCACGGGACATGGCGTCGGTTGCTTCCTCAACGTCCATGAAGGGCCGCAGAATATTCGCATGGATGAGAATCCTACCGAAATGAAGATTGGAATGATTACGAGCAATGAACCAGGTCTTTATCGTTCCGGCAAATATGGTATCCGAATCGAAAACCTCGTAGTGACCAAGTTGAATGTAGAGACTGAATTCGGCCGATTCTTCGGATTCGAAACGCTGACGGCTTTCTATTTCGACAACGAACTCATCGAAAAAAGCTTGCTCACGGCAGATGAATTGAAGTGGTACAATGACTACCAGCAGTGGGTGTACAAGACGCTTGCTCCCGAACTGAGTACCGAGGAAAGAGCTTGGCTCAAAGAGAAAACTCAGACTATCTAACCACAAAAATGGCATTAATACAGAGTGTTAGGGGCTTTACCCCTATAATCGGCGAGGATACCTTCCTCGCCGAAAATGCCACTATTGTAGGCGATGTAGTCATGGGCAAAGGCTGTAGTGTGTGGTTCAATGCCGTATTGCGAGGCGATGTCAATTCCATTCGGATCGGTGACAATGTCAATATCCAAGATGGATCCATACTGCATACGCTCTATCAAAAATCCACTATCGAAATCGGTGACAACGTATCTGTCGGGCACAATGTAGTCATCCACGGAGCTAAAATATGCGACTATGCCCTTATCGGTATGGGAGCCGTTGTGCTAGATCATGTAGTGGTTGGAGAAGGTGCTATCGTAGCAGCCGGTTCCGTAGTACTCACTGGCACACAGATAGAGCCGAACAGTATCTATGCCGGTGCTCCGGCGCGTTTTGTCAAAAAAGTAGACCCCGAACAGAGTCGAGAAATGAATTTTCGCATTGCGCACAACTACCGGATGTATGCCTCATGGTTCAAAGACGAATCATCTGAAATAGATAACCCTTAGCTAACACCATCTATGAAGAAATTATTGAGAAACCTCTTTGGTTCCGGCCGTGAAGAAGAGAAAAGGAGTGCTTCTGACGCTATGTCCGGGAGGGAAAAAATAGTTACAAATTCTGAAAAAAGTAATCTGTCGACTGATCCGGACCATGTGAATCGTCAGGCCGATACACTCAAGTTCGATGCCATTCGGGCAATGAATATGGGAGAACTGGTCTTTGCCACAGAGGCCTTGCGCAAGGCAATGGAACTACGTCCCGAGTTTGAGACCCGTTATTATCTGACTGAAGCATTGCTTCGACGCCATCTCACGGAAGAAGCGTTGGCTCAGATGAATTTACTCCTTGAGGAAGTTCCGATGCATACAGCAACCCTGCTCAACCGTGCTAAGTTGAGGTTAGAACAAAATGATCCGTCCCGAGCACTTGAGGACTGTGGTACCGGTATCGAATCTACATCCGAATTGGAGGAACAAGCTCTTTTCCTCTATTACGGAGCCTCCGCCATGAAGGACATGAAAAACCTCAAAGATGCCCTTTGCCTGCTCAAACAGGCCATCGAAAAAAATGATGCCTTCATTCCGGCCAGACTCCTTCGAGCGCGCATGCTCATTGACTTGGAGCGTTATGAAGAAGCCACCCAGGATTTGGATTGGGTGGCAGCATCCGATCCGGAAGAGGAACAGGTGCCTATGCTCCGCGCCCGCCTTTTCATGCTTGAAGGAAAGCAGCAAAATGCCATGCAGGCATACGAAGAATTGCTAAGTCTCGATCCCTTCAACGAAGAAGGTCACTGCGGTATTGCTACACTCATGATCAAAGAAGGACGATCAGCCGAAGCAGAAACATTTCTGCGCGAAGCTATCGAAGAGATGCCGGTTCAGCGCAATCTGATTCTGATGCTCGTCGAAATATTGGAGAATAAAGGACAAACGCAGGAAGCAGCAGAATGGCGTGCCAAACTACCGGAAGCAGAGGTGGAAAGCGAAGCGGTTAATTTCAATGATCTTTACAAGGGTAACCTCTATTAACTTCTTTCAAATTAACACCTGACCTCGATGGCAAAGAAGTGGTATGTGGTCTGGGCCGGGCATACACCCGGAGTTTATGATAATTGGGATGAATGTCGAGCGCAAACAGAGGGATTCAATAAAGCCCGCTACAAAAGCTTTGCTACCGAAAGCGATGCCCTAAGAGCCTATGAAGACGGAGCAGATGAATTCTACCGCAAAGCATACGGATCCACTGGCACGCACGGAGCAGACAAGCATCCGGATATGGAGACTTTACCCCGAACAAGTCCTATCTGGGAGAGCCTTTCAGTGGATGCAGCCTGTAGTGGCAATCCCGGCCCGATGGAGTATCGGGGTGTACTGACAGCATCCAAGGCCGAAGTCTTTCGCGTAGGCCCCCTGGAAGGAGGCACGAACAATATCGGAGAGTTTCTGGCCATTGTTCATGCCTTGGCCCTTCTGGAGAAAATGAAGAGACCTCACTACCCTATCTATTCGGATAGCATGACGGCTATCAGCTGGGTTCGAAAGAAAAAATGCAAAACTCTTCTCGCTCGTACAGATAAAAACACAGCGATCTTCGACCTCATAGAGCGTGCAGAGCATTGGCTCTCTACTCATCGGATTACCAACCCTATATATAAATGGAATACTGTCGACTGGATGGAGATACCGGCCGACTTCGGACGGAAATAAAGCATCCGCGCCTCTTGCTCTTCAACCCCGGTCACGAGATGGTACCGGAGATCATAGGGAAGAAGCCCTACGTACCACCACCCGTAGTACGAAGCATGATGCGCGATTTGGGTCTCCTGCCGGCCTGGCTGACAAAGAGCGAACAGGACTTTGTATTCTGTCCTGAAAAAACCCTCCCTATCCCCGACACGCATCCGCTCAAGCCTGAAGCCCGGCTGCTGCAAATCCCCGACACTGCCCTTCCCTTGAATGATTATACCTTGGATATGTGGGGACAGTCGCCCGTTTGGTTGGCTGCTCTTCAGCATCGTTTTCCTTGGCTGTCCACTGTCTCAGCCCCGTACTATCCGCACGAGCTGTATGAACGCAGTCATCGTTGCGAAGCCGCACGCTGTCTCGAAGCGATCGGACACAGTGAAATAGCTGCTCATTGGTTCACATCCATCGATGATTTTCTGAAGGAAAGGTATCATTGCTTTCCTCCTGACTCAGCTCTATTGGCCAAATTACCTTCCAGTTCATCCGGACGGGGACTGATTTGGCTAAGTTCCTCCCCTACCGACGATGAAATCGACCTGCTGACCAAGGCCCTCCGACGCGCCGGTTCTTTCAGCGTGGAGCCGGTATTGGATGTCCGTCAGGACTGGGCGGCAGAGTTTTATTCGGATGGAAAAGGCAAGCTTTACTTCGTTGGATGGTCTCGTTTCGATACCAACAGATGGGGAGCCTATCTGGGCAATCGACTTGCCACCCAAACCGATTTGGTTGCCGAACTGACCCAAACGGTCGGGGCACAAGCACATGAAGAGGCTATTGCATCTGTGAAAGATTATCTACGAGAACGCTTCGCCTCACTGTACACCGGCTATATCGGAGTAGACATGGCAGTATATGCCGAAAGAGACAGTCTGTTTCTGCATCCTTGTATCGAGATCAATGTACGATACACAATGGGGGTGGCAGCTATCCTGCTTTACGACCTTTGGATAGAGAAAGGTCGAAGAGGTGTGTTCGAAGTTAAGAGTTTTCGAACCGAAGGCGAAGCACACGAATGGGATTCAATGATGCAGTGCAGCCATCCTCCCCTTATCATGGATGGCAGGCTTCGTGCCGGCTACCTTCCCCTCACCATTACCGACCGATCGAGCCGGTTCCTTGCCTATCTTCTGATCACAGAAGATAGATGAGAGTGCGTCAAAATTCAGTTTAGAGTAAAGGATACTATCATTTACGTCAGTTCGACGTAAGAAAAAGCCAATGGATTTGTTTTCTGATTAGTGGTAAACGCCCAAAGAACGTGGGCATTATGCTTGAAAAAGTAGCGAATTATTTGTATCTTAGCTGTTGACAATCAATAAGATACGAACAAACAAAACGCTACTTTATGAAGACAAATATAGTTGATGTTTTTTGCATCATAGATGATTTCTCCAAGCTTTTTGATGAAGCAATCAAGAAAAAGACCCTCGAAGAGGAAGACAAAAAACGCAGGAATAGAAAGTTTAAGATGTCGGACAGTGAGGTCATGACCATCCTGATCCTGTTTCATCTGTCAAGATACCGAGATTTGAAAGCTTTTTATCTTCAATACATCACCCATTCTTGTCGATCCGAGTTCCCACATCTTGTCTCTTATAATCGCTTTGTGGAGCTGCAAAGCAGGGTAGGTTTCAAGCTGATAGCATTTCTCAATATGTGTTGTTTGGGTCAATGTACAGGCATCTCTTTCATCGATTCCACCCCACTGAAGGCTTGTCATATCAAACGAGCTCATGGGCATAGGACAATGAGGGGATGGGCTCAAAAAGGCAAAAGCACCATGGGTTGGTTTTATGGATTCAAACTACATATTGTTATCAACGACAGGGGTGAAATCATCAACTATCAAATCACACCGGGCAATTGTGATGACAGAGAACCTCTGAAAGACGGAACATTCACCAAGAATCTTTTTGGCAAACTCATTGCCGATAGAGGCTACATTTCCCAAAACCTTTTTGACCGGCTCTTTGTCGATGACATCCACATGATAACCAAAATCAAAAAGAACATGAAGAACTCCCTGATGCATCTATATGACAAAGTTTTATTGAGAAAGAGAGCCTTGATCGAAACGGTCAATGATATGCTCAAAAATGTCTGTCAGATAGAGCACACGAGACATCGCAGTGTCAACAATTTTGTCACCAACCTGATCTCCGGTATCATCGCTTACAACATCCTGCCTAAAAAGCCTGAACTCAATATTGAAATCATCAGAAACCCTAACTTTCCTATTTCCGCTTAGATCGAACTGACGTTAACTTATGCTTGCAACTATGGAATGAGGCGGAATAGAGTATAGATACCGTCTCCCCAAAATATAAGGCACCCACACGGTTCGGCTATGAATCATGTGGGTGCCTCTGTTTTATAGCCCAGTGAAAAGGCCTTTTTCGGCCTTCGATTTATATAGAAATGACTTTCGATCTATATATAAATTGAAAACGATCTATATATTTATCGTAAACGGTTTGTATATAGATCGTTATCTTATCTCTCAAAAGTCATGTTTCAATCTGAAAAAGTCCATTCTCTGAGCTTTCAAACTTCAAAATCCGCTTCTTCTTAACCTCTTATTTGGAATCATTCCAAACTCATCTTCGTTGTTGAAAACTTTTTTGGCGCGTGTTTTTAGTGCAAGTGTTGCGCTAGGGAGAAGTGGGTTTCTTTATTTATCATCGGAATCGAGAACAGACTATTCAGCTACTTAAATTTCTCTTTTTTATCGCTGATGCCATATTTTGCCCTTTTTAGGCCGAATATCCCCTTCAAGGCTATTGAGGTAGTGAGAGTCATCGAAAATTTTTAGAAGCCTTCTGAGCTATGTTTTTTAAGCCACTTAATTTACTGATACCGCCATTTTGTCAGTTTAGAGGATTCATCTTTATCGCGTTACATTTGTGATTGCCAAATGAATGTAAATTACACTTCACAACACCACTTTCGATTTACATTCTTAATCCGATCAGGGTGTAATCATATTTAATCGAATTGAATCCACATATGTATCATGTCAATTTACGCCTGAAAACGATAAGAGAAATACAACTTTATACGCCTATAGAAGAAATACATAATACAATGGTTATCACGCTATTACATGGTGTTATATAAAGTATTTATTCCGAAATAGAGTAGGGGAGTGGCGTTGTTGATTCGTGACGACCTTATAAATTCTAATATATTATATTATATTACTTATAACCAATGTATTATAGGATAAATCTAAACTGATGGTAGATGTTGATAACTCCAAGCTTATTGACAATCCAAATGTAATCGCTCAAATGTGTGATACATATGTAATCGGGTCGGGTTGTACATTGTTGTCACTCCGTTTGTGGATGTAAATTGGAATTTGTAAATTTGCTTCTGTGAATATGATTTGATCAAAAAGGTGACAAAAAGACAGTATTATGATCGATGCAGATGCAATTAAGATGCGTATTCTTTCCATGATGGAGCAGTTGGGAATGACTCCTTCTGCTTTCGCTGATCGGGCCGGGATTTCTCGTTCCGCTCTGACTCACATTACCTCCGGCAGAAATAAAGTGACCTTGGACATGATCAACAAGATCATGCAGGGATTCGATGAATGGAGTGCGGAGTGGATTATCTTTGGCAAAGGGCCTCAACAATCGAATAAAACGGCATTTGAGAATGATCTTTTCTCTTATTCTTCCGTGCCGGAGCAAGAGTTGCATACAAGGACTAAAGATAATTCCGGCATACAGAGTCCATCGGGCAGATTGGAGCCGGAAATCAAGATCGTTCAAATGCCTGCGAAGCAGATCGAGAGAATTACGGTGTTCTATACGGATGGCAGCTATCAAGAGTTTCGCTCAAACAAAGAGTAAGCCTCTCTTTTTTCGTAATTTTGCAATCGAATACTGCAACTCGATTTCTCGATGAAATACAACCATAAACTGCGTGTCGCGACCAATACGAAGCTAAACGACAGCTATTTCCTTCTTACACTTGTACCGGAGCATAATGAAGTACGATTATCTCTGCCGGAAATAAAGCCCGGACAGTTTGTTCAGGTACTGACTGATGTCCAAGGGGCTTTTTTGCGTCGGCCTATCTCTGTTTGTGATGTCGATTACGAACGGCAGGAACTATTCCTTCTGGTTCAAAAAGTAGGCAAGGGTACACGTGCTTTAGCTTCATTGCAACCATCTGATTCATTGGATCTTCTATATCCGCTTGGACAGGGTTTTACGCTTAACGATCTGCCGGATGGTGAGTATCGTCCTCTTCTCGTGGGTGGTGGTGTAGGCACTGCTCCTATGCTCTATTTGGCGCGTTGTATCAGAGAGAGTGGGATCGTGCCGGATGTTCTGCTCGGAGCGCGTTCGGCAGATCTGATCGTTATGCAGGACAGATTCTCTCGTTTTGCCAATCTGCATTGCACCACAGAGGATGGTTCGTTGGGGGTGAAGGGCTTTGTCACGAGAAACCCGACCCTTCGGGAAGGCGATTTTTCTCATATATATGTGTGTGGCCCAAAAGCAATGATGATGGCTGTAGCATCCCTGGCACGTCAACGAAATATCCCGTGTGAGGTCTCTCTGGAGAATACCATGGCTTGTGGTATCGGGGCATGTTTGTGTTGTGTGGAAAATACAAAAGAAGGCAATCTTTGCGTCTGTACGGAAGGACCGGTCTTCAATACAGATAGATTACAATGGTTCGAACAGAAGTAGAAATAGGTAGGGGATTAACAATTAAAAATCCCGTAATGACTGCCAGCGGTACGTATGGCTATGGTACCGAATACAAAGATTTTATCGATATAGACCGCTTAGGTGCCATAGTTGTCAAAGGAACTACGCTCCATCATCGGGAAGGGAATGCATATCCACGCATGGCCGAAACTCCATCAGGGATGCTGAATGCCGTGGGCTTGCAAAATAAGGGTGTTCACTATTTTGTAGAGCATATATATCCGGTTATCAAGGATTATCGGACGGAGATGATAGTCAATGTAAGCGGCTCCACTTTGGACGATTACGCAGAGACCTCCCGAATAATAAATGAACTGGAGCATATCAGAGCTATAGAATTGAATATTTCTTGTCCTAATGTCAAGCAGGGAGGGATGGCTTATGGGGTTACCTGTGAGGGGGCGGCATCCGTCGTTAAAGCTGTGCGCCGAGCTTATGACAAGACATTGATCGTAAAACTTTCTCCCAACGTGACAGACATCACAGAGATAGCTCGCGCCGTAGAATCCGAAGGAGCTGATGCTATTTCAATGGTCAATACGTTTCTTGGCATGGCTATCGACGCGGAAAAACGCCGTCCTATCCTTTCGACCATTACAGGAGGCCTTTCCGGGCCATGTATCAAGCCCATTGCTCTACGTATGGTATGGCAAACCGCCCAAGGTGGTACAAGTGCCTATAATCGGTATGGGGGGGATCGCATCTGCAGCTGATGCCATTGAATTCTTATTGGCCGGAGCCACGGCTGTTCAGGTGGGCTGTTACAACTTCGTAGATCCTGCTGCAGCTTCTTATATAGTCGATGGCATAGAGGATTATCTTCGAAGGCATGGAATCAGTGATGTAAAAGAGTTGATCGGCTCACTCGTAATTGAACATAATTAGAAGATGTGTAATGCAATCGACACAAACAATGATAATCTGTATTATGATTAATATACATACGCGACTAACTATCCTGACATTTCTTGGATGTGTCTTTATGCTCTCAGCCAAAGAGATTAATGTAGATTCCCTTTTCCAAATAGCGGCCGACCGGACTCTTTCTGCCACGGAAAAGAAAAAAAGGTATGAGGAGATGGGCAAACAGCTCGAACTGCATCAACAAGTCGGTAGTGCAGCCGATGCATATTCCTTAGCCATCAAGTTCTGCCGTGATGGTGGCTCGACCGAAGAGCTTCCATTTCTGCTTTTAAAGTATGCAACCATGGCGACTCATGCAGGTCGTTATAGCAATGCAATAATGGCTCTAGAAGAAATAATGAGGCTGCTTAAAGACAAAAACGACAACATTATATTAGCCCGCACTTATATGCAGATAGGCATCGTATTTTTCTTTCAGGAAAAGTGGGATGACGCATTGGTATTCTATGAACGTGCGCTACAAATCGCTCAAAAGAAAAAGGAGGAAAGAGGTATCTCTATAGCCTACAACAACATGGCTAACATTTATCAAAAAAAAGGAAATACTCAAGAAGCCTACTCCTATTATAACAAAGCTTTGGATATACAACGAACCAATGGTGATAGTGTAAGTATGTGCAACAGTCTCATGAATATCGGCACAATTATGATCAATGAGAAAAATCCTGAGGATAGCTATAAGCCTTTGAAAGAAGCTCTTACAATAGCATCCAAAATAAATGATATCGAGATCCAGGCCCTATCTTATGCACATCTTGCATATTATTATGCATGGAGAAGCGAATACGGCAAAGCAAATGAAGTGCTCACAATCGCAGAAAATTTGGCATGCCATGCCGGGTATAATCAAACCAGATTGGCAATATTGGATATAGCCAGTTCCATATATGCCGAATACGGCTTGTACTCTTTGGCTTATGAATGCCAAAAAAGATCCAAACTTCTGGCAGACTCTATTGCCGCCAAACAGATGCAAGAAAAAATTACGGAGTTTGACATTCGGTTCAAAAGCAAAGAGAAAGAGGCCGAAATAGCACTGAAAAACCAGGAATTACATTTAGCTCGCAAATTACATATTGCCCTTATCATAATATCCACACTGTTGGTGGCAACCATCATTACCCTTATCATCCATGCAGCAAGGAGATACAGACAAAATAAGAGACTGCGAGAAATGAATGACACCAGAAACAGACTCCTCTCCATTATCTCACACGACATCAAGGGTCCGGCTATAGCACAGAAAATGGCCCTCGACACTATACTATCATCTTCATCTGACTGTGGCTCTATGACTCGGAATATGCTTTCTTCAATACGCAATAGTGTAGCAACAGAATTGACTCTTTTACAGAATTTACTCGATTGGTCTAATATCCAAATCGGGAATTTAGCTCCCAAATTTGTGGTTTTCAACATTGTGGAAAACATTGGAAAGGTGATCAATTTATACTCTATTTCTGCTCGGAATAAAGATATTAGCTTACATTTGGAAGCTCCTATACAATGTTTGGTTCATGCTGACCAACAAATGATCAATACCGTAATACGCAATTTACTCAGTAATGCAATCAAATTCTCTAAAGCAGGAAGCGTAATACACATCCGTGTGGAAGAAAAAGAGAAAGCCATGGGGATCAAAGTGTCTGTATCAGACAAAGGTATTGGCATGAGCAAAAAACAAATAACCGATATCCTCGAATCGGATAAAAATAAGAAGGCTACAGCCGGGACCGATGGGGAAATAGGTAGCGGATTAGGTTTAATTATCTGCAAAGGTCTGCTCAAAAAAAACAAAAGCAAGTTATGCATTGACAGCAAGGAAGGTAAAGGCTCCGTATTCTCTTTTGTCCTTGCCTCAGCGTAAAGATTACACAATATGATTAGTATCGTACTCGTGGATGACCACGAACTCTATCGGGTAGGTTTGCGTGCTGCCATTAGTCAAATGCAAGGTTTGGCAGAAATCGTAGGTGAATGTAGTTCTTGTGAAGAACTGGAAACGTTTCTGAAAGAACAAAAAGAACCGGGACTAATCATACTGGATATTTGGCTTCCCGATGGGAATGGAGTGAATATTGCTCGTAAGCTAAAGAAGCTATATCCGGCTGTTAAGATTATCATACTGTCTTCTGAAGTATCAGAGAAAACAGTCAATGAACTATTGGCGATTGATGTGGAAGGATACATATGCAAAACAGCTCAGATCAATGATATAGGAAATGCCATCCGCACAGTAACCACGGGTAGCCATTTCTATGGCAAAAGTGTTTCGAAGATGATACTGGATATTTGCGTATCACGTTCCGCAGACCAATCGCATAAGAAAAGCAAAAAACAGCAACAGCAGCAGAACGACTCTTCCGAGCTGACCCAACGAGAGAAAGAAGTAGTACAATATCTGTGCGATGGCTATTCTGCCAAAGAAACAGCCGAAAAAATGCACCTTAGTTACCGAACGGTAGAAACACACCGTAGTAATATTCTGCACAAACTGGGATTCTCCAATGCAGCCGAACTGATACGGTATGCCGTAAAGAGCGGATTAGTGGATTGGCAATAGCTCTCTTTTCGGCTACCTGACGGCTCAAGAGAAGACAAGTAAATCGGATATTGGAGGCAAGAAGAGAAGAAACGTTTTCGGTCAACCATTACATATCGTATATTTATTCGGACAGGACATTTGTATATCACAGCCAAACGCGTACCTTTGTGCGACCGAAAAGAAATAAATAATTATTCCATAATATGGCTAAAAAAGAAAATCAACAACCGGACAACCACGTAGGAGAAGTGGTTTCACGCTCAGAGCAGTTCATAGAAAAGAACATGACCAAAATCGGCTTGGTTATTTTGGGCGTTTTTATCATTGTGGCAGGTATTTTTGCCTACAAACGTTTCGTCAGCGAACCTAAAGCTCGTGAAGCTGCTGCCAAGGTATATCTTGCCGAAGACAAATTCATTCAGGAATTGGACAGGGCAGCCTTAAATGGAAACGGTGCAAACGAAATGGGACTGTTGGCAGTAATAAAAAAATACTCCGGCTCGGATGCATCCAATCTGGCAAAAGCCTATGCCGGCATTTGCTACTACAACCTCGGAGAATATCAGAAAGCCATTGATCATCTGAAGGGGTTCTCCTCCAAGGAAAATATGGTAGCACCATCTATCACTCGTCTTATCGGTGACTGTTATGTACAGCTCAAAAAATATGAAGAGGCCGTAGGCTATTTTGAGAAAGCTGCGGCCGCAGCCTCTAACGATGCCATTACACCGGGCTGTCTCATCAAAGCCGGTCGCGTATACGAAGAGCTCAAACAATATGACAAGGCTCTCGCTGCTTATAAGCAGGTAAAAGAAAAATACTACACATCGATGGAAGCTAATACGGTAGAAGCAGATATCATACGTGTAAAATCCAAAGGAGCGAAATAATTGTATCAAAACGATAAAAAGAAAGGCATCTATCTCATGCTGGGATGGATGCCTTTTTTCAGGACAAAACTTATCAGACAATTACAGAATCATGGCTACAGCTTATCATAACTTATCCGACTACGACTACGAGAGCGTTCCCTGCGGCAAAGACTTACGTATAGGAATTGCCGTTGCTGAATGGAATCACAATATCACAGAGCCACTGATGAAAGGGGCTATCGATACCCTTTTGGAGCATGGTGTATCGGCTGACAATATCATCGTACAGCATGTTCCCGGCACTTTCGAACTTACCTATGCAAGCGCATACCTTGCCGAACAGCATGAAGTAGATGCAGTGATCGCTATCGGCTGTGTAGTCAGAGGCGACACCCCCCACTTCGACTATATCTGCCAAGGGGTAACACAGGGAATCACCCAGTTGAACGTTGACGGCTTTGTACCAGTCATTTTCGGAGTCCTTACCACGGAAACAATGCTTCAGGCCGAAGAGCGTGCCGGGGGCAAGCATGGCAACAAAGGCACGGAAGCAGCCGTTACAGCTCTTAAAATGGCAGGATTGGAAAGAATATAAGTTTCGGCTTTTTTTCATTCAGATTGCCTGATCCTAATACTACATCATCAGGAAACACTTTTGTAGAATGCAGCAAATTCTACAATGCCCCATAGGGGGCCACAGCAAAAAACTCTCATAATTCGGAATATCACCTTCAATGAAAAAAAGTTTTCTTTTAGCCATAGTAATGCTCTTCGGCATTGCCATGCAGGGACATTCTGCTCCGGTTACGAAAGAGCGAGCTTTGAATCTGGCTCGGCTGGCTTTGCGACAGATATCCTTGCGAATGGGACAAACAGCAGTATCTGACAAGATTTCCATCGATTACGTCTATCGGCAAGGAGATGCCGAGAGGGGTATCACATCACAAGAGGAAGGCTCTCCTGCATATTTTTATGTAGCTAATCGTGGGAATAATGAGGGCTATGCTCTTGTAGCAGCAGATGACAGAATACCGACAATTTTAGCCTATTCACCCATTGGCCGTTTCGACATGGACAGTATGCCGGACAATCTTCGCATGTGGCTACAAATTTACGATCAGGAAATAGGCCTGATACTTTCTGGAAAAGCTCGGCTCAATGAAGAGATATTACGTACCGAGGGCGTACCGGCTGAAGTACATGCTCTGATGGATAACGGTCATTTTGCCAACGATCCCATGCGATGGAATCAAGGTTACCCATGGAACAATAAGGAACCACTGCTTCCTAATGGCAATCATGCCTATACCGGCTGTGTTGCTACGGCTGCAGCACAAATCATGCGCTACCATAGCTGGCCGCTTCAAGGTGAAGGCTCTTTCGATTATCATGCAGGTTCATTAGTTGGCAACTGGTCCGGCACATTTGGTGAAATGTACGACTGGATCAATATGCCCGGAAATCCCGACCTTGATAATCTGACTCAATCTCAAGTGGATGCCTATGCCACACTGATGCGTGATGTGAGTGCATCTGTATCGATGAGTTTTTATGAAAATGGAAGTGGTACGTACAGCGTTTATGTAGTAGGAGCTTTGCGAAACAACTTTCGCTACAAGCGTTCACTGCAGCTACATGTACGCGCCTTATATACCTCACAGGAGTGGCACGATATGATCCGCGGGGAACTTGCCTCCGGAAGGCCGGTCTATTATGCAGGGAATAACCAGAGCATAGGACATGCTTTCGTTTGCGATGGTTATGCTTCGGATGGTACTTTCCATTTCAACTGGGGTTGGGGAGGTGTTTCCAACGGCTTCTACAAACTAACACTCCTCTCGCCGACTTCGTTGGGTATCGGAGGTGAGGGAATAGGTTTCACCATTTATCAAGAGATCATCACCGGTATCGAACCGGCTAAGACTCCCGCTGAAGCCGGTACAGATGCCTTGCCGATCTTGGCACTGAAAGATATAGAAGCCGAGTATAAAAGTGAATCCGGATTGAACGTAGAGTATTCGATATATAATACAGGTGAAGAGCAATCAAATCTTGACCTCGGATACAGATTGAACAAGGCTGACGGAGAAGTCATAGAGGTGAAAACTTCATCTAACAATATCTCTTGGTACGGATACGGAGAGCATCCCGAGAGTTTCTCATTGGCACCTAATCAGTTGTCACAAGGAATCAGCACCATCACCCTACTTTATCGTCGCACAGGCACCGAACAGTGGGAGCCGGTACGGCATGCACAGGGAGGATATGTCAATAGCATTAAGGTAAATACGACAGACCCGAACAATGTCGTAGTCACGGTAGATAATAATGAAGGCAAGCTCAGTATCGTCCCCAACAGCTTTGTCGCAGATCTGAATTCTTATGAACATAGTACGATTACAGTACAGTTCAACAGCGACAGCCCTGATGAGATCCGTACACCCGTAGCCTTTGCTCTATCTACAGGAGCTACTGCGGACGATGTAATATCTTTGGGCTGGGTAATGGCTGAAGTTCCGGGCGGTAGCAGCAACTATCCGGTGGTTTGGTCTAAAGACGTTCTCACTCTCTCGGAAGGCGACTATACATTGTGGTATAGATTTTCCATCAACAACCAAAAGGATGAATGGAAAAAGATCGGAAGCGTGTCAGTAAAAACACCGACAGAGTATACGCACCCCTTATTCGAAGTAGGCCATAATCAAACTTCTACCTATACGCTGGATATGGCACACAACAGAGTATTGCCCGACTTTACACTCAAAAATCTCGGATTGCCTTTCAATGGTGAGTTGGTTGTTGTTTTCCGCCAAACACAATCCTCATCGGGGTCTTTATGGGCAGCTCAAGAAACAGTACATATCAAGCAAGGAGAAACTTTCGTATATAAACCTGTTGTCGAAGGCTCTATACCTGATGGATCCTATCGTGCGACCCTCCATGCATTCGTAAACGGACAACCACAGTTGTACCTCAAGGGGAAAAGGAACTACACGGTGAAGATCGTCAATGGTACAGCGGTAGAAGCAATAGAATCGTCAGAAGAGATCAGAGTATTCCCTAATCCGGCACGCGATTATGTGGAAATATCGGCACCTTGCATTCCCCAAGAAACATCTATCATTCTTTTCGATCTGTCAGGCAAGATTGTCATGAAGAATAGTTTATCAGCGGGGCATGGCAGAATGGATGTCAGCCGACTTCCTAATGGGGCCTACATCCTTAAGGTGGATGGATATACGACGAAAATAAATATAGTGCACTAAGAAAACTCAACGACCAAATAAAATGGGAGAGCGTATGCAGGAAATATATTTTCCACATACGCTCTCTTCTTTTTGATAGACCCGGGAAGCACGTAATAAGGACAATAACTTTCATCCCTTTTTATCGTAACGAGACCTTTGCGCAATAACCCTCCCCCCTCATATTGATGAAGACAAACACAAGCATTGATTTGACGAAGAAAAGAGAGCCTCATGTAGGTCTCTGCGAACCTCAAAAATATACCTGAAGGAAACTTGGGGAAATCTCTGTTTACTTGGCAGCCATACACCTGCTCATTGGTCTTTCACTGAGATACAAAGAATGAACTCCTATGAGAGGATACTATGGTCTCACATGAGAGGATACTATGGTCTCACATGAGAGGATACTATGGTCTCCTATGAGAGGATACTATGGTCTCATATGAGAGGATACTATGGTCTCGCATGAGAGGATACTATGGTCTCGCATGAGAGGATACTATGGTCTCACATGAGAGGATACTATGGTCTCATACGAGAGGATACTATGGTCTCACATAAGAGGATACTATGGTCTCCTATGAGAGGATACTATGGTCTCACATGAGAGGATACTATGGTCTCATACGAGAGGATACTATGGTCTCCTATGAGAGGATACTATGGTCTCATATGAGAGGATACTATGGTCTCATATGAGAGGATACTATGGTCTCATATGAGAGGATACTATGGTCTCACACGAGAGGATACTATGGTCTATTGATGGAAGATGCTATCTGCTCTGTGTCGGATGGCAGGTTCGGGGAGTGGGAGGTTCCGTGTGAGCTGTTAAACCGATAGATGAGATTGTCGCATGGCATTTTCCGGGAGATTTCATTGTCAATTGACTGATTTTTCAGTGTCATTATAGATATGAATACCTCTAAAGCTCCTCCATGACTTGTGCGATACACTCTATAGGTGAGCAAAAACGATACCGAAAAGATACTTCTTGATGACCTTCTCTTTTTGCAAAGGGCTCAAAAAGCAAGAAAACAGGTTTATTATATTTCATATTGATGATTTCTTCTAATTTTACGGGCGGTTATCGGGTTGGAGGTGAAAAACCGAAGGTAAATCCCTCCATGGATATTTCGCAAAAAGATCGGCCCATGTCCCTCTTTATTATTTCCCCGAGATCTTATCATATGTTCAGGAACATATTCATAACATCATAAAACATATCAAACAATGAAAAAGCTTTTACAGGCTAAAGCCTTGATTCTGGCATTGGGACTCTTCCAACTGCCCGCAATCGCCCAAACGCAAATGCAAGCAGACCGAACAAACGGTCAATTTGCAACAGAAGAGATGCAACGAGCATTCCAGGAAACGAATCCCCCTGCAGGTCCTGTGCGTGCTATCGCTGAGTACGAACGCTCTGCAGCCGTTTTGGTACGCTATCCGTTCGGTATCCCGATGGAATTGATCAAAGAGCTGGCCAAGAATGACAAGGTGATTACCATTGTGGCGAGTGAAAGCCAAAAAAACACCGTTATAACCCAGTACACCCAAAGCGGTGTGAATCTCTCTAATTGCGATTTCATCATTGCGAAAACTGACTCTTACTGGACACGCGACTATACCGGTTGGTTCGCAATGTACGATACGAACAAAGTAGGTCTCGTGGACTTTATTTATAACCGCCCTCGTCCTAACGATGATGAATTCCCCAAATACGAAGCACAATATCTGGGCATCGAGATGTTCGGGATGAAGCTCAAGCAGACCGGTGGCAATTACATGACGGACGGATATGGATCCGCTGTGCAGTCACATATCGCATATACGGAGAACTCCTCTCTGTCTCAAGCTCAAGTAAATCAAAAGATGAAAGACTATCTCGGCATCACACATCATGATGTGGTACAAGATCCGAACGGCGAATATATCAACCATGTGGACTGTTGGGGCAAGTATTTGGCACCGAACAAAATCCTCATCAGGAAAGTGCCTGACAATCACCCTCAGCACCAAGCCCTGGAAGATATGGCAGCCTACTTCGCAGCACAGACCTGCGCATGGGGAACGAAGTACGAGGTATATCGCGCTTTGGCCACCAATGAACAACCGTACACGAACTCTCTGATTCTGAACAACAGAGTATTTGTTCCTGTCAATGGCCCCGCCTCCGTGGATAACGATGCTCTGAACGTCTATAAGACAGCAATGCCCGGCTACGAAATTATAGGTGTCAAAGGGGCTTCAGGAACACCTTGGTTAGGAACAGATGCCCTGCATTGTCGTACTCACGAGGTAGCGGATAAGGGTTATCTCTATATCAAGCACTACCCGATACTGGGCGAACAGGCAGGCCCTGATTATAAGATCGAAGCGGATGTCGTCTCATGCGCCAATGCTACTATCTCGCCGGTACAATGTTACTATCGTATCAATGGTTCCGGTAGCTTTAAGGCTGCTGATATGACGATGGAATCAACAGGTCACTATACTTATAGCTTTACAGGTCTTAACAAGAATGATAAGGTAGAATACTATATCTCTGCCGCTGACAATAGTGGTCGCAAAGAGACTTATCCCTTTATCGGCGAACCTGATCCTTTCAAGTTTACGTGTATGAACGAAACCAATACATGTACTGTGACCGGAGCTGCCAAAGCTCTTCGTGCATGGTTCAACGCCGGTCGTTCAGAACTGGCTGTTTCGGTAAGTTTGAATATCGCCGGCACATATCGGATAAAGCTTTATAACACCGCAGGAGAAGAAGTCGCTGCAATGACCAAGGAATTAGTAGCAGGGACGAGTGTCTTCAGTATGGATGTATATTCTCAGGCTCCGGGCACATATGTTCTGGTTGTTGAAGGAAATGGAATCCGTGAGACAATGAAAATTCTCAAATAAGGGGCCTTATTTGAGAATACTCCTCAGGTAGACATAAAAAAGGCTGTGTGGATTTTTTCCTCCACACAGCCTTTTTCACATCGTATTATTTTCTCCACTGATATTCTTAATTCGGGTTATTATTCAAAATCTGAGCATTGGTTTCGTAAATTTGCTCTTGCGGACAAACTGATAGAAGCAATCAAACAACAAGTTCGACAGTCATCAATTCTAAGAAGTAGCAAATGCTCAAAACATTCCAAATGAAATCACGAAGGAGAACTCTAACGACCGATTGGGGTTTAAGACAATATCTTCTATTTCTTCTCTTTGCAATTCTCGGGCAGAGCCTTTCTGCACAAGATCGGGGTGCAATAGATATCATCAAGAAAGCTGAGAGACAGACGAAAAGTCGTATCGGCGTGGAGATACGTCGCTGTCGGGACGATAGCCTTTTCGTATCAAATCGAAGAGACGAACAGTTTTGTCCGGCATCTCTGGTTAAGCTCGTAACCTCTGCTTCCATTTTGCGTCTGAGGGGAACCGAGATACCATTCTATACCGGAGTCGGCATGGATGGAAAAATTCGAAAAGGGATTCTTGACGGTAATCTCATCATCAAAGGAGGAGGAGATCCTTCTCTCGCATCCAACTATTTACCGACGGACTCCGGTCGATTTGCCTATGCTTTGGTCGATGCCGTCAAGCAATGGGGCATAAAAGAAATAACAGGAGATATCATCGTCGATGCATCAGCTTTTGACATTGAGGGAGTCAATGACAGTTGGCTCGATGAAGACAAAGGCAACTATTTCGGTGCCGGCGTCTATGGATTTAACATCAATGATAATAGAATAGATGTCATCCTTGCTACAGGCAAAGCAGGCTCCGAAGCTCATATCCTGAGAATAGAGCCTCCTCATCCGGAGGTTCGGTGGGAAAACAGAATCGAGGTAATCCACCGAGGAAAGGATACTGCCGGATGCTATGGCGAAGGGTTGGATCTTAAGCGAACCCTTACGGGAGTCCTTCCGACAAATATCGTTTCCTACCGCCTCAAGACGGATTTGCCCGATCCTGCTCTATACGGAGCTGCATGGGCCAAAGGCTTATTGTCTGCTGCCGGCACTCTGTGCCAAGGGAAGTGCCGTGCCTCATATCAAGCCGTACCGATCACTCAAGAATTATTAATCTACGAATCCCTTCCATTGGATTCATTGGTGCGGGTGATGAATTTCCGTAGTCTGAATCATTTTGCAGAGGCTTTTGTCAAACAGTTGGCTCCCCTTGCATCGAAGAATCATCGGGGTAATACAACAGAGCGTGGTCTGTCCGTCATCCGAAACTATTGGACTTCCCAAACAGGATTGCAGCATACCGACATTTCTCTTTCGGATGGATCCGGTCTCTCCCGTAAAAATCGCTTTAGCCCGAATGCCCTCAGCCAAATACTGATCGATATGATCAGTCGCGGCGATCTTGTTACCACTTCGTTCTTGAATAGCCTGCCTCTCGCAGGAAGAGAGGGTACGGTGAAGAACTTCATGAAAGACGAAGCAATAGAGGCATACCTCAAGAGTGGTAGTATGAAAGGTGTTTTAGGGTATGCCGGCTATGTGCGATTCCAAGGAGAATGGTACAGCGTTGTTTTGATGGGTAATGATTTTTCTTCTTCCGCACCGGTTCGTCGTGCTTTCTCGGATTTTCTTCTCTCTTTCTTCTCTTCCGCTATCTCTACTAAGCAAGTCCTGCTAAAGGAAAAGTAAACAGCAGCTTATTTCGTCTCATTCCTCTTACCTGATCTCATACCAATTTTATGTAGGGATGATTGCCGACAACAAGCATATATATAGCTCTCTATAGGTATTCATTCGCGTTTAAGTCGCACCACGAGACTACTTTTCTCGAATGCTTATTACTCATAATCTCTTCACAAACCTCGTAAAATCGGAGAAAATCAATAAGTTAACTCTATTCAATAGAAATGCAGTGGAAAATTCGCATACCTACATGTTGGTATATTCGGTTTTCTTTCTACCTTTGTTTCATAAAAGTGATACGATAAACAAAATTTGTCTTACCATAAAACTATTACAAAACTATGGCTTACGTTATTAATGACAGTTGTGTAGCATGCGGATCATGCATCGATGAATGTCCGGTATCAGCTATCTCTGAAGGTAGCATCTATAAAATCGATGCTGATACATGTATTGATTGTGGCACTTGTGCTGCAGCATGCCCTTCTGAAGCTATCCATCCTGCCGAATAATTTCAGGTTAGGTTAGAAACAGGGACAGATACGGCCGCTCTTTCATTGGAAGGGGTGGCCTTTTTGTATATGGATATGCTGGGAAACAAGCAAATCGGCAGGATATTTATCGAAGGCAGGTATAAATCCTAATCAGTCATGCTCCTAAACGGTGTTGAACCAAGATGAAATTAACCACCCCTGACTACCATCTTTTTTTCGACACACAACAATACTCTTTTAACGCGTAATAAAACCACTAGTGGTTTCAGAGAAAACTACTAGTGGTTTCGGGCAAAACTACTAGTGGTTTCAGAAGAATCTACTAGTAGTTTCAACGGAATCTACCGGTGGTTTCCGAAAGAAGCGATAAAAGTGCCGAAAAGGAGGTATAAATGCCCGTCCTATTTCATCCTCTTTGAGAGAAGTTACGTCTCTTTACAGGATGGCCGAAAGGCTATACCAGACTAAGGCCAAGACGCATTCTAAGCTCATCAAAAAGAGGATTTTCCTGATTGAGGCATTCGATCTTTTCGTCCAAAGAGACAGGCACTCGGTTCAGAGATGTAGATTCGGATACTCGCACATTCATTCGTATCGTCGTATTGCACAGCTTATCGGCAAGGAAGCTCAGCAAACGAGCCGATACGTTATTGATTTCTTCCTCTTGCCTGCTATTGAGCACCTCCACTTCAAAAGCCGAAGTTCCGGGACGGAGTTTAGGAAGACAGTTAGCCATCGTTTCTTTCAGGTGAATCTCCTCCGAGAGCTTCGTTTCGGCAAATTCGATCCAAGCCAGTTGCAACTGCTCCTCATCGAATGATTCGGTCATCTCTGTCCGAACCTCCTGAATGTTATTTTGGAGTTGTTCCTGCTTATTGCGGATTCCCCTTAATGTAAACCGGCCTTCCGATCCGACAGTAGATGTTGCCATCGGGCGCGTCGGAGGTACCACTTTCGTCTGTTCGGGCTTGTCTTCCGTGATAGTTGGAGCAGTGGTCTCGGGTTGGCGTCGCTGCTCCCCGATACTCGGCTGAGGTGGGACAGAGGACTGTGATGGAGCAACGGATGGCTGCTCTTTGGCCGGAGCCGGCCGGGGAGATACCGATCCGCTCACCGCGGGATTTGCGTGCTGTGCTCCATGGGTCGGAGGCGGAGCAGTCAGTCCCTTGCTAAATAAAGCCGCGATATTCATCAGCGACAACTCCAACAACAGACGCTTGCCATTGCTCTGGCGATACTGCTGGTCACAGGCATTCAGTATCTTGAGCGATTGGTATAAGAAAGAAGTCGGGCAACGTGCTGCCATATCCACATATCGCTGTATGACTACTTCGGACTGCTCCAACAGCGGCAAGGTAGAAGCGTCCTGAGCCATCATCAAATCGCGGAAGAAAGAAGCCAATCCGCTCACGATCACCTGTCCGTCGAATCCCTTGGCAAGCAATTCGTCCAACACGATCAATACGGATCGGTAATCCCCCTGTAAAAAGAAATCCGTCAGACGGAAATAATAATCGTAGTCGAGGATATTCAGATTCTCTATCGTATTGGCATAGGTAATATTGCCTTCCGAAAAACGGGCAATGCGGTCGAAGAGCGAAAGAGCATCGCGCATCCCTCCATCGGCTTTTGTCGCTATTATAGCCAAAGCTTCTGCTTCGGCTTTTATCCCCTCGCTGTCTGCTACGTAGCGCAAATGTTGCTCTATTCGGGCCGGTGGTATTCGTTTGAAGTCGAATATCTGACAGCGCGAGAGAATAGTGGGCAGGATCTTGTGCTTCTCTGTGGTAGCCAATATAAAGATCACATAAGAAGGCGGTTCTTCGAGAGTCTTCAGGAAAGCATTGAAGGCTTGCTGCGAGAGCATGTGTACCTCGTCGATGATGTAGATCTTGTATTTTCCGATCTGTGGCGGCACATTGGCCTGCTCTATCAAGAGACGAATATCATCTACCGAATTGTTCGAAGCGGCATCCAGTTCATATATATTCATGGATCGCTGCTCATCGAAAGCCTTGCACGACTCGCATCGCCCACAAGCTTCTCCATCCGGCAACCGCTCCAGACAGTTGATGGCACGGGCGAAGATGCGTGCACAAGAGGTCTTTCCCACCCCACGCGGGCCACAAAAGAGATAGGCGTGAGCTGTCTTTTGCTGTACGATGGAGCTTTTGAGTGTAGCGGACAATGCCTCCTGACCGACCATCGAGGCAAAAGAATCGGGGCGATATTTGAGTGCAGATACGATGTATTTCGTTTCCATGAGCCGAGCCTGTTTGCTTAGGAAACAAAGGTAAACTAAAAAGAAGCAGCAGAGGCTATGCCGGAGAGCGAACTCTCGCGACATAGCCTCACGATGCTTTCAGTGAAAAAAAACGTACAATATCAATGCAAGGCACAACCCTTACACTTCTCTCTTATCTGAGTAAAGAAATCATTGCCCTTGTCATCTACCAGAATAAAGGCCGGGAAGTCCTCCACTTCGATCTTCCAAATAGCCTCCATACCCAGCTCGGGATATTCCAGACACTCCACTTTCTTAATGCTGTCCTGAGCCAGAATGGCTGCAGGGCCTCCAACACTGCCGAGGTAGAATCCGCCGTACTTCTTACACGCATCCGTCACTTGCTGAGAGCGGTTGCCTTTGGCTATCATCACCATACTGCCTCCATGCGATTGGAAGAGATCCACATAGCTATCCATACGGCCCGCTGTCGTAGGCCCGAACGAACCGCTCGGCATCCCCTTCGGGGTCTTGGCCGGACCGGCGTAGTAGATGGGATGATTCTTGACATAGTCGGGCAAACCCTCGCCACGGTCGATACGTTCTTTTAGTTTGGCGTGAGCAATATCACGCCCCACGATAATCGTACCACTGAGAGACAAACGGGTGGAAACAGGATACTGCGACAGCTCTTTCAGAATCTCAGGCATCGGACGATTCAGATCGACCTTGACCACCGTACCCTCTGTACCCTCACGCATGGATTCAGGGATGAGGCGTGTGGGATTGGTCTCCATCTTTTCGATCCAGATACCGTCTTTATTGATCTTTGCCTTGATATTGCGGTCTGCCGAACAACTGACGCCCATACCTACGGGACAGCTTGCTCCATGTCGGGGCAGGCGGATGATGCGCACGTCATGTGCGAAGTATTTGCCTCCAAACTGAGCACCCAGTCCCAGACGATAGGCAGCTTCCAAGACTTCTTTTTCCAGTTCGACATCGCGGAAGGCTCGCCCACCTTCGTTGCCCGAAGTAGGCAGATTGTCGTAGTACTTGGCCGAAGCCAGCTTGACGGTCTTGAGGTTCGTTTCGGCCGAAGTTCCGCCTATCACGAATGCGATGTGATACGGAGGACAGGCAGCTGTACCGAGAGAACTCATCTTATCCACGAGGAAGTTCACCAGCGTCTTGGGGTTGAGCAGTGCTTTCGTTTCCTGATAGAGATACGTCTTATTGGCCGACCCTCCTCCTTTGGCTATGCAGAGAAAGTCGTACTCCATGCCGTCCACGGCCATCAGGTCGATCTGTGCGGGCAGGTTGCACCCCGTATTCACCTCCTTATACATATCCAAAGGAGCATTCTGCGAATAGCGCAGGTTCTCCTGTGTATAGGTATCATAGACACCATGCGAGAGCTGCTCTTCGTCATGACCGCCCGTCCAGACCTGCTGTCCCTTCTTACCGAGGATGATGGCCGTGCCCGTGTCTTGGCAGAAAGGGAGCTGTCCCTTGGCTGAAACCTCCGCATTGCGCAGGAAAGTCAGAGCCACGAATTTGTCGTTTTCGCTGGCTTCCGGATCGGACAGAATCCGAGCCACTTGCTGCTGATGCTCCGGTCGCAAATAGAAAGCGATGTCATGAAAAGCCGTCCGCGCAAGTAATCGCAGAGCTTCCGGCTCCACTTTCAGGACATCATGATCGCCAAACTTGTCCACGGACACATACTCCTTCGTCAGCAAATAATACTCTGTCGTATCATCCCCCATAGGGAAAGGCTTCTGATACTTAAATTCTGGAGTTGCCATAGTAATTGTAACTATTGTTATTAAAGTGATAATCGGTTCTTTTTCGGTCTCCCATCGAGGACATTTCCTTATCGATGCATTTGGAGTATTTCCTCTGCGGAGGCATTTGCTATTTCCCTGAGACAAGGCAGACAGAGACAGTCATGATAATGTCGTCGAAGGAATTCGAAGTGATGCGATTGCAGTTGTACCGTCCTACAGTCGCATCGCATATCGGGAAGATCATGACCGCACAGAAAGCCTCTCCCACAACGGGGACAGACTTTCCGGCAGTAGTTTCCCGATAGATTCAGGCTCATATCACAGTGGGCATCCCGGCCAATGATCGCTTGTATCCATCCACCAGATCAACCATGATCTCGGCCACCGTCTCCGCATGACTTATCTGCGATACTGCCTGGCCTATCTCCAATTCGCCCTCGTGCAGGTCGCCTTCGAAAATACCTTGCTTGGCACGACCACGACCGAGCAGCTCGCGCAGCTCTTCCACGGAAGCACCGCGCTGCTCGGCAGCGAATACATCCTGATAGAATTTGTTCTTCAGCAGTCGCGTAGGCGATACAGCCTTGAGCGAAAGCATCGTATCTCCCTCCACCGACCGGCGGCAATGTGCCTTAAAGTCTTCATGCGCCGAACTTTCCTCACTCAGAGCAAAACGGGTCCCCACTTGTACGGCATCGGCACCCAAAGCCAAAGCAGCGGCAACTGCACGGCCGGAAGCAATCCCTCCGGCAGCAACCACAGGAATGTTCACAGCATCCACTACTTCAGGTATCAAACAGAGGGTCGTAGTCTCCTCCCGTCCATTATGTCCGCCTGCTTCGAACCCTTCGGCCACGATGGCATCTACACCGGCTGCCTCTGATTTGCGAGCGAATGTGGCACTGCTCACTACATGTATCACCTTGCTACCGGCAGCTTTCAACTTGGGTGTCCACACCTTTGGACTACCGGCTGACGTTACCACTACGGGCACATGCTCCCTCATGATGATCTCCATGATTTTGTCCATTTCCGGATAGAGAAGAGGCACGTTCACACCGAAAGGCTTGTCTGTAGCAGCTTTACACGAACGGATGTGATGCTCCAGATTGTCCGGATGCATGGATCCGGCACCAATAAGTCCCAAACCTCCGCAATTGCTCACAGCAGAAGCCAGTTTCCAACCGCTGCACCACACCATGCCTCCCGATATGATCGGATGTTCGATACCCAATAATTCGCAAATTCTATTCATTTCTTATTCTTCTTATTTTGTATTGTATCTGTTATTCGTTTCTCATTTGGTCGTCTGATCCGATCCTTCTTCAAGGCATCTTATCTTATTTAGTAAGTACAATCGCACTCGCATTTTTCAAGTTTTTACGGCACACACAACATTGTCGCAAAAATAGGAACAAAAGCCGACTTCTGCACCCTGCTATTTCGATGCCTATGAGAAAGAATCTCCCGAACCGCCAAATCAAATGCGACAACCCCCATGCAGAGGCCTCGACAAATTCCAAACAGCTTCGACAAAAAGTGAGAGGAAATCGAAAAATAATTTCAACACAACCTCTTTATAATTAAATCCGGCTTTCAGGAGAATCCCAAAATATAGAGGGTGAGCCAAAATTTTCATTTTGACACACCCTCTTCGTCCGTCTTATGTAGTAGGATCAGTGTAAGATCAGAAGTTTACACGAATACCGGTAGACCAAGTGCGGCCGAAACCGTACCATACGAGAGCCGAAGCCTCATCGTGTTTCTTACCGATGATATTGTCGTCGGCATCGCTCACATATCGCTTGTCGGCTACGTTGTCCATGTTGAAATAGAATGTGGTGCTGAGTGAACCAAGCTTGAAATTGTAGGATGCAGACAGATCGAACAGACCTACATCGGGCAACTTCCATGATTCCACGATTTCTTTGCCATCCGCTTCGTACTGCTGTGCATTACGCGTTGCGGGGTTGAATCCTGCATAGTTCTTGCCAAGGAAGTTGTACTTACCTATGACATGGAAACCCTTGAACAGCTCTATGTCTGCCGATACAGCAGCCGTCATCTGTGCTGCATCTCCGACATGAAGACCCTTGATATAGGTTATATCCTGCCCTGTCTCATTGCCGGCTTCGTCGTAAGAGGTGTAGCTTACATTGTTTTGCCAAGTCCAGTCACCGAGAGAGAACATACCGCGAAGGTCGATCTGACGAATAGGACGATAGCTGATCTCAGCCTCTACCCCACAGTGAACAGCATCAACGCCATTGAGATAAACATACTCGTTTCCGATTCTCTTCGAGGTCACGCGATCCATCCACTTCGTATAGTATCCGTTGATATTGAACTCGAAGTTTTTGTGATTCGTGAATCCATAACCGACCTCTCCTGTAAGCACCTTTTCCATATTGGCTTTGTCATTGGGAATGATAGCCCCCGCAGCATAGACATTGCCAAAGAGCGGTGCACGTGTGAAGAAACCGCCATTGGCGAATACATTGTGTCCCTGTGCGAACTTGTAGCTCAGACCGGCCTTGCCACTCCACGGAAGGAAGCTTTTCCACGGCGATACGCCGGGCAGGTAGCCGGTGGACTTGCTACCGCCATAGTTGTGGTTGCGGTAGAGTTCGTAGTTGATAGATCCTGATACGAATGCATCGATCCATTCGGACGAATGCTCCATCTGTGCAAAGAGGCCTTGCCACATGATTTCGCCTGTGTAGTCTCGATTTACAATGTCACCCACTTTCAGTTGCTGACCTTCCGTATGGTATGCGAGCTTTGTCTTGGGATCCTCTATGTAGTAGCTACCGCCGAGCAGATCGGTGATCTTGTCATAGTGGTCGCCACGGTAGTAACGCCCGTCGTATCCGGCTGTCAAAGTCAGCGAACTATTAAGTTTCTTCTTAAATGAAGAGAGTAGACCGAACCACTTGTGAGAGTTGGAACCAAGGGCAAAAATTGCTTCCGAGCCATTGCTCGCCGCAGCATTGGCAGCCAGTACGGCATCGTAGTCGATAAGTCCATCGGGAGTCACCTTTGTTTGTTCATAGGGTTGTCCGGTGTTGTAGTTGATCAATACCCACTTACTGTTTTTTCCATAAGCGCGACGACCTCCACCGGTAGCCAAAGATGCGTAGGCTGCGGTATAAAGAGAGGTATTCTCATCCATCTTCCAGAAGTGGTTCAGCGAGAACTGGGGCTTGTGGTACGTATTGTAAGCATAAGCCGTAGGAGTCAGTTCGCCTCGCAGATAGCCGAAGGATTGATTGTGACGGATGCCGTATTTGTCATAGTCGGCTACAGAATATTTGGAAGAACGTTGATTGTGCCATTGCGGTGCACCGAATCCGGTGAGAGAGAGGGTATGACGTTCATTGAACTTCTTCGAAACGTTGAAGAAGTAAGAGAATGCACGTCCCTTCAGCCCCTTCACATAACCCAGACCCGTCATATGGGAGCCTGCAATGGTGATAGCCCAACCGTCGTTCATACCCGTAGAAATGGAGAACGATTCTTTGTGCAATCCGTCATTACCCATACCGACATAAGCCGAACCTCCGGTATTGGCATCCGTAGTCTTCGTGATAATGTTCATCGTACCACCTACCGAGCTGATACCGAGCTTGGAGGCTCCGAGTCCGCGCTGAATCTGAATGGTACTGGCTTGATTCATCAGACCACTCCAATTGCTCCAATATACTTTCCCGTCTTCCATACCATTGACAGGAACTCCGTTGATGAGTACACCGAAGTTGTAAGTGTCGAATCCACGCACATTGGTACGACCATCACCGAAGCCTCCGCTTCCTTTTGTCGTATAGGTAGAGGGAGTGGATTTAACCAGTTCGGGAAATTCGACATTCAACGATGCTGCCTGAATATCAGCCACGCGGATATTGGACACGGGTACCGGCGTCATACGGTCTTTGGGCACCACAGAGGCTATTACCTGAATCTCATCCAAGCCGATGGCCTGGGGATCGAGGAGAATCGTACCGAGGTCTTCTTGAGAACCTCTGCCTATAGAGCGAGTTACGGTAGCATAACCTACGCAACGGAAAGTCAAGACAGACTTGGCCGGTACTTCGAATCGGAAGCCACCATCCATATCGGTGGTTACACCGCGGAGGGATGCTCCCTGACCGGTGCTTACGGATACACCGATGAGCGGTTCGGACGTTTCTGAATCGATCACCTTACCGGTCACCACTATTTGCGCTATGGCGAGAGAGGAGCCTAATGCCAGCAGCAATGTGGTCAGGAAAAGTTGTAGAATTCTTTTTCTCATAAGACATAACAATTTAGATTCGACTTAAAGGCATCTCTGCCCAATTTTTGTACAAAGATAATCCAGAAACATTAGAGGAGTGTCTGTCGAAATTATTTTTGGTACACCCTGTGTGTTTGAACGAAAGCAGGTTTGGAACTTGCTCAAAACCAAAATAAGGCAACTGCATCAAAATACAGGCCACCCGGGGCACGGATTTTGATGCTAACGACCCGATTTTTTCAAATCTCCCGAGACTGAATATTTTCTTACATTTGTCGCCCGATGAAGCTCTCTGTCGGAAGTTGGATGCCGCTGCCAAGAGAGCCGATTGCTTGAATAGAACTACATGGATAATAGACTTAACGATAACAGGACATGTGCACCGAACACCTTTATACCCTCGATCTTTCCGGCCGATCCTTTCGCGCCCATAACCTATCACGCCATCTCGATATTTGGACAAACAGCATATATCCCTATGACGAATAAGTAGGAATAAATCTTCTTAACACTTCTCCTAAAGACATAAGCACCCGCACGGTTCGGCCACGAATCGTGCGGGTGCCTCTTTTATTTCAGCTCCCGAAAGGGCCTTTTTCGGTCTTCGATTTATATACAAATGAGTTTCGATCTATATATAAATTGAAAACGATTTATATACAAATCGCAAACGATCTATATATTTATCGTAAAAAGTTTGTATATAGATCGTTATCTTGTCTCCCACAAATCACGTTTTGACCTGAAAAAGTTCGTTTCTTCATATTTTTGACTTCAAAATCCGTTCCCTTTCAGGTGCTTATTTAGAATCATTCCAAATTTCGCTTCGTTGTTGAAAACTAAAAAAATTTCAAACGCGATCGTCCTGACAGGCTGCCCCGGGGCCGACGCATTAAATCGGTTTTGCGGCTTCATTCGAGCGAGTTTCTTCTGAATACGAGGGATTGAGGACTTCATATTGCCCTTTAAGGGGGAAACGATATGTTGCCGGCGGTAACTGACGTGTACTAAATGGTCGTCTGACACACATAAAATGAATGAACAAAAGTGCCTGCTTATTGTGCAAAGGTCCCATTAATTCGTACTTGTTTGATAATTGGATGTAGCAATCATGAGCTTTAGATGTACGTTAGTGGCTGAAATGCGATTGCCCTGTGGAATATGCATCCTGCTATATCTGAAATGTGTTATTTTTTCTATCTTTGTGCGGACTTTGTTCAGAGCTGCCTTTTCCTATCGGGATCGGTGGTGATGATTAAAAGGGAATCGGGTGAAAATCCCGAGCAGTCCCGCTGCTGTGAACCTTGTTAAGCTTTCGGCATTTATATCCACTGTCCGTTCTGTGCGGATGGGAAGGAGTCGGAAGTATGGGGTGAGCCAGAAGACCTGCAAAGTCTTTGTCTGCGGCTTCGAGGAAAAGCCGGGAGAGAATGTACTTGTGGTCAATCCGACTTTACTGCCACAAGGATCCGTTTCTTTCCCTTTTAATCCCCCGAGGAAAATTTTGTTTCCGACGCAGCGGAAACGATCCGATTCTTTTGCCAGGAATTGGAGTGTATTGTGAGCGGACCCTTATGGTCTTGTCTTGGCGGGATGAGCTCCGTACAAGGCAGACCTAAGGGTCTTATCATTTTCTATCTTATCATTCTTTTTTATAGAGTTTCTGCTTCCCTTCGGCGAATCTACAGGGGTATGATTATCATATCGAACTATGAAATCTTATTGTTTTTCGGATGTCACGACCTAAATAAGTACTATTTTTGTGGGGTTTCGAACGAGACTTTGGTTTCCGTTAGAATTTATAAATTGATAAAACCACATGAAAATATGCGACATGTCGCCCTTCGGCTTCATTTTCTTGTCATAGGAAAAGTCTTGAGCCAAGTGAAGAAGTCGCATACTATTTGACTAACTATAAAGCTGTTTGGATGAATATGCAATGGCTTAATGACTTGCTTTTCGGTGTAGGAGTGGGGCACTCCATTCTCTTGGTTGCCGTAACGATTGCCTTAGGGATTTGGTTGGGAAAGATAAAGATCTTCGGAATTTCTTTGGGGGTTACTTTCGTTCTTTTTGTCGGAATAGTCTTAGGACATTTCGGCATGAATCTGCATCCCGACGTACATCATTTCTTCAAAGAATTCGGACTGATCCTATTCGTTTACTCGGTGGGGATGCAAGTGGGCCCGGGTTTTTTCTCCTCTCTTCGCAAGGGGGGGCTTACCTTGAACCTACTGGCTATGGGCGTCGTCTTTCTGGGTGTACTGACAACGGTGATTCTGCACTTCGTGACAGGCATATCCATGTCCACAATGGTAGGAATTCTGTCCGGTGCCGTGACGAACACACCGGGCCTGGGAGCTGCCGAGCAGACATTCCATGATCTAACGGGAACCGGCGATCCGACTATCACACTCGGTTATGCTGTGGCTTATCCGCTCGGAGTGGTGGGGATCATTGCGTCCATGCTGATCGTACGAGCTATTTTCAAGATCAGTGTGGCCAAAGAGAAAGAGAAGATGGACAGTCTGGAACATAACGATGACAATCAGGCTATTGCGCTCTCTCTGGTTGTAAAAAATCCGGCCGTTTTCTCCAAAACATTAGCAGAAGTCCGCCAACTGCTCAAAGGTCATGACTACGTGATTTCGCGCACAATGGATTCGCGTACCAACAGTATTTCGCTGGCACATTCGGATACGGTTCTAAATGAAAACGACAGAGTTTTCGTAATTACCAATTCGCAAAATGCTGCGGTGATTAGCAGCTTAATCGGGACTGAGATACAGATGGATAGGAAGCAGTGGATACCTACCGAGTCGCATTTGGTGAGCCGCCGATTCATCGTTACGAAGTCCGAATTGAATGGAAAGACCCTCGGTTCATTGCAGCTACGCAAATTGCATGGCATGAATGTGACACGTGTGAACCGTGCCGGAGTTGAGATGGTAGCATTGGCTTCCCTTCCGCTACAGGTGGGCGATCGTCTGACTGTAGTGGGCAGTGAGTTGGTAATGCCCAAAGTGGAAGAACTGATCGGTAATTCTGTCAAACGACTGAACGAACCGAACCTAATGTCCATATTCATCGGCATCGGTCTCGGTATCCTTTTGGGTTCGCTTCCGATCGTTTTGCCCGGTATTCCTCAGCCCGTCAAGCTGGGACTTGCCGGTGGGCCATTGGTGGTGGCTATTCTATTGAGTCGGTTCGGTTATCGGTATAAGCTGGTGACTTATACGACTCCCAGTGCCAATTTGATGTTGAGAGAAATCGGCATCACCATATTCTTGGCTTGCGTAGGATTGGGGGCCGGAGAGGGGTTCGTCGATACGATAGTAAACAAAGGTGGTTTTACATGGATCGGATACGGTTTTATAATCACCCTCCTGCCTCTCCTTATCATCGGATTTATCGCTTGCAAAGGATATAAGATCAATTATCTTACGCTGATGGGAATGTTGGCCGGAAGTACTACAGACCCACCTGCCCTGGCATACGCCAACAACACGACTAACCACGATGCTCCGGCCGTAGGCTACGCCACGGTCTATCCTCTGACCATGTTCTTGAGGGTGCTGACTGCACAATTGCTTATCTTATTCTTTTGCTCTTAGTCCGGCGAACCGAAAGACTCGCTTTGCGGAGCCTGTCTCCGCTGTATTTGCTGTAGACTGCTTGTACATATCGCCTAATGCCAAGCTGAATGATGACTGATACGCAAGACAATGAGCTTATCGTTTTCGGAGAGCATAATGTCCATGCTGAAAACCTTTCCATAGGCCATCTTGTCACATACTTTCCGTGGACGAAACTCTTCAATGCGTTAGGTATGGCAGGGGCCTACCCGGCTTTGCTTTACACAAATGAAAAAGCCGATGCTTTGTATGAAGTCGTATCGTCGCTTTTAGGCGAGTGGATAGTATCGGGAGATCCATGGATTGACCTCTCTTTGGTTTTTCACGATGTGGAGGGAGGGCAACCCGAAGGCGATTTGGAGGTTGTACTCTCCTCTCATCTAAACGAAGAAGACATTATGCCTGTACCGTCCCTCTTTTTGTATGATATGGGATGCTATCTTTTGGAGGCAGCCGCTGCATGGATAGCTGATCAAGAAGCATATGGGATGCAAACGGTGATCGAACGAAAAGATATCAGCCGCAGACCCTCGGAAAAAGGACTGCGGCTGGTAGGGCATTGGATTTTGAAGGCAATCGAAAGTTAGCAGCTCTCCATCCCACAAGAGCAACCCTCGGGATCCAATTCTATCGTAGCATGTCGTATTCCGTGGGCACTGCACTTCTCCCGTACTGATTCTTTCATATCGAATACAGCTTGGGGCGAACTGAAATCGTCCGGGCAGTACACAACGTGAATCGTCATCACGTGCGACTCTCCGTCGAGTGTCCATAGGTGGATGTCGTGAATGCTACGTATATGTGGCAGAGAGAGTATATCCGTCTTTAATCCCTCTAAGTCTATCCCATCGGGTACTCCTTGCAGCAAGACTTTGAAGGTCTCACGCAGGTTGCCATACACATTGTACAGGATCCATGCCGTGATACATAGAGAAAGTATCGGGTCGAGGATCGGGGCATTGACAAAGAGCATAACGATGCTGACTACAAGCACGGCTGCCCATCCGAGCACATCTTCCAGAAGGTGTAGCATCACGGCACGTTCGTTCAGCGAAGAGCTTCCTTTTAGTCTGAGTGCGGCCAAGCCATTGACTACCAATCCGAATATGGCCAGAATAAGCATCCCTCCTGCTTTGGGCTCTCCCGGCATGGAGAAACGTTGTACGGCTGCAATGATGACAAAAACGGATCCTACCAGAAGAATGATTGAAATAAGCAGTGCACCGAGCAGAGAGAAGCGTTTGTAGCCATAACTGAAAGATCTGTCGCGACCCTTTTCCGATAGTTTCTGCAGTCGCCAGGCAATGCCGAGCGAAATGGAATCACCGAAATCATGTAAGGCATCTGACAGGATGGCTACACTTCCGGTGAAAATACCGCCTACCAATTCTACGATAGCAAAGAAGAGGTTCATAGCGAAAGCAAAAAGCAAATTGCTTCCACTTTCGCCATGATGGTGATGGTGGTGATGATGCCCGTGATGATGTGCCTCATGTTCATGTTTGTGTTCCGAGCAACAGGCGTGGGCGTGAGATTGTTTTGTTTCCATAGATTTGTCTCCTACACATTATGATCTGATGTTTTTGTTTTGACGGCGTGTCATAATGAGCAATTTGCTGCGTTGCCTGCGACATTCGGCTTCAGTCACGTACTTCAGTACGTTCCTTTCAGACTCTGTTTTAGCACCTTTGTGCTCCAAAAGAATTTTGACACTGCTCCATCTTTATTGCAAATGTCATCATTTTGTCGACATTTTTACCATATATTTCGCCGTTTCAAAAAGTATAACCCTTGATTTCAGGAAATTCATCATGCGGCGTAAAGATCGAGAAATGAGCCGAGAATTCGGTTTGGAGGTAATTGATCGGGCAGCCTACGGTGTCCTTTCTGTCGTGGATTCGGACGGTGCACCCTATGCTTTGCCTCTTTCCATCGTGCGCGATGGGGAGAATTTGTATTTTCATTCGGCACGTGCCGGACACAAAGTCGAATTATTCACCCATGAGCCTTCGGCCACCATTGTATTTGTAGGCCGAGTGGAGGTACCCGATGTATATACTCCGGAAGTACTGGAATCGCTACAAGAGGGAGACTCCCGCTTATCCGGCTCTATGCTGAGTCGAATTTTCACCACCGATTTCGAGAGTGCTATAGTCAAGGGGCGAGTCATTCGTGTAGCAGATCATGAGGAGTGCGTGCATGCCTTACGATTGATATGCGAGAAGTACACGCCAGAGAAAATGGATTTGTTCGATAAGGCCGTTGAAAGCGGCATGCCACATACCGCTATCTATCGTATTCAAATAGATATGATCACAGCGAAACGAAAGCTTGTTCTCCCTGACTAACCATATCAATATCTCCCTACTCAAATCTGATGTAACCCCGGGGTTATTTCATTTGAAAATTTATACTGTATCCTTAGCCTCTTTCTTCTATTATTCGGGACCTTTGCACAATAAGCAGGCACTTTTGTTCATTCTTTTTATTTCTGTGTCAGGCGACTATTTGGTACACGCCGGTTTTCCACCGGTGGAAAATAAACTTTCCACTAGTGGAAAAAGAAGTTTCCACTAGTGGAAAGTTACTCCCCTTTAATGAGTCCCCCTTTGAGACGTCCAACGACGTTACCGCCGGCAACATATCGTTTCCCTCTTAAAGGCCAATATGAAGTCCTCAATCCCTCGTATTCAGAAGAAACTTCTCAAATGAAGCCGCAAACCAATTTAATACGTCGGCCCTGGGGCAGCCTGTACAACCTCATCGTGTATTACAACTTCTTTTTTACCTTTGCTCACCTGTGAGTATGAATGAATCCGAATGAGAGTATCCGATCTCTGTTCCAGACTTTCATGGTTATTACCCGTAATCCTTGTCAGATTGCTCTGTGCTACTTTGGTCGCTGCGGAACGTCCTATGGCCGGAGCAGTCGGATTGCACCACCGTCGGCATGCTGCGCTGTCTGATTCTACAGCGAAAGACACGGTGCCTCTCGCAAAACCTATCCCTGACAGTGCCTTTCGAGATTCCCTTCCTGCCAATTCCACCGGATCGATGCAGCAGGATAGCGTGTATGACGATGAATTCGAATTGGAAGATATAGTGGAGTACGAAGCTACCGACTCCATCGTTTTGCTCGGACAGAATCGTGCCTATCTTTTCGGCAAGAGCTATGTGAGCTATCAAAAGAGTCGCTTGGAGGCAAACTTCATGTATCTCAATACCGACAGCAGTACGGTTTATACTCGCTATGTCCTCGATACGGCCGGTTATCCGATGGCCTTTCCTGTTTTCAAGGATGGAGAGCAGTCGTTCGAAGCCAAGAACTTTACCTACAACTTCCGCACGGAGAAGGGGATTATCAGCGGAGTGATCACGCAGCAGGGCGAAGGCTATCTGACTGCCGGTAAGACCAAGAAGATGCCCGACAATATCATGTTTATGCAAGGAGGGCGTTATACGACCTGCGACAATCACGATCATCCTCACTTCTATATCAATCTTTCCAAGGCAAAGGTGCATCTGGAGAAAGACATCGTCACCGGTCCGGTCAATCTGGTTATCGCCGATATGCCGCTGCCGATAGGTCTTCCTTTCGGCTATTTTCCCTTTTCCAACAAATACTCGTCCGGTATATTGATGCCCACGTACGGAGAGGACAATCGCTATGGATTTTATTTGAGGAATGGTGGATATTATTTTGCCTTCAGCGACTATATCGATTTGGCATTGCGTGGGGAGATCTTTTCCAAAGGGTCATGGGGCATTTCAGCCCAATCGAAATATAAGAAGAGGTATAAGTACAACGGTTCGTTCGAAGCCAATTATCTGGTATCGAAGTCCGGAGACAAATATGTGCCCGGAGACTACAGCAAGACCACCAGTCTGAATATCCGATGGACACACAGTCAGGATCAGAAGGCCAATCCTTTGCAAACGCTGTCGGCCAATGTCAATTTTGCCACCGGAAGCTATTTCCAGAATTCGCTGAATACCACCTATGATGTCAATGCCCGTACTGCTACGACACGAAGTTCGGCCGTGAGCTATTCGCGCAAGTTTCCGGGTACTCCTTTTTCGATTACGGGTAGCATGGATATCAGCCAGAACATGCGCGATACGACGGTGAGCCTTACCTTGCCGAATCTTTCGATTAATATGTCCACGCGTTATCCTTTCAAGCGGAAGACCCGTGTAGGACCGGAGCGATGGTACGAGAAGTTGAGTGTGGGCTATTCCGGTCAGCTTCGCAATAGTATCTTGACAAAAGAGAAAGATTTGCTCCAGAGCAATCTCGTGCGCGATTGGAAGAATGGTATGCGTCATTCCGTACCGATCAGTTTGACTGTCCCTTTGTTGGATTATATCAATCTGACTATGGGGGTTAACTACAATGAGTGGTGGTATACGAAAGGCATACGGAAGTCGTGGAATGAGGATAAGAAAACATTTCTGCCTTCGGACACGACCTATAAATTCCGCAGACTGTACGATTACAGCCTGTCGGCAGGCTTATCTACCACACTGTACGGTATGTTCAAGCCTTGGAAACCTTTTTCCTTCGGAGGCAATCTCATTATGATCCGTCATCGCTTCACGCCTACTGTCAGTTTCTCCTATATGCCGGACTTCACGAAACGCCGATATGGTTTTTGGGAGCATCTCGAGCATACGGATCAGAACGGCAAGCTGCATACGCTACTCTACTCTCCTTATTCCGAGCAGATATTCGGTGCTCCCTCCATGGGCAATGCAGGATCTGTCAATTTCTCTTTTGACAACAACTTAGAGGCCAAGATCAAATCCAAATCGGATTCGACAGGGATCAAGAAGATCAGCCTGATAGATCAGTTCACATGGTCTACATCCTATAATATGTTTGCCGATTCTATCCGATGGAGCAATATCTCGGCTTCGCTGGCACTTCGCCTCTCCAAGAGCTTTACCTTGCGCTTGTCCGGTCTGTTCGATCCCTATTTGACGAAGTATTATGAGGGAGAAGATGGGAAGATCATTCCCTATAAGAGCAACGACCTGCGTATTTTTAACGGCAAGGGATTGGCACGCCTGATCAGTACGGGTACTTCTTTCAGCTATACGCTCAACAAAGAGTCGCTCAGCGGATTGATAGCTCTTTTCAGTGGCAAAAAGGAGCGGAGAGATGAAAAGAAAAACACAGGGGCTACACCTCTTGAAGGAGACGATGCTGCCGATATACTTGAGGGAGGAAGACCGCAAAATGAAAGTGGGGGGTCGCTCCTCGAGCGCAACCGTCAGGGCGGAGCAGTGGATCAGGATGGTTACTTCGCATATTCGATCCCATGGAGCCTGTCCTTCGATTATAGTTGGAATATTGCTACCGACTACAATAGGTACAATGTCAATAAGATGGAGCACTACTATCGGGTAACGCAGAATCTGAGCTTTCGCGGCAATATCCAGCCTACACCGAACTGGAGCTTCGGATTCAATGCGAACTACAATTTCGACTTGAAGAAAATAACATCGCTTACCTGCAACGTCACTCGCGACATGCACTGCTGGGCTATCTCGGCCAGTTTCATCCCTATAGGAGCATACAAGTCCTATAATTTCGTCATATCGGTGAAGAGTTCACTCTTGCAAGATCTGAAGTATCAGCAGAGCAATCGTCCCATCACGAATACTTGGTATTGAAATAGAAAACAAGAACAATCCATAATATGAATAGCTTTAGAGAAAGGAATTATCAGTTTGCTCCACCCGTAACGCAGAACCTGATCATCATCAATGCGATATTCCTGTTCGCGACTTACGTACTTGAGGCACGATTCAATATCGATCTGAACGATACCATGGGGCTGCATTATTTTCAGGCAGACAGTTTCAATCCCATACAGTTCGTTTCCTATATGTTCTTACATGATGGCCTCTCGCATCTCTTCTTCAATATGTTTTCCCTATGGATGTTCGGACGGCTGATAGAGCAGTTTTGGGGGGCGAAGCGTTTCCTCATCTTCTATGTTATTTGTGGTCTTACGGCTGCATTGGCACAGCAGATCGTATGGGCTGTGGATCTGATGCCCATCGTGAACAGTCCGGCCGAGTTTGTTCGCTTTCCGGAGGGTACGGAGATGCTCAAGAGTGCTTTCCTCAATTTGCCAACGACGGTCGGTGCCTCCGGAGCCGTATTCGGGTTGCTATTGGCCTTCGGGATGCTCTTCCCCAATGGTGAGATCTACCTTTTCTTTATCCCCATTCCCATCAAAGCCAAGTGGTTTGTTATTATATACGGCCTTGTAGAGCTGTTCCTTGGTGTTGCACCGATGGCAGGTGGTAGCAACATCGCTCACTTTGCTCATTTGGGTGGTATGATAGGAGGTATTATACTCATTCTCCTCTGGCGCAGGAAAGGAGAGATCGATGGACCTTACAATTAGAGAACTGCGCCAACGCCTGAGATTGGCTGATATGAATACTCGTTTGATGGTATTCACGGTCTTGATCTCCTTGTTCGTTTGGCTTTTGCATGCCTTTCTGTCTCTTTTGGGTGCCGATCCGTATATCGTGGAGCGGTGGCTTTGGTTGGCTCCCGATTTATATACCTTTTCGAGACATCCGTGGACGCTATTCACGTACATATGGCTGCACTCGGATCTATGGCATCTTTTCTTCAATATGCTGTGGCTCTATTGGTTCGGACAGCTTTTCCTGCGCTATCAGAATCCCAGAAGGCTGGTCAGTGTCTATCTGCTTGGCGGATTGGCCGGAGGATTCCTCTATGTATTGGCAGTCTTGCTCGCTGACGCCTTTTCATTGGGTTTGTCTCATTTTCCCCTGATCGGAGCTTCTGCCAGCGTGATGGCCATTGTCTTCGGAGTGGCTTTTTATGCTCGCTGGGAGCGAGTGAATCTGTTATTCATAGGTCGGATCAAGCTGACGACATTGGCTCTCATCCTTTTTGTATTGGATGTATTGCTATTGACGGGGGATAACTTCGGTGGTCACGTGGCACATATCGGAGGAGCGGCTTTCGGAGTCTGGTTTGCCCTTTCATTGGCCCGAGGCAAGGACATCACGGTTTGGTTTCAGCGACTGCTCGATCGCATGACCGACTTTTTCAGCTCGCTCTCCGGCCGAAGAAAAGTATGCTCGAAGCCTCGTTTTCGAGTAGGAAGAACGGCCAATCCGGCTGCTAAAAAGAGTGGAACGGATCCCAAAATACGAGAAACAAAGACTTCCATCGATGAGATCCTCGATAAAATTCGTATATCGGGATATGCATCATTGACTGCCGAAGAGAAGCGTCATCTCTTCGACCAAAGCAAGCGTTTATGAGTCGTCTGCAAGAGATGAGTGAAAAAAAGAAGAAGAAAGCAAGGGGCAGAATTGGAACATTGCTCCATTCTGTTTCGGTAATTATCAATCTGGGGATTACGTCCTGTTATCTCTTGGCTGCCTTGTCGCCATTCATATCTCCGGCAACAATTACGATATCTGCTTTCTTCGGTTTGGCTTTCCCGTTCTTCCTTGCTGCTCAGGTCGGGATGGTTATATATTGGGTACTGCGAGGCAAGATTGTTTGGTTTATAGGAAATGCCCTTTTGTTGCTTTTCACATGGGGCACCATCGACACTTATATACCGCTGCATCGAAAGGTAAAAGAGTCCTCGATTCCGCAGTCGCGTATCAAGGTGATGACCTATAACGTCAAGGGATTCGATTTTCGTGCTCACAATTCTGAGGATCCGAATCCTATTCTCAAATATATCAAAGGAAGTGGAGCCGATATCGTATGCTTGCAGGAGGCAGTACTGAGTCGGAAAAGCAACTCTCGCTATGTGGGGCTACGTACTTTCAAGAAATATCTTCCCGAATATCGCTACATGGAACTGTCGCATGCTCGAGAAGATAGAAAAGGCAGCGGCCTTATGCTTCTGTCCAAATATCCCATTCTCGATGTGCACCGCATCCCATACGAGTCCGCATTCAATGGCTCCACAGCCTACACCGTTGATATACAGGGGCGAAAAGTCCTTGTCGTGAACAATCACTTGGAAAGTTTCCGCCTGACAATGGCAGATGGGACGGAATATCTGAAAATGGTGCGGGAAGGGGAGGCAGCGGCTCTCAGTCGGATGATGACGGCCAAGATGGGGCCGGCCTATGCTCTGCGTGCCGTTCAGGCTGATTCAGTGAGCCATTATATCCGGTGCTCGGAATCTGAGCACGTGATCGTATGCGGTGACTTTAACGATACCCCCATATCATATGCTCGCCATAAAATAGCATCGGGCCTGAAAGATGCGTATTCCGATACGGGGCGTGGCCCGGGCTTTACTTTTAATCAGGGGGCTTTCAAGGTACGTATCGATCATATCCTCTATTCTTCAGGTTTTCTGGCATATAACTGTACGGTAGACAAGTCGGTCCATGCTTCGGATCACTTTCCGGTTTGGTGCTACCTGGTCTTCAAATAGCAGTCTTTTACTCCGAATCGGTCATTAGAAAGATGTGAGGCCGATCCGGATAAAACGTCTGAGAAAACTTTATTTCGAAAGATCTTTCGAGCTTTTCATCCTGAATTTATCAAATCGTTGCTCTTAAGACTGGAATCCGCACTATGCGCATTTAGCGGAAAAAGGAACCTCCTCCGGTAAAAAATGACTAACTTGCCGCCCAATTAAAACATAACAGGAAAAAACTAACTTCAAAATCACAGTTACAATCCTATGGAATTACCTTTTTCAGAATCCTACCGCATTAAAATGGTAGAGTCTATCCGCAAGAGTACGCGTGAAGAACGCGAGCAGTGGATCAAGGAAGCCCATTACAATCTCTTCCTCCTCAAGAGCGACTATGTATTTATCGATTTGCTCACTGATTCCGGCACAGGTGCTATGAGCGACCGCCAATGGTCTGCCATGATGCTCGGCGATGAGAGCTATGCAGGTGCACGCTCATACTATAATATGAAGAATGCCATTCACGACATTCTGGGCTTCGACTACTTCCTCCCCACTCATCAGGGTCGTGCTGCCGAAAATGTACTTTTCTCCACTATCGTGAAAGAAGGCGATGTACTGCCCGGCAACTCTCACTTCGACACGACTAAAGGGCATATTGAATACCGTCGCGCATTTGCCCCTGACTGCACCATCGACGAAGCTGCCGATACGCAGATCGAGCTTCCGTTCAAGGGCAATATGGATCTGAACAAGTTAGAGAAAATACTGAAAGAGACTCCTAAGGAAAAGATCCCTTGCGTAGTGCTCACGATCACGAACAACACAGCCGGAGGGCAGCCTGTTTCTATGAAGAATATACGTGAAGTGAGCGAGCTGACACATCGTTATGGTATTCGCCTGCTGATCGACTCTGCACGCTTTGCTGAAAATGCCTACTTCATCAAGACCCGCGAAGCCGGCTATGAAAATAAGAGCATCAAGGAAATCGTGAAGGAAATCTATTCGTATGCCGATATGATGACCATGTCCAGCAAGAAAGACGCTATCGTGAATATGGGTGGTTTCGTGGCATTCAAGGATGAAGAGCTCTTCAAGCGTTGCCAGATGTTCTGTATCATGAACGAAGGCTTTATTACTTACGGTGGTATGAGCGGTCGTGATATGAATGCTCTGGCACAAGGCCTGGACGAAGGTACCGACTTCGATACGCTTGAGACTCGTATCAAACAGGTGGAATATCTGGGCAAAAAGTTGGACGAATATGGTATTCCCTACCAGCGTCCTGCCGGCGGACACGCCATTTTCCTTGATGCTAAGAAGATCCTTACAAATGTGCCGAAAGAAGAGTTCATCGCTCAGACTTTGGGCGTTGAACTATATTTGGAAGCCGGCATCCGTGGTGTTGAGATCGGTTCTATCCTTGCAGACCGTGATCCCGTGACGAAGGAGAACCGCTATCCGCGTCTCGAGCTCCTGCGTCTGGCTATTCCGCGTCGTACTTATACGAACAACCACATGGATGTTATCGCTGCTGCGGTAAAGAATGTATACGACCGTCGCGAAAGCATTACACGTGGCTATGTGATTACATATGAGAATCCGATCATGCGTCACTTCACCGTTGAGCTGGAAAAAGCCAAGTAAGCGGTAAGAAATCTGTATAAAGAAAACGGTAAAGGAGGTTGCTTCCATGTCGAGAGACCAGTGGAAGCAACTTTCTTTTTTGTGGATAAAAAGGTTTTTTGTTTCTAAATCGCCCATACAGTATAATTGAGGAAAACAATTTTTATAAGGCTGGAGAATCTGTTTGTAATACCAAAGGTATTCTTTTAATATCCGAGAACAGGGCAATCGCATTTGAACAGTTAACACACTTATAAACCTAACGATTGCTACGCTCGGTTATCAAACAAGTACGAATAAATGGGACCTTTGCGCAATAAGCAGGCACTTTTGTTCATTCATTTTCTTACGTCAGTTCGACGTAAGAAAAAGCCAATGAATTTGTTTTCTGATTAGGGTTAAACGCCCAAAGAACGTGGGCATTATGCTTGAAAAAGTAGCGAATTATTTGTATCTTAGCTGTTGACAATCAATAAGATACGAACAAACAAAACGCTACTTTATGAAGACAAATATAGTTGATGTTTTTTGCATCATAGATGATTTCTCCAAGCTTTTTGATGAAGCAATCAAGAAAAAGACCCTCGAAGAGGAAGACAAAAAACGCAGGAATAGAAAGTTTAAGATGTCGGACAGTGAGGTCATGACCATCCTGATCCTGTTTCATCTGTCAAGATACCGAGATTTGAAAGCTTTTTATCTTCAATACATCACCCATTCTTGTCGATCCGAGTTCCCACATCTTGTCTCTTATAATCGCTTTGTGGAGCTGCAAAGCAGGGTAGGTTTCAAGCTGATAGCATTTCTCAATATGTGTTGTTTGGGTCAATGTACAGGCATCTCTTTCATCGATTCCACCCCACTGAAGGCTTGTCATATCAAACGAGCTCATGGGCATAGGACAATGAGGGGATGGGCTCAAAAAGGCAAAAGCACCATGGGTTGGTTTTATGGATTCAAGCTACATATTGTTATCAACGACAGGGGTGAAATCATCAACTATCAAATCACACCGGGCAATTGTGATGACAGAGAACCTCTGAAAGACGGAACATTCACCAAGAATCTTTTTGGCAAACTCATTGCCGATAGAGGCTACATTTCCCAAAACCTTTTTGACCGGCTCTTTGTCGATGACATCCACATGATAACCAAAATCAAAAAGAACATGAAGAACTCCCTGATGCATCTATATGACAAAGTTTTATTGAGAAAGAGAGCCTTGATCGAAACGGTCAATGATATGCTCAAAAATGTCTGTCAGATAGAGCACACGAGACATCGCAGTGTCAACAATTTTGTCACCAACCTGATCTCCGGTATCATCGCTTACAACATCCTGCCTAAAAAGCCTGAACTCAATATTGAAATCATCAGAAACCCTAACTTTCCTATTTCCGCTTAGATCGAACTGACGTATTATTAAATACCCCTGTTCTTTTTCCAAGGTTGGAAAATAAACTTTCCAATGGAGGAAAAATACAGCACTCTCATTTGAGTAGTTTGCGCGCTGCTTTACCCTCGATTCGCGGAGGCTTGATATAATGCTCTTCGAAGCTCTTGTATCGAGGCTCGACCCCGGGAGCCAGCGACTCAAAGAGGCCTGCAATGGTGGCTTGTTCCTCCGGGCCGATGGCTTCGTAACCACAGCGCATGCGTACCGTCGTGCTATATCCGAAGTGGCTGATGAGGGCGGCATGAATTTCCTCCAGTTGGGCGACGGTTATCTCCCGATACGTCCAAATCAAACCCCGAGCAAATTGTCTGAGCTTGTGCTCGTGATAGAGGGGGCAATGGTCGTAGCCCCCCGCCTCTTCGATGATCTTGGGGTTCGTGATGCAGAGCTGTGTAGCTCCTTTGTCGATGCTTGCGAGGGCATTGAGCCACAGCGTGCAGGTCTCTCGCCGAGGGCAAAGAGGGGTATAGCAACTATTATTCTCCATGATCTTTTATGCTTTGTTCAATGGTTCATCATTATATGATGTGCCACCTCAGAGTAAAGAGGCTTTGTTTCTCCGAACGCAACGAGAGCAACTGCTCGAGATTGTCGGTGAGGCGGTCTTTCTGCTCTTCTATGCGGTCGTGTTCGGCAAAGAGGTCTGCCCGCTTGCGTTTGAGCAGAGCTTCGCTCGCTTTGATTTCTCGTTGTGCCGCTAAGCGGGCTTCGATGCTGTCTGCCTTGCGTGCCTCGCTCTTCATGAGACGTATGGTCTGACTAAGGTCTTGTATCTCTCGCTCCAAGCCCAGCTTCATATCTTCTGCCCAGGTATCCAATTTATCTACCTGCTCATCGAAGAGACGCAATGCCTCCTTTTTGGCTTGCTCGGTGGTTTCACTGATTTGAGTGCTCTTGATTTGCTCCAGTTGGTCTATAAACTTAGCTGGGATGGCTGTGTCTGTAAGTTCTACACTGCCGGGTATAGACCATATATGCTCGATGAGTTCGGAGGGAATGACTTTGCCATACTCGGTGATCATCGCCACTGCCCAGTGATCGATGGTCTCGGCGGTCTCTACCGAAAGTAAATCTACCGACAGGTATCCCTCTTGCCCCACAAGCTCAGCCAAAGGCGTTATTCGCTTGCCCGAGCGACTGTAATCCAAGATGAGCGTGTCTGTGGGCGTCGCTTCGATGTTTTTGGCTTCTGTGATGGTGTATTGTGCCAGAGGGTGGTTGCCCCGATAGAGTACTCCTCCGTGCTGCTCCGTCTCGCTGCTCTTGTTTTCGGCAGAAGTCTCGAGCATATAGTAAGGCCCCGTGTCGGATATGTCTGTAATAGGCTCTCGTAGGACGAAACTATAGTCCGTGGGGGAGAAGGTCGCCTTCTTGCGCAAGATGTACTGGGTCAGCATCCAAAGTCTCTCTTCATAGCGGCGCAACAATCGACGGCTGTTGCCCTCGCTATCGCGCAGTCGAGCGCGTACCTCGTCGTCGAAGTTTTCCAAAAGCGCGGTGCGTGTTTGCTGCATGCGCTCATCGATCTCGGGACTCAGCTCGGCTTTGAGCTGGTCAAAAGCCGCCTGTATCTCGTCTTCGCTACGACAGGTTTGGTAGATGTGGGCGATGCGTTGCTCAAAGTCTGTCCCCGAACTGATGCTCCCCAGTACCTCGTCGCTCGCCCCGAAGACGCCATCGAAGAGACGGAATTTCTCGTCCAAGAGTTCGTATACACGACGGTCTGCAGCGTTGCTCTTGTTCAAGAAATTGATGACTACCACATCGTGCCGCTGACCATAACGGTGGCAACGTCCGATGCGCTGCTCGATGCGCTGAGGGTTCCAGGGCAGGTCGTAATTGACCACCAAGGAGCAGAACTGAAGATTGATGCCCTCGGCAGCCGCTTCGGTCGCAATCATGATCGTGGCACGGTGTCGAAACTCATCGACCAAAGCCGCCCGCATATCAGCCTCTTTGACCCCCGTTACTAGCCCAGTATCCTGGTTAGCCTCCCTCCACCTGCGGAGTATTCTTGTGCTTCGAGCATCATTGTTCGTCCCACTAAAGGTCATCACCTGCCCTTCGTATCCCCGCTCGCTCAGCAGGCGCAAGAGGAACTCCTGTGTGCGACGGCTCTCGGTGAAGATGAGAGCCTTGCGATTGGCTCCCAGCTCAGAGAGCTTGGTGAAACCACTCTCCAGGGCAATGAGTAGCTGTTCGGCTTTGCTGTTGCTCCTGATGCGCTTGGCCAAGTCCAGACAGCGTTGTAACCATGCTCGCTCCTCTCCCAGCAGTCTCAAGTCCTCGGGACTTAGGCTCCCCTGCTCTGTCCTCCAGGTCTCTTCGGCGTCGGGGATTTCGTCCATCATCGTCTCCCAACTCTCATAGTCGGCAAACTCTAGAGAGTCGTCTTCGGCCGCTACTTGGGCGTCTATACGCTGTATGATGGTTTGCAATGTCCCACCGATAGCATAGGACGAGGAGGCCAATAGTTTGCGCAGTACAAGGGTGGTCAAGGCTCGCTGGCTACTGCGCATCGACACAAGCCGATCTCGCTGGAGAAACTCTGTAACCAAATTGTACAATTCTGCTTCTTCGGTACTGGGGAAGAACTCGTGAAGCATCGGTATGCGAGAGGTATATCTGATGTATTCCAAGACCTGTCGGCGCAAGGTGCGATGGCACAGTGGAGCCAATCGTTTTTTTAGTTGCGCATAGTCAATCTCCGAGAGATTGCCATTGTAGCGCGACTTGAAACTTTTTAGATCGCCAAAAGCGTATTCGTCGATAAAGCTGGTGAGGCCATACAGCTCGAGCAAACTATTTTGTAGCGGTGTCGCAGTCAGAAGGATCTTCTTTTTGCCGACAAGTGCGCTCCTCAAGATATTGCCCGTCTGATTGTCTGGACGGTAAACATTGCGCAGGCGATGCGCTTCGTCCAAAACAACAAGATCCAACTGAGCCAAGCGTAGGTAACGCTCTTGACGACGAGCAAAGTCGTAGGAGCAAACCACTATTCGATCAGTCTCAAAGGGATTGACAACCTCAGGATTGGCCAAGAGCTGATCCATTACCTTCCTGTCCAAGATGAATGCAGGTAGATAGAACTTCTCCTCGAGCTCTTCTACCCACTGCTTGCGCAGGTTGGCAGGAGCAATGATGACCAAATGCCTCTTGCGCTCTGCCCATTTCTGCGACAGAATGATGCCCGCCTCTATCGTCTTGCCTAGTCCCACCTCGTCGGCAAGAATTGCCCCTCCGGAGAGAGGTGAGCGAAAAGCAAACAGAGCACTCTCCACTTGGTGCGGATTAAGGTCTACACGAGCATCTTGCAGTGTCTGAGTAAATGAATCAGGGTCTGAGCTTGCCCTCCGACGAACAAGGTCTGTGGCTATATATTTAGCTTGAGGCCAGGATATTTTGGGTTGCTTCATGATCGAGTGTGATTGTAGTCCTATTTATCGAGACTCTTTGGTCGACATAATTAGCTCCCGAACATCAACGTCGAGTATTTTGGCGATCCCAACGAGGTTTTCCAAAGAGGGCTGTACCTTATTAGAACACCACTTAGAAATAGTGTTTTCTGATTTCCCCAATTGCTCGGCAAGCCATTTACTGGTCAATTGTTTCTCTGCCAGCACAGCTTTTATTCTATTTATTGTCGCCATATGATGATTTCTACAATGAAAGCTACTATTACATTGTCGCGAAGATACTCCTTTTGGAAGATACATATGATTAGTATTGGAAGACCGCACAGAAGTGAAGAACGAGACCAAGGATACAGTACAACCTTTCAAAAGCGATAGCCCTGCCGAAGAGGCACCTATCCTTAGGATAGCCATACTCTTCTGATAGCCTGCAAATAGGCCTCCCGGACTTTGCACAGAGTACTATCTCCAAGCATTCTTCAAAACGACTTCGCATAAAAAATGAACCCTAAAAGTTTTCTGTCCAACTTTTAGGGTTCACTTCATTGACACGGCTTTTTTACGTGTTTGAAGTTTCAAAGGGGGAATTGTGAATTATTTTCCTTCGTGACGCTCTGTCAGCTCTCTGTACTTATCGTTCATCTTCAAGTTGTAGTACACATTGCGCAGTACATACCATGATTCGTCCGGATTGATCGAATAAGCCTTTTCGAGCAGGGGCAAGGCCTTCTGCAAATATTCCTTGGCTTTGGCTTCTGTCTCAGCATTCACCTGATCAGCCCCCTTCAAATCGGCAGCGCGGTTGTAATACACACGACCCAAATCGTAGCATACAGAAGCATTGTCAGGATCAAGAGCCAGACCTTTCTTCAGCCACTCCTCGGCTTTGTCATAGTCTTGCGTATTTTCATACAACTTGGCCATCACGTCGTAAAGCTGTACATTCTGAGGATCGTCTGCAATAGCCCTTTCCAATGAAGAAATGGCTTCTTCCGTACGACCGGTTTCGATGTATTTGTTGATCAGGTTGAGCAGATAGTAAGCTTCCTTCGGGAACTTCTGTACACCTTCCTCCAGCATCCGGATATAGCCCTCTGTATCTTTTTTGTCCTGATATACCGTAGCGATCAGCTGATACACGTCGTTCTGACGATAGGGAACATCCTTGATCTTGTTGCAGATCTCGAGTGTTCTGTCCAAGTCATTGGCCTGATAGGCACAGACCGCCGAAAAGAACCCTACCATCATAGAGTTGGAATCCTGTGCAGAAATTTCGGGAACAGCAGCAAACATCGGCAGCTCTTTGATTTGCATGAACTGATCGAAGGCTTCGAGAGCTTTCTTATAGTCTTTCTTCTCCATGTAGTAACCACCGGCATTGATATAGTAAAGATGATTACCCTTGAGAGATTCCATGATCTTCTTTGTGAACTTGGGCTTTACCTTACCCTTTTGATCAGGCATATTGTCCAACTGGTCAGCCTTCAAATAAAACGGCAAAATGCGCAGCAAAGCATCGTTCATCATAGCACGATCCGGCTCCTGATTCACAGTTTGCTTGAGATTCTCTGATGTAAAGAGTCTCTCTTCCACCTGACCGGCCACAAACCAAGTCTTGGCATCGTTCATCGTCTCGGGGTTCTTCATGGCTTCACCGATCAGCGTACGAGCTTCGGCAAAGTTCGGTTTGGAACCACCGGAAAGGCTTTCTGCTCCTTTCACATTGGCATTTTGGGCAAAGGAAACCGGCATAACTGCTGCAAACAGGACAGCTGCCAATAAACTTTTCTTGTTCATACTGATTTTGCATTAATAGTTAAACGTCTAAAATTATTCTGGTTCGATAGCATCAGTCATATCACTGACATCACCATTTTCTACAGATGAGGAAGAGTCGTCTTGTGGCAAAACTTCGTGAGTATGATCGGCATGCTTTTCTGCCTTGTTTTCTTCTTCCTCGGAGACTACACTACAAACGGAAGCGATCTCGTCACCACGCTTGGACAAATCAATGAGCTTAACACCTTGTGTAGCTCGACCGATAATGCTCAGATCAGCCACTTTTACCCGGATGGCGACACCGCTCTTATTGATGATCATAAGGTCGTTGGCATCGGTAACGGCTCGAATATCGACCAGCTTTCCGGTCTTTTCGGTGATATTCAGTGTCTTCACCCCTTTACCACCGCGATTGGTAATACGATAGTCGTCTATATTAGAACGCTTGCCGTATCCCTTTTCGCTTACTACCAGAATGGTCTCTTCTTCCGGATGCTTGATAGAGATCATTCCTACTACTTCGTCCTCACCATCATCGTCGAGCGTCATTCCCTTTACTCCCATGGCTGTACGACCCGAAGGACGAACCACGGATTCATGGAAACGAATGGCACGTCCACCGCGATTGGCAATAACCATGTCGCATTTACCATTGGTCAATCGGACACTTACCAAGCCATCGTTGTCTCGCAGGTCGATAGCGATCACACCATTGGCGCGCGGACGGGAGAAAGCTTCGAGCAATGTCTTCTTAATGATTCCTCTCTTGGTACAGAAGAGGAGATAGTGACTATTGACAAACTCCTTGTCCGTCGTCAGGTTCTTGATACGGATAAAGGCATTGACCTTATCGTCGGGATCGATATTAAGGAGATTCTGAATAGCTCGTCCTTTGGCATTCTTGGCACCTTCGGGGATTTCATACACCTTCAGCCAATAGCAACGCCCCTTGGCCGTGAACAGCATAATGGTGGCGTGCATGGAGGCCGAGTAGATATACTCCACGAAATCTTCTTCGCGAGTATCCGAACCCTTGGCTCCGACTCCGCCACGAGCCTGCGTTCTGAATTCGCTCAGAGGGGTACGCTTGATGTAGCCCATGTGCGAAAGGGTGATGATCATATCATCGTCGGCATAGAAGTCTTCGGGGTTGAATTCTTCCGAAGCATATATGATCTCGCTTTTACGAGTATCGCCATATTTCTCTTTTATCTCCAGCAGTTCGCTTTTGACCAGTTCCATCAGTAATGCTCTATCGGCCAAAAGAGCTTCCAAATGATTGATGGAGGCCATGATCTCTTCGAACTCTGCACGCAGCTTGTCGCGCTCCAATCCCGTCAGGGCACGCAGACGCATATCTACAATGGAACGTGCCTGGATATCCGAGAGATCGAAACGCTCTATCAAGCGGCTCATAGCCTCTGCGGCATCTTTGGAGGAACGGATGATAGAGATTACTTCGTCAATGTTGTCTACGGCTATAAGCAAGCCTTCGAGGATATGAGCACGCTCCCGTGCCTTACGCAATTCGAAACGACAACGGCGTGTCACTACCTCCTGACGATGATCCACAAATTCCCCAATGAGATCTTTCAGATTGAGCAGGCGGGGACGTCCCTTGACCAAGGCGATATTGTTTACGCTGAAAGAGCTTTGCAAGGCTGTCATCTTGTAGAGCTTGTTGAGCACGACCGAAGCATTGGCATCGCGCTTGATCTCTACGACGATCCGCATGCCCTTACGGTTCGATTCGTCCGATATATTGGAAATACCATCCAGACGCTTCTCGTTGATCAGCTGTGCAATGTTGGAGACAAGCTCAGCCTTATTGACCAGATAGGGAATCTCCGTGATGATGATCCGCTCGTGGTTATTGTGCTGCTCGATCTCGGCACGACTTCTGATAACGACACGGCCTCGTCCCGTCTCGAAGGCTTCCTTCACTCCGGAATAGCCGTATATGAATCCTCCTGTGGGGAAATCCGGAGCCTTGACATACTGCATCAAACCCTCCACGTCTATGTCGCCATCTGCTTCGATGTACGCCACACATCCGTCAATAGCTTCGGACAAATTGTGGGGAGGCATATTGGTAGCCATACCGACAGCAATACCGGAAGCCCCGTTTATGAGGAGGTTCGGAATGCGTGTCGGCAGAACCGTGGGCTCCTGACGTGTATCATCGAAATTGTTTTGGAAGTCTACCGTTTCCTTATCTATGTCCTGAAGCATCTCACCGGCAATCCGGCTGAGGCGCGACTCGGTATAACGCATGGCAGCAGGCGAATCGCCATCCACCGAACCGAAGTTGCCCTGACCGTCCACCAACGGATAGCGCAGGCTCCACGGCTGTGCCATACGCACCAAGGCCATATAAACGGAAGAGTCGCCATGCGGGTGATAGTGTCCCAGCACTTCGCCGACAGCATTGGCGCATTTGCGAGTGGGATTGGTGTACACATTGCCGGTTTCGTTCATGGCATACAGCACACGGCGATGAACCGGCTTGAATCCGTCGCGGACATCAGGCAAAGCTCTGGAGACGATCACCGACATCGAATAGTCGATGTAGGCGGTCTTCATTTCCTCCTCGATGCTGATGTTAATAATTCTGTCTTCTCGATCAGTCATTTTCTTGTATTATGCTATGGTGAAAGTGCCGGGTCGGTCAATTGACCGAAGGCGGATATTTCCACCATTATATTATTCCTGTTTCCTAATTATTTCCGGTTGGCGAATGAGAACAAGTCCCACCCAAACAAGGCACTAAATTACTATTTTCGGGCAAAGGGAATACGTTCGCAATCAAAAAACTTATTCGCCCAAGCTGAAGCCTTTGCGTCCGATCAGATGCCCATCGGCAAAGAAATCGACCCGATAAGCTCCGGGCATCAGGGTTTCTCCCACATTCCAGTAGAGGATCACATCGGTCTGCTCTCCGGTATATTCTATTTGCTTGCGACAGGAGTAGCCGATCTGCTTGCCTTCGAAGGCGAAAACGTCGGCAGAGGATTTTTGGAGCACATCGTCGCTCGGAGTGAGGATACGGGCGTAAATAGCTTTCTCTCCCACGGGAGCCGTAATGTTCTTGGGAATGACAAAGCTCATCTGAATGTTCTTGATCTTCGTCACCTTTTGGGTCGAACGGCCTTTCTTGTTGAGCAAAGCCACCGATATGCCGGTAGCCTCCAGTTTCGATGCCAGCTCCACCTTTCCGGTCAGTTCGGCTTTCTCCACTTTCAGACGACTGGCTTCGCCCACGGCCTCGGAGAGGTTGCGCTTCACCTCCTGATTCTCCGTTCGGAGACGGGCATTGGCTGCATTGAGGGAGTCGATCTGCACGACATACGACTTCAGTATGGCACGAAGGGTCTTGACCTCTCCTCTCAGCTCGTTTATCCTGCGTGCATTGGTCGTCTTGACTGTTTTCAATTCGTCCTGCAAACGATTGACGCGGGCACGCTCGGCGGAGAGCTGTGCCAGAAGGGAATCGTTGGCCAATTGGATATTCATTTCTCCCGTAGAGCCGGAGAGCTTGTTGTACTGCTGCGTATAGTCCTCGGATATACGATCCAGTTCATCCTGCATGGCCTCCTTTTCGAGCTTGGCAAAGTTTTCGCGATCCTGTTCCAGAGCAGCACGTTCGCGAACCACACGCCAATTGAAGACCCCCCCCATGAATACAATAAGAACGAGTACGGCAACCCCCATCAGGACGAGCCTCTTCTTCGATACTTCCATCGTTTCCTTGCTATTACCTTAATAATATGTATTGCTTTATCGAACCTGCCGAACGAATCGTCCGGACTGCCAACGATAGACCAACGGTTCGGGTGAAAGAAAAATTGCCGCAAGCGGTTTCTCCTCCTCCGCCAAGGTCTCTGTCACGGTCTGGCGGATGGAGAGTGTATCCGACTCTTCCGAGAGCGACACCTGCATATAGGACGGTGTCAGACTTGCATATATGGCCTGATAGGCATACGACTGCCTGTCCGTATGGGGAAGGAAAAAATCCTCTATCCGAGGTTGCTGCCAAAAGCGGTCGGCCTTGAGCGGCTTCCATTCGGTGGTGTAGAAATCGATCCGGCTATCCGCCACGGGGTGCAAGACGGTAGTGACCACGCAGATGACGGAGCTGCTATCCGAAAAGGGCAGGATGCGCATAAACACCTCTCCGACGGTACTGGTCTGAATCCTGATAAAGTTCCGATTGAGGAGAAACGTAACGGTACCTCCCAGAGAAGACTCCAGAGATGCCGTATGGGTAAAGCCGGAGAGATGGCCTGCCCTCCGGCACAAATCGTTCCGCTCCTCCATGGTTACGATCGGCAGGACGGATTCGGGCATGGCCAAGAAGCAACGCTCCAGTTCGCCCGCCACAATCTCCTGCGACCATGCAGGCAACACACTGCCGAATATACATCCTGAAAAAATGGCGAGGGCCAGACTCAGCGACTTGGCTGTCCGACCGATAAATTCCTTCTTCATTATGCTTGCAAAGATAATCGGACACGCAAAAAGCAGCAAATAGCACCCGAATCGGCCCCAAGGACTACAAGCCGGAGGATCCATTGCCCTCGGCCGACTCCGTGCCGGTGGCAGTGAGATCTTTCTTCTTGGTCAGATAGGGATTGTCCACCGCCACCTTGATCAAAGAGGAGGCTTCGCGCAGATGCCTGTTCTGTATGAACTGAATCTTCGCGCCCTTGATCGTCGTGGCATTGACCTCTTCGGGATGCTCCATAAACCGCCCGGGGGCATAAAGCCGAAAAGTCCCGATCTGTCCGAGCCTGACAGTATTGCCCTCTGCCAACTCGCGCTTGAGGTAATAGGCCAGTCGATCCACGGCATTACGCACATCGCCGGTCGTGAGCGAACTCATCTCGGCAACGTCCCTGATCACCTCTTCAAAGTCAATCACTTTCGATTTCTGAGCTTCGGCATAATACATCGTTTTGCCTGCATGCTTGCCTACTTTCATTCGGCGTTCCTTCACTGTGTACTGTATCATTTGTTCTGTCTTACTTCCGTGAAAACTTCCGAAGAGCCTCCTGACCGGCTCATCAGGCTCCAAATATAGACATTATAAACAGGATCTCCCATAAGAGGTATAGTATCCTCCCATAGGAGACCATAGTATCCTCTCATGTGAGACCATAGTATCCTCTCATAGGAGACCATAGTATCCTCTCATCATTATATAATATCTACATTTGCAACACTAAGAACTGAAACGCCTGAAATGATACGAAAGGGAGCCATCGGAAGACTGCTCTGTCGGTACCGAGAGGAAGCCGTTCTATGCTGCATACTCAGCCTGCTATACGGAGCACTGACAATGCACATCGCATCCACCGGACTGCTGACGCCACACGACGGACTCATCGGTGCATATCTGGGCTATGACAACTACTATCGCTTCGAAACGGCAGGAGGTGTCTTCGACATAAGCCATCCCTTCCTGAACCTCTTCTATGCCCTCAATCGGTTCGGATTCGTCACAATCGGAGGAGAGAGCTTAGCTCTCGGCATTTGTCTGACCTTGATGACGTTGTGCACGGCAGCAGGCGTAACGGCCACCTACGCCTATCTCCGCCGCGTGGCGGGTCAGGGACGGACGAGGAGCCTGCTCGTCACCCTCCTGTCGGCCGGCAGCTTCACAGCCCTTACCCTGCCGTTCACTATCGAGAGCTATCCGCTCTCGTTCTTCCTGCTTCCCCTTTCCATCACCGTACTGTCCGTTCGGTACAAGATGCGTGGGAGTTTCGGCGGAGGCACCATTCGCTGGTTTGCCTTTCTGCTGGGAGGAATCACCCTGACCAACGTGGCCAAACCGGCCTTGGCTTTCCTTTTGGAAAAAGGGACGATAGGCTCGCGAATCAGGAAAGGAGCAGCCTTGGCAGGAGCTTTCTCGCTCACCGTCCTGCTGATCGGCCTGCTTTTCACCTATCGGGCGGCCAAACAGGGACAACCCGAGAACGATCCGCGTACGCTGGCCATCCGCATGTTCGACTTCCGGCAGGGAGCCGACGAATCGGTAGCCGAATACTTCGGCCATCCGCTCCTGATCAGCGATCTGGCTCCGGCGCGCCGATACGAAGAGACCACCCTGCGCCCTACTCCCTATCGCCGGCCCTGGTCGTATATCGTGCCGCTGCTTTTCCTCTCGACGGTTGTCGCCGCCCCCTTGCTGAGGCGAAGGGAAAAGCTCGTTTGGCTGCTGCTCCTATATCTGTCAGTGGATGTAGGGGTCAATGTGATCGGAGGATACGGGATGAACGAAGCGGTGATATTCGGAGGACATTGGGTCTTTCTCTGGCCTATGTTGTTGGGATGGATTTACCGGTCGATCCCTCGGAAAGCCTACCGCCCGATGGATATGGCAGTCTTCCTGTTTGCAGCCGTGCAGACGGTGCACAACCTCTCGGTCATACTGCTGCGCCTGCATCTCTGACGGCGGCTGAAGAGGTTCGGCTCCTCCCTACCGGCAGTCTCGGTCGGCATCGAGCCGGAGAAAAATGAAGATCAACAGGGTAAAGCCCCAAAGAGAAGATCCTCCATAGCTGAAAAAGGGAAGGGGAATACCGATAACGGGTACCAGGCCGATCACCATCCCGACATTGATCGAGAGGTGGAAGAGCAATATGGCCGCCACGCTATGGCCATAGACGCGCGAGAAGACTTTGGTCTGACGCTCCGCCAACGCAACGATCCGTATGATCAGCGTGGCATAGCCGATCAGCAACAGCACGGAGCCTAAGAACCCCTGCTCTTCGCCCACGGTACAGAAGATAAAGTCCGTATCCTGCTCGGGCACATATTTCAGTTTGGTCTGTGTCCCTTTCAGGAACCCCTTGCCCATAAATCCGCCCGAGCCGATAGCTATCTTGGACTGGTCTACATTGTATCCTCCTCCGCGCAAATCGTCCTCTATTCCCAAGGCAACCCTGATACGCATCTGCTGGTGGGGCTGCATCACTTTGTTGAATACATAGTCCACCGAATAGAAGTAGCCCACCGAACACAGGGCGAAAACGGCTATCAGCGCATACGACAGTACATACCGCTTGATGGCCATTGACAAAGCCCATACGATCAATGCTGCCAAGAGACCGTATGCCACGAGGACAAAATCCACCGACACGAAGTACGACAGCACTATGGCTACGGCATAGGTGACAGCAGTAAGCCCTGCCGCCACGACATAGAAGCGTCCTCGCTCCTTGGTATAGATCCGCACGAGGAAGAATCCTATCACAAAAGCCATCGAGACCACAGACCATTCGGCGGCATCCGTATGTCCCCACCACACATCGCCTTGCAGCTTCAGAGCCGTGACGAAAAAGAGGACGGCACAGAAGGCAATGCCGATGAATACGCCGGACATTCCCTCACGATAGAGGGCAAGGAAAAAAGCTATATAGACGAGGGCAGACCCCGTTTCGTTCTGCATCAGGATAAGCAGTACGGGGATGAGGATAATGGCAAAAGTGGAGGCATAGGCCTTCATTCCCTGCAGGACGAAGTCGTTCTGATTCAGCTTCCATGCCAGGAAGAGGGCTGTAGTCACCTTGGCAAATTCGGCCGGCTGGAGTCGCAACGGTCCTATCACCAGCCACGAATGCGAGCCTTTTATATCCGGAGCTATCAGTATGGTCAGAGCCAAAAGCCCCAACATGGCGGCATAGAAGACGGGAGCCAGCGACTCGAAAATATCCGTCTCCATGAGCAGAACCATAAAGCCTATCACCACCGCGAGACCGATCCACAGGAGCTGCATCATCGGACGACCGCCCATCATGAAAAGGTGGGATATGTCGAAGTCGTAACTTGCGCCGCAGACAGCAAACCAACCGGCCACGACGAGCAGCAGATACAGAATGATGGTAAACCAATCGATCCGTCCCTTATAATCGCCTCGATCTCTCTTAAAAGACATTGCTGTAGTGAATTGCAGTGTTGGACATCTTCGTGGCCACGGCTTCGCCCTCCGGAGACAGTTTGCCTTCGCGGAGATAATACTCCATCATTACTCGTCCGATGGGGACTCCGTACACGGCTCCGAAGCCGCCGTTCTCCACATAGACGGATACGACCACCTTCGGATTGTTGCGAGGGGCAAAGCCAAGGAAAGCCGAGTGGTCTTTACCGTGAGGATTCTCGGCTGTACCCGTCTTGCCACATACCTCTATTTCCCCCGGGGCGAAGTTGGCTGCATGACAGGTTCCGCCCGTTACGGCTCTCGCCATTCCTTCTACTATATACTCCATATTCGCCGGACTGATGCCGCTATTCTGCCAGTTCGTATAAGCTGTATCGAGGGGGATCCCCTGAATGGCTTTCACCACATGCGGACGGCGATAGCGTCCCCTGTTGGCAATGATGACACCCAGATTGGCTATTTGGAGCGGAGTGGCCAGGATTTCGCCCTGACCGATCGAGATGGAAATAATGGTGGAGGAATTCCATCGCCCCTTATAAGCCTTGTCGTACACCTTGCTGTTGGGGATATAGCCTCGCCTCTCCCCGGGCAGATCCAGTCCAAGCCTGTAGCCGAACCCCAGTCCGACGATCCTGTTCTTCCAATGCTCGAATGCCTCCTGAACGGAAGGATAGAACCGCCTGCTGTCCAGCATGGCACGAAGCCCCCAGCAGAAGAAGGCATTACAGCTGGTGGCCAATGCCGGCACCAGACTGAGCGGAGAGCCGTGGCTGTGACAGGCCGGTCTGTTGTTCAGGGGAGGGAAACCGTGATAACAGCTAAAAGCATCCGTAGGCCTGATCACCCCTTCCTGCAGAAAGATAGCCCCTTGTGCCGGTTTGAAAGTGGAGCCGGGAGGATAGGTGGCCTGAATGGCACGGGCATACAGGGGCTTGTTTCGATCATGTTCCATCTCCAGATGATTTTTCCCCCTGTCCTTACCGGCAAGTAGCGAGGGATCGTAGGAGGGTGAAGAGACGAGACAGAGTACTTCCCCCGTCTCCGGTTCGATCATTACTATAGCTCCGCGCTTCCCCTGCATCAGCTGTTCGCCCAGTGTCTGTAGCTTGCTGTCGATCGAAAGGGTCAGATCGCGTCCGGGAATGGCCGGCGAATCGTATTTGCCATCGGAGTAGTGTCCTTTGATACGACCGCGAGCGTCACGAAGCAGGACTTCTATCCCTTTTTCGCCTCGGAGCGTTTTCTCGTACTGACGCTCTATACCGCTTCTACCCACATAGTCGCCGGCAATGAGCGAGCTGTCGCGCTCTAAGTCACGCATATTCGCTTCGGAAAGATAGCCCAGCACATGTGCGGCTCCATGATACTTATATTGACGGATGGCACGGGGACGAATGGAAAAGCCCGGGAATTTGAACAGCTGCTCCTGAAAACGTCCCGCTTCGCGAGGGTTCAATTGCGCCAGCAGGAGTTGAGGTACGTAAGGCGAATAGCCGGGGTTGATACGACGATCCCTTATGTCCTGAAAACGCTTGCGTACATACTCCGGCTCCACATTCAAGGTCTGGTACAGGGCAAGGGTATCGAATTCGCCTACCTCTTTCGTCACGGCTACAAGGTCATAGGCCGGTTCGTTATACACGAGGAGCTCTCCGTTGCGGTCGTATATCACCCCACGCGAAGGATATACAGGCTTCTGATAGAAAGCATTGCTATCGGCACGAGCCTTATAGTTCGGACTTAGGATTTGCAAATAGAAAAGGCGTATCGCATAGATGAATACCACACAGATAGTGGCTATCACCAATAGGAAACGATGTTTTTCGTTGGGATCTTTCCGCTGTTTACTCATTTTCTGGCATTTTGAGTCTCTTGCCGAAAAGCGAGTTCATAATAAGCAATAGCAGATAAGTCAGCAGGATGCTTGCTCCTGTACGAAGCAGCATATACGGCACACTCGACAGGCTCCACGAGTCCAGAATGAAAAGGAGCAGATGATGTATGATGGTAAGCTCCAGCACGAATACATATATACCGACTTTCAGATTCCGTGCCGACGGTGGATACCCCAAGTCCGAATCCTTTTCCAAGAAAGGACGTGCCAGCCCGTTGCGGACGAAAGCCGTAGCCGTCAATGATGCGGCATGCAGCCCGGGTACTCCACTAAGGATATCGAGGAACATGCCTATTATGAATGCTCGCCACAAGAGAGCGGAAACAGACACGTTCAGCGGCAACAGCATCAGAGTATATATATAGACGAAAGGGGTGGCTACTTTGAACAGAAATATGTAGTTGAACACCCATACCTGTAGTAGAACCAGCAGCACAGCTGCCAAGAAAAACCTTATCTCACGAATCATCAGTAAGCCTCCGTTTTGGGTATGCCGTTTTCCTCCTCCAGCTTTTGCCTCTCTATATCGATCTTGTTCAGGATCACATACACATCCGTCAGCCTACCGAAGTCGGCAGACAGGATTACAGGTACGGCACTGAACGAATTTCTCTCGGCCAAAGGCGTATCCTTGCCCTTTATCTTGCCCACACGTCCGACCATCAGGTTAGCAGGGAAGATGGATGAATACCCGCTCGTTACTACCGTATCTCCCTGTGCTAACTGCACGTGACGGGGCAGATCGGTCAGCTGGGCTACATTGCTCCCGGGCTTCTCCCACAGAATGGAACCTACATATTCGCTTCCCTTGAGTCGGCAACTGAGTTTGAATTTCGGGTTGATGATCGGGATCACAATAGCATAATGATCTGAAGCAGCCGTTACGGCACCCACCACACCCGTAGCCGACACTACACCCATTTCCGGCAGTACACCATCGGCTCGTCCCTTATCTATGGTCATGAAATTCTCCACCCTGTTATAGGAAGCATTGACCACCTGTGCTCTCAGGTAGTCCATCTCCACTGGTTGCGGATTGAGGGAATCCGGCCGGAACAGTAGGGGGCGTACAGAATCGGCTACGGCTGCATCAACAGCTCTCTTGAGCGAAATGTACTCCAACTCCAACCGTGCATTGGCATCGAGAAGCATACGATTTTTCTCACGCAGACTCATATAACTGCGCACTTCGCCCGTCAGGCTATTGATGCGCCCCGTCAGGGCATTGGCTACCGCCATTCCCTGCGCTCGATGGTAGATGCTATCGTTGAAGAGTACGACAAAGGCTACCGTCTCCAGAAAAAGAAACAGTAGCCAATGTTGATGACGTACTATAAACTCGATGAGCTTACGCATGTTAGAGCATGCAGGAAGAAAGTTTTTCGGACTATCTCTATCGGATCAGGAAGTTGAATGTGTCCACGTATTTAAGCGCAATCCCCGTACCCTTGGCTACAGCCAACAGAGGCTCATCGGCTACTTGGAAAGTGATACCGAAACGATCGGTCAGACGCTTGTCCAAACCGCGCAACATAGCTCCTCCTCCGGTCAGGAATACACCGTTCCTTACGATGTCGGCATAGAGTTCGGGAGGGGTTTCCTCCAATGCTTTGAGGATGGCAGCTTCGATCTTCACGATGGACTTCTCCAGACAATGTGCCACCTCCTTATAACTTACGGGTATCTTCCTCGGAAGGGTATCCATCTGGTCTGCACCGCAGACCAGATAGGTCTCGGGCGGTGAAGCCAAGTCTTCCGAAGCTGCACCTACATTGATTTTGATCTGCTCAGCTGTACGCTCCCCGATCTTTACATTGTGTTCGCGGCGCATATAGTCCATAATATCATTGGTCAGTTCATCACCGGCTACACGAATGGACTGGTCCATGACGATACCGCCCAGTGAAATGACGGCGATCTCCGTTGTACCTCCACCTATATCCACAATCATATTTCCCTCCGGAGCCAATACATCGATGCCGATACCCACAGCAGCAGCCATAGGTTCATATATCATATATACGTCACGCCCACCTGCATGCTCGCTGGAGTCGCGCACGGCACGCATCTCGACTTCCGTACTACCCGAAGGTATACCGATCACCATGCGGAGCGATGGATGGATCCAGCGATGCTTCTTACCGATCATACGGATCATACCGCTTATCATCTGCTCGGCAGCTTTGAAGTCGGCTATCACACCATCTCGCAAGGGGCGTACTGTCCTGATATGCTGGTGTCCTTTCTCATACATCTCACGAGCATCTGTCCCTACTGCTATCACTTCATCCGTGCGACGATCGAATGCTACTACGGAAGGTTCGTCCAAGACGACCTTACCATCTTTGATGATTATCGTATTAGCCGTACCTAAGTCAATGGCCAATTCCTGTCGAAAAGAAAATAATCCCATCTTGTTCTGTATCTGTAGAAAAGCATTTCCTGTGCTTGTGACGGTACGGGAGTCCTATACCCCGACCATTCTCTTGCGACAGGCCTATTTTCTATGTTTTTGTTAATGTTTGAAATGTCTTACACCCGTCATCACCATGGCAATACCTTTTTTTGTGGCCTCTTCGATGCTCAGATTGTCCTTAATGGAACCTCCGGGCTGAATGATAGCGCGAATACCTGCTTCGGCTGCTATCTCTACACAATCGGCAAAAGGAAAGAAAGCATCGCTGGCCATGACAGCCCCATTCAGGTCAAAGCCGAAATTCCGTGCTTTATCGATAGCCTGTCGCAAAGCATCGACTCTGGAGGTCTGCCCAACTCCACTGGCACAAAGTTGGCTATCCTTGACCAAAGTAATAGCATTACTCTTGCTATGCTTCACTACCTTATTGGCAAAGATGAGGTCGTCCGTTTCATCTGCTGTAGGCACTACGGGTGTTACAGGTTTGAAATCGACAGTCTTGGCTGTCACACCATCCACCTGCTGCATGAGCACACCGCCAAACATGGAGCGGAACTGCCACTGCTCACGTACAGGCTCTTTCTGTAGAAGGATAATCCTGTTCGTCTTGCGTGTCAGATATTCCATGGCAGCATTATCGTAGTCGGGAGCAATGATCACCTCGAAGAAAATCTTGTCGATCTCCTGAGCTGTCTCCCTATCGATAGGAGTATTTGTCACCAATATGCCGCCAAAAGCCGATACGGGATCACCGGCAAGAGCAGCCTGCCAAGCTTCGATCAGTGTACCGCGCGAAGCTATGCCACAGGCATTCGTATGCTTGAGGATGGCAAAGGTGGGGGCGGAAAACTCACTGATAAGCGATACCGCAGCTTCGATGTCCTGCAAATTGTTGTAGGAGATTTCTTTTCCTTGGAGCTTATCGAAATAGCGGTCGAAGTTGCCGAAAAAGAATCCTCGCTGATGAGGGTTCTCCCCATAGCGAAGCACTTTCGGGCTATCTGCCGACATACGAAAAGCCGTCTGCTCTCCATCATCGAAATAGCGGAAGATAGCACTGTCGTATGCCGAACTCACAGCGAAAGCCTCTCGAGCATAATGTCTGCGTTCAGCCAAAGAGGTTCGAGCTCCCTGCTCTTTCAGCAGGCTGTAAAATCCGGCATACTGTGCCCGTGACGAGATGATAACGACATCTTCGAAGTTTTTGGCAGCTCCTCTAATGAGAGAGATACCGCCTATATCTATCTTCTCAATGATATCTTCTTCCGATGCTCCTGATGCCACGGTGGCCTCGAATGGATATAGATCCACGATGACCAAATCGATAAGAGGTAACCCGTACTCGCCTACTTCTCGCACATCGCTTTCATGACCGCGACGAGCCAAAATACCGCCGAAGATCATTGGGTGTAATGTCTTCACCCGTCCCCCGAGCATCGAAGGATAACGCGTCAGATCATCCACGGCCCGACACGCATAACCGAGCGAAGTGATAAATTCATGAGTTCCTCCTGTGGATACGAACTCTACCCCTTGTCTGTTCAATTCGGCCAGTATCTCGGCCAAACCTTCTTTATGATAGACCGATATGAGAGCTCTGCGGATAACCTTTTCCATCACACGCAATTTGCTGCTTGATTACTACGTAATTAAATTGGAATGACTACAAAGGTAGTGCTTTTTCCGAGAGATAGTTGCTGCATTATTTCTCGGATACAGGGCAATCGCATTTGAACTGTTAACACACTTATAAACCTAACGATTACGTCAGTTCGATCTAAGCGGAAATAGGAAAGTTAGGGTTTCTGATGATTTCAATATTGAGTTCAGGCTTTTTAGGCAGGATGTTGTAAGCGATGATACCGGAGATCAGGTTGGTGACAAAATTGTTGACACTGCGATGTCTCGTGTGCTCTATCTGACAGACATTTTTGAGCATATCATTGACCGTTTCGATCAAGGCTCTCTTTCTCAATAAAACTTTGTCATATAGATGCATCAGGGAGTTCTTCATGTTCTTTTTGATTTTGGTTATCATGTGGATGTCATCGACAAAGAGCCGGTCAAAAAGGTTTTGGGAAATGTAGCCTCTATCGGCAATGAGTTTGCCAAAAAGATTCTTGGTGAATGTTCCGTCTTTCAGAGGTTCTCTGTCATCACAATTGCCCGGTGTGATTTGATAGTTGATGATTTCACCCCTGTCGTTGATAACAATATGTAGCTTGAATCCATAAAACCAACCCATGGTGCTTTTGCCTTTTTGAGCCCATCCCCTCATTGTCCTATGCCCATGAGCTCGTTTGATATGACAAGCCTTCAGTGGGGTGGAATCGATGAAAGAGATGCCTGTACATTGACCCAAACAACACATATTGAGAAATGCTATCAGCTTGAAACCTACCCTGCTTTGCAGCTCCACAAAGCGATTATAAGAGACAAGATGTGGGAACTCGGATCGACAAGAATGGGTGATGTATTGAAGATAAAAAGCTTTCAAATCTCGGTATCTTGACAGATGAAACAGGATCAGGATGGTCATGACCTCACTGTCCGACATCTTAAACTTTCTATTCCTGCGTTTTTTGTCTGCCTCTTCGAGGGTCTTTTTCTTGATTGCTTCATCAAAAAGCTTGGAGAAATCATCTATGATGCAAAAAACATCAACTATATTTGTCTTCATAAAGTAGCGTTTTGTTTGTTCGTATCTTATTGATTGTCAACAGCTAAGATACAAATAATTCGCTACTTTTTCAAGCATAATGCCCACGTTCTTTGGGCGTTTAACCCTAATCAGAAAACAAATTCATTGGCTTTTTCTTACGTCGAACTGACGTTAATAATGAATGGATAATTTGGAACAACAGACTACTTACGATATGAAGCAAAGACTCGAACTCACGTGGATAGGCAAGGGCGAAGAGGATGTCCTCGAGCCACGCATCCTGATAGAGAACCCCGAATATAGCTACGGAGACCCTGATACAGGCAACCTCCTCATTCACGGCGACAACCTCCTCGCCCTCCGTTCGCTTGTTGCCTCGGGCTACGCAGGCAAGGTCAAGTGCATCTACATCGACCCGCCTTACAATACGGGTTCGGCATTTACGCACTATGATGATATGCAGGAGCACTCCATCTGGCTATCGCTGATGAAGCAACGATTGGAGTTGCTCCGAGAACTACTCGCTCCAGATGGGGTGATATTTATTAGCATAGATGATGATGAGTGCCACTACCTGAAGGTGATTTGCGATGAGGTGTTCCTTCGAGTAAACTATTGTGGTTCCTTTATTTGGGAGAAGAAAAGAAAACCATCCTTTTTGAATAGTCAAATGGGAAGTGTTACAGAATATGTCCTCTGTTATGCTCGTGACCGAAAAAGATTATCTCCATTTTCTATTGAAACAACCTCTGGAGATGAAACATATCCACTCTACAATAGCGGAAATAGTAGAGGCATTTTAGTATTCCCTCCGCATAGTCTATACTTCCCTAAGTTGAATGTTGGAGTTATAAAAGCACAAGACTTTGAAGAGGAAACAAGCTTGGTGACACTCTTAAACGACTGTGAGGTCAAACAGTATTGGAATACGAACGAGGTTCAAATAGAGGGTGAATGGCGATATAGTCAAGCCTCAATAAATGAGCAAATACAAAATGGAGAACATTATATCATCAAGTCTAAAAAATTTCGACCTCGTCGTGTCTTTAGCACCTCAAAAGCTAAAACCATGCATAACTTACTTTCGCGAGCTCATGTTAATATGTCAACGTATGAGGACGCAACGAAAGAAAGTATAAACTTGTTTGGAGACAATGCTTTTGATTACCCCAAACCCGAAATGCTTATATCAGTACTTATCCAATGTGCGACTCAGCCTGGCGACCTTGTGCTGGATAGCTTCCTCGGTAGCGGTACGACGGCGGCAGTGGCACACAAGATGGGTCGTCGTTACATCGGTATTGAGCTGGGCGACCATGCTTATACGCATTGCGTGCCTCGCCTGAAGAAAGTGATCGATGGCACAGACCAAGGAGGCATCACCGCCTCCACAGGCTGGGCAGGTGGCGGAGGATTCCGCTTTTGCGAACTTGCCCCAACGCTCCTCAACGAAGACGAACACGGAGTGATGGTCATCAGCCCCGAATACAATGCCGAGATGCTGGCTGCCGCCATGGCGCTCCATGAGGGCTTTCGCTATGCTCCCGATGCCGAAGTCTTCTGGAAGCAGGGACACAGCACGGAGAGCGACTACATCTATACCACCACGCAGCACCTGACGATAGAGACACTGCAGTATATCGATTCGTTGCTCGGGGAGGGCGAGACGCTGCTCATCTGTTGCACCTCGCACGGGGCAGGCTTAGGTAGTCGCTTCCCTCGCATCACGGTGAAGCGCATCCCACGCATGCTCCTCGGTCGCTGTGCCTTCGACCCTGCCAAGAGCTATGACCTCAACATCATTACCCTACCCGAAGTAGACCCTCAAGACGAAGACGACGATGAGTAAGAAAGACAAAAACGAAACGCTGAAAGAGGTCAAGAGTCGCCTCTCCATGCGTGAGCCTCTGGCGCAGTGCTTGGGGGTGATTGCCGATATTACGGATAAGCTCAGCCTCGACAAACGCCCCACAGGCCAAGAGGAACAAAAGGATTTCTTGGCAGACGAACTGGCAAAAGCCCGCGAGGTAGTCCCCTCACTCAAGAGCTTCGGGCGCAACTTCCCCTCGCTGACCTGCTCCATCGCCACGGGCATAGGTAAGACGCGCCTGATGGCTGCCACCATCTACTACCTGCATCAGGTACACGGCATCAAGCATTTCTTCGTCCTCGCTCCCAACCTCACGCTCTACAACAAGCTGCTGCGCGACTTTGGCGACCCAGGTTACGACAAGTACGTATTCAAAGGCTTGGCAGAATACGTCACCAATCCGCCTGTGGTGATTACGGGCGAGAACTATCTTTCTGTTCGTCCGACTATGGGCAACCAACAGCTCTTCCAATACGACGAGATCGAGATCAATATCTTCAACATCGCCAAGTTCAACTCCGATAATAAGACCTCCAAGAAAGGCGGAGTGGTGTCGGCACCTCGCATGAAACGCCTCTCGGAGTACCTCGGCACGAGCTATTACGACTATCTGGCCTCGCTGCCCGACCTTGTCGTGCTGATGGACGAAGCACATCGCTACTATGCCGATGCCTCTCGCTTGGCTATTGACGACCTCTCCCCCGTCTTGGGGATAGAGATGACGGCGACCCCGCTGAGGGACAATAAGCCCGTGGGCAATATCATCTATGAGTACAATCTCGCCGAAGCCCTTCGAGAGGGATTGTATGTCAAGATCCCCACTATTGCCAAGCGAGCAGACTTCCGTAGCGAAGGACTGACGCCTGCCGAAGTGGAGCGCATCAAGCTCGAGGACGGACTCTCGGTGCATCAACACACGATGGCGAGTCTGGAGATCTATGCACGGACTTACTCCAAGCCCCATGTCAAGCCCTTCGTATTGGTGGCTTGCCGAGACCTCGAGCATGCTCGCCAAACAACCGAATACTTAGAGAGCGACAGCTTCTACTCGGGACGCTACAGGGGCAAGGTGCTACAGATAGATAGCTCCACCAAAGGGGAGGACGACCTCGCACAGCTCTTCCTTACCATCGAGGAGGAGGGCAATCCCATCGAGATTGTCGTTCATGTCAACATGCTTGGTGAGGGCTGGGATGTTCGCAATCTTTACACCATCATTCCGCTCCGTGCGGCTAATGCGCATACACTCATCGAGCAAACCATCGGCAGAGGCTTGCGTCTGCCTTTCGAGGGCAAGCGAACGGGCGTGGAGCATATCGACAAACTCACGATCATTGCCCACGACAACTTCCAGAGGATTGTAGATGCAGCCAACGAAGAGGACAGCATCCTGCATCGCTGTAAGTATGTCGAGCTGGATGCCGAGGATTTGGACACAGATCCAGTGCAGATCGTCACCTTCGAACCCAAAACGAATGAACCGTTGGCGCACTATCAGGCTCAGGTCGCCTCTGCCCAGACCTCTCAAGGGCGAGAGAAGGCACAGACTCTGTGCGATGCCACGGAGGCCATTCAAAGAGTACTCAGCGAAGTGGCGATAGAGACACAGTCCGCCTCGATAGAGGAGATTGCTCGTAATGAGGCAAAGCTGGAGGTCCTCGTCAACAAAGCCAAAGAATCAGTAGCCCAGACAAACTCTATATTTACCCCTCTGGTGCAAGAGGAGCTTAGCACGGCTTTCGTCAAAGAGACCATTACGCGCTTCAAACGTAACCTCATCGAGATCCCTCGCATCAGTATATTGCCTCGGGAGATACGCTATGAATTGGAGCGTTTCGAGGTCGACTTCAGCAAGGAACAATTCAAATTCACAGAGCGCAAGGAGCGCATTGTACGCCAAAACCTCGTCGATAGCAAACAGGAACAGCTGGAAGTGGTCGAGAGTGGTCGCACACAAAATATCAAGAGCAAACTATTGATGCTCCTACTCGATGAGCCAGAAATAGACTACTCAGAGATGAGAGAGGAGTTGGTCGATGCACTCAACCAAGTGCTGGAGTATGTACACAGCTATAGCGCAGATGATCAGGCAGCTATTCGCACGCTTGACCAAAACAGCCAGCTGATAGCCTCGCGTCTGTATGAGCAGATACGCAAGCACTTCGTCCAGGAGGTGATAAGCTATGGAGAGGCAAAGGTTTTACCTTTTGTCAAGATCGAACCTGTTTATCTCGGGGAGCGTGCAGGTTATCCTCGCAAAACCCTGTACGAGGCGATACCTTCGCTTCATCAGATTCGTCGCTTCATATTCCATGGCTTTGCCAAAGCCTGCCACGAGTGCTACAGCTTCGATAGTGGCACCGAACGCAACTTCGCTCAAATCTTGGAGCAAGATGTCGAAGTGCTTACTTGGTTGCGCCCATCAGCAATGCAGTTCAATATCCACTGGGGCAAAGATAGCCGTCGCTACGAACCCGACTTCGTGGTGGAGACTACGGACTGCATTTATCTCGTCGAGACCAAGGCGAGCAAAGAGCTAAGCAATGAAGAGGTATTAGCCAAGGCAGAGGCAGCACGGCAATACTGCTCCCTCGCCACAGACTACACCACGCAGCATGGTGGCAAGCCCTGGCACTATCTCCTCGTTTCGCACCTAGACATAGAACCAACGTTTAGCTTTAAGTACGTCTGTGAGTTGAGTAAAAGTATTTGATGCAGAACGATGCTGCGATAGCGTCAGTTCGACGTGAGAAAAGGAAAGGGAGCTTTAGCGTGCAGAGGCAGGATTGCTATTTCAATATATCGGATAAGCCGGCGAATAATCCGAAACCGGATATCACCATAAAAATAACGGCTACGATGCGGTTGAACCACCGTATGCCAACGACATTGATACGATTGCGTAGCAGGCTGAAAAGATAAGTGATAAGAGACCACCAGCCAATCGCCCCCAAAGCTATACCTAACATGCCGGAGGTATAACCGACTAACATCCTCCCCGGAACATCGGTGACGAAGTTGAAGCGGGAATATAGAGCGATAAAAAAGAAAATGATAAAAGGGTTGGATAGCGTAAGGCCAAAAGAGCTTAGGACGGTATGCCATACAGAGTAGTTATTATCCTTGTCATCCACCTTGAAGGTGGGTGCAGTCCGATACAGATATATACCGAATAGAAACATGACGACACTGCCGAGAAGCTGTAGCCAAGCCTCGTTGCTGTCAATGAAGTTCATCACCAAACCTATTCCCAGATACGTGACAGTGGCATAGAAGAGATCGCTAAGTATGGCTCCGATACCGGTGTAGAATCCATCGCGCCGTCCCCTGTGCAGAGTCCTTCGAATACACAAAATTCCGATCGGCCCCATAGGAGCCGACACGAGAATGCCAATGAGAATACCGTATAGAATTGAAGTGGCAACCATGCCGTAGAAAGGCAAAATTTCCTTATTGTCCTGCTAAGCCGGATTGCAAAGATAAACATTCTACCCTGTTATATCCTAATCCGTTTTCGCCGGATTTCTTGAAAAGAAAAAGTCCGGAACAAGGGGGCAACCTCCTGATCCGGACTTTCATGTGAAACACAGCTTAATAATCCGTTTTCCTTATGTTTCGATCTGCTGTCAGAATGCTACCTGCACCTGTGTTAGCAGAGCGTGTGTGTTGTTGTACTCGCCTTTCGGATTGCTCAATACATACTGTGCCTGCAAACGACACTTTGGGAAGAACCAGTACTGAAGGCCGGCGGTAATATTATGAACTTGTTGCCTTTCGTACAAATCCATAAAGTCATATGATCCGATGATATCGAGGTTTTTGAACAATCGTCCTACCCCTGTGACGTAAAAGCCCTTACTAATCATGTCATCGTCTTTGCCTTCGAGGTATTCACTACGCAGATCGAAGTATTTGGAACGGAACATACCTCCTACACTCCAGCGGGATCTGTCGTATAAATCTCCGGCCATAATCTGTTTGCTATTGATTTTGATGGGAGCATCATTCAGGGCAGCGGTCTTGCCACTCATGAAACTACCGGTAAAGGATAGACACTCGATGGGACGAAGTGTAAGACTCCCTTCTAAAGTTTTGTGTTTGCTGCCATCAAGTGTATTTATGCCTTGGCCGTTGAGCACTCCGAGACGATAGCCCAGTATATCATTGAAGAGATCACCGTAGATTTCCAAGCCTACGTCGCGGCCACTCTGAGCCCCCATCAGAGGATCGGAGCCATTTCCTGCTGCGAGGAAGTTGGTGGCCATCGATCCGCATGAAATGGTTTCGATGGTAGTTGGAGACAGTTGGTTTTCGATCGAAAATGCTGTCTTGAACTGTCCCAATCGTATCCCAAAACCAGAACAAGTGCGGAAGGAAGTGTATAGTTCTAAATTGGTGTGTCTTTTTGCAAAATCAGAAATGAAGGTTACAGACCATTTGTCCGTGATGGCGACATTGGCACGAAGGGTGATACGCTTTACATCGAATGTGTTGTAGTTCTCCTTTTCGGAACTCGCCGTAGGGAGCCACAAGGAGGAAAACCCTGCTTGCGCATAACCACTGAGGCTAACCCGTTCTTTGATTGCATTGAAAATACTGTTTGCGGACTTTTGGGCGCAAATACTCCCTGTTCCTAGCATCATCAAGGATGCAGCTAATAGATGTTTTACTTTCATTTCTTGATCGTTATTGTTTTGTTGAATGATGATTTCTTTGATTGTATGGCTAACTGTTCCTCCATCTGCATAGTGCGGTCTCAAGACCATCCACGAGCAAAAAAAGGAAAAAACCTGCCATTCCTAAAACCACGATGCCCACGTACATCTCCGTATAGCTGATACGCATCCATGCATCGACAATGAAGAATCCCATGCCCTTATTCGTCCCGTATGTCTCTGTCACGAAGAGTACCGATATGGCTGTCCCAATGGCCACTCGTAGTGTGGAGAGTGCTTCGGGAGTAATGGCCGGCAGGATCAGATGACGCATCAGTTGAGCATGAGTCGCTCCCAATGAGGTAAGGACAAGAAAGCTCTCTTTGGAGATATTGCGAAGGCTGTCGCGCAGGTTGACGATGATTTGGAAGATGATGATCAGTACGATCATAATTATTTTGGTCACGTCGCCCAGTCCTGCCAAGAGCATGATGATCGGTAAGAGTGCTAATTTGGGGATAGGATAGCAGAAATAGACGAACGAATCCATCACACGGCCAAAGTTCTTGTAACGGAACATGGAGAGTGCTACCATGAATCCCAAGACGAGGGCTATCGAAATGCCGATGACGATTCGTAGCAAGCTCGCCATCAGATGTGCGGACATGGACTGCTGCCATACCGTTCCTATTTGGGAGTAAACAGTAAGAGGATTCACCAGCACAGGGGTATTGAGGAGCAGTGCAGCTGGATACCACAGGAGATTGAGCAGTAGAGCACCCATTAGCACTCGCCCAAGAAACCCTTTTGTCTTTCTCATGGTTCGATCCGGTTCAGCTTTCTACGGATGGTGTCGCTATCCGGATGTTCGCACAAGCCTCTGATTCGTCCGGGCGTACCCCCTATGACAGCTACCCGGCTACTCATCGCTACGGCTTCTTCCACATTGTGCGTTACCATGACAGTGGTGACCCGATGTTTATCCCAAAGTCCAAGGAAGAGTTGTCTGCTTTTCTCGGCTGTGAGCATATCAAGAGCTGCGAATGCTTCGTCAAGCAGGAGCAATTGCGGGCGTTGGAGAAATACTCGTGCCAGTGCCACACGCTGACGTTGCCCTCCGCTTAGATCCTTCGGATACCGATGCAATATGTCCGACAAGCCGAGGGTGTGTACAATGCTCTCAAACTCCGGCATCTCTATGGCTTCCTTTCGCAGGGTATATGGAAGTACGATATTCTCACGCACTCGTTTCCATGGCAAAAGCCCATATTGCTGGGGAACTATTCCTATGGAAAAAGATTTCGGATTCAGAGGTTTCCCATCGAATAGCACTTCGCCCTCATACTCTGTCAGTACACCTGCCAAAACGTGCAGGAGTGTCGATTTGCCACAGCCCGAAGGTCCCGTTATGGCAAAAATCTCTCCTTTGGGAATATTCAGTGAAAGACCGTCCAATGCTTTCACTTCCGTACTCCCGTGGCGATATGTAACGGCCAGATTGCGAATAGAGATCATTTGCCTAATGGAGGAATCTGCGTTTCGTCCGTCTCTTGATTATGCCGGACTTTAGCGGATCAGATCCTTGCCGGTATAGTCGCTCGGGACCAATTTCTTGGCATGTAGCCAGTCGATAGTCTGTTGCAGATCTTCTATTGTGGGCTTCTGTCCATGTGTATAGTCGGGCAGAATCACATCATCTACCAAGGGTTCGGGTACACCGACATCTTCGATCAGGATATTTCGGATGGCTTTTCTATCGTGCGAAAGGATGTAGTCCACTGCCAGATCGTATCCTCGAAGCAGTATATCGATGGCTTCTTGCTTCTCTCTGATGACACTGCCGGCAAACATCGCTCCGGTTACGAATATGCCCAGATCCTGAGTGGAGACAAGGGACATCATTCCATCCGCCATCGCAATGGTAATGAATGGATCCGGTAGGACGGCTGCGTCGATCTGTCCGCTGCGAAGCATTTCCAAGCGCAAAGGGATTTTATTGACTTCGGTCTTGGTTATCTCGCTTTCGTCCAGTCCTGCGGTATTGATAATTCGGTCGGTGGTGTACTCAATGACCGTATTGCGCGATATACCCAGATTCTTTCCTTTGAGGGTTTCCAAGCTCTCACCTGTATAATCTTTGGACATTACCAGCCGGAAGTATCCGTCGAGACGCATCACCAGTTGCAGATCGATACCTCCTGCTTGCTGCATGGCTGCTCCCGTATAATCGATGACCGTACCCTCCACATTGCCCGAATGGAAAGCCGCATCACGTTCATTGGGCGAATAAAACTTGACAATCTCCAGTTTCAGTCCGAGTGAATCGTAAATGCCGGTTTTCTGTGCTACAACGAAAGGCAGATAGTCCATGGAAGGCATGGCTCCGAGAGAGAGGGTATAAGGCTCTTTTTGTTTGTCTGCAGAGCTTTTCTTGTTACCACATGAAGAGAGGGTGATGCTCAAAACCGCCAGAACAAGGAGGGTAAAAAAAGAAAAATTTTTCATCGCGTTCTCTAGATTGTGAAAAGACTATGGTTGTATCCCAAGTATCGAAATGAGTTACAAAGATGCAAAGAATTACATACATCAGTTTATATCTTTGCACAAACAACATTTCCTATTCCAATCCTGCATGACAAATTCCTCTTCCCGAACAAGAAGTCTACCGTCGGAAAGCAAGATCGATCCTCTTCCTTATTTCCCTGAATTGCGAAAGCTATTGGCCGAATGGTACGATGCCAATAAACGGGATTTGCCGTGGAGACAAACGGACGACCCCTATCGTATCTGGATATCCGAGGTTATACTGCAACAGACGCGCGTGGAGCAGGGGAGGGACTATTATCATCGCTTTATCGAACGCTTCCCCGATGTCCACTCATTGTCTCTCGCTTCTGAGGATGAGGTGCTGAAGCAGTGGGAGGGCTTGGGCTATTACTCCCGGGCGCGCAATCTGCATCGTGCAGCCCGTATGATAGTCTCCGACTTCGGAGGTTGCATACCTCGTACCAGGCAGGAGATACTACAGCTCCCGGGTATAGGCGATTATACGGCTGCTGCTGTTCTCTCCTTTGCTTATGATCTGCCTTTTGCAGCCGTGGATGGCAATATCTTTCGTGTCATCAGTCGGCTCATGAACCTTGATACGCCGATAGATACCCCTGCCGGCAAGAAGCTTTTTTCTTTCTGGGCTGATGCTTTGCTCGATAGGGAAGCTCCGGCAAGGCACAATCAGGCCATTATGGAGTTTGGGGCACTTCATTGTACACCCACGTCTCCTTCTTGTCTGCTATGCCCGGTGCGCCGTTTTTGTATGGCCGATACAGCCGGTTGTGCCGATGCTTTGCCGGTCAAAAAGGGTGGACTTCGCATTACAAATCGCTATCTCTATTTCATATATATACGGGTTATCACCCCGACCGGTGTCTACACTTATATTCGAAGGCGTCCGAGCGGAGATATATGGCAGGGTTTGTACGAGTTTCCCTGTGTCGAGCTATCCGATCATGCAGTTTTAGAGACCTTGTTGCTGTCTCCCGAATTAGGCAATTTGCTACGATCCATTTCCGGTAGTATGGATAGCTTACCATTCAAAACATTCAAGCACCAACTTACGCATCGCAACCTGTGGATTCATGGTTATAGGCTTACAGCCCGTCTCGATAAAGCTCCCGAACTGGATGGCTACTGCTGCATCCGAGAGGAACAGCTTGACGATTTTGCCTTTCCCCGTGCCCTCAATTTGCTGCTCGATGCGCTGCCACTTTGTGATAAATAATAAAATGAAGAGTGCATATCTAAGTGAAAAATTTTTCTGCCTTGATCATTGACAATATCGACGAATATTTGTTCGGGAATTATGAACTTTCATGCTCAAGTCTTTTTGTTATATTTGCAGCTGATAAAACACTTTTGTTCGATACTAATGATCGCTATTGAAAATGCTTTTCGATTGAATAGAATTGCTTGCTAAATGACTGAATGATAAGAATATGTTCGCTGAATTCCTCCACCTCTATAGCCGTTTTGGCTTATCCGTTTTTGTGTATTCATATATCTCTTCTCCCAAGAAGTCGATAGATTTCTATCATGATTATGAGGTATAAGCCGGAATAACCCTCACCGATAGTCCAAACACAGATAAGGCACGCTCCAAATTCATTGAATAATTTGGAGCGTGCCTCTTTTATTTTACCTCCTTAAAAGGCTTTTTATTCCATGCATTTTCTATATAAATAGAATTCGATTTATATATTTATTGAAATCATTTTATATATAAATCAAAAACGATCTATATACAAATCGAAAATGGTTTATATACAGATCGTTTTCTTATCTCTCAAAAGTCATGTTTCGATCTGAAAAAGTCCATTCTCTGAACTTTCAAACTTCAAAATCCACTTCTCCTTAACCTCTTATTTGGAATCATTCCAAACTCGTCTTCGTTGTTGAAAACTTTTTTGGCACGTATTTTTTCCCTACAAGATGATACAAAACAAGGAAGCCTCTTTCTCTGTTACGCGAGGCTTCCTTATTGCCGGGGCGAGTGAAAGTTCATGGAGATAACAGACAGTATGCGAATGGTTTCTGCTGCCATAGAGCTTTCGAGATTGGAATCTTCCGAGCCTAAAAAATGCTCTCATAAGCGGAAACTTCGACATTGGCATACATCGAATCCAGGTCAGGCCGGTGGTGCCGGAATGTGCAACAGCTGACAAATTGCTTCCGGATATTTAGCATTAATCGGAGGAATACTATATTTGCGACCGAAAACAAGAGATCACTTACGGAACCACTATTTTATCAGCCGATCGGGGGAGCACCAATCCTTCGGTTGCCGATATCTTCTGTGCAGATAGAGCTGTCTGCTCTCTGTAGTATGTTTCCCGACTCATCTCTTGACGTTGTTAGGATCGAATCTGTGGCATAGACCACAAATAGAAAACCAAATACTAATATGAAACTTTCATCTAAGAAAATCTTAGCAATCATTGCATTGCTGACGATGGGGCATACTGTGCAGGCACAGTTTGTTCCGGCTCCCACCACAGGGATTCGCATGTCTGTCACTACAACCAAGGCCGTAGGCGAAAAAATCGAATTGTTGGTTCATTCCATAGAGAAGAAAGGCATCTGGATCGATCTCAATGGGGATGCCACTTACCAACAAGGAGAGGAAATAACCGTATTCGATGAGGCATACCACGAATACACGATCGGGACGCAAACCCTCACTATCTATGGTAATACGACCCGATTGGGCTGTCGATCTACCGGTGCAACGGCTGTCGATGTAACGAAAAACCCTAATCTGACCTATCTCGCATGCCCGAAAAATAATCTGAAATCATTGGACTTGACGCAAAACCCAAAGCTGCTGCGAGTTTGGTGCGACTCTAACGAAATAGAAAGTTTGGACCTGAGTGGCAATCCGGCTTTGATCATCCTCGGCTGTGACAGGAATAAGCTGACTGAGCTGAAGACCGATAACAACCCCAAGTTGGCCTCTCTTTGGTGTTCCGATAATAACCTGACGGAGTTGGAACTCAGCGCCAATCCTCGTCTCAATGATCTTTGGTGCTTCGGTAACCGGATCACGAAACTCGATCTGAGTGCCAATCCTCTATTGGTAACACTTTGGTGCAGTGACAATGAGCTTTCGACCTTGGATCTTTCCAAGAATCCGGACATTGCTTACCTCTGGTGCTCATCGAACAAACTTACATCCTTGAATCTGTCGGGGGTGAAGGGACTGAGTGTTTTGGTTTGTCATTCCAATCAGATTGCAGGTGAAGAAATGACGAAAATGGTGAATGCTTTGCCCACACTATCTCCTGGCGCAGGTGCTCAGAGCAAGTTCGTCGTTGTAGACCTCAAGGACACTGATGAGAAGAATATCTGTACCGTAAAGGATGTGGAAAAAGCTAAAAGTAAGAACTGGCGAGTATTTGACTTCAACGGTGATTCTGACAATATGCTTCCATACGAAGGAAGTCCGACATCGAACTTGGCAGTAGATGCTCCCACAGTCAGGATATATCCCAATCCGGTAGGAGGATATGCCCTCGTCGAGATCCCCGAATCTCTTTTGGGGCAGGAAGCTGCTTTATACGATATGAATGGGGTAAAAGTCTATAGTTTCGCGGTAGAGTCTCTTCGTCAGAACATTGACCTGACACATCTTCCCGACGGCACTTATTTCTTCCGTCTCGATAACTATACCACTAAGCTCATCAAACAGTAGGCGAATCCTACCGTAGGGGAACGAATAAGTGAAGAGGGGATCTCTTGTAAATTGGAATTGCCAATTTACAAGAGATCCCCTCTTTTTTGCAGGGCAACCGCATCAAAATGTAAGTGCCTGATTATCAATCATAGTTTTGAGTACATTCTTTATCTTTGAGTATAATCTCCGAAATGCAATCATTTGAAAATTAGCAACTTGTATTTTCTCGAAATTTTTGATGCGGTTGCCCTGACTGCTCAGCTCCGTTACCTGTTTCTGAAATTTGTTTCTCGGTTTCATGTGTCGATAAATTATAAATCGAATAAACTCGGTTGGAGGGTTGCATCGACAGTCGTTTTAGCTTTTTTCTTTGTCGGCTGTGTCATCTTTCGGTAGGCTTCTTCCTGCGCCCTCTGCATCGCTTCCCGATGAGCCTGTGCCTTTTCTTTGGCTGTCAATTCTACCACCTGATTTACTACAACATGTGCGTTTATCGGACTACCGATGTCAATGTTATCTTCATCGAAATAATGAACTGCCATCGAATAAATTTCATCATCGGCAAATCCGTTGCAACCGCTTTGTTTTACTGTGTTTAAGATGTATTGAATGAACTGTCCATGTCTTTATCCTTCTTACGGTAATTCTCCGCAAAGAGTTCATCATATTGCGCCTGTTCGTCCAGATAATTTTGGATAACGTTCTTGAAATGCTCTGTACCTTTCATTGTCATAAGATGTTAGAATTTAATATCCCATTCTCCGTCTCTATACACCCTGAAACTCGCATACTCATTGCCGAATTCATAGGAAAGAATCCGCATATAAAGCGTTTTGTCATGGGATAACTCCGTTGTGATTCTCTCGAAGAAATTTTCGGGAAATGACCACTTGGATTCAAATTCGCCCTCCACCATTTGCTCGTCGGAGCAGTAGCAATACCAACCTTCCCCGAAAGTATCCGTCATGTAGTTTTCTACCGTTTTCAGGTTTTCTTTGTTCTCTGTGGAGCAGAAGAACAAATTAGTGCATATATTAGCCATAACCTCTGATATTTATGGGTTCAAATTATTGGTGATTTCCTTTCCCTTGTCATCGAAGACCTCTATGGTCGGACGACCTCCATTTTCTTCGGGAGAAAGATTCTCGGAGGTATCCAATAGCGTTTCTCCTTCAACGAAAATGACCTGTTCTTCATCGTCATGGTTCATCACGTCTTCGCCTTGCCAAGATTTTATAATGGCTGCTGCCTGTTCATAATTTTCAGCTTTCACCTGAAATTTTGTTCGCATCCGGCAAGTAACCTTGCTGTCCTGATAAAAATCGAATGTATTCATATCCTTGTTGTTTATAGAGTTATTAAAAGAGTGAGCAGAAAAGCAATCCCAATAGAGCTATGATACATAGCCACCTGACAAGCGTGAAAAAGACATAGAGTGCCGTACGGACGAGAAAGCGCACGAAGTACAGGGCGGTGAGCAGGGTAAGTACCGTTATCGCTTCTTCTGTGATAAGCATGGAACAAATACAGACCGTTCCGATTATGAAAGCAGCTACTACCGTCAGCCGTATAAGGATTGTTTTCATCGTTGTTTTCGTTTATGCAATTTGTTCATATAAAGCCTCTCCATTACAGAAAGAGCCTGTTTTAGTGAGTTCCCGATAGCCATAATCCGTTTTGATTTTGTCGATTATCTTATCGGCTTCGGGCTTTTCCAATGCGAATAAATATGCCTGTAAAGCATCGTAAGCAGTATAATTCTTCCAATCTTCTCCTATTTTCCTTGCCAATTCTCTGACTTTCTCATAATCGGGATGATATGCTTTGAAATCACGCATAATCGTGTCGGTGGCATCTTCATCATATCCATCGCAAAAAGTTATGTTGTTCAAATAGCTGTCATCTTGAATGTAGTCGATACACCCACCCGAATAGTAGGCTGAAGTAATGACTATATCAAGCGTATGAAAGGAAGCACGGTATTCATCCAGATAATAGCTCGGATAATTGCGGTTGCATCCCTGCACATATTCCTTGTGTTCGGGAACATTCCCTGATTCATAGTCTTCGTCTTCGACATGGATGAGACGATTCTCGTAAGCGAAATTATTGGTTGCCATAACTGTTTATTGTTTTGTCAGGGTTAGAAAATATTTCTCTATGGCTGCATTCAGCAGTGCATCATCGTCGTATTCGTCCTGAGAGAGGCTGATGCTTTCCGCATCTTTGTCATAGCAGGTTTCTGCGACATAATTTTCCCAACTGTACAGGCGTACATATCCGTTTCCCTTACTCACCGAAACCACAGGCACGGTCTTAAATCCGACATGGCACAACAGCAGTTCGGTCAATTCACAGGCACGATTTCCGTATTCGCTTGCCACGATAAGAATGGACACGCCCGAACCCGTTTTTATGCGGTAATGCGAGGAGGAGTTATTTCGTTTCCTGCGATCCATTGAGTGATTTAATCTTTCTTGTTCCATAATGCTGACATTTTTTTTGCGTCTAAAGCTCGGAGTGTGCCGATTTCGTTTCGTGGGCTGTTCAAGGTGGCCGGAGGGTATATGTCAAGGCTTCCCAAAAAAATACGACTTGGAACGAAGTGGAAATGTGGAGATTTTTTCAGGCGAACCCGAAAAGGCTTCAGGCCTTGACACTTTACCCGAAGGCCGGTTTCCTTCGCCCAAAGAAAGGAACCGGCACTCCGGGATCGAAGACAACAGGTGGAAGATTTGAAGACGGAAAAGATACTCCCGAAACTCTCCGGAAAAGGAAAAGGGACAGCCCCGTGTGTGAAGCTATCCCTTAAAAGAGAGGTTGTCGAGAAAAGATTGATCGGGCTAACGGAGAATGTCCTTTAGCAAATCATGCTCTTCCATGACCGTAGTGATCGTTCCGGTCAGTTCGGTATAGAGCCGGTCATATTCCGGCTTTTCATCGAAGTCGTCTCCCGGATGGTAACGGTCGAAGGTATCTTTGACATCTTTGTGCTCCAACAGAAGCAAAGAGAGTTTCCCCGACAGTTCGGCGGGAACTTCGTTTGCAAATTCGTTATCGATGATTTGTTCGATAAACTGATACGGCGAAAAATGCAGTCCTCTAAGCAATACCTCCATGGCCATGCTTTCGGCTATGCCGATGGGATTGTCTTGCAGGAAGGCTTCTTCGTACGTTTTTGCAGCAGCTTCGGAACGTTCACGGATAAACGTTTCGTCACCGAGCAGTTGCGGATGGTAGTCTTTCAGATAAACTTCCAGCCTGAGTCGGTAATACGACAAGGTTTTCTTTTCCTGTTTCATCTTCTTTCCTTTTTAATTATTGGTGATCATTTCTCTTGCTTGGGAATGATAAAGCCGACGGGATTACGAGGCTTTTCCGCTTTTTCTTTTTGCTCCAACAGCTCCGTCAGGGCCGTGTACAACTCACTGAACTGCACATTACAGCTTACTTCAAGGTCTTCGATACGCTTTTTGAGTTCTTCATAACCTGCAATCATCCGACGCATGGCAACGAAAGTCCGCATGATGGCAATGTTCACTTCTATTGCTGTCGGACTGCGCAGCACCGATGATAGCATGGCTACTCCCTGCTCGGTAAAAGCCATCGGAGCAACGGAGCTGTGTTTGAGGGTTTCGGGTAACCGGTCACAATTTGTGACCAGTTCCGTCCATTCGTTTTCGGTAAGTTCGAACATAAAATCTTCCGGGAAGCGCTGCAAATTTCTCCTGACGGCCTGTTTGAGCACTTTTGTCTGCACACCGTAGAGTTCGGCCAAATGATAATCCAATATCACTCTGTTGCCACGAATCTCAAGAATTTTATTCCGGATGACGCTTACATCTGCTGTTATTGTATTCATATCATTGATTTATAGAATTTGTATTCAATTTCAAGTCATTGTTTTGCTTGTGACACCGGAGATCTGAATATATCCAGCTTATCCGATAGCTTAAGCATGTCCTGTTCTATCTTTTTATGAGACCTTTGCACGGCGATTGGTGTGTATTTTGTTTATTAATTCATTGTATAATAGGGAGTTATTTTGTATATTTGAGCATTAAAAACAGCATAATATTCCTCCCATGGCATACCAATCCAAGAATACCGATGAGCATGTAACATTTGCAGACGCACTCCTTTCAAAGCGTTATCGCAAAGCACAAAACGACTTCCTCAATCAGGTTGACACGCTTATCGATTGGCGTCCGATCAGGACGCTGATCAACAAGAAATACACGAAGCGACAAAATGCCATCGGCGCCCCGGCTTATGACGTGATTCTCTTATTCAAGATGTTGCTTTTGGAGACATGGTACAACCTCAGTGATTGTGCTCTGGAGGAGCGCATCAATGATTCAATCACCTTTTCCCGATTCTTGGGACTGAAGATGGAAGAGGTATCTCCCGACCACAGCACCATCAGTCGATTTCGTTCGGCACTGACAGAGTTGGGTCTCATGGACAAACTATTGGCGCAGTTTAACAAACAACTTTCGCGCCATCACATTTCGGTCAGGGAAGGGGTGCTTGTCGATGCAAGCCTTGTGGAGACGCCGCATAAACCCAACGGAAGCATTACGATTGAAGTCGCAGACGACAGGCAAGACAATCGGAGCGAGGCGGAAAAAGAGGCAGAGGAGGATTATCAAAAACAGGTTGTCCGCCGGCGTAAAGGGACGGATGAAGAAGCCCGTTGGGTGTACAAACAAAAGCGTTATCACTACGGATACAAAAAGCATTGTCTGACCAATGTTCAAGGCATTGTTCAAAAGGTGATAACGACAGCAGCGAACCGCAGTGACACGAAGGAGTTTATTCCGCTATTGCAGGGTGCAAACATACCTCAAGGTACAGCCGTCTTGGCGGACAAAGGATATGCTTGCGGGGAAAATCGTTCCTACCTGCAAACCCATCACCTTCAAGACGGCATTATGCACAAGGCACAACGCAACAGGGCATTGACCGAGGAAGAGAAGCAACGAAACAAAGCAATCAGTCCGATACGGAGCACCATCGAACGCACCTTTGGCAGTATTCGCCGGTGGTTTCATGGCGGACGATGTCGATACCGGGGACTTGCCAAGACCCATACTCAAAACATTCTTGAAAGCATCGCCTTTAATTTATACAGAACCCCGGGGATAATTATGTCCTCATCCGTAGGATAAGGCATAACCACCCTTGAGGAGCTCGTACAAGTAGCTCCTCAAAGGGGGGATTTACAACTACTTTCACTCCTTACTGCCACCCCTTTCACTCGCTCCTTTTATGCCAAGAACTCCTCTTCCCTCCATCTCCTTATTTTTCAAAGGTCTCTTTGTAACCAAAATGGAACCACCGGAGGCATATTTACGGAATATACGCCTATTCCGAACCTCATCCGACGTGTGGGGTGGCGACAAAGAAAAAGCGCCTTAATTCGTTGGAATTAAGACGCTTTTGGATTCGTTTCTAAAATTGCTTCAGATGACCTATAGCCTATCTTTCAGCTATTTAGCGGTATGGACGGGACTCGAACCCGCGACCCCCTGCGTGACAGGCAGGTATTCTAACCAGCTGAACTACCACACCGTTGCGAATGAATTTACCTCTTTCAGCGTTGCAAAGATAAGTTTTTTCCTCAATATGCAATAGTCATCAAAAAATCTGCACAGGGCAACCGCATCAAAATGTAAGTGCCTGATTATCAATCATAGTTTTGAGTGCATTCTTTATCTTTGGGTATAATCTCCGAAATGCAATCATTTGAAAATTAGCAACTTGTATTTTCCCGAAATTTTTGATGCGGTTGCCCTGAAATCTGCACATTCCACTCACCAGTGCAACATTGAGTAGCTAAGTTAGTTCTAAAACTTGGCATGGCGTTAGATACCCTAGCCCTTTTCGAGGTCTTCGATTAAGTTTGTCTTGTATTCTTCCACAATGTGGAGACGTAACTTATGTTTTTTAGGTATTAGGATGTCAATAACAGTTTGGCAAGGGATAGATCGAGAGGAGTAGTCAATTTGATATTTTCGATATTACCGACAATCAATGCCACCGGTCGGCCAAAATGGTGTTCATATACCGAACAATCATCGGTAAAATACTCTTCATAGGGTTGCCGATAGGCCTCTCGAAGCCATTCGCTCCGAAAGGTCTGTGGAGTTTGTACCGTGACGTACCGACTCCTGTCCACTGCATAATTGCCATCAGTGGCATAATAGCGAAGCGATTCGGTCATAGGGCGACAAGGAGCGACAGCCCCCTTCAACTCTGCAAGATCGAAACAGGCATCGATAGTTTCAGCACTGACCAAAGGACGTACCCCGTCATGAACAGCAACCAAAACACCATCAGGGACAACCTGCAATCCATTCCGAACAGAGGCGAAACGTGTATTTCCACCTGCAACCACTCGATGAGAGACCGAAAAGTCATACTTCCGGCACAACTCCTGCCAATAAGCATGATGATCTGTGGGCAATACCAATACTATAGCATCGACATGAGGGGCAAAGCGATTCAGCGTATGCATCAGCACCGGTAGACCTGCCAAAAGCAAAAACTGTTTTGGCCGATCGGCCCCCATACGTAGCCCATGACCACCGGCTACGATCAGAGCATAGCGTTTTTGCTTCATGAGAGTTTGGCCATGAGTTCTTCGATCTGCTTGTCGGCTACTGTCAGTTTCTCCCGACAGAAATCAATCAGAGCAATAGCCTCTTCGGCCAGCTTGGTCAGCTCGTCCACATCCGGGCTTTCATGTTCGATGACACGAACGATTTCTTCGAGGCGTCTCATGGCCTCCGTATAAGTCTTATTCTCACTCATAATAATGGCAAAAATAAGGATTTGCAGAAGAAACCGTAAACGAATCAGGGCTGACGCATTAAAAACAGCTTTCTAAGTACTTTTACAGTCGTTAAAGCCCCGTTAGTTATGTATCATTCTCTATTTGAAAGCCTCTGCATGGTTCCGGGCCCACGGATAGAGCGTAAAAAAATTTATCCTCTTGACTTTTTACTGCTGATCGTTTTCCTCTCTACACTCTCAGGCAATACCTCCTGGTATGAGATTGAAGATTATGCCGAGGAATACGAAGAAGAATTGAAAAGTCTATACGAAATGCTTACCGGCCATCAGCTTATGCATACCATGCCTTCTCATGATACTCTCAACAGGAGCATCAGTCTGTTGGATGTAGAAGCTTTTGAGGGGGCTTATAAGCGATGGATTGAAGGCTTTATCTCGGCTACTTCGGGTAAACATATTTGCATTGATGGCAAGACGATGCGGGGAGTGAAGAAACTCTCTTTTGATACACAATCCCATGTCGTCTCTGCCTTTTCACCACAAGATATGTGCAGTCTTGCCCAACTCTACATCGACCGAAAAACAAACGAAATACCTGCCATACATCAACTTCTTGATTTGCTGGACTTGAACGGGGCTGTTGTCTCCATTGATGCCATAGGTACACAGACAGCCATTGTCGAACAAATCATCGATAAGGGCGGAGACTATGTATTGTGTGTTAAAGCGAATCAAAGTTTGAGTCTGCAAGAGATTGAAGCCTATTTCTGCCCTCTTTTTCAGAAACATATCCTCCTTGACGAACAGACGGAACTATCTCACGGACGCATAGAAACACGTCGCTATGAAAGTATTCTCAATCCCTTGGAGATAGAAGCCAACGAGGTATTAACTCGCCGGAAAGGCTTGAGGTCGATACACAAAGTTGTACGCAAACGAAGGGATAAAAAGAGTGACAAAACGAGTGAAGAAGTGGCCTACTACATTTCGTCATTAACAGATGTTTCTTCATTGAAACAAGCTATTCGTGGGCATTGGGCGATAGAGAATAAGTTACACCACTGTTTGGATGTCTATTTCGGACACGATGCCTCGCACAAGAGAACGAGGAATGTGGCGCAGATTATGGATATCATTCAAAAGATTAATTTACTCATTATAGAGCGACTAAAAACGAATATGAAGTCCTCAATCCCTCGCATCCAAAAACAACTAATCACAATACAATTTTAATGCGTCACCCCTGATTTTTATGCCGAAATATTTGGCTATATGCAATTTTATGGTTACTTTGCGCAGCAAAGGAAGGCAAGTAGAGTGTTTTCCAGGGCAACCGCATCAAAATGTAAGTGCCTGATTATCAATCATAGTTTTGAGTGCATTCTTTATCTTTGAGTATAATCTCCGAAATGCAATCATTTGAAAATTAGCAACTTGTGTTTTCTCGAAATTTTTGATGCGGTTGCCCTGAGTGTTTTCCTGAATTTTATAAACAAAAAAATAAAAGACTATGAAGAAGTTTTTCGCATCGTTAGCCGTAGCATTAGCTGCTATGTGCTTTGCCCCGACAGCAGGTGCAACTGAAACGGTGGCACTTCCACAAGAAGTAGCTGTTGAAAACTTTGCAACAGAGGCTCAAGCTCAGTTGCAACAAGAGGTTGAGGTTTGGATCATCATCTATGATGATGGTACAGTAGTTATTATTATTATCGAAAAGAACTAAGTCTGTTTTTTTGACTATAGGCTTTTGGATAACTTGTCCTATAATATATCAAAGCGAGAGTATTGCCTCCCGCTTTGATTAGTAAAAAGTTGTATTATGGCCAGATTATTTTTTGCAATATTTTTAATGACGAGCGCTTTGCCAAGTTTCTCGCAGTCTAAAGCTGTGACGGTTTCTTATTCTTTTGAAATGAAGATTCCTGAAAAAATAAAACAAATCGAGAATGAACAAATTCGAAAACTTGCAATACAAAAAATGCAAGAAAAAAGTCAGGAATACACGATGTATTTCCATGATGGACTTTATGGATTCTCTGCTCTTTCGGAGGCTTTTCAAGGAAAAAACTTTATTGTCGGAGGAGAACGAAGTGTTTTTTTAGACATGAAGAAGCGAGAACGTGTGTCCCAAGAGGGTATTATGGATAAAAAATTCATCGTAAAAGAACCCTTTGCAACTTTAACGTGGACGATTGGCAAGGAGACAAAGGTTATTTTAGGTAAAACTTGTTTGAAAGCTATTACTCATATTGATAAGATGCCTATTACTGCATGGTTTTGTGAAGAGATTCCTATACAAATAGGCCCGGCTGGGTACTGTGGTTTACCAGGTTTAATCATGGAGATAGAAAGCGGTAGTTTTGTTTACTCGGCACAGAAAGTTGAGTACACAGCTTCAATTTTAAAGATTACACCGCCTTCAAAAGGGGAAGTTTTGAGTCGGGAAGAGTTCATAAAACTGAGAGAGAAAAAAATGAAAGAAATAGGAGTGGATCCCAAACATCAGCCGGGAGGTATTCAAATCATAAAAATGTAAAGAGAAAATCGTTCTCATGCACATCTTTGGATATGTTGCACGAAATGTTCTTTTTGTTTTATTCGGATTGATATTCGGATATGAGGTTTCATATGCACAGACAATTACGATAAAAGGACAAGTGCTTGATGAAAAAAAACAACCTGTCTCATATGCAAGTGTTGTTATCTCAACGGATAGTTTATCTAAAAAAGACATTTCCTATGCTGTAACGGATGAGCATGGGCAATTTAGGATAGGACAACTTTCGGCTATTCCTGACAAGAGATGGATTCATGTTCGTTCAATTGGCTACTTGGGATTTCATAAACAAATTTCTCTTAGGGCAGTTAAGTCACCTCTCGATATAACTCTTACAGAAGACACAAAAGAGTTGGAAGAGGTTGTTGTTGTGGCAAGAGCATGTGATGCTTATGCTAAAGGAGATACAATTGTTTTTAACAGCAAGAATTACACACTGGGGAATGAACGTAATCTTGGGGATGTAGTAAAAAAGATGCCTGGTATGGAAGTTGACCAGACAGGAAATATCTCATATCAAGGAAAGAAAATTGGAAAGGTCTTGGTTGACGGGCAGGATATTTTATCCTCTTCTTCCGGTGTTGCCATGAATACGCTTCCTCCTGATTTTGCCAATTCGATAGAATTGCTTTCGAATTATACGGATGGTGATATTGCCCATGCTTTCAAGGCAGAAGAACAATTAGCCCTCAATCTGAAGTCCAATAAAAAAGTAGCTTTAAGCGGTTCTTTTGAAGGCGGAGGCGGCCTGAAAGACAAATTTATCAGCAAAGCATCTTTGATTACAGTCTTACCAAAAATATCTGCCAGTACCATCATTAACGTCAATAATACAAGTGAGGCTGTTTTTTCGATTCAAGATTATATGTCGAATATCATAGACTTTGAATCGATCCGAAGTGGAGCTTCAACGCAGACATCTTTAAGTTTATCTCCTGAAGAACAACAACTCTTACTGCCTCCGACGAATGAACATGCACGTACGGCAGGTTTAGCAAACATAAATATATCATGGACCCCTCACTCAAGCTACAAACTCAGAGCAAGTACACTGTTCAACAAAGGTAAATCAGAAGGGGCGCATACAAAGACGGATACATATACTTTGCCGGAGAATTATTTTACAAATATATCAACAGGTACTGCCGATAAAGAGACCCAACTTGTATCTCAATATTTGTCTCAGAAATGGATTCCTTCTCGTTTTTTCTCTGTCAGTGCTAAGACAAAGATAGACATACGAAACCATAATGCCGATAATATCTATGCTAATACATTCAATGATAATCATATCCATGCATTAGAAAAGCCGAAAAATCACTTTTCCGGTATCAAACAGGATATTGAGATGAAATGGCTTTTGAGCAAAGGGCTTCTTTTCGGTGGAGGAAGTTTTGTTTTCAACAAAGGAAAGATCAATAGTGACATATATACCGATGTCTTACTGCTTCCATTACCCCATATAAATGGAAATTCTATTTATCCTTATTTTCATGAACACATAAAAAAAGACATGGAAAAAGGATTCAACGCCTACGTAGGTGGAATGTATCCTGTATTGAATAATATATATCTGCGAGGTGAGTTTTCCATGTCGATGAATTGGAATGAACTTAAGATGGCTTATCCTACAAGTATAAACGAGGAAACAGCCGATTTAAGAGTATTCAGGCCTTACATTAGTCTGATGAAAAACAAGGGGGTATTCCGGTTTAACATAGGCTCTTATTTTTCCTCCTATAGACAAAAAACATCTCCGGAACTATTGAGAGAGAAATCTCTTTTTTATATTGAGCCACATGCTTCAATCGAATTAGTAATGAGTAACCAGCATCGGTTAATGCTGTCTGTCTCTGAAGCTGTTTCTCCTTCAACCATCGATTACTTTTCTCAGCAGATTTTGGCTAAAGGATACAATAACCTCCAATTACCCTCAAAATTATCGAACTCTTTTGCAAAAAGGTTTAAGGGAAACTTATCCTATGCCTATTTCAGCTTGTTTAACCGGCTTTCGATGTATGGCAATTTAAGTTATATCAAGGATAGAGATACGCATATTACCGTCACAACCTCAAAGGGACTATTGATCAGTAATTTTTATCAAGATGAAGGATGGAGCAATACATTAAGAACAAACGCCTATTTGAGTAAGGGAATCGGCACCCTTCCATTGGACATAAAATTATCAGGTAAATATACGCTCAGCAAACACAACCTGATGCGTGTAGATAAAGAAGACGAATTAATTAACAAAAGAGTAGATGCGAAATTGGATCTTATTTCACGGCTGTACCAATCTCCGGTTAATTTTGAGATAGGAGTACGTTTTAGTCGTCTTGACCAGAAATTTACGTACAGCGATATCCACTCTTGGAATCAAGAATTTGGAGGTTTCGCAACAACTCATGTAAATATAGGAAATTTTGTTTTTTCTGTTTCCGGCAAGTCGAATAGAATTGAAGATGCCGAAGCCAAGCGCTATTTTAGGGATTTGGACTTCTCCCTGAAATACAAATTAAGCAAGTTAGACATCAAATTGCAAGGAGAGAATGTGTTCCATCTTAAAGATAATGAATGGATGAAAGAAATCCTTACCCCGACAGTCCAATCAACTATCCTATACAGACGATTGCCTGGGCATATTCTTTTGTCTCTCAGTTATACATTATAATCCACTCGTCCGATATAGCATTACAGCCATTGGCATGGTATTGCTTTGTCTTTTTGCCGTAGCTGGTTTCCTTCCCCATAGCGCGGTCCATTTTTAAGATATTCATTCATTACTACAGTCTTCTTTCTGCAGTCAACATAAATCTGCATCCGGCAAGCCAGAAATTGGAACAGATACACGGCTTTTCCATTCTAATCCATTCTAAGAAACGCTAAGAAACCCATCGGCATCATTCCTGTTTGCCTCACGTATCTTTGCTGCGATAACCTTATAATCGCAGTAGTATATGGAAAATAATGCAGACAGCTACGTACTCGTTCTGGAGGATCGTAGCAGGGTTCAATCCCCCACCGAAGCGGGACACCTGTCCGTCGTCTCCTCCATGGATGAAGCCGGCCGGGTCAAGACCGTCGAACCGACGGAAGCCAATCAAACGGCTTTCATGAAATGAGACCTTTGCACGGCAATTGGTGTATATTTTGTTTGTTAATTCATTGTATAATAGGGAGTTATTTCGTATATTTGAGCATTAAAAACAGCATAATATTCCTCCCATGGCATACCAATCCAAGAATACCGATGAGCATGTAACATTTGCAGACGCACTCCTTTCAAAGCGTTATCGCAAAGCACAAAACGACTTCCTCAATCAGGTTGACACGCTTATCGATTGGCGTCCGATCAGGACGCTGATCAACAAGAAATACACGAAGCGACAAAATGCCATCGGCGCCCCGGCTTATGACGTGATTCTCTTATTCAAGATGTTGCTTTTGGAGACATGGTACAACCTCAGTGATTGTGCTCTGGAGGAGCGCATCAATGATTCAATCACCTTTTCCCGATTCTTGGGACTGAAGATGGAAGAGGTATCTCCCGACCACAGCACCATCAGTCGATTTCGTTCGGCACTGACAGAGTTGGGTCTCATGGACAAACTATTGGCGCAGTTTAACAAACAACTTTCCCGCCATCACATTTCGGTCAGGGAAGGGGTGCTTGTGGATGCAAGCCTTGTGGAGACGCCGCATAAACCCAACGGAAGCATTACGATTGAAGTCGCAGACGACAGAGAAGACAATCGGAGCGAGGCGGAAAAAGAGGCAGAGGAGGATTATCAAAAACAGGTTGTCCGCCGGCGTAAAGGGACGGATGAAGAAGCCCGTTGGGTGTACAAACAAAAGCGTTATCACTACGGATACAAAAAGCATTGTCCGGCCAATGTTCAAGGCATTGTTCAAAAGGTGATAACGACTGCAGCGAACCGCAGTGACACGAAGGAGTTTATTCCGCTATTGCAGGGTGCAAACATACCTCAAGGCACAGCCGTCTTGGCGGACAAAGGATATGCTTGCGGGGAAAATCGTTCCTACCTGCAAACCCATCACCTTCAAGACGGCATTATGCACAAGGCACAACGCAACAGGGCATTGACCGAGGAAGAGAAGCAACGAAACAAAGCAATCGGTCCGATACGGAGCACCATCGAACGCACCTTTGGCAGTATTCGCCGGTGGTTTCATGGCGGACGATGTCGATACCGGGGACTTGCCAAGACCCATACTCAAAACATTCTTGAAAGCATCGCCTTTAATTTATACAGAACCCCGGGGATAATTATGTCCTCATCCGTAGGATAAGGCATAACCACCCTTGAGGAGCTCGTGCAAGTAGCTCCGCAAGGGGGGGGATTTACAACTACTTTCACTCCTTACTGCCACCCCTTTCACTCGCTCCTTTTATGCCAAGAACTCCTCTTCCCTCCATCTCCTTATTTTTCAAAGGTCTCATAATTTGAATCTTGAATCTCTGACATATGAATTCGCACTTGTTTTGATAATTGAATGTAGCAATCATGAGCTTTAGATGTACGTTAGTGACTGAAATGCGATTGCCCTGTTACAAACGGACTTGATACAACATTTTCCCTACTTTTGCGTTAGTTTCCTATAGTAATAAACAACACTATGGTGGCTTTTGGAGAAAAGTCATGTAAAAGTAATTTGACCGAAGGCTTTGTGGGATGTTTCGCCGAGTGATCCAAGAAGGCATACATAAAGCCCTTAAGTTTGTGTAGCATGCAATGATAGAGTATCTCAAGGGTGCAATAGTCGGTTTGACGCCGACAAACCTCGTGATCGAGTGTGCGGGAGTGGGTTATGATGTGAATGTCTCGCTCACCACTTATTCTGCCTATCAGGGGAAGAAAGAGGGACTTATTTGGATTACACAACTGATCCGAGAAGATGCCCATTTATTGTATGGCTTTTCCACGAAAGAAGAGCGTACGCTCTTCGGCCAACTCACATCTGTCAGCGGTGTCGGGCCTACGACGGCACGGCTCATCCTATCCTCCTATGCTCCTCAAGAGCTGGCCGCACTCATTACCACAGGGCAGGCCGATGCGCTGAAAGCAGTGAAGGGCATCGGCCTGAAGACCGCTCAGCGTATCATCGTGGATCTGAAAGGTAAGATACAACTGGAAACCTCCTCAGACGAGATCTTGTCTGCACGGACGGCTGTAGGAGATGCTGCTCTGAATACCATAGCTTCGGGAGAAGAAGCCATCAGTGCTCTAAAGATGCTTGGCTTTGCCGATCCGGCTATACGCAAAGCAGTCAAGTCCATTCTCTCCGAGGATTCGTCCTTAGCTGTCGAAGATATTATCAAGCGAGCATTACGAATGTTATAACCTTTTCTCAAACAAAGAAGGATCACGGGTGTCTTGATAATGGAAAAGAAAAACAAACCCATTCGGCTACTTGCAGCTCTACTGCCCATAATCGCCGGCCTTGTTTTGGTCACATGGCGTCCGGCGAGTGGCTCCGTACCTGCCCGGACTGCCATCAACAATCACTATACAACTCCCACTCCGGCCGATACGACTCGTTTCCCCGTCAAGAAGACCCAAGCTAAAGACTACCGTTATCTGGATGGCAACTATCCACTCGATCTGAAGACTCCGGATAACATCCGCACCGAATTTATTTACGACGAGAAGACCAATACTTATCTGCTTGTGACCAAGCTTGGGGATAAACCTCTGGGCAGTCCTATACCCTTCACACCCGAAGAATACCTACGCTATATGCAGCGCGATTCCATCCGCCGTTACTTCATGGAAAAAGAACGACTTGAAGCTCAGCAGGAGGGTAAGAAGCGGTTCAATCCTTTGGAAATGTCTTTCGATCTCGGTCCGGCCGAGAAGCTCTTCGGTCCCGGTGGGGTCAAACTCCGTACTCAAGGATCGGCTGAGGTGGCCATGGGGGCTAAGAGCAATGCTACAAATAACCCCTCTCTGCCCGAAAATGCACGTAAGCATTCCTATTTCGACTTCAGCGAAAAGATCCAAACCAACGTGCAGGCATCAGTAGGTACGAAGCTCAATTTCGGGATGAACTATAATACGGAGAGCACGTTCGATTTCGATGCAAAGAAGCTGAAGTTGGCTTTCGAAGGAGAGGAAGATGATATAATCAAACTGATCGAAGCCGGCAATGTATCCATGAATACGCGCAACACTCTGATTCGAGGCGGAGCGAGCTTATTCGGAATACACACGAAGATGCAGTTCGACAAATTGGACGTGGACATGGTGGTCAGTCAGCAAGAGGCAGAGACCAAGAGAGTCAATACCAAAGGCGGTGCGCAGACTACCCCATTCGAATTATCGGCAGGACAATACGATGAGAGTCGGCACTTCTTCTTCGGCCATTACTTCCGTGATCGTTACGATGGTGCCATGAAGACACTGCCCTTTATCAGCTCAGGTGTCAAAATCAATCGTGTGGAAGTATGGGTAACCAATAAAAAAGGCAATTTCGACAATACTCAGACTCGCAATATCGTAGCCTTTACCGATTTGGGAGAGCCGGAAAAGATCGCTTTGCCTTCCGTTTCTCCCTCTATGGCCACTAATGGTTTGCCGGCCAATCAGGCCAATTCGCTCTATCCTCTGCTTGTATCGATGCCGAATTTGCGCTTTATCGATCAGGTAACGCAAGAACTAAGCGGAATCATGCAAGGCGGCAGAGACTATGAAAAAGTGGAGAGTGCTCGCCTATTGAACCCGGCAGACTACACAGTCAATAGCATTCTCGGCTATATCAGCTTGAATATGCGCCTGTCTGCCGATGAGGTACTGGGAATAGCATTCGAATACACATACAACGGGCAGGTTTATCAGGTCGGAGAGTTTTCGACAGACCGGCCGGACAACTCCACGGAGAACCTCTACGTGAAGCTGCTCAAAGGGACGGCGATGAGTTCGACTTCTCCGTATTGGCACTTTATGATGAAAAACGCTTATCAGTTGGGAGGAGGCGTCTATAATGTGCAGAAGGAAAAGTTCAAACTGAATGTTTTCTATCAGAGTGATAGTGCAGGCGTCTACCAACCATATATCAGTGAAGGCAAGATTAAGGGACAGTTGCTTCTGCGCGTGTTGGGCATGGACAGACTGGATGCCAAACAAGAGCCTTACCCTGATGGTACGTACGACTTTGTCGATGGCTATACGATCCTCCCTCAGAAAGGAGTTGTGATCCTCCCTACCGTGGAGCCGTTCGGAAAGACCCTTGCCGATGCGTTTGGCGATCCTGTATTGGCGAAAAAGTACTGCTTCCAAGAGCTATACGATACAACGGCAGTGGCTGCACAGCAAGTGGCAGAGAAGAACAAATTTATCTTTCGAGGCGAATACAAAGCTTCTTCGGGCGGAGACATTTCTTTGGGAGCTATCAACGTAACACCCGGATCCGTCGTAGTGACGGCCGGCGGTGTCAAGCTGACGGAGAATGTGGATTATACGGTAGACTACCTCTCCGGCAACGTATCGATCATCAATGAAGCGATTCTCTCTTCGGGAACTCCCATCAATGTGTCGCTCGAGAACCGAGGGCTGATGAATATGCAGCGCAAAACGATGTTCGGTATAGATCTGAACTACAACTTTTCCAAAGACTTCACCCTCGGCGGCACCTTCATGCACCTGAGCGAAATGCCGCTGACGACCAAATCCGTAATCGGAGACGAGTCGCTCAAGAATACGCTTTGGGGACTTAATCTGAACTACCGTACTCAAGCCCAATGGCTGACGAATGCACTCGATCTTTTGCCTTTCGTCGAACTGACGAAACCCAGTGAAATCACGGTAAACGCCGAATTTGCTCACTTGATCCCCGGACATTATCAGAGCAAATACGCCCAAGGCAATAGCTACTTGGACGACTTCGAAAGCTCTCAGAGCTATATTGATCTGATGAATCCATATTCGTGGATGCTTTCCAGTACACCTTTTCAAGATGGAGCAGGGCCGGTGCTTTTCCCGGAAGCATCATTGACGAACGATATCGACTATGGCAAGCATAGAGCCAAACTATCGTGGTTCTACATTGATCCGATATTCACAAGAGAGAATTCCGCAGGTATGCCCGCCCACTTGAAGAATGACCTCGAACAGCTCTCCAACCATTATGTCCGCGAAGTGAAGACCTCCGAGCTTTTCCCGTATCGCGATCAGACGTACAATATGAACAGCTATCTGCACACGCTGCTGATGTCCTATTATCCGTCTGAGCGTGGCCCATACAACCTCAATACGGTGGATATGCAGTCGGACGGTCATTTGGCCAACCCTCAATCCAACTGGGGCGGTATTATGCGCAAGATAGATCAGAGCGACTTCGAAGCATCCAATATCGAGTACGTAGAGTTTTGGCTTCTCGATCCTTTCATCTACAACAAAGAAACTGCCAAAGGGGGATCGATGTATATCAATTTGGGAGAAATCTCCGAAGAAGTTCTGAAAGACGAAAAGAAGTTTTTCGAAAACGGTATGCCCATCAACGATGATCCTGCTGCCATAGAGACCACGGTATGGGGCAAGGTGCCCAAACGTCAGGGTACAGGTTACGCTTTCGATAATACTGCCGGAGCACGACCGAAACAGGACGTCGGCTTTAACGGACTTACGACGGCAGAGGAAAAAGACTTCCCTACATATACAGAGTACATATCCCGCTTGGCCTCGATCGTATCGCCGGATGTTTTGAACCAATGGAGTACAGATCCTTTCAGTCCGATCAACGATCCGGGAGGGGATAACTTCCACCACTATAGAGGGGCAGATTACGATGAGGCACGGAAGTCTATTCTCGATCGTTATAAGCAGTATAACGGAGTGGAAGGCAACTCGGCCGAAGCCACTAACAACATTACCGGATACAACGTGTCCAGCCGTTTGGTGCCGGATGTGGAAGACATCAATCAGGACAATACGCTCAACGAGATAGAGAAGTATTTCCAGTACCGTGTGGAGCTGCATCCCTCTAAAATGGTTGTGGGGCAAAACTATATTGTCGATTCTCGCACCAAAGAGGTAGAGTTGCGCAACGGTAAAAAGGAAACGATAACCTGGTATCAGTTCAAAGTCCCCGTGCGGGAGTTCGAGAGAAAGATAGGAGGCATTACGGACTTCAAGACCATCCGATTCATGCGTGTCTACCTGACGAACTTTTCTGAAGAGGTTATTTTACGATTCGGGACTTTCAAATTGGTGCGTGGCGATTGGCGACAGTACGAACGTGAACTCCATCCGGCCAACCTTACACCCATTTCGAATGCAAAACTGGAAGTAAGTACCGTAAACATAGAGGAAAACGGCGACCGCAAGCCTGTAAACTATGTGCTTCCTCCGGGCGTATTGCGTTCACTCGATCCCCAGCAAGCACAGAGTACTCAGCAAAACGAACAGTCCATGAGCCTGAAAGTCCGGACACTGGCACCGGGCGATGCACGGGCTGTATATAAGAACACGGGCTACGACCTGAGACGTTATAAGCGTTTGCAGATGTTTACGCATGCCGAACGCCTTCAGGATGAAGACGGCACGCATACAGGGAATGGAGATCTATCCGTCTTCATCCGCTTGGGGACGGACTACCGGAACAATTATTACGAATACTCCATACCGTTGCGCCTGACTCCTTTCGGTACTTATTCGACCAATAGCGAGAGCGATAGAGAAACCGTTTGGCCGAAAGAAAATATGTTCGACTTCAAACTGTCTGCCCTTACTGATATTAAGACGAAACGCAACAGGGAGAAAGCAGCAGGCAATCCTGCTGCCGACTTCTATCGCCTTTTCTCCGAACCCGACCCCGAAAACACAGGTAATACTGTCAGCGTTATGGGAAATCCGACCCTGAGTGAAGTCAAGACTATCATGATAGGTATTCGTAATAACAGTACTGACATCAGAAGTGCCGAGATATGGGTCAATGAGCTCAGGCTCACGGACTACGATGAGAAAGGCGGATGGGCTGCCAATACCACCATCAATATGCAGCTTAGCGATTTGGGATCGGTGAATATGCGCGGACAGATGATAACCGCAGGATTCGGTGCTTTGGACGAGTCTCTCACACAGCGAGCCATAGAAGATACGCGTACACTCAACTTCTCCACCAATTTGGAGCTTGGCAAGTTCTTCCCCGAAAAAGCTCAGATCAGCATACCTTTCTATTACTCGGTATCGGATGAGAAAGTATCTCCCCAATACAATCCCTTTGATCAGGACATTCTCCTGAAAGATGCTCTGGATGCTCTGCCCGACAAAAGTTCTCGCGACTCTCTCAGCAGACTGAGCGAGAATCGTATGACGACGCACAGTTTGGCTTTGAACAATATCAGAGTCAATGTCAAGAGCAAACACCCGATGCCTTACGATCCTTCCAACTTCTCATTCAATTATTCTTACAACAAAAGCGAACGACACAATCCCGACATGGAATACAATACGGATTTGAAGTGGAGTGCCGGTATGGTATATGATTATTCGCCTCTGCTCAAACCGATCAAGCCGTTTGCCAAAATCAAAAAGGCCGGAGCCTATCTGAAAGGTTTAGCTATCAATCCGCTCCCATCGAAGATCACCTTCCAGACCAATATGCAGCGTTCTTATTCGGAGGAACAGGTACGCAACTTTGCTTATGGAGTAGATCAGGCCGAGAAGCTACCCGTGACGTTCATGCAGAATTTCGTTTGGGATCGCGCTCTGGCTGTCAATTGGAATCCGATCAATAGTCTGAGGATCAACTTCCGTAGTGGCACCAATGCCCGTATTGAAGAGCCGCATGTACAAGTGAACAAAAAACTCGCTCCCGATGAGTATAAGATATGGCGCGACTCCGTCCGCCGCAGTATTGCCGAATTGGGAACTCCTATTGCATACGACCAAACGTTCAATGTGTCGTATACGTTGCCGACTGCCCAAATATCCGCACTGAATTGGGTGAATGGTTCATTGACTTATAATGCCGTGTATAATTGGGATCGTGGAGCGAAAACGACTACCGAACAAATCATTGGGAATACGATTCGCAATCAGATGACACTGGAACTTCCCCTGCAACTCAATCTGACATCGCTGTATCGCAAATCTGCTTTCCTCAAGAGAATAGAGCAGCACATCACGAATCCGGAGAAAAAGGATCCTGTAAAAAAAGCAGCCCAGCCATTGACCAAGAAAATCCGGTTGCTCCCCGATTCCACGGTAACGCTGACGCACACTTTTGCATCCAAGAAAGTGAGAGTGTCCGCTCTCGGCCCGGATGGCAAGATGTATCCGCTGAAGACAAAAATCAAGGACAAGAATACAATCGTCATTTTGAATAATGACAGCATAGAGATCAATGTAACGGTAACTCCCCCGAGGCAGAACGGTTCCACTCCTGCATTCGGTGCGATAGGCGAAAGGATGGTATACGCCTTGATGATGCTCAAGAGCATCATCCTTAACTACCGGCAATCTTCCGGCTTGCATCTGCCCGGATTCTTGCCCAACATCAAAGCTGCCGGCGGACAAGGCTCCGTGGATGGCGTTTTGGCACCGGGATGGGACTTTGCTTTCGGTCTTACCGGAGAAGATTTCGTGGAAAAAGCCGCGCAGAAAGGTTGGCTTATCGGTGGGCAGCAAAACGTATCACCTTCTGTCTACTCGGAGAGCAATTCGTTCGAGATCAAGATGACGCTCGAACCGATTCACGAACTGCGCATCAACCTCACAGCCAACAGAACCGATACCCGACAAACGCAGACCCAATACGTCTATGCCGGCATGCCACGTACTTATGGAGGAAATTTCGTGATGACGACCATCGGACTGAAAGGCATGTTCAGCAGTTCGTCCGGAGCGACGGGCTATGCCTCGCAAGCCTTCAATCAGTTCCTCCACAATCGGGAGATAATCGCAGGGCGTATTATGGCTCAATATCATGGAGCCACTTATCCCTCTTCCGGATTCATGGAAGGAAGCAGTCTGGCCGGCCAGCCGGTTTCTCTGGAAACCAGTGCCGTTTCTCTCAACTCAGCCGACGTGCTTATTCCGGCTTTCCTCAGTGCTTATACTCAGAGGTCGGTGGGAAAAATCGGCCTGTCGGCATTCCCCTCATTGTCCTCCATTCTCCCCAACTGGAATGTCAGCTACACGGGCTTGAGCAAAACCGAACTGCTCAAGAAATACTTCCGGAATGTGCGTATCAACCATGCTTACCGCGGTATATACAACGTAGATAGCTATAGCTCTTACCTCGGTTGGGTGGGCTTGACCGATGGTAGCAACCTGGGCTTTATCCAAGACCCGTCGGACCCCAGTACGCTGACTCCCGTTGCATCCATGCCATTCGACATTCCGTTTGTTCGTCTTGAAGACAGTTTTGCTCCCCTGCTCGGTGTGGAAGTTACGTTTATGAGTGGATTGGGAATCAATACGGATTACAGAAAGACTCGCCGTCTGAATCTGAATCTATCGGCTTATCAGCTCGTGGAGTCGAATGAAGATCAGATAACCGTAGGGATGAGCTATAAGGCAGAGAATTTTGCCAAACTCATCGGCCTGCAACGGACAAGACCCACGAGGAAGGCAAAAGGAGGGCAAAAGAACAACGAGACCATGGCTCCGCGTACCGGTGGGGCACTGACTCTCCGAGTGGACTATGCTTACAGCCGCACACTGACGCTGATTCGCAAGATCCAAGATGCTTACACACAAGCCACGAATGGCAATATCAGCCACAAAATCAACGTCAGTGCGGACTACGACATCAGCCGTATGCTTACCCTGCGAGCTTATTACGATTGGGATATGAACCATCCGCTTGTCAGCTCAGCCTCCTTCCCTATCACGAACAGCAATTTCGGTGTCAGCTTCCGTTTCAATCTGACGCAGTAGCCTAACGGCATTACCCACACTCCTCGTATCGCATTTCAGCGAAGGCCACCTCCCATCTCTGAGATAGTTGTATCCATAGTATTCGGATATTCATTAGTGAAATCCATATCGTGAAGAAAGTATGACCGATATGGATAGGATACTATGGTCTCGCATGAGAGGATACTATGGTCTCACATGAGAGGATACTATGGTCTCATATGAGAGGATACTATGGTCTCACATGAGAGGATACTATGGTCTCACATGAGAGGATACTATGGTCTCATATGAGAGGATATTATGGTCTCACATGAGAGGATACTATGGTCTCACATGAGAGGATACTATGGTCTCATATGAGAGGATACTATGGTCTCATATGAGAGGATACTATGGTCTCATATGAGAGGATACATGGTCTCACATGAGAGGATACTATGGTCTCATATGAGAGGATACTATGGTCTTACATGAGAGGATACTATGGTCTCATATGAGAGGATACTATGGTCTCATAAAAGTTAGAAATGGAGAAGAGAAAATGCCGGATCCCTACCCTGCCACGAACATTAGATCGATCAGATACGATATCATGCTTCGGAAATGAATCCAATCGCCTTTTTCAAGCAGAAAGCCGATATGTTGTGCGTTTGAGTGCGTCTGATTACCTTTGCCGGACATTACTTTTCAAGGATTATAATAATGATCAATCGAGCACTTGTCCGATCCCGAGTTTTGCAACAAGCATATGTGTATTACCATCGAGATGATGCTGATATACAATCTGCCGAAAAAGAGTTGCTCAACAGTCTGGAGCAGACATACGACCTATACCTATATTATCTCCTCTTGGTTCCGGAGCTGACAAGACTGCATGCGGAAGCCCTCGAAGCCAACAAGAACAAGCACTTAGCGACCGAAAAGGACAAAAACCCCAATCTGCGTATGGTACGCAACCGGCTTGCCGAAAAGATCGAGAGCTGCAGGCCTTTGTGGGTAAGAGCCGAACAGAATGCTCTGAATTGGCGTTCCGAAGAAGCTTTTCTGCGACGCCTGCTGAAAAAGATCCATTTGTCCGAGATTTTCACCCGTTATATGAGATCCGATGCCACCGATGACTTCGAAGCCGACCGCTTGTTCTGGAACGAACTGATGCGCGACATCATCCTCCCCGATGAAGAACTGGCAGAAGTGATGGAAGAGCAAAGTATCTTCTGGGACAATCAAATACAACTCATCGAGAAAATCGAGACAGAAGAAGCTCCCGACATAGAGGAGGTGGAACAGTCGGTACGACAAGCAGTTGCCGATGGCAACTACCAAACGATCCGACAGGAAAATGCTCCTATCGAAATCGTGAAGGAGTTCGTCCTCAAGACAATCCGACGGATCGAGCAAGACACCGATCCATCGGCTATCCTGCTTCCTGCATACAAGGAGAAAGACGATGCCGTATTCGGCACCACCCTACTGCGCAATGCCATCATCAACGGACAGGAATATCGCCATATCATCCGTGAAAATCTGATCAACTGGGAAGTGGATCGCATAGCGGACATGGATATGCTGATCATGCAACTGGCTATCACCGAGCTGCTCCACTTCCCGAATATTCCGGTCTTGGTAACGATCAATGAATACATCGACCTCTCCAAGCTGTTCAGTACACCCAAGAGCGGAACGTTCGTAAACGGGTTGCTGGATGCTGTGGTCAAAAGTCTCAGAGAGAAAGGCAAACTACTCAAATAAGAGCAGGGGCAAAACAGCTATCCCCCAGATTTGACAAATGACAGACGACAAAAAGATTCGGGCAGCCATCGTAGGCTACGGCAATATCGGTCGGTATGCCTTGCAAGCGCTTAGAGAAGCTCCCGATTTTGAAATAGCCGGCATTGTCCGCCGCAATCCGGACGAGGTTCCCTTCGAGCTCCGGCCTTTCCGTGTAGTATCCGACATCGAGCAACTCGAATCGGTCGATGTGGCCTTGGTTTGCTCACCAAGTCGTGAAGTAGAGCGAACAGCCTTGGAGATATTGAAAAAGGGAATATGCACTGCTGACAGTTTCGACATCCACGACGGTATTTTGGCCTTGCGTCGATCGTTGGGAGACGCCGCCGGGAAAAGTGGGGCGGCAGCCGTCATCGCTTCGGGCTGGGATCCCGGCAGCGACTCTGTAGTGCGCACACTGATGCAGGCTATCGTACCCAAAGGGATCACCTACACGAACTTCGGTCCGGGCATGAGCATGGGGCACACCGTAGCCGTAAAAGTCATAGACGGTGTCAAGGCCGCACTTTCTATGACCATTCCTCTCGGAACGGGTGTACATCGTCGCATGGTTTACGTAGAACTGCTTCCGGGACACAACTTGGAGGAGGTATCGGCTGCCATCAAAGCAGACGAGTATTTCGTTCATGACGAAACCCACGTGATACAGGTAGATGATGTGGATGCCCTCATCGATATGGGGCATGGCGTCCACATGGTGCGTAAGGGTGTAAGCGGCTCCACACAAAACCAGCGAATGTCATTCGACATGGAGATAAACAACCCCGCTCTCACCGGACAAGTACTGGTCTGTGCAGCTCGAGCAGCCATGCGCCAACAACCCGGAGCTTACACCCTACAGGAAATCCCCATCATAGACCTTCTCCCCGGAGACAGGGAGCAGTGGATAGGAAAACTTTGTTGAAAAAGATTACTCAACTAAACGGTTAATCGGAACATTATGACACTACCTGCATTCATCACATGGGATTTCGATCCGGTTCTATTTACCCTCTTCGGGCACCCTATTGTCTGGTACGGTTTGCTCTTTGCATTGGGGCTGATCATTCTGGGCCCTTGGATAGAGAAAAAAATGTGGGAACACGAGAAGCTGGATTCCAAATGGTTCGAGTCCCTGGCCGTCTATGTCTTTGTAGGTACTATCGTCGGAGCGCGTTTGGGACATGTCCTATTCTATGACCCGGCATACTATTTGGCCAATCCGGCCAAGATATTTGTCACTTGGGAGGGTGGCTTGGCAAGCCACGGCGGTACCATCGGGATCATTATAGCCTGCTGGCTGTACTCACGCAGGGTGACGCGCAAATCTATTCTATGGGTATTAGATCGTTTGGCTGTGCCTACAGGTATCGTGGCCGCCATGATCCGTCTGGGCAATCTGACCAACAGTGAGATTTTCGGCCGCCCGACGACATTACCTTGGGGCTTCCGCTTTATTCGTTCGGAAGAGTATCGTCACTTGGTACCGAACATGGACATGGGATGTCATCCTACTCAGATATACGAAGCCTTATGCTATTTGGCGGTCTTTGCCCTCTGTATGTGGCTATACTGGAAGCGCGATGCTGCCCGACGCTACTCCGGGCTGATCGTGGGGGTTTTCCTGACAGGTATCTTCCTCTCTCGCTTTATCATCGAACGCATCAAGATCGTTCAAGAGCCGTGGGAGCTAAAGCTCATCGAATCAGTCGGCCTGAATATGGGACAGCTGCTCAGCATACCTTTCGTTCTTGCAGGCATTTGGCTTATCATCCGTGCCGTAAAGAATCCGATTACGCAGAAATTATCATAACAACAAATAATTATAAAAATATCCAAGGATATGATGTATCAAGTTCCTCAAGTAACAGACTCCGTTTACTACGTGGGCGTGAATGACCGCTCGAAAAGTCTCTTCGAGAATATGTGGCCGTTGCCATACGGTGTATCGTACAATTCGTATCTTGTCGTGGACGAAAAAGTAGCCCTCATCGACACAGTAGATGTTTGCTATTCGGAGATTTTCTTCAAGAAGTTGGATACAGTCCTCAAAGGACGCCCTATCGACTATCTTATCGTCGATCACATGGAGCCGGACCATAGTGGCTCGATAGGCCTGCTGCGCCAACGCTATCCCAATATGCAAATCGTCGGCAACAAGAAGACTCATGGGATGCTCGAAGGCTACCACCACATTACCGAAGGACTTCTAGAGGTAAAAGAAGGCGACAAACTCTCCCTCGGCAAAAATGAGCTTACTTTCATTTTCGCTCCGATGGTACACTGGCCGGAAGTAATGTTCACCTACATGCCAACCCAACAGGTCTTGTTCTCTGCCGATGCTTTCGGTACGTTCGGTACACTGGACGGACATATATTCGACAAGGATATGGATCTCTCTTTCCGCTGGGAGGAGATGTACCGCTACTACGCTTGCATTGTGGGCAAGTACGGCAGCTTTGTACAGAAAGTACTCACCAAATTCAAGGAAGCCAATCTGCCTGTTCAATATATATGCTCTACGCACGGCCCCGTTTGGACACTGGCACACTTCTCTGAAGCCTTCGACCTCTACGATCGGATGAGCCGCTACGAAGCCGAAGAAGGTGCAGTGATTCTCTACGGCACTATGTACGGCAATACGGAAGTATTGGCAGATACGATCGCACAGGGCATTGCTGCAGGAGGCATCCGCAACGTTGTATGCCACAATGTAGCATTCAGTCCGGCATCTAACATCCTGCGCGACATCTTTAAGTACAAGGCAGTGATAATCGGTAGCCCCACATACAGCAATGAGATCTTTTCACCGATCAAGAATATCATGGAAATGATCCGTCTTCGCGAGGTAAAAGATCGCTATCTGAGCGTATTCGGCTCCTTTACATGGGCCGGTCAGGCTGTGAAAAAGATAGTTCCTTTTGCAGAAGAAATGGGTTGGGAAATGGTAGGCGAACCTTTGGAACAAAAGATGTCTACCACAGACGAACTGTACGAGAAGGGTTGGGAGCTTGGCAATAAAATAGCCGAACGCCTGAAAGCTGATCGTCAGTAATATATCATATCCACTACTGGACTAACCCAATCTTACAATGAGATTAATCATAGAGCCGGATTACGACAAACTCTCTACATGGGCAGCCGACTACGTCATCGAGCGTATCCATAAAGCAGCTCCTACGGCCGAAAAACCGTTTGTACTCGGTCTACCGACAGGTTCTTCGCCGATAGGAATGTACAGAGAGTTGGTGAAAGCATGCAAAGAAGGATGCATATCTTTTCGCCACGTAATCACCTTCAACATGGATGAATACGTAGGCCTTGCTACAGAGCATCCGGAGAGCTATCATTCATTCATGCATCGGCATTTATTCGACCATATCGACATCCTGCCTCAGAACATCCACATTCTCAATGGCAATGCTCCTGACCTGACGGCCGAGTGCGATGCATACGAGAGAGCTATTGAAGCTGCCGGAGGCATAGACCTTTTCATCGGCGGGATAGGGCCTGACGGACATATCGCATTCAATGAGCCAGGGTCTTCTCTTACCTCTCGCACCCGTATCAAGACGCTAACTACAGATACCGTACTGGCTAACAGTCGCTTTTTCGACAACGATACGAATCAGGTTCCGAAACGTGCTCTCACCGTAGGAGTAGGAACAATTATGGATGCACGGGAAGTAATGATCCTCGTGAACGGACATACTAAAGCCCGTGCTCTTCGTGAAGCTGTGGAAGGTGCAGTCAGCCAAATGTGGACGATCACAGCCTTGCAGCTCCATCGTCAGAGTATCATTGTCTGTGACGAAGCTGCCTGTGTGGAGCTGAAAGTGGGCACGTACAACTACTTTAAGGATATCGAACGCAATAATCTATAAAACTATGCGCTACGACTTAGCTATCATCGGTGGAGGGCCGGCCGGTTATACGGCTGCCGAACGTGCTGCCAAAGGTGGCCTGAAAACTCTCCTAATTGAGAAGAATGCTCTCGGTGGTGTATGCCTCAACGAAGGATGTATACCGACCAAGACGCTACTCTACTCGGCCAAAGTGCTACATCAAATTGCTACGGCATCTAAATATGCAGTAAGTGGAACGGCCGACGGACTTGACCTCGGCAAGGTGATTGCCAGAAAAGGTAAAATCATTCGCAAGCTGACTGCAGGCATCCGTTCACGCCTGACAGAGGCCGGAGTAGAGATGGTGACGGCAGAAGCTACCGTAATGGGATGCGATGCAGACGGCATCATCGGCATTACTGCGGGCGAAGCACAGTACAAAGCTGCCAACCTGCTACTATGTACCGGTTCGGAGACGTTTATTCCACCCATCCCCGGAGTGGAGCAGACAGAGTATTGGACAAACCGTGAAGCTCTACAGAACAAAGAGATTCCGACCTCTCTCGTCATCATCGGTGGTGGAGTGATCGGAATGGAGTTCGCTTCTTTCTTCAACGGTATCGGTACGCAAGTGCACGTGGTGGAGATGCTGCCGGAAATACTCAACGGTATCGATCCCGAACATGCAGCTATGCTACGCGCTCACTATGAAAAAGAAGGAATCAAATTCTACCTCGGGCACAAAGTAACATCGGTTCGCAACGGAGCTGTTACGGTAGAATACGAAGGAGAAACCAAAGAGATCGAAGGAGAACGTATCCTGATGAGTGTGGGACGTCGCCCCGTGCTGCAAGGATTCGAGTCGCTCGGATTGGAGCTTGCCGGCAAAGGTGTAAAGACTAATGAGAGGATGCAAACTTCCCTGCCCAATGTCTATGCTGCAGGTGATATTACAGGCTTCTCGCTTTTGGCACATACGGCTGTACGGGAAGCAGAGGTAGCAGTAGATCAGATTTTGGGCAAAACAGACGAAACGATGAGCTACCGTGCCGTACCAGGTGTGGTGTACACCAATCCCGAGGTCGCCGGTGTGGGAGAGACGGAAGAATCGCTTCGCAAAGCAGGACGTGCCTATACTGTTCGTCGCCTTCCTATGGCTTTCTCCGGTCGATTTGTAGCCGAAAACGAACAAGGCAATGGAGAGTGCAAACTACTACTTGATGAAGAGAACCGCTTGATCGGAGCACACCTCATTGGCAATCCGGCCGGCGAACTCATCGTAACCGCTGCCATGGCCATCGAGACCGGCATGACGGATCGACAAATCGAACGAATCATATTCCCTCATCCGACTGTAGGCGAAATCCTAAAAGAAACTCTCGCCGGAGGTTGATACTCTTTCTGCCCTTTTCTTAGGAAATCAAATCTAAAAGTCCGTGCAGTCAGCAAAAACTGCACGGACTTTTTTCCTCTCTAATATCTTTTTCTCAGAGTATTCGGAGTACTCCGAAAGACTGCACCGAAAAAACGAGACCTTTGAAAAATAAGGAGATGGAGGAAAGAGACTAAAAATTTTCAAACGCGATCGCCCTGACAGGCTGCCCCGGGGCCGAAGGTAGTCGAATGGATTATTGGAGCCGGAGGTGGTATCGGCTCGTATGGACGTAATGTGAATCAGACGCCACAGCGTGGCACACAAAGTGCATACACGGGTAGCGAGGCGATGGTTGGAGGAGCACAAGTGCTGTTGCCGGTAACGTCGTTGGACGTCTCAAAGGGGCACTCATTAAAGAGAAGAAGATTTCCACTAGTGGAAATAAGGCGTGTACTAAATGGTCGCCTGACACACAATAAGAAGAATGAACAAAAGTGCCTGCTTATTGTGCAAAGGCCCCATTAATTCGTACTTGTTTGATAACCGAGTTATAAGTGTGTTAACAGTTCAAATGCGATTGCCCTGCGCCAATACCAATTTAGGACAACAGATTCTTTGTGTGTACCTTTGTTGGCCAATCATTCCTTGATTTTTTAGATGACAGACAAAGAGTTAATTCTTAGTAAAATCGACATCCCGATATTCCGTCTTATCGCAGAAGTGGCAGATCAGTTGGGACTGGAAACCTATGTCGTGGGCGGATATGTGCGAGATATATTCTTGAATCGTCCTTCCAAAGATATCGATATAGTAGCCGTAGGGCGCGGTATCGACCTGGCGAAAGCTGTAGCCAAGAAGCTGGGACGAAAAGCTCACCTATCCGTTTTCGCCAATTTCGGTACCGCTCAAGTAAAGCATGGTGATCTGGAGATAGAATTTGTGGGTGCCCGTAAGGAAAGTTACCGACACGATAGTCGTAAGCCGATAGTCGAAGATGGTACGCTGGAAGATGATTTGCGTCGTCGCGACTTCACCATCAACGCCCTTGCCGTATGCCTCAATAGCGATCGTTTCGGTGATCTGGTCGATATGTTCGATGGCTTGTGCGACATGGATGACATGCTCCTCTGCACACCCCTTGATCCGGATATTACTTTCAGTGACGACCCTCTTCGAATGATGCGTGCCATCCGCTTTGCATCCCAACTACCGGGCTTTACTATCCTGCCACGCGACTTCGAGGCCATACAGCGGAATGCTCACCGGATTAAAGAAGCCGTATCGGCCGAACGGGTAATAGAAGAACTGAATAAAATCATGCTCTCACCTCGTCCCTCTATCGGTCTTTCTCTGTTCGAAGAGACGGGGCTGATGGAATATGTTTTTCCCGAACTCTTAGCCCTCAAAGGAGCAGAAACGCGTGATGGCATCGGGCATAAGGACAATCTCACTCATACTTATAAGGTAGTAGACAACTTGGCTCGGCACAGCGATAGTCTTTGGCTCAGGTGGGCAGCATTGCTACACGACATAGGCAAACCACGCACTAAAAAGTTTGTTGGCGGACAGTGGACATTTCATAATCACAACTTTGTCGGAGCCAAGATGCTACCCTCTCTCTTCAAACGACTCCGACTTCCGCTGGATGCCAAACTCAAATACGTACAAAAACTCGTAGATCTGCACATGCGTCCGGCAGCTCTGGTGGACGAAGGAGTTACGGATTCTGCCGTTCGCCGTCTACTCTTCGAAGCCGGTGATGACATAGATGATCTGATGATGTTATGCGAAGCTGACATTACAAGCAAGAATCCCGACAAAGTGCGCAAGTATATAGACAACTATGCTTTGGTACGTCATAAGTTTAAAGAAATAGAGGAGAAAGACCACGTTCGCAACTTCCAACCACCGATCTCCGGCGAAGAGATTATGCAGACCTTCGGTCTAAAACCATCGCGCCACGTAGGCACCATCAAGGAGGCGATCAAAGAGGCCATACTCGACGGGGCTATCCCCAATGACTACGAAGCTGCCCGAGTTTTTATGATCGAAGCAGCTGCTTCACTCGGTCTTCACCCCAAAAACCAAACATCATGCCACAGCGTATAGACCTGCGAGTGCGCCCCGAAGAGGCTACTGACGAACAAATACTGCGCAAACATGTAGCAAGACAGACAAAAACAGATCCGACCGACATACATACTATAATAATCAGACGTCGCAGTATTGACGCTCGACAACGACAAGTATACGTCAATTTGGGTCTGGAAGTCTATAGTGGTTCGGAATCTCCGGTCGAAGATGATTTTTCAGATTTGATCTATCCTTCAGTAGAAGGGAAAACCGCTGTCATTGTAGTAGGAGCAGGTCCGGCAGGTCTTTTCGCAGCACTCCGGCTCATCGAGCTTGGTCTGAGGCCTATTATTCTGGAGCGAGGCAAATCCGTACACGAGAGAAAAGCAGACATTGCCCGCATTCCCAAAGAGGGGCACGTAGACCCCGAATCCAATTACGGATTTGGCGAAGGCGGTGCCGGAGCTTTTTCCGACGGTAAATTATATACACGTAGTAAGAAGCGCGGAGATATAACCAAAATACTACGTATTCTCTGCAAACACGGAGCACAGCCTTCTATCCTGATCGATGCGCATCCACATATCGGCACCGATCGGCTACCCAAAGTGATAGAAAACATTCGGCACCAAATATTGGCAGCCGGAGGAGAAGTTCACTTCAGTTGCCGAATGGAAAGCCTGATCATACATAACGGTCAAGTCGTGGGAGCAAGAGACAACAAGGGGCGTGAATACTGCGGTCCTGTTATCCTGGCAACGGGACATTCCGCACGCGACATCTATCGCTATCTTCACCGAAACGGCATTCGAATGGAAGCAAAAGGAACAGCTGTCGGTGTCCGGCTGGAGCATCCGCAAGCTCTGATCGACCAACTGCGCTACCACAACCCCAAGGGGCGCGGACTCTACCTGCCACCGGCAGAATATACCTATACGGCTCAGGTGGAGGGACGCGGTGTCTATAGCTTCTGCATGTGTCCGGGGGGCTTCGTCGTACCGGCATCCACTGCACCGGATCAGACAGTCGTGAATGGCATGTCACCGGCCAACAGAGGTTCCCGATGGGCAAACTCCGGCTTAGTGGTAGAGATTCATCCTGAAGACGTGCTTTCCACTCCTACGAATGACCCCTTGGCTCTTATGAATTGGATAGAACGCTTGGAAGGCGAGAGTTGGACACAGGCAAGATGCAGTCTGCGAGCACCGGCTCAACGAATGACGGATTTCCTATCAGGCCGAAGCTCTGTCGATCTACCCAAATCATCCTACAACATGGGACTCACACCCTCACGTTTGGACGAATGGCTTCCTTCCTTTATTACAAAGAGGATACAGAAAGCTTTCCAACTCTTCGACAGACAGACGAAAGGATTCCTCACTGCAGAAGCCCAGCTGATAGCATTGGAGAGCCGCACATCTTCTCCCGTACGTATCCTGCGCGAATCAACCTCTTGCGAACACCCTCTGCTCCGAGGGCTTTTTCCCTGTGGAGAAGGAGCAGGCTATGCAGGCGGCATCGTCTCGGCAGCAATGGACGGAGAGCGTTGTGCAGAAGGCGTTGCCTCCTATCTGGGATAGAATCTCGCACAGCAAATTTCCTTGCGGATATTGTATCTAATGATTACTTTTGTCGCGTTCCAATCGCGGTAGTAGCTCAGTTGGTAGAGCATCAGCTTCCCAAGCTGAGGGTCACGAGTTCGAGCCTCGCCTACCGCTCGCACCGATAATCAGGCAGTTAGATTCGTTCCGGCTGCCTGATTTTCTTTTTTATGAATGACCGATTTGGGCTGAAAAAAAGAGAAGGTCTCTATATGCAAATAGGCAATAAACATGGGTTTGTGGACATCGTATTGGGTGAGGGGGGCTGATATTCCTCGTTTGAAAGATGACAGGCAATCCTCTTCAATGACCACTCGGAGAAAAGAGGAATAGCGAATACGCCAGACCTATATAGATCATATTGGTTATGCCTGAAAGAGAAAAAGGTTCGATTGCCCTCTCGTCAAAAGACTGTTCCTATATACATCTATCGGTCTTACAGCTCGCACGGAACCTCCCACTCCCCGAACCTGCCATCCGACACAGAGCAGACAGCATCTTCCATCAATAGACCATAGTATCCTCTCATGCGAGACCATAGTATCCTCTCATGTGAGACCATAGTATCCTCTCGTATGAGACCATAGTATCCTCTCATAGGAGACCATAGTATCCTTTCGTATGAGACCATAGTATCCTCTCATAGGAGACCATAGTATCCTCTCGTGTGAGACCATAGTATCCTCTCATAGGAGACCATAGTATCCTCTCATGTGAGACCATAGTATCCTCTCATGTGAGACCATAGTATCCTCTCATGTGAGACCATAGTATCCTCTCATAGGAGACCATAGTATCCTCTCATGTAAGACCATAGTATCCTCTCATAGGAGACCATAGTATCCTCTCATAGGAGACCATAGTATCCTCTCATATGAGACCATAGTATCCTCTCATGTGAGACCATAGTATCCTCTCATATGAGACCATAGTATCCTCTCGTGTGAGACCATAGTATCCTCTCGTGTGAGACCATAGTATCCTCTCATAGGAGACCATAGTATCCTCTCATAGGAGACCATAGTATCCTCTCGTGTGAGTTCATTCTTTGTATCTACTGGAAGATCAAAGAGCAAGCAGGTGTATAGCTGCCAAGCAAACAGAAGAATGAACAAAATGTGCCTGCTTGTCGGACAAAGGTCTCAATATGCTATTCCCTTTATCTTAAATCTATTTTATCACGGCTCCCTATGTGGCATCCAATACGCGACGCGCCCCCATTGTATAAATCTGATCACATTGATCATCAAGCCATTAGATTCGTTCCGACTGCCTGATTTTCTGTTTTTTGAAATGAGTTATTGTCCTTTTGTATCCTTTTAAGGTATATTTGTACTCAAATTCTGTGCAAATAGGAAAACGAGAAGTAGAGACGACTATCATCAGCCCTAAAAAGAGGATATTGATCTCGTCTACCACTCAAACTGAAAATAAAGCAGTTAGTGTGTTTGCTGACTGCTTTTTTCAATATTGTGGCAAGAAACAGTAGTTAATATATCGAACAAATCAGGGATTATGGAATATAACTTTCAGGAAATAGAAAAGCGTGTGCAGGGACAGTGGCGCAAAGACAAGGTTTACCGCGTTGCGGAAGACACAAGTAAAAAACCTTTCTACGTGCTCGACATGTTTCCGTATCCTTCCGGAGCGGGACTGCATGTAGGGCATCCACTTGGTTATATAGCTTCCGATATTTTTTCGCGCTATAAGCGTTTGCGTGGATTCAATGTATTGCATCCGATGGGATATGATGCATTCGGCCTACCTGCCGAACAATATGCCATCCAAACCGGCCAACACCCCGAAAAAACGACAGAAGAAAATACAGCTCGCTATCGCGAGCAACTGGACAAAATCGGCTTTTCGTACGATTGGGAACGCGAGATTCGCACTTGTGATCCGAATTATTATAAATGGACACAGTGGGCTTTCCTGAAAATGTTCGACTCGTACTACTGCAATCAAGCACAACAGGCACGACCGATAAGCGAGCTGATCGAAGTTTTTGCCCGACAAGGTAATGAAGGTCTCAACGTGGCATGCGGCGAAGGAGTCCGTTTCACGGCGGAGGAGTGGACAGCCATGAGCGAAAAAGAACAACAAGAGATACTCATGAATTACCGTCTGGCTTATTTGGGCGACACGATGGTCAATTGGTGTCCGGCCCTCGGTACCGTATTAGCTAACGATGAAGTCAAGGACGGAGTGAGCGAGCGTGGAGGACACCCCGTGGAGCAAAAGAAGATGCGCCAGTGGTGCCTGCGCGTATCGGCCTATGCCGAGCGTTTGCTGCACGACCTTGAAACACTGGATTGGACTGAATCGTTGAAAGAGACACAGCGCAACTGGATCGGACGATCCGAAGGAGCCGAAATGGAGTTTCGTCTGGCCGGTAAGGATTGCACATTTACGATTTTTACTACCAGAGCCGACACGATATTCGGTGTCACGTTTATGGTGTTGGCTCCTGAGAGTGAATTGGTTGAAGAGGTAACGACAGAGGAGCAGCGCGCTGCAGTGGAGACTTATCTGACAGAAACAAAGCGACGGACAGAACGTGAACGAATATCCGACAAACGAGTCTCAGGAGTTTTCTCCGGCAGTTATGCCATCAATCCTCTCACCGGTAAGGAAATTCCTATTTGGATCAGCGACTACGTATTGGCAGGATATGGCACAGGTGCTATTATGGCTGTGCCGGCTCATGATACGCGCGACTTTGCCTTTGCACGCCATTTCGATCTCCCCATCGTCCAAGTCGTGGTACCCGAGGGCGAAACGGCTACCGATCCTGCCACATGGGAGGATGCCAAAGACAGTAAGAGCGGTATAATGGTCAATTCCGATTTTCTGAATGGTCTCTCCGTAGAAGATGCCATAGCCCAAACCAAGGAGTATATCAGAGAAAAACACTTAGGTTGCGTGAAAGTAAACTACCGCCTGCGCGATGCTATTTTCAGTCGTCAGCGTTATTGGGGGGAACCTTTCCCCATCTACTACAAGGAGGGTATGCCTCACGCGCTGGATGAAGATCGACTGCCGCTCCGATTGCCGGAGGTAGATAAATTCCTCCCTACGGAAAGCGGTGAACCGCCCCTTGGAAGAGCTACCGGCTGGCATACAGCCGAAGGTTATCCATACGAATTGAGCACAATGCCCGGATTTGCCGGTAGCAGTGCTTACTATCTGCGATATATGGATCCACAAAACGATACTGCACTCGTCAGCCGATCGGCGAATGAATATTGGCGTCACGTTGATCTATACATCGGTGGTACGGAGCACGCCACAGGACACCTGATTTATAGCCGCTTTTGGAACAAATTTCTCTTCGACCTCGGTATCGTATGCGAAGCCGAACCTTTCCGCAAGCTGGTGAATCAGGGAATGATCCAAGGACGCTCCAACTTCGTCTATCGAATCAAGAATACCAATACATTCGTCAGCTATGGACTGCGCGAGCAATATGAGGTGACTCCACTCCATGTAGATGTCAATATCGTATCGAACGATCAGCTCGACATAGACCGCTTCCGTGCATGGCGTCCGGAGTACGCTTCGGCAGAGTTCATCCTTGAAGATGGCAAGTATATCTGTGGATGGGCTATCGAGAAGATGAGCAAATCGATGTTCAACGTCGTCAATCCCGATGATATTATTGCTCGTTATGGAGCCGATACCCTGCGACTCTACGAAATGTTCCTCGGACCGCTGGAGCAGAGCAAGCCTTGGGATACGAATGGTATCGATGGTGTACATCGCTTTTTGAAAAAGTTCTGGGCGTTGTACTACAATGCAGATGGTATACGCGTCACCGATACAGCACCGACAAAAGAGGAGCTGAAGAGCCTGCACAAGCTCATCAAAAAGGTAGGACAGGATATTGAATCTTTTTCTTTCAACACTTCGATACCAGCCTTCATGATTTGTGTGAATGAGCTGACAGCAGCCAAAACCACTTCTCGTGCCATACTATGTCCATTGCTGACAGTGCTCTCTCCTTTTGCACCGCATATCACCGAGTGGCTATGGCAGGAACTGGGAGTAGAAGGCAGTATCGTAACTGCAACATGGCCCGAATACAATGAAGAGTATCTGGTGGAGAGCTGTGTACGCTATCCGGTGAGCTTCAATGGCAAGGTTCGTTTCAATATCGAACTGCCGGCTGATATGAGCAAAAAAGATGTAGAGCAAGCAGCCCTTACTGCTCCCGAAGCAGCCCGTTGGCTCGAAGGCAAGAGTCCGAAAAAAGTCATTGTAGTCCCCGGGAGGATCGTCAATGTAGTTGTATGACAACCTATCGACTAACGGTATTTCAATGAAAAACTGGAGCGGAAAGCATCCGGTGGGTGTGTTTTATTCCTATCGACTAACGGTATTTCAATGAAAAATCCCTGCCAACTTGGATCGTTGGCAGGGATTTTTATTATTGTCTTTGTCTTTTCAATGGGAGGGATTCAGTCCCTTCGGCCGAAGAAGCGAAGCAGATAGAGGAAAAGATTGATGAAATCGAGATAGAGCGTCAAGGCTCCCATCAGGGCTACTTTGCGAACTACATCTCCCTCTTCGAATCCTTGCGTTTGAGCCAGCATCTGCTTGATTTTGTTCACATCGAAAGCGGTAAGGCCCGTAAAGATGATCACACCGACAATGGAGAAGATAAAGCCCATAGCACCCGAACGGAGGAACAGATTCACGACAGTGGCCAAAATCAAACCGATCAGGAGCATAAAGAAAATACTACCCCACTTGCTCAAATCTTTTTTGGTAAAATATCCCCACAGAGCCATGGCTCCGAACATACCGGCTGTAATAAAAAATGTGGCCGCAATGCTCGTCATCGTATACACGATAAAGATACTGCTCAGTGTCACTCCATTCAGAATAGAATAGATCGTAAACAAGAGAGAGGATGTAAAGAACGACATCTTACCGATACGTGCCGATAGAATAAAGACCAAAGCCAACTCTGCAATGATCAATCCCCACAGCAATCCGGAATTCATTATCATAGTATATATCAACGAACTCTTAGCAACGAGCATGGCTGTAAGAGCCGTGATACCGAGTGCACCAAACATCCATGTAAAGACATGGCGCATAGTTGTCGTTTGGAGCGTACTATCCACATAGACAGTGGATTGATTGTTCAATTCGTTAAAGTTCATACCGCGTTTCGTTATTTGCTTTTATTTTATTATTCTGTTTCCTATGGTCATTCAACAAGGATCTCCGGTAAAGGTTCCACCACTTCACCGCCCCCTGCATCGAAATACTCTACATTCTGATCCATCATACATGGCTGGAAATCCTGTGGGAACTCAAATTTCTCTTCCGTTGTATAGCCCAGCTTGGGATCAGCGTATACCCGCTTGAGAAATTCGGCAAAAATAGGCAACGCAGAAGCAGCCCCCTGCCCATTGGACATAGAGTCGAAATGCTCAGACCTATCCTCGCCGCCAACCCAACAGCCGGCCACAAGAGAAGGAGTAAAGCCTACGAACCAGCCATCACTGTTATTCTGTGTGGTACCCGTCTTTCCTCCCATATCGAGTTTGAATCCATAGCGATACCTCAGTCTGCTACCGGTACCGCCATCGACTACGGACTTCAACATATAGAGCATCTTGTATGCCGCATCAGGCGGGAGTACTTCCACCATATTCGGTGAGAACTGAGCCACCACATTGCCATACTGATCCTCTATTCGCGTTATAGGCAAAGGATTGACCCGAATACCCTTATTGACAAAGGTGGTATAGGCACTCACCATCTCCTGCACCGACACGTCCGGTGTACCCAAACAGATGGAGAGGCTGGGTTCCAAATATCCGCTCAAGCCGTAAGACCTCAACAAGCGGACAAAAGTGTAGGGAGAAGTACGTCCCATCAGATAGGCCGTAACCCAGTTGGAAGAGTTCTGCAACCCCCATTTGATACTCACCATTTCGCCTGTCCGTCTGGCACCCGCATTCTTCGGTGTCCAAGCCTTTCCGGATTCGGTGAATAAGGTCTGGGATACATGGAGCATCTCATCGCAAGGCGATATTCCTTCGAGCATGGAGAGGGAGTACAGGAATGGTTTGATAGTCGATCCCACCTGGCGACGTCCTTGACTAACCATATCGTATTGGAAATTACGGAAATTAATTCCTCCCACATACGCCTTAATATGTCCGTTGTGCGGATTCATGGCCATGAATCCGGTTCGCAAGATTCCCTTGAGATACTTGATGGAGTCGAGCGGTGACATAACCGTATCGATCGTTCCTCGCCAATTCCAAACCTGCATCTTTCGTTTCTTGTTGAAAGAAGCACGGATCTCGGACTCCGATATGCCGGCTTTCTTCATCTCTCGCCAGCGATCGGTTTGTTTCATTGCCCGGAGCAAAATACTTCGCTGTTCGTCCGAAGTAATATCCCTGGAGAAAGGAGCATACGAGCGTCCTCTTTTTTCCTTGTCGAATATCGGCTGCAACACTTCTTTCATCTGCTTGACCATGGCTTCTTCCGCATACTGCTGCATCCTCAGATCTATGGTCGTGTAGATCTTGAGACCATCGGTATAGATGTTATAGTTGGAGCCATCGGCTTTCTTGTTCTTATTGCACCAGCCATAGACCGGATCAGTCTCCCAAGCAATGGAATCGGCTCGATACTGATCATCCTGCCAAGCCAAATAATTTTTGCGCTCAGGTTTTTTGGCCATAAGCACCTGCCTCAGACGCTCCCTGAAATAAGGAGCTTCGCCATCGCGATGCGTAATCCGATGAAAAGATGTGACCAACGGAAGCTTTTGGAGAGAATCGCATTCTGCCTTAGTGATATATTTGGCCTTGTACATCTGCTCCAGAACGATATTGCGGCGTCCTCGGCAACGTTCTGTCTCGCCATGCAAAACGGGATTATAATAGGCCGGATTCTTGCACATACCGACCAGAACGGCTGCCTCCTCTATCTTCAAATCAGCCGGCTGCTTACCGAAGTAGGTATAAGCCGCAGACTTGATCCCAACGGCATTGTACAGGAAGTCGAAGTAGTTGAGATACATGGTGATGATCTCTTCCTTCGTATAAAAACGCTCCAGCTTCACGGCGATGACCCACTCGATCGGTTTTTGGAAGAGGCGTCCGAGTTTGGTCTCCGTGCGCGGCGAATAAAGGAGTTTGGCCAGTTGCTGGGTAATGGTACTACCCCCTCCACCGCTTTTTTGATTGAGGATACCGCGTTTGACCACGGCTCGGAACAGACCTTTGCTGTCTATTCCCGAATGCTTACGGAAGCGGACATCCTCCGTAGCGATGAGAGCCTTGATCAGATCGGGTGAAATCTCGTTGTATCTGGTATATATCCGATTGTCACCGCTGTGGGCATAAGAACCGAACACCTTCCCATCGGCAGATATAAGCTGCGATGCATACTTGTCAATGGGATTCTGCAAATGCTCGATAGGCGGCATATAGCCGATCATACCGGTAGCAATAAACAGGAACAGGATGCCGATAACAGCCCAACCGGCAATGAAGACAGTCCAAAGTATCCGGACGATCTTATTGGTTAGTTTACTCAACGTCGTATTATCTATGAATTAGAAATATCGGAAGCGGACTCTGCCACTCCTAATCATTATCCGGAGCAAAATGGCCAATCGGGAGAACGAAGGGCGAATAACATATCCGTCCGCCATAATCCGAGATTAAAGCCACTCCTGTCTCTCTTACCACGCTATTTTTTTCGTTCCTTGATCAGTCCGTAGCTGTACGCCTGAAGGAGTTTTTTGAGGTTTTCAACCTGCTTGCTCAGCAAGTGGCCATTGTCCGTATCCTTTACCAGCATACGATGGGATGTGACCTCACGCACCACCGTGATACTCTTGATGTCCTCCATCTCTTCGATAGCCTTGCGTGTGGAACTAAACGGTTCGTGCTGTACAAGATGCAATCCCTGAGAGTTAAATATCAGCGTATACCCGGCGATCCCCGTACTTGACTGATATGCCTTGCTGAATCCGCCATCTATCAACATCAGTTTGCCTTCAGCTCCGATAGGAAGCTCCCCTTTCTTGGCCTTCACCGGAACGTGCCCGTTGATTATATGCGTATCAGGACCTTCAAGCCCAAACTCTTTGAGGATCATCTCACAAACGGCTTTCTCCTGACGATAGACGTAGTAGTAACCCTTTTCCTCATGATGCGTAGCCTTATCTTCGATGAAGTAACGCTCGAAAGTAGTCATCATAGCTTTGTCGAAAAGAGGAGAATCCGGTCCGCACCAGAGGTACCACATGTAGTCCACAGCCGCAAGTCTCTGATCGCTTTTCTCGGGAGCCACATATGCGGTACGGATCATCTCTTCCACCTTGTCGAGCAATTCGCGTCCGGCATAGGTCTTGTCCCCTACCCGTACTTTCTTGAGCGACTTATCCTTGTTCAGAGGGATAGAAGCATGGTAGAGCAGATTCATATTATACGTCAGGTACATACTGCCATGACGATAGAGGCATTTGAGATGGTTTTGCAGTTTTTCACTCCGCATAAAACAGCCCATCAGACGATCTACGATATTCTGCTCTTGCTCTGTCAGTGCATACGGATCGGCCGGATCCACGGTCGGGAAATTCATATCCAACATCGGATATACGCCACTCGACAGCTTGATGGTACCATCGGTGAAGTTCACCAGATGGAACAAATCCCGATTGTCCATCTTGTACTCCGGATGACGGGCTATGATCTGGTGCTCCAGCTTGAACTGAATGATAGATATGGCTTTGTGCATCTGACTGATCAGATAGACGCTCTTGTCATCATACGTCTGGTCGGCCTGAGCCAGTTTGGGCTTAAATACGGTACAGGGATCGTCCGCATAAGTGTCCATGGCGAAACGCGCCAAAGGCAACAAGTTAATACCGTATCCGCTCTCCAATGTATCCAAATTGGCATAGCGCAGTGCTATACGCACCACATTGGCCATACAAGAGGCATTGCCCACAGCAGCTCCCATCCACAGCATGTCATGATTGCCCCACTGTATATCGAAATGATGATACTTCATAAGGGTATCCATGATGATATGTGCTCCGGGGCCACGGTCGAAGACATCCCCTACCACGTGCAGATGGTCGATGACCAGCCGCTGGATGGTCTCACTAATGGCAATGATAAAGTCATCGGCACACCCTGTGGATATTATAGAGGAAAAGATGCTGCTGATATAAGCCGATTTATTGGGATTGACACCATCTTCGTGGAGTAGCTCCTGAATGATATAGCTGTACTTGGGAGGAAGGGTCTTACGTACCTTGGAGCGAGTATATTTCTCTGCAGCTTTCTGACACACTTTGATCAGCTGATTCAGCGTGACCATATACCAGTCCTCCATCCGCTCATCACTTTGCTTCACGAGTTCGAGTTTCTCGCGAGGATAATAGATCAGGGTGCACAGCTCTCGCTTCTGATTCTGGCGCAACTGACCGCCGAAGACCTCGTCTACCTTTCTCCGAATACTACCGGAAGCATTCTTGAGCACATGGATAAAGGCTTCGTATTCGCCGTGAATGTCCGCCAGGAAGTGTTCTGTTCCTTTAGGCAGATTCAATATAGCTTCAAGATTGATAATCTCCGTAGCTACTTCCGTCGCTGTCGGGAAACTCTCCGAGAGCAATTCCAAATAGTCCAAATCGTGCTTGAGCATCTGCACGGTCTGCGTCTTATCGTTAGCCATGTGGTGCAAAATTTTTGGTTTATAATTCTTCCAAAGGTACAGACTTTTCCATGCAACCGACTCTTTTCGGGAAAATTCACGGTTATTTCCATTCCGCCCGAGAACCTCTCCACAGAGAAAAAGTCGCCATTATACCATTAGTAATCAATAGAAAAGAATCCGTCTCTGACTTATTAAACAAACCGGCGTGTAGTACTTGTGGCAGCTGTTTTTATCTGATCCGACCTATTTTCGACATTGCACATCACCCTTGCAGGCACATGCTCATAACCTGCCAACATAAAAACACGAACCGGAAACGCTCCGACTGTGGCACGTGTTTTCTGAAAAAGTGGAACCGCAACTTTTTCGTTCCGGCACGTGTTTTTTTCACTTCTCGCACCAAAAGAAAAATTTTCCCGCGCCACGTTTTTAGGAGGTAGAAACCTAAAAAATTCGGGGCGTAAACTATCAGAACATGGGATTCGCGAGATTATCCCAAACGCATCCTTATACGATCGCCTCCTTATATATAATACGGAGTCGTTTCTATGCAGCTGCCCTATGCAAAATGGCTATATTTGCACGCACAATAAAGAAAGTCATTGCGACAAATGAGAACAATCAAACTGAAAGACAAAGAGTTTGAGATTTACATTCCGGCGACTCGCATACATGAAGCCATTAAGAGGATGGCTGCCGAGATCAAACGGGATCTGCATGAGGACAATCCCCTATTCGTCTGTATCATGAACGGCTCGTTTATGTTTGCAGCCGAACTGATGCAGGCTCTCGATGAGAGTTATCAAGTGGATTTCGCCCGCTACTCCAGCTATTGCGGTATGCAGAGCACATTCGTGCTCAAGGAGATTATGCCCGTGACGGCCGACATGCGTGGCAGGACAGTGGTCATCGTAGAAGATCTGATTGATTCGGGCTATACGATGAGTTGCGTAAAGGAGAATTTCTACGAACTTGGAGCCAAAGAGGTGCGCATAGCAGCTATGCTGACCAAACCCGCTGCACTCAAATGCGATATCCATACCGATTATGTAGGCTTGGAGATCGGCAATGACTTTATCGTAGGACACGGCCTTGACTATGATGATCTGGGACGCATGTACCAGGACATCTATAAAATAAAAGAATAGATGCTTAACGTACTAATCTTCGGTGCTCCCGGTTCCGGGAAGGGCACCCAAAGCGAAGAACTGATCCGTCGATATGGATTCCGGCATATTTCAACCGGAGAGTTGCTTCGTGCCGAAATCAAAGCTCAGACCGAACTGGGCCAAGCAGCAGCCGGCTACATCAACGAGGGACACCTCGTACCTGACAGCCTGATCGTGGACATGATGGAAAAGCTCATCAGCACTTTGGTCGATACCGAAGGGATTATCTTCGACGGATTTCCACGTACCATTCCCCAAGCAGAAGCCATGGAGACGATGCTCGCACATCATGGATGGAAGGTGGACATAGTGCTGAATCTGCAAGTACCCGAGGAAATGCTCATCGAACGCCTCCTGAACAGAGGAAAGATCAGTGGCCGATCGGATGACAACATCGAGACCATTCGCAAGCGTCTGGATGTATATGCCAACGAGACTGCACCATTAGTGGATTTCTTCACCCGGAAGAATGTGCTGCACAACGTGGTAGGTACGGGGACGATAGAAGAGATCGCTTTGCGTATCGCTCCCATTGTGGACAAGTTCCGCAAAGTCTCTAACTAAATCCATCGTATGGCAGCAGAGTCCAATTTCGTCGATTACGTCAAGATATACTGCCGTTCGGGCAAGGGAGGGAGAGGCTCTACGCACTTCCGCAGGGAGAAGTATATCCCCAAAGGTGGCCCGGACGGAGGCGACGGAGGCCGTGGCGGACATGTCTTTCTCCGTGGCAATCGGAATTATTGGACACTGCTGCATCTGCGCTATGACCGTCATATCATGGCTACGAACGGACAGAGCGGCGGAGCCAAGCGAAGTACCGGAGCGAACGGAGAGGATCGTATCATAGAAGTCCCCTGCGGGACGGCTGTTTACGATGCCGATACGGGTGAGTTTATCACAGACATTACCGAGCACGGACAGCAGGTGATGCTGCTCCAGGGAGGCCGAGGCGGACACGGCAATACGTTCTTCAAGACCGCTACCAATCAGGCCCCCCGATATGCTCAGCCCGGCGAGCCGGCACAGGAGCGTATGGTGATCATGCAGCTCAAGATGCTGGCCGATGTCGGTCTGGTCGGATTTCCCAATGCCGGCAAATCGACACTGCTATCAGTGCTCACTGCTGCAAAGCCGAAGATCGCCAACTATCCGTTCACTACGCTGGAACCCAATCTCGGTATCGTAGCCTATCGAGACAAGCGATCCTTTGTAATGGCGGACATCCCGGGCATCATCGAAGGGGCTTCATCGGGGAAAGGACTGGGACTGCGTTTCCTGCGGCACATCGAAAGGAACGCTTTGCTCCTCTTCATGATTCCGGCCGATACGGACAACATTGCCAAGGAATACGAGATACTCAGTCGGGAGCTGGTGGCATACAACGAAGAGTTGGCACAAAAGCGCAAAGTGCTGGCCATAACCAAGTGCGACCTCATCGACGAAGAGCTGTGCGAGATGCTTCGGGAGGAGCTGCCGACAGGCTTGCCCGTAGTTTTCATTTCTGCCGTGGCACAACAGGGACTGGAAGAGCTAAAGGATACCTTGTGGAAAGAACTCAGCAAGGAGACCCTTCACGAGCCGGACAGCATAGTACGCCAAGCTCTTGATTTGACCAGTCTTACATGGGATGAGGAGGACGATTTGTTCCCGGCATCGATAGAAGACGACGAGGATGAAGAAGGTCTCGACGACATTGATTTTGATTTGGAGATCGAATACGATAACGAAGGAGACGATGCACCGGATCAGCTTTGACGTACCTATTCTGCATCATTGTCCGGCTTTTCGCGTAGGAGTGGTAACGGCCAAAGTTGCAGCAGGCCGGTCGCCATCCACTCTTATAGATGAGATGAACAGAGAGGCCGATCGGCTGATACAGACTTGCGACCTCCCGGCCATCAAAGAAATCCCTGCCATAGCAGCCACACGCAGCTGCTACAAACGTACCGGCAAGGATCCTAACCGCTACAGGCCGTCTGCCGAGCAGTTGTCCCGACGTGTAGTACGCGGATTGGGGCTTTATTATATCAATGCTTTGGTGGACATAGGCAACCTTTTATCTCTTCGTACAGGGTACTCTATCGGGGTATTCGACCGTGATAAGGTAGGCTCCGACATTGTATTCGGCGTGGGATATGCAGACGAACCTTTTGTCGGAATCGGACGTGGCGAATTGAATATCGAAGGCCTGCCTGTCTATCGCGACGAGAACGGTGCTTTCGCCACTCCTACCAGCGACCACGAACGAACGAGCGTGGACGACATCACGAAGAATACGCTCATATTCATCAATGATTTCGGTGTGGATCGGACTCATTCGGACTGTCTCGAAGAGGCAGTCGCCGAAGCAGTACGCTTGCTCAAGCTTTATGCCGGTGCTTCGGACATAAGTACACAGATCGTCAGTGCCGAAGATGGTGCCGATCCGGTATTTTTGACTATTCCGCATTGACCGCCCGCAGGCGAAAGACCCTCTCATGCAAACATCAGCAATGTCAGCTATAAGCAGGAAATCGGCTCTCTCTCTCTTCTTCCTCTCTCTTTTCTTATTGGGGATGCTACCGCTCGCAGGGCAAACTCGCTTCGCCGGAGTGGTATTGGATTCGGCTACATTGGAGCCGATCCCCTATGCTTCGGTCTTCTGTGCCGACAATAAAGGAGTGGGCACGGTAACCTCTGCCGCCGGTATGTTCGACCTGACTTCTCCCCATAACGATCGGACTATCATCATATCATCGACCGGATACAGGAAGCAAACTTTTTCATTGCGTTCGAGCGAAAAGCGCAATATGCACTGCCGTATCCTTTTGGCTTCGGAGGAGTTGCAACTGAGCAGCGTAGTGGTCAAAGCCAAGAGACGGAAATACTCCAAGAAAAACAACCCCGCTGTGGACCTGATCCGCAAAGCCATAGCGGCCAAGGACAACAACCGGATAGAATCGGCACCGGCGTACAGCTACCGTACATACGAAAGGATACTTGTCTCGGACGATGATTTCCGATCGGACGAAGGATTCTTGCACCTCAAGCACGAACAGTGTGCACAATGGGCAGACAGCTCACGCTTTACCGACAGGCGCATACTGCCGCTATCCATGCGAGAGAAACTGATACAGACCGAGCGACTGCCCAACAAAGGCGAGCGTACACGAGTATTGGCACGACGACTGGACGGTGTGGACGAAAAGCTCGATGAGGGTCCCCTGACCACCAATCTGGAAGAGATATTCCGCCCGATCAATATCTACGACAACGATATTCCCATCATGCTCAGTCGCTTTCCCAGCCCGATGAGCAGCACTTTTGCAACAAGTTTCTACAAGTACTTCATTGCCGATACTGTGCGAATAGAGGATGAGGATTGTATCGAAATGATTTTCTCTCCTTTCAATCCCGAGAGTGCAGGCTTTACGGGAAGGCTCTGGATCGTCAAGAGCGATTATTCGTTACGTCGGATCATCCTGAACCTGCCGATATCGAGCAATGTGAACTGGGTGACCCACCTACGCATAGCACAAGATTTCCAACGGGTTCCCTGTATAGATGTTTCGGGACAAACGACCCGATACTATCGCGTACTGAAACGGCAGGATTTTCAGGCATTATTATCGGCTACTTCATTCATTCCTCAAGGGTTGGAAGTGGAGCAGAGCCGTATCCTTTCCGACTATCGCATCGGTGAAGGAAGCATTGGCAGGGATCCGTCTTCTGTCGGTTTTCTTGCTACCGATTCGGTTTACGATGCGGCAGCTCCTCGCGAAACGGATGGCTACTGGAATGTAATGAGACCGGAACCACTGCCTTCCACGGGGAAAAAGCTGTTGTCTTTCATGCATTATCTACGCAACGATCGTACATTCAAGGCATCTACCACCATCGCCAAAACACTGCTGACCGGTTATCTCGGATTCCCCATTGCGATGAACGACTCTATACGCCCCAAATTCGACTTCGGGCCTGTGCATACCCTCTTCGGAGGCAACAAAATCGAGGGCTTCCGTATGCGCGTAGGTGGCATGACACTGGCCGCTCTCAATCCGCATTTTTTCGCTCAAGGTTATATTGCATACGGGTTCAAGGACAAACGATGGAAGTGGAGAGGTGCTCTTACTTACTCCTCTATTCCTAAGAAGCTGTACATGCAAGAATTTCCACATCGCAATCTCTCTTTCATCGCCTCGTACGATCTGTATACGCCGGGACAAGTAGTGGATCCTATCTTCAAGGACAACATAACGGTCATACTCGGCACTATGAACAATTTGCGCCGATCCTACGTCGAAGAATATCGGTTGGAATATGATAGAGACTGGGGGCCTGATTTCAGTACGATCATTTGGGGAAGCCACCGCCGAGACGAACCTACCGGCACACTACGCTACGATCAGGTAGAGGCTGATGGTACGATACGGCCGATCCATTCGTACCGCGCCACGGAATTGGGGCTTACCCTCCGCTATGAACCGGGGCGTATTCCCTACAACGGTCGCAAAGGGCCGAACACGGCTTTCAATGTAGTGCGCCGATCTCCCGTGTTCGAACTGGAGCACCGCATGGCATTTTCAGGCCTGTTTGGAGGAGACTTCGGCTACCAGCGTACGGAATTCCGATACAAACATCACATTTGGCTCTCTCTTTTCGGAATGTTGGATGCCTCTGTTCGTGCAGGGCAAGTTTGGACACATGCTCCCTACCCTCTCTTGGAGATTCCACCGGTCAATGAGAGTTATACTCTGCAAAGCGGAGCATTTCAGTTGATGGAGCCATTGGAATTTATCGCTGACCGATACACGCAGTTTCATCTGACCTACCATCTGGAAGGTCTTATGCTCAATCGTATTCCGCTCATCAAACGGTTGGCTTGGCGCGAATTAATTTCTTTTCATGGCATGTGGGGAGATCTTACTCCCCATAATAAGCCCGGATCGGTCGGTAGTTTTCTCTTTCCCGAAAATACTATCCCCATGAATCATACATGGTACATGGAAGGGAGCATAGGTCTGGAGAATATCTTCCGGCTCCTGCGCATCGAATACTTCCGACGCTTCACCCAATTACAAACGACTCCGAATAAATGGGGAGTCCGTGCTCGCTTCCAGATCACTTTCTGACCTCTAAAGGAAAGAGGAAATGCCGAAACTTTTCGTTCTGACATTTCCTCCTTTTCGAAGCGATTCTTAATAGAATCAGAGCTTGATGAAGCGTTCGGCCGGTGTGCTGCCTTGAGTCATGAGTTTGATCACATAGGCCCCGGCAGTCAAAAACTTCACGCCGATCATGCGAGTATTCTCCATAGAGAGCACCAAACGACCTGAAAAATCAAATATCCGGACACCGAAGTCACCTTCATGCTTAATATTCAGTACATCCTTCACCGGATTGGGATAAACCCCTGAATCAGAAGAAAAATAGCCTGCAATTTGACTCATAGGACCAACATCTGATTTTTGCAGCCTGCAATTTGCCCCATACGCCTGATTTTTTCCTACCAAAACGAATTGGGGATGAAAAAACTTTGTATTTTTGCCCCAAAGCAAGAAATCAAAAACAATACTATCGGATATGGAAATCAAGAAATCGCCTAAGGCCGACTTGGAGAAAGGAAAAGGTTTGAACTTCCTTTTGGGGCTTGTCGTAGCTCTCGCGATCGTGTATGTAGCTTTGGAATATCGTACTTACGATAAGATAGAGGCCTATACACGCGATAAAGTGGATATTGCCGACATGGAGGAAACTATCCTGCTCGAAGAAAACGAGCCGGAGCCGGAGCAGCCCGAGCCGGAGCAACCCCAGCAACAGGAGGTACAGCTGCCGGAAGAATTTAAGGTGGTAGATAACACCCAGAAAGTGGAGAAAATCGCTTTGGTCTCTGTCGATGAGAGCAAACCGTTGCCCCCGCCTGCGCCCGTTGCCCCCGTCAAAGTTGAGGAAGAAGAGGACAAAATCCACGAAGTGGTAGAAAGTCCGGCAGAGTTCCCGGGTGGTTATACAGCTCTCTCTAAATGGCTTAGTAAAAATTTGGTCTATCCCGAGCAGGCTGCCGAAATGGGCATCCAAGGTAAGGTAATCGTTCGTTTCGTGGTCGAAAAAGATGGTTCTGTGACACAGGCAACTGTTGTTAAGGGTATTGACCCTGCACTTGACAAGGAAGCCCTCCGCGTGATACAGACTATGCCCAAATGGAAGCCCGGTATGCAGCAGGGAAGAGCTGTGCGTGTACGCTGTACCCAGCCCGTCCAGTTCAAGCTGCAATAAGCACGCTCCGATCTTTCTGTGCTCAAGCGAAGAAGACGTAAAGTGGGCTTTCATCCTTGTAGCCAAATCATTTCTTAAAGAATACAAAAGGCTCCCTGTCCTTGCTATTAGGACAGGTAGTCTTTTTTATTTTAGTTCCGTCATAATCAACCTACTATAGTTACAGTACTATGCATACTTTCGAAGACCTGAGAGAAATAATCGAACAGGAGATAGCATCACAACCCTATGATCAGAGAAAACCCGACGGCCTCTTCCAACCTATATCCTATATTTTGAGGCTCGGAGGCAAGCGTGTCCGCCCTACCCTCGCATGTATAGCCTGCGAGATGTTCGGTGGTGATTATAAGCCGGCCCTCGAAGTGGCTATGGCTATTGAAACTTACCATAACTTCACCTTGCTGCATGACGATCTCATGGACAAATCCTCCATGAGAAGAGGTAAAGAAACCGTTCATCATCGGTGGGGGGATAATACAGCCATTCTCTCGGGCGATGCCATGACAGTTGCCGCCTACGAGCATCTGGCCAAAGTGGATAGTCGGCTACTGCCTGTCCTTTTGCCCTTGTTCAATCGTATGGCTATGGAGATTTGCCAAGGACAACAGTACGACATGGACTTCGAACGGCGGGACTTTGTTGCCGAGGACGAGTACCTGGAAATGATTCGTTTGAAGACAGCAGTTCTCTTGGCTACAGCCCTTAAGATGGGGGCTATAGCCGGAGGAGCGGATATTGAGAAAGCAGATATTCTCTATCGCTACGGCATACATATCGGCTTGTCTTTCCAATTGGAGGACGACCTCCTCGATGTATATGGCGATCCCATTATCCTCGGCAAGAAAATCGGCGATGATATAGCTTGTAATAAAAAGACGATGCTTCTGATCAAAGCCCTTGAGATAGCTCAGGGAGAGGAATTGAATCTCCTCAGAGAATCCCTTTTGATGCCGGATGTGCAGTGTGAAGAAAAGATCCGAGCTGTGACAGGTATTTATAATCGTCTGGGGATTCGTCCGATCGTGGAAGATCTGATCGATTATCACAACGGTTTGGCCGAAAAGGCTCTTGACGAATTGGGTCTTGATGAGATCACAACCAAGCCTTTGAGAGAACTGATCGGTACTCTCCGTAACAGAAAATCATAAGAAATAGAAAGTTTTTGTATCAATACATCGGAATAAGTAGAGGTGATTGCCTCTTATTCGCTCTTGCCTAATGATACTCATCGATACCCATACGCATGTTTATGAACCCCAGTTCGACGATGATGTCGAGCAAGTAATTCTTGCTGCTCAAGAAGCCGGTCTCATTCATCTCGTCATGCCGAATATCGATGTGGAAAGTATCGCGCGTATGCAAGGAGTCCTCTCTCGACACCCGGGCTATGTGTCCGAGGCTATGGGCCTGCATCCAACATCAGTGCGAAATGATTTTCGGGAACAACTCACTTTTATTCGCCACGAACTGGATACCCGTTCGTTCGTAGCTATAGGAGAAATCGGTATCGATTTGTATTGGGATAAGACATTCGAAGCAGAACAAATCGAAGCCTTTCTTACTCAGATAGAATGGAGTATGGCTTACGACTTGCCGATTATTATACATTCTCGCGAGGCATGGGATGTGGTATTTGCGTGTCTGAACAGGTTCCCATCCGATAAAATCCGAGGTGTTTTTCATAGTTTTTCGGGCGATGAGACCGATCTTCGACGAGCTTTGTCATATCCTCATTTCTATATAGGTATCAATGGAACTGTAACATTCAAGAAAAACACGCTCCCAGCCCTATTGCCTCTGATACCTCTTGATCGGCTCCTGCTCGAAACGGATTCGCCTTACTTGGCACCCACCCCGAAAAGAGGCCGCCGCAATGAACCTGCTTATCTGGTGCATACAGCTACTTTTATTGCACACAGTCTCGGACTGGATCCGGATATTTTGGCTGAAAAAACGGTCCGAAATGCATGCCGTTTTTTCGGTTTTCAGTTTCAAGAGGGAAAAATTATTCGTCCGATTTAAGTATTCCAACTGAAAAATGTGCTCCAAAATAGGGATGGAATGATGAAAAAAACATAGATTTGCGGATGAATCCGGTTAAGACGTTGTATTGATCGGCAATCCTCCCACCCATAATTCGTGGTTATGAGGCTGATGCATAAGGCTATAGCCGCACCCAAGTTGACGGGTAGGGAGTTTTTAATGGAATGACAAGGAGAGGTGCTCGAGTGGTTGAAGAGGCACGCCTGGAAAGTGTGTAAACGCCGAAAGCGTTTCGCGGGTTCGAATCCCGCTCTCTCCGCGCAGAAGATTATTAAGGAACAAAATAAAAGAAAACGAAAAGTACTAATCTAAACAAAAGACTCGCGATGAAAAAGTTATTTGCAACAATTGCATGTGTGGCCTTTATGTCAGTAGGCTTCATGACTCAGGCTTTCGCTCAAGATGCAGCGGCTGATTCGGCCACTTCGGTAGCTATGGAGACTGCTGCAGTAGAAGAGGAAGCTCCTGCGGTTGAAACAATCCCCGCGGCTGAAGAAGCTTCTTTCCACCAGGCATTGAAGAAGAAGTTTATCGAAGGTGGCCCCGAGTTTATGTCCACTGTAGCTATTGCCCTTATTTTAGGTTTGGCTATCTGCCTAGAGCGTATCATCTATCTGAACTTGGCTGACACGAACAACGAAAAATTGCTTGCTGATATCGATCAAGCTCTTGAGCGTGGCGATGTAGAAGGTGCTAAGACCATTGCTCGCGACACTCGTGGTCCTGTAGCATCAATCGCTTATCAGGGCCTGATGCGTATTGATCAGGGAGTAGATATTGTAGAACGCTCTATCGTTTCATACGGGGGTGTTCAGAGCGGTTTGCTCGAAAAGAATCTTTCATGGATTACCCTCTTTATTGCCATGGCTCCTTCTCTTGGATTCTTGGGTACAGTAGTAGGTATGGTGATGGCATTCGACAAGATTGAGCGCGTAGGTGATATCAGCCCGACGGTTGTAGCCGGCGGTATGAAGGTGGCTTTGATCACTACTATCGGTGGTCTTATCGTAGCCTTGATCCTTCAAGTATTCTACAACTACATCCTTTCTAAGGTAGAGGGTATCCTCAACAAGATGGAAGACGCATCTATCACACTGCTCGATTCCATTATCAAGTACAACGTGAAATTCAAAAAATAATAACAGATATGGCTGTTACTAAAATAAGAAAAGTATCCAGCTGGACTCTCATTTCTATTGTGACCATCAGCGTTATCGTTGTATTGGCATTCTTCTTTGGAGGAAATCACGTGGAAGGAGAGAGGACGATCTATCATCAGACCGGCCTGCTGCTTACTTGGTCATATATTTTATTCGGAGCTGCCGTGCTGGCGACTTTGTTCTTTTCCTTAGGCTCTTTTGCCAAGGGTTTCAAGAACAATCCCAGGAGAGCCATGATGTCGCTTGCGTCTTTCATCCTCTTGGTTGTCGTGTTGCTCATTGGCTATGCAGCGGGTAGTACTGAGGCGATGATCAGTCTCAACGCAGATTCTGCCCAATACAACACACCGGGTTGGTTGAAAGTTACGGATATGTGGCTTTACACCATCTACACCTTAGGTATCCTTGTAATTTTGGCAACAATTTGGGGTGCAGCCCGCAAGTCACTGAAGCGTTGATCGTGTAATCATTATAAAAGAAAACAGAAAGCACTATGGCAAGAAAGAAAAGAAAAACGCCCGGCATCAACGGATCATCATCAGCCGATATCGCTTTTATGTTGCTTATCTTCTTTTTGATTACTACATCAATGGATACGGATATGGGGCTTACTCGTCGTTTGCCACCGCTCTCTCCTAACAAGGAAAAACAACCCGACGTCGAGATCAATGACCGCAACATCATGCGTATATTGGTCAATAAGAATGACGAGATTATCTTGTTGAAAAAGGGAGCTACAGGATCGCAGGATCAGATTATCCCCGTGAAGTTGAGTGATTTAAGACGGATTACAAAAGAGTTTATCGCCAACCCCACGAATCGTGCCGATCTTCCCGAGAAGGAAAAGCGCGAGGTAGTAGGGCTTGGTACCATGGAACTGGTTACTTCTTCTTATGCTATTTCGATCAAAAATCAGATCGAGACCAGCTATCAGATGTATATCAGTGTACAAAATGAACTCATTGCTGCATATAACGAAGTTTGGGACGAATTTGCTCAAAAGTATTTCCACAAACCATACAAGGAGCTTACTCCTTCCAAGCAGAAGGCTGTTTTAGAAGCATATCCGTTGCACATTTCAGAAATGCCGTTGTCTAATCTCAAGTAAAGAATAAGGAACAAAATGGGAAAGTTTAATAAATCCGGCGGGCGTGAAATGCCCGAACTCAATACCTCGTCTTTGCCTGACTTGGTTTTTGCGTTCCTCTTCTTTATCATGATGGTAACGACAATTCGTGAGGTGACGCCCAAGGTGTCGTATAATAACCTCCCTAAAGCGACTGAATTGACCAAGCTCGAAGAAAAGTCTTTGGTTACATTCGTATATATCGGCAAGCCCAATGAGGCTTATCAGACTATGTACGGGACCAAGCCTTGTATTCAGCTGAATGATCAGATTACGCAAGATCCGGGTGCTGTATATACGTACGTTAAACAAGAGGAAAGCAAGGTTAAAGATGAGCGCAAAAAGCTTATGACAATATCCATCAAAGGTGACAAAGATACCAAGATGCATATCTTCGAACAGGTAAAATATGAGCTTCGTCGTGCTGATGCTTTGAATATCAACTATTCGGCTCGTAAGGATACCAAATAGTATCCTTGTAAAGAATAAATACCCTTATAAAAGGCTGTGTATGAGGAAACTCACGACACAGCCTTTTTCATTACCTCACTGTCATAAAGTTTCCTTTGCAGTTGTAAGAATGTTTTTTCAGCCTCTGACCAATAGAAAAATACACGGAAATGGGTTTTTTGTGCAAAAATCAGCCCGAAAATTTGTTGTGTAACGTAAAAGCGGATAACTTTGGCACAGAAAAAGGTTTATGACAGATATCCATCCGCCCCTCCTTCTCATAGATACCTCCACTCGCGTTTGCTCAGTGGCGGTTGCTGCTGCAGGTACTATTATCTCACAACGGGTCAGCCATGTGGGCAATTCGCATGCTGCTAACATCGGCGTATTCGTACAAGAGGTCTTGACAGAGGCAACAGGCTTAGGAGCGAAGCCTTCCATAGTAGCTCTAAGTTCCGGTCCCGGATCATATACCGGACTACGCATCGGATCGTCCATTGCCAAAGGGTTATGCTTTGGACTCGGAATACCGCTTGTGTCTGTCCCTACTTTGGAGTTGATTGCTGAGGCTGCACGACCACTGTCTCAACCTGATTGGTTGATTTGCCCTATGATCGACGCCAGACGTATGGAAGTTTATACAGCACTTTTCGATTCCAAAGGTAAAGCCCTTACTGATACACTGCCTTTGGTGATAGACCATAATTCTTTCTCTGAAGAACTCCAAAGACGTAACATCTTATTCGTTGGTGATGGTGCTGAAAAGTGTCGACCCTTTCTTTCACATCCCAATGCTCTTTTTTCAGAGAATGTCATCCATCCCCTTGCTTTGTATATGCTTCATCCTGCGTTATCGCGTATCGAGACTTCATCTTACGAGGATGTTGCCTATTGGGAGCCATTCTACCTGAAAGAATTTGTAGCTACCGTAGCCAAAAACAAAGTAATTCCACGTACACAAACGACATAATACCATTCAGAGGAAATCATATAGAATTAGAATACGAAGACTACAATCATATTTTGATAATACTCAAACTCAAAACGAAAATAAACACTCATGAAGATTATCGTTCTTGCTAAACAGGTGCCTGATACCCGTAATGTGGGTAAGGATGCCATGAAAGCCGACGGTACTGTGAATCGTTCCGTCTTGCCGGCTATCTTCAATCCCGAAGACCTCAATGCTTTGGAGCAGGCTCTGCGTGTCAAGGAAACTATGCCTGATACGACCGTTCATATTCTCACGATGGGACCTCCTCGTGCAGCAGACATCATACGCGAAGCCATGTATCGTGGTGCCGATGGTGGCTACTTGCTTACAGACAAGGCTTTTGCCGGTGCCGATACTTTGGCTACCAGCTATGCCCTTGCCACAGCTATTCGCCATATCGGATTGCCTGATCTGATCATCTCCGGTCGTCAGGCTATCGATGGCGATACGGCACAAGTAGGCCCACAGGTGGCAGAGAAACTCGGACTTCCGCAAGTGACCTATGCTGAAGATATTCTGAAAATAGATGCCAAAAGTATCGAGATCAAGCGTCGTCTTGAGCGAGGTGTAGAGACCGTTGTCGCTTCAATGCCTTTAGTTGTAACGGTAAACGGCTCCTCAGCTCCGTGTCGTCCACGCAATGCCAAGTTGCTCCAGCGATATAAATATGCTCGTACAGCTTCCGAAACCAAAGACACGACAGAGGAGATCAAAGCACTCCTTGGCCAACGTCCGGGCTTGCATATTGTGGAATTGGGTGCCGCAGAAGTAGGGGCAGACCTCGCTCAGTGCGGTCTGTCCGGTTCACCTACAAAGGTGAAACATATAGAGAGTGTTGTGTTCCAGGCCAAAGAAGCAAAACGAATGCTCCCCGAAGATGGAGAGATTGAAGCTTTGATGCAGGAACTTATTGCTAATCATACAATCGGATAAGATAGATCATGAACAATCTTTTTGTATATCTCGAAATAGAGGCCGGCGCCGTTCAGGACGTAAGTCTCGAATTGCTGACCAAAGGCCGCTCATTGGCCTCTACCTTGGGCTGCAGACTGGAAGCCATTGCTATCGGCAAATCCATTGATGGCGTTGCCGAACAGGTATTTCCTTACGGAGTGGATAAATTGCACGTGTTCGAAGATGATCGCTTGGAACATTATCTGACACTCCCCTTCACTTCTATTGTGACGAAGTTCTTCGAAGAAGAAAAACCTCAAATCGCTTTGCTTGGTGCCACTTCTGTTGGACGTGACCTCGGTCCCCGTGTTTCATCCGCATTGGGTAGCGGTCTTACAGCAGACTGTACCTCCCTTGAAATAGGCGATCATGAAGACAAGAAGGAAGGAAAGGTTTACAAGAACCTGCTCTATCAGATCCGTCCCGCATTCGGTGGAAATATCGTAGCCACTATCATCAATCCCGATTGCCGTCCACAGATGGCTACAGTACGGGAAGGCGTAATGAAAAAAGAAATTCTTTCGGCAGATTACAAAGGCGAAGTTGTTCGTCATTCTGTAGCTGATTATGTCAAAGCCGAAGACTTCGCTGTAAACATTATCGAGCGTCATATAGAAGCGAGCAAATCCAACCTCAAGGCTTCACCCATTGTCGTTGCCGGTGGCTACGGAGTCGGAAGCAAGGAAAATTTTGCCCTCTTGCATGATCTTGCATCTGTATTGGGTGGAGAAGTTGGAGCTTCTCGTGCTGCGGTAGATGCTGGTTTTGCCGATCATGACATGCAAATCGGACAGACAGGTATTACCGTTCGTCCCAAGCTCTATATCGCTTGCGGTATCAGCGGACAAATCCAGCACATCGCCGGTATGCAGGAAAGCTCTATCATCATTGCCATCAACAATGACCCGAATGCTCCTATCAATGCAATTGCCGACTACGTGATTACGGGAACCATCGAAGAAGTGATTCCCAAAATGATTACTTATTACAAGAAGAACAGCAAGTAACAGAGAAGATTATGGCTAATTATTATACAGACACCCCGCAGCTCAGGTATCACCTGAATCACCCGCTGATGCGTCGCATCGTGGAGTTGAAAGAGAGAAGCTATACGCAGAAAGAAGAGTTCGACTATGCTCCGCTCAACTTCGAAGATGCCATGGACAGCTACGAGCAGGTGCTCGAAATCGTTGGCGAGATCTGTGGCGATATCATAGCACCCAACGCTGAAAGCGTAGATCACGAAGGGCCTACGCTCCATGACGGACGCGTTGCGTATGCAGCCGGCACGAAGCAGAACCTCAAAGCTATTACAGATGCCGGCCTGATGGGTATTTCCATGCCTCGCCGTTATGGCGGTCTCAATTTCCCGATCACCCCTTATATCATGGCTGCAGACATTGTATCGCGTGCCGATGCAGGCTTTGAGAATATCTGGGGATTGCAGGACTGTGCTGAGACTCTCTACGAATTTGGCAATGAAGACCAGCGCGAGCGTTTCATTCCTCGCGTTTGTGCCGGTGAGACCATGTCTATGGACCTGACCGAACCGGATGCCGGATCAGACCTGCAGGCTGTCATGCTGAAAGCTACTTATTCCGAAGCTGACGGATGCTGGTATCTAAATGGGGTAAAGCGCTTCATCACCAATGGTGACTCACATATCCACCTCGTATTGGCACGAAGCGAAGAAGGTACCACTGATGCTCGTGGTCTCTCTATGTTCATCTATGATCATCGTGATGGCGGAGTGACGGTACGTCGTACGGAAAACAAAATGGGTATTAAGGGAGCTCCTACTTGCGAACTGGTCTTCAAGAATGCCAAGGCAGAACTTTGCGGAGACCGTAAGATGGGACTTATCAAGTACGTAATGGCTCTGATGAATGGTGCTCGTCTGGGTATCATGGCACAGTCGGTAGGTCTGTCGGAAGCAGCTTTCCGTGAAGCTCACTCCTATGCCCTCGATCGTAAGCAGTTCGGTAAGCCTATTATTGCTTTTGCTCCCGTTTACGAGATGCTCTCTCTCATTCGTGCCAAGGCAGATGCTTCGCGAGCCATGCTGTACGAAACCAGCCGTTTTGTCGATATGTACAAAGTGCTGGAGGATATCAGCCACGAACGAAAATTGACTTCCGAAGAACGTGCGGAAATGAAGCATTTCAGCCGTCTGGCAGATGCTTATACCCCTATGGGCAAGGGAATGACCTCCGAGTTTGCCAATCAGAATGTCTATGACTGTGTTCAGATCCACGGTGGTAGCGGCTTCATGAAGGACTACACCTGCGAACGTCTCTACCGCGATGTACGTATCACAAACATCTACGAAGGTACCACACAGTTGCAGGTCGTAGCAGCCATTCGCCATATCACGACAGGCACTTATATCGCTCGTATCCGTGAAGAGTACCAGCAGACAGAAGTTAAGCCAGAGTTGCAACCGATGAAAGAGGCTCTGGCTCGTATGACCGACCGTGCCGAAGCACTGATAGCATTCGTAACAGAACAGAAAGACCAAGAGCTACTCGATTTCCAAGCACGTCGGCTTGTAGAGATGACTGCTCATGCAGTCTTCGGCCATCTGCTGATGTTGGCTGCCAATGACGACGATTCATTCCGTCAGTCGGCAGAGGTATATCTACGTTACGGTCAGGCTGAGCAGGAGAAGATCGACAGCTACGTGCGCGCTTTCCGTCCGGAAGAACTCACATTCTATAGCCGTTGCTCTCGTCCCGAATAATCAGAGACACAAAATATACTGAGCCTGAAGAGGCTGCCCCCTGATTCTATGGGGACAGCCTCTTTTGCTTTCGTGATTTGACGCCTGAGCCGGTCATCAATAAAAAAGGCAATCAACTTTGTAGTCGATCGCCTTCTTAATTCTTTGTCGGGGTAGCGGGATTCGAACCCACGACCCCCTGCTCCCAAAGCAGGTGCGCTAACCGGACTGCGCTACACCCCGAGAAACCGTTTACTCACAGTTTTCAGATGCAAAAGTAGTATCTTTTTCAAAACCACACAAATTATTTGAATGCAAATCCCGACAGCGAAAAACATGAAGATCGTAGATAAAGAAGATCGTAGATAATTCGTAAAAGTGGCATTATATTTGCTCATATTCCATTGGTTTTCAAAAGATACGGAATAGGAAGATAGCTACTTTTTAGAACTAAAAAACAAATAGAATATCAGTGCTTTATATACAGATTCAGAAATAAAAAGACTGCAGGATGAAGCCCTATCAGAAACTAACGATTGTCATTTTTCTTCTTTTAGAGTCGTACTTCGCTGTGTCGGCTCAGTACGAGAATTTCAAACAAAAGGTTTTCACCGGTTCAGCAGAGGCATTTCTCTCATTGGGGCAGGATATTCATTCCGGTAGAGCAACAGCCGAACAGGACTGGGAAAAGCTGTTCTCCACCATGGGATACACGAAGTATTTGAACAACCCTAAAGGCGAAATGATCAAAAGAGAGCTTAAAGAAGCCATGCTGCTTGCTTTTGATCCTGACCGGATAGCAGAAGCGGACAGCATCCTGAAACATCCTGCTACAATAACGAATATGCCTCTTGTCCTCAGACAAAATATCTGTCGGCTCGCCCGTAAACGAGAAGAAGCCGAAAGTTTTCTTCTGCATACGGATTTTCTCACCCTATTGTACAGGGCAAATGAAAAGACAAAAAAATACTTACCCGAACGAGCCTGGTCATCCAATCCGCTATTGAACGACCTCTTTCTGATTGCCACTATTCCCGATGCCAGTGTACGCGATCATGCTATTTTCCTTGACCTGAATCTCGCGCTTTCGATGCAAGAAGAAGAGCTTGTAGACCTATTTGCACACGAGTTTTTCCACAACTATCGCGAAATGGCTTATCAAGGCTCATCCGGAGATTCTTTTTTGAATGCATTCGACCTTTTCCAGAACGAAGGAATAGCAGATCTGATTGACAAAAAAAGAAACGACGACAAAATCATGCAATTCTTCGGCGAGGAGTTCGTAAAAGCCTATAAAGAAGAGTTGGCCAATGCACCGAATACTTTAGCCCGAATCGACTCCCTGTCCATCGCTTTCGATCCGAATACCTCCCAAGACGGGGAGTATAAACCCGTGGCTGATCTTGTGCTCTTCGGAGGGCATCCCGTCGGTTATTATATGGCAAGCCTTATACAAGAGCAGGGATATATGAGGGAACTCATTGACAATTATGACAATCCCGTAGTGTTTGCAACGCTGTACAATCAGGCTGCAAGAAAAAAGAATGCAGTATCGAAAGGGAGAGAATATATCCTCTCCGATCATCTTATCGATCACTTAAAGCAGGCCTATAAAAACAAGAGGGAAAGCAAAACGACATAAAGGAAAATAGAAACACAACCCTTAGTGGTATCGTCAACCGCTGCAATTTCCACCGTCCCGTATTACGATTCCTTGGCATTGAGGTTTTTACTATATTTGCATCCTACAAATAACCAAGTAAAAAATTATGTATTTCGACTTCTTATCTATCCATCATTTACTCTATAGATTTGCTCACGTCCGTTCGTACACTTCTCATTATAAGAACTTTACAAAAGACTTCATGGCTTATTGATACATAAAGCCGAATAGCTTTCGGCAGTTCGACAAATACACGAAGGCACCCACCGAGTTTTATAGCAAACTCGGTGGGTGCCTTCGTTTTATCATATCTCTAACCGAACTTTTTCTGCTTATGATTTATATATAAATTGCTTACGATCTGTATATTTATTGAAAACGATTTATATACAAATCGAAAACGATCTATATACAAATTGAAAATGATTTATATATAAATCATTCGACGACCTCTTGAAAAACCGATCAAAGGCTGAAAGAATCCATTTTCTCCTCTTTATCACCTTGCAACCCCACCTCTTTTAGCTCCTTATTTAGAATCATTCCAAACTCTTCTTCGTTGTTGAAAACTTTTTTGGCTCCATTCTTTGAATCAAAACACAAAGCTAATTACCTCCCTTTTTGAGACTCGATAGAAGCCTTGTCAGCATCAGGGCAATCGTATCGAGCACCGAACAGCACTTTGAGGTAACTTATTTTGAGTATAGCCCTGAAAACCGCATATAGAACATCCCAATACTCCATATCACAACCTCGCAAATCAAATTGAGACGAATCTCAATAACAGATATAAAAAAACTAAATTTTAGAATTCCATTTCGTAGTTTTCCATCCTAAATTTGTCAAACCGTTGCAATTAAGACCGGAATGCACAAACCGGTTAGAAGTCTGATGCCGCACCTTCTATGTTCCTGAATTTGTATACATTTGGAACCCAAAGCTCGCTTCAATGTGGATTGTCACGGGTTTTGCCACACCGAAGCGGGATTGTAGTCACCAAAATCCGGATATAAGAACTTATGTGTAAGAAATTTACATTATTTGTGTTAATGGCGGCATTATCATTGTTTGCCGCCACAGACATGTCTGCCCAGTTAGCCGGCAGGACTATTTCGGCAGCGTCGCAAACTGCCGGAAAGGTCAAAGTGACCTCTCCCCAAAAACCGAGTTTCAGCCTTGGGAAAGTTGAAATATCGGTTCGACCGAGCATGCAAAAAGCAAAGAACGATTACGGCACAGTAGTCAGTGTTTTGAAAGAAGACTTCCATGGCTTTGCGACAGGCTCGATAGGTGCGCCTGATCTGAATACGGTACTTACCTATGCCTTCCCGGGCGAATGCGAATATCCCTGGATTAACTTCAAACCGGGTTATACCCAGCAACAGGGTTGGGGTGGAGCCAATGTATGGCAGGCCGGTGGTACTGTTTGCCTCAATGCCGATGGAGAGAATTTCTCTCACCTGAATACGCCTATGCTCAATGTTTCCGGCTATCAGAACATTGCCATCGTTCGCTTCGATGCCCGTACGGCGGAAGGAATGGCCAATCAGATTATGATAGAAGCGGCCGAAACGTTCAATATGAGTCCTACATGGGATCTGCTCGGTGCTTTTCCTTTACCTCCGGTTACTCAGGAGTGGCAGACCTATGAGGTGATCTTCTACGGTGGTGGTTCATATTCGATATTCAATATCGTGGTGAATGATCATCCCGTTTATATCGACAATTTGGAGGTTTACCAGATCGACCAGTATGTATCCACACCTAAGGCTCTGCCGCACACCAATTACAAAGGCAGTAGCTTCGATGCCAACTGGACCAAAGTAGCAGAAGCCGAAAGCTATTTGCTGGATGTCTATTCTCGCAGTGCCAATGGAGCGGATGTAGAATATCTGTTGCAAGCACAGGCTGTAAATGATACGACTTTCAACGTGACGAATGCCGAGTCGGGCAAAACTTATTACTACGAAGTACGTGCTCGTAAAGGAACTCATGTATCCATCGTATCTAAAGCCATGGAGGTGTTCGATCTCGAAGTGCCCAAGATGAATCCGGTGAATAACCTCACGGCATCCGCAGAAGATGTGACCTATACCGCTTCATGGAACGCAGTACCTTCTGCCGAACGCTACAACTATTTCGCTCGCTTCAAGCGTACAGCTGCCGCTGACGGCGCATTCTTTGTTACCGACGAAAACTTCGATGGAATAAAGACTCCTTCCGGAGAACTGACAGGCTGGACGATAGAAAATCCGTCTACCTATACGTACGATGAGGTTTATCTGAGCGATCTGGCACAAGCCGGTTGGAAAGGGACTAACTATGCTCCCTACACGGACTATATCTGCTTGGATGCATGGCAGTACATTTTCAATCACACCGATGCAGGCCTGATCTCACCGGAGTTGGATCTTTCCAAAGAAGGCGGGAAGATAGACTTGAGTGTGAAGCTCTATGCCACGAAATACGTCGGCGACGATGGCCAGGGCAATCAGGTGGAAGGCTATACGCGAGCAGCGATCGCCCTCTTCCAATACGACGAGACTGTCGGAGACTATGTGCAGTCAGAGCTGCTGTATCTGAATGAATCGGACGGACTGGTCGATCAGTGGAAGGTATTCAACGTTTCTTTGACCAAGGGAACGGAGCGTTCGGTAATCGGCATATATGCCGTATATGCACCGGAGAATCTCTATGTCGATGATCTCAAGATCACTCAGAAGTATAAGGCCGGCGAAAGCCTGCCGGATCCTTTCCTCTTCAAGAGATATTTGGAAAGCGAATCGATCGATGTAAATGTGCCCGAGCGAGTATTCAAGAATGAAATGTTCCATCAGGTGGCTGCCGTGAAGCATGGAGGCCAAGGAGTACAATATCAAGGTTACAAAACGACTCCTTTCAGTCCGCTCCAATCTTTCGGAGTCTGTCCTTCTCCCACGAATCTGACTCCCTCGGTAAGCATGGCCAAGGCTATGGTACAGGTTATCGGAGATAATATCCATATCGACAATGTTCATGGCGAGGCTGTAAGTATTTATGATTTCAGTGGTCGTTTGGTTTATAGCGATTACTCGGGCAACGGGTCTATTGTTGTCAACTTAGGCCAGGGCGGAACGTTCATCGTCAAAGTGGGCAATCGCTCTATGAAGCTGACTTACTAAGCTATTTCTCACCCTTTCCTAAAGGGTATACGGGGGGGTGTGCCGGAGTGTGAAGTGAGCACTTCGGCACACTCTTTTTATTATACTCTACGAGCTTTCAGCGAGGAAATAAAGCGTTTACTGGTATTCATCAGGCCAAAGTCTTAAATTTGTACGCTTATCCCTCGAAAATTATGAGAAGAATTGTCACCATCATTTCCCTTTTACTTTCTGTTTATCTCTTGTCGGCGCAAGATTCGAGTACGCTGCTGCGCCTCGTCAGGATGCCACTCAAGAGTATTACGACAGAATACCCTAATAAGACAGGACAGGTGATCAATGACGAAGCCGATGCCCGACTGACCCCCTCTCAGTTGCACCCCGTTTTCTTTGGCTCGTTCGATTGGCACAGCAGCGTACACAGCCACTGGATGCTGGTACATACGCTTCGCATCGTACCCGATATAGCCATGATGGATAGCATCGTCGCTGCTCTCGATCATTCGTTTACGGCGGAGAAGCTCGCAACCGAAGCGGCCTATTTCGACAGACCAGGGGGAGCGACGTTCGAGCGCACCTACGGATGGGCTTGGCTTTTGAAATTGGATGAGGAATTGCTTCGGCTATCTCAGGATGCTGCCGTGCCTTCGCACTTGGCAAGCCGTGCGGCAGAATGGCATCGGCATATGTCCCCTCTCTCTCGGACTATCGTAGCGCGGTGGAAAGCTCATCTCCCCAAAATGACCTACGCCGATAGGATCGGTACGCACTCCAACTCGGCTTTCGCCATGGCCTTTGCCTACGACTGGGCTGTTGCTATGGGAGACAGCTGTTTTCGGGATTCACTCCGCCAAAAAGCATTGGACCTCTTCGCCAAAGACCGAGCCATACCGGCTGAGTGGGAACCTAATGCCACGGACTTCTTTTCTCCTTCGCTGCAAGAAGCCGATCTGATGAGACGAATCATGCCTGCCGATACTTACCGGCAATGGTTCGAACAGTTTTTTACGGCCGAGGGATTGGAACGTCTGTGTACACCTCCCATCGTATCCGATCTGAACGACTATCACATAGTCCATCTCGTAGGACTTTCCTTTTCCAGAGCGTGGTGTATGGGAGCTATAGCGAGGGCTTTACCGGCGAATGATGGCATCGGAATGCGGATGCGACAAGCAGCCAAGCGGCATTACGAAGAGGGCATGAAGCAGATATTCAATAGCAATTATGGTGGCGATCATTGGCTGGGGAGCTTTGCCGCCTACGCCTATGAGGAGATAAAGTGGCTGATCGATCGGCTGTAATGAGATGAGATATTCGTAAGAACGATGGAGATAGTTTTTTCGATCAAGTATCGAGCCGATTGGGGGCAACGCCTCTGCATATCGGGCTCTTCGGCCGAATTGGGAAATTGGGATGAAGCACTTGCCTTGGAGCTGACAGCAACGGGCGAGGACAGATGGGAGGGACGTGTGATCATAGACGGTCGCCGCAAGGATATACAGTATTACTATCTGGTAAGAGACGCCGAAGGCAACGCCATTCGCAAGGAGTGGAAACGCATGCACCATCTGGTATTGGATCATGGTTACAAGCGAGTGCTGATGGACGATTACTGGATCGATCGACCGAAAAATGCACCCTTTTTCAGTTCTGCTTTTTACGATGTTTTCTTCCGCCATGAGGAGAAGCTGAAACGTGCCCCGAAACCAACGAAGGAGGGCGTCAAAGTCGTCATGCAGCTATATGCTCCATGCGTTCACCCCGACCAGAAGATCTGTATGACGGGCAATAGTCCTGCTCTTGGCAACTGGTCAGTGGAGCAAGCCCGCGCCATGCACCATTTGGGAAAGGGCGAATGGTCTATCACGCTGGAGAAGGATGAATTACCTCCACTTTTGGAATATAAGTTTTTCATTGCCGGACAAGACGACTGCTCCGACATCCGTTGGGAAGAGGGAGAAAACAGATCTTACCGATTCGAAGAGACGGATGCCTATGGTGCCGTCTATTTGGCCGGCCTCTGTTTCCGCGAGGGTGATTATATGCCACGCTATGCAGGTAGCGTCATCCCTCTATTCGGACTGCGCACCCACAAGGATTGGGGCATAGGAGACTTCGGTGCACTCCGCCGTATGGTGGACTGGGCGGCAATGACCGGCCAGCGCATTATACAGCTCCTGCCCATCAACGACACCACTTACACACGCTCCTATCGCGACTCCTATCCATATAATATAGTATCGGTCATCGCCATCCATCCTATCTATGCCGATTTGGATGCGCTGCCACGACTGAAGAATAGTGCTCTGATGGCAAAAATGGAGAAGCAGGCCGAAGCACTGAGGGCACTCAAGCAAATGGATTATCCGGCTGTGTTGGCTCTGAAGGAGGAATTTCTGCATGCCCTGTATCGACAGGAAGGGGCGAATGTGATGCGCAAGAAAGCTTTCCGTCAATTCGTCTCAGCAGCGGCTGATTGGTTGGATCCATATGCGGCTTTTTGCCATCTGCGCGACAAGTACGAGGGACTGCCACTCCATCTGTGGCCTGAATATACGTGGGGGAAAAACCAAATCGAACGAATGGCGGTATCTCCCGAACTGAAAACGGAGACCAATTACTATCGCTTCGTACAATTTTTACTCCACGAGCAGCTGCATGCCGTATCGGCCTATGCCGAAGAAAAAGGGATCCTACTCAAAGGAGATATACCGATCGGAGTCAGCCCCAATAGTGTGGAGGTGTGGATGGAACCGTCCCTGTTCGACACGGAGCATGCCGCCGGATCACCTCCGGATCAGTTTTCCGAGAATGGGCAAAACTGGGGTTTCCCTATCTACCGATGGGACGTAATGAGTCGAAACGGCTTTGCCTGGTGGCGCAAGCGTTTCGAGAGCATGGCCGACTACTTCAAGGCTTTCCGCATAGATCATATATTGGGCTTTTTCCGTATATGGGAAATCCCTGTCAAGCATGTTTCGGGCTTGTTGGGACATTTCAATCCAGCTATAGCCATGACCGAAAAGGAGATAAAGGAGTACGGCTTCCCGTTCGATGCCCGATTCTGCTCCCTTCCGCTCGTTCATGCAGATGACCTCAAGCAGATTTTCGGACGCTATGCAAGCGAAGTATGCTGTCGATACCTTCGTCCGTTCGATTCGGATTATTATACGCTGGCGACGAAGAATTTCTATCAGACCGATATAGCAGCGTTAGATCCTACAGCCGTTGTCGGAGGAGAGGACACGATCAGAGGTTTGATGCGTGTAGCCACAGAAGTATGTTTCGTAATAGAATCAGGCAAGCCCGGGGCCTTCCACCCACGCATCCATTTCGAAAAGTCTTTTCGCTATGCTCATCTGAGCTTGGAGGAAAAGAAAGCTTGGCAGCATCTGTCGGACGACTACTTCTACAAGCGGAACGATGACCTGTGGAAGCAAGAGGCACTGTCGCGGCTGATACCGCTGCTTTCCTCCACGGATATGCTCGTCTGTGTAGAGGATCTGGGAATGATACCCCCTGCGGTGCCTGTCGTAATGGAACAGTTGCAACTGCTATCCCTCATTTTGGAAAGAATATCCAAAGAGCCGGGACAGGACTTTGCCGATATGAGTCGGCAGCCCTATTGTTCGGTATGTACCACCTCCACGCACGACATGGCGCCTCTGCGTCTTTGGTGGCAGGAGAACGAACTGCTTCGCCGGCACTACTATTCCATGATCCTCGGAGAGAAAGGTACTGCACCGGAGACATGTACGCCGGAGACGGCTCGCCGAATCCTTCGGCAGCATCTGCTGTCCACTTCCATGCTGGCTATTTTCCCATTAGCTGATTGGCTGTCGCTATCGGGTGAGTTGCAAGGAATTGTTGCGCCCGAGGACGAACAGATCAACAAACCGGAGATTTCCGATCACTACTGGCGTTATCGGATGCCTATTTCTATCGAAAGCCTTTCTGAAGACTATCGGGAGCTGAACGAATCAATAGCCTCCCTCATTCGCACCTCAGGCAGAGGATAAGCTTCCGGCCACTGTATCTTAGCGGCTGCCTCCACGGTTTTTGCTCTGAAGGGGATGGAGTGGAGTTATTTTATTATTCTGCGTTTTATCATCCCTTTTGTGTACTTTTGCCCACGATACTAAAGAGTTATAGATTAGAAATAAAAAGACTTATGCTTAACGTTGTAAGTAAGACTATCGATCTGGGAGATGGTCGTTCCATCAAGATCGAAACCGGTAAATTGGCCAAGCAGGCCGATGGCGCCGTGACAGTCACCATGGGCAATACGGTATTGCTCGCTACAGTTTGTGCAGCCAAAGACGCTAACCCCGGCTGCGACTTCATGCCTCTTCAGGTGGAATACAAAGAGAAATACTCCGCCATCGGACGCTTCCCCGGAGGATTCACTCGCCGCGAAGGCAAAGCTTCGGATTACGAGATCCTGACCTGCCGCCTTGTGGATCGTGCCCTTCGTCCGCTATTCCCGGACAATTATCATGCAGAGGTATTCGTCAATGTGATCCTCTTTTCAGCCGATGGCGAGGATATGCCCGACGCCTTGGCCGGTCTGGCAGCTTCGGCAGCTCTTGCCGTTTCCGATATACCGTTCAACGGCCCTATCAGCGAAGTGCGCGTAGCACGTGTGGACGGCCGCTATATCGTCAATCCTACTTTCGAGCAGCTCGAACGCGCAGACATCGACTTGATGGTCGGAGCCACAATGGACAACATCATGATGGTCGAAGGTGAAATGGACGAGGTACAGGAATCCGAAATGCTCGAAGGCATACGCGTGGCACACGAAGCCATCAAGGTACAGTGCAAGGCGCAGCTCGAACTATCCGAAGCTGTAGGAAAACTTCAAAAGCGCGAATACAGCCATGAAGTAAACGATGAAGACCTGCGCAAGAAAGTGCACGACGAATGCTATGCTCGTGCCTATGAGGTGGCTACCAGCGGAACCGGCAAACACGAGCGCGGCGAAGCTTTTGAAAAGATCGTGGAAGAGTTCAAAGCTCAATATACGGAAGAAGAACTTGCCGAGAAGGCCGAAATGATAGCTCGCTACTACCACGATGTGGAAAAAGAAGCGATGCGTCGTGCCATCCTCGACGAAGGCAAACGCCTCGATGGACGTAAGGCCACGGAGATCCGTCCGATATGGATCGAGACCGACTGCCTGCCCGGCCCGCATGGCTCAGCTATATTCACTCGTGGTGAGACGCAGTCGCTTACGACCGTTACGCTCGGTACGAAGAGCGACGAAAAGCTCGTGGACGATGTACTCAATTATACGAAAGAGCGATTCCTGCTGCACTACAACTTCCCTCCTTTCTCTACAGGTGAAGCCCGTCCCCAACGCGGTGTAGGCCGCCGCGAGATCGGTCATGGCAATTTGGCGCATCGCGCCCTCAAGCGTATGATACCGACGGACTACCCCTATGTGGTACGTGTAATCAGCGACATTCTGGAGTCCAATGGCTCGTCCTCGATGGCCACTGTCTGCGCCGGTACTTTGGCTCTGCGCGATGCCGGTGTACAGATTCGCAAGCCCGTATCCGGCATTGCCATGGGCTTGATCTCAGAGAATCAGGGCAAGAACTACGCCATCCTCTCCGATATTCTCGGTGACGAAGACCATCTCGGCGATATGGACTTCAAGGTAACGGGTACGAAGGACGGTATTACAGCCACGCAGATGGACATCAAGGTGGATGGTCTCAGCTATGAGATTTTGGAGAATGCTCTGGAGCAAGCCAAGCAAGGACGCCTACACATCCTCGGCAAGATCATGGAAGCTCAGCCCGAGACAAGAGATGACCTCAAGCCTCATGCACCGCGTATCGAGAAGATGCATATCGGCAAGGAGTTTATCGGAGCAGTCATAGGCCCGGGCGGAAAGATCATCCAAGGCATACAGGAGAAGAGTGGTGCCACAGTGAACATCGAAGAGGTAGATGGCATGGGTGTCATCGAGATCAGTGGTACGAACAAACCCTGCATCGATGCTGCAATCGGCATGATCAAGGGCATCGTGGCTATGCCGGAAGTCGGAGAAACCTATCCGGGCAAGATCACAAGTGTGATGCCATACGGCTGCTTCGTCGAATTCCTCCCCGGCAAGGAAGGACTTCTGCATATCTCGGAAGTGGATTGGAAACGATTCGAGACCATCGAGGACACCAACCTGAAAGAAGGCGAATCCATCAACGTTAAGCTGCTCGATATAGATCCGAAGACCGGCAAGTTCAAACTCAGCCGCAAGGTGCTACTGGAAAAACCGGAAGGCTACGTGGAGCCTCAGCCGAGAGAGCGGCGTGAGCGGCGTGAGGGAGGACGCGAAGGAGGTCGTAACTTCGAACGTCGTGGTGGTGATCGTGACCACCGCGAGCCTCGTGGCTAAAATCGGCCAAGTGAGACAAGCAGCCGATTTCGTCGCTTGGTATGTCTCTTCCTACAATTATCCATCAGCAAGGCCAATCTTGCTGATGGATTTATTTTTATATGTCTTAATCATTATATGCCGCTCTGACCATGAATACTTTCGAAGGCTTGTACCGGTAAATTATAATGCAACCTAAGGAGTATCTATAAGTATGGACCAAAAGCTGAATTAACTTTTTTGACTGTCAGCTTATTTAGTTCACATCGGCAAGATCTTGAAAGTCATATCCATTTAGCCATATGGTTAGGTAGCCTACAGAATAATTTTACTTATTAATCGGTATTGTGGAGATGCATGGCTGGCTATACCTTTGCCAATGTAATAGTAACACATTTGTTTAGCCAAAGCCATTTGGTCTTAATGATGTAACCATTATAAAAGTGATAAATCGATCGCAGTCGGTAGGACTTCATAGAAATACCGAAAAAGAGCACTTCTCCGGGAGGAAAGGTGCTTTTTTATTTTATGTCTTGTATAGTCTTAAAAAACAAATCCACCAGCAAGACCGGCCTTACTGGTGGATAAAAATTATTGTACTAAAAGCCGTAGTGCTTTTATTTGATCAGAGAAAATGTATCGATAGGCATAATCCCTACCATACATGAGTATTTACTCAGCCGAAGCAGGCTGTTCGGTCATCAGTTTGTTGAATTCGTCCGGAGAAACCGTCTTGGCATCGATATCGAGCTTTTCTTTCAACGCGGCAGCCAGCTTATTTTCCGTAACACGGTCGAAGAAATTGCGACGAGCATCTTCCTTCTCCATCATCGTATTGGCATAACGTTCGAGAGCATCCTGAGGAACGGCGGACATGCCATACTGGGCAAACTGATTCTTGGCTACAATGATGGCGAAATTCCTGACCTCTTGCGGCGTAACCACGATGTCGTTCTTCTTCACCAGATCTTCCTTGATCACATGGAAAGTCAGATCCTTGATCATTGCAGGGTACTGCTTTTCCAGTTCTTCATCACTCCACTCCGTGTGCGACAGTTTCAGCCAGCGCTTCAGCAGGGCATCGGGGAACTGCAACTCTCCTACCTGAGCTTCCAGTTCGCGGCGCAGATCGATGAGAAATTTGTAGTCGCTTTCGGCCGTGAATTGCTCGCGAACACCTTCGGTTACCTTAACACGCAAGTCCGCTTCGTTTTTGATATCCGTCTCCTCGCCGAAAGCCTGTTTGAAGAACTCTTCATTCAGTTCAGCCTTTTCATGTCGGGAGATACTGCTGATTTCGAAAGAAAAGTCACCTGTATGCTCTCCGATAGCCGACTTGTCCACTTTCAGGAGGGAGGAAAGTTCGTACTCATTATTATTGTATGCCTTCGAGGGATTGAATATGACAACGCTGTTCTTGGCAGCGCCGACGAATTTATTCTTCTCCTCTTCGTCCTTCATATAGGCCGGAAGCAACATGGCTTCTTCCACACAGATACCACCTTCTTTGGGTTGGCCATCCTCCAATTCACAGAGACGCCCCTTCACTACATCGTTGGCAGTCACTTCATCGGCTTCCACCGAATGTCCGTAGCTGGATCTCATAGATTCGATCTGCCGGTCGATCATCTCCTCTGTGGGTTGGATCGTATAATAAGGTACACGAATGCTCTTGTCTACCACTACGTCCACCACGGGGCTGAGAGCCAGGTCGAATACGAATTCAAAGTCGTCAGTGGTATCGAAGTCGTACTCCTTCTGCAATTCCTCGTTAGGCATAGGCTCTCCCAGTACATTGAGTTTGTTCTCTGCTATATAACGATAGAGTTCACGACCGACTACGCGGTTGATCTCCTCTGCTTTGACACCCTTACCGTACATTTTCTTGATCATACCCATCGGTATCATCCCCTTGCGGAATCCGGGGACATTGGCACGTTGGCGATAGGTACGCAGAGCTTTTTCCACTTCGTTGGCATAATCAGCCTTCTCGATTGCTACCGTAGCAATGGCATTGACGGCATCCGTATTCTTGATCGATACGTTCATTTTCTTCTTTATTATCTTGGAGTTATTGTCTTTTTGGCTTTGAAAAACCGCGTAAAAATGTCCGCCAAAAGTAGCCCAATTCTTTGAAAGCCGCAAATATGAAGCACTTGCATATTCCACACAGCAAGCATTCCTTCCTGAGGTGTAACAGCCGCAAGAAATGGAGAAACACTTTCCACAATCCTATCAAAGCACACAGCGTATAAAAAGGACAAAAAGAAGTATGCAGCAATTTATCGAAAGCCATGAACTCCGAAACCATGTCGGTTGTGATGACAGCCCGTGCAGAGATTGAAAAACGATCGTAGACGTACGATACTCTCCTGCACCGTGCAGGAGACCGGCGTAGGCCTACGGTGCTCATTACAACATGCTAATTACCAGTACATTATAGCCAATTAAGGTGAAATGAAAATAATCTTAGAAGTTTTCCCAATTTCGCGTCTTCAAAATTCGTTTCCCCCTTGTTTGGGAAGCTCTGACTCAATAGCAGATCGACGACCTCGACTCCCTTGTCGTATTTGAAGTATCATTTCTTATAATACGTCAGTTCGATCTAAGCGGAAATAGGAAAGTTAGGGTTTCTGATGATTTCAATATTGAGTTCAGGCTTTTTAGGCAGGATGTTGTAAGCGATGATACCGGAGATCAGGTTGGTGACAAAATTGTTGACACTGCGATGTCTCGTGTGCTCTATCTGACAGACATTTTTGAGCATATCATTGACCGTTTCGATCAAGGCTCTCTTTCTCAATAAAACTTTGTCATATAGATGCATCAGGGAGTTCTTCATGTTCTTTTTGATTTTGGTTATCATGTGGATGTCATCGACAAAGAGCCGGTCAAAAAGGTTTTGGGAAATGTAGCCTCTATCGGCAATGAGTTTGCCAAAAAGATTCTTGGTGAATGTTCCGTCTTTCAGAGGTTCTCTGTCATCACAATTGCCCGGTGTGATTTGATAGTTGATGATTTCACCCCTGTCGTTGATAACAATATGTAGCTTGAATCCATAAAACCAACCCATGGTGCTTTTGCCTTTTTGAGCCCATCCCCTCATTGTCCTATGCCCATGAGCTCGTTTGATATGACAAGCCTTCAGTGGGGTGGAATCGATGAAAGAGATGCCTGTACATTGACCCAAACAACACATATTGAGAAATGCTATCAGCTTGAAACCTACCCTGCTTTGCAGCTCCACAAAGCGATTATAAGAGACAAGATGTGGGAACTCGGATCGACAAGAATGGGTGATGTATTGAAGATAAAAAGCTTTCAAATCTCGGTATCTTGACAGATGAAAAAGGATCAGGATGGTCATGACCTCACTGTCCGACATCTTAAACTTTCTATTCCTGCGTTTTTTGTCTGCCTCTTCGAGGGTCTTTTTCTTGATTGCTTCATCAAAAAGCTTGGAGAAATCATCTATGATGCAAAAAACATCAACTATATTTGTCTTCATAAAGTAGCGTTTTGTTTGTTCGTATCTTATTGATTGTCAACAGCTAAGATACAAATAATTCGCTACTTTTTCAAGCATAATGCCCACGTTCTTTGGGCGTTTAACCCTAATCAGAAAACAAATTCATTGGCTTTTTCTTACGTCGAACTGACGTTATAATAAAAAGACACCCGTGATTGTAATTTCCGATAGTAAGAGAAGTATTCGCACGGGGAAATTTGCCACATAGGAGTTATTCGTACATTTGTCCGACGAGGGATGAGCCGAAAAACAATGAATCCAACAACAGTGACTCAGCAATTACAAAAAACATATCAGGCTGTCGGGGATGGACTGCTGAGCGAGGCGTTCGGCCTCGTCCGTGCATCGGTACCCTCGCAGCAATCGCATTTCCTCACACGCATCGACGATCTGGAGAATGTCTATCGGCAGCTCCTGTCGTACTTTGCCCAAGGTGTGAAAGACGAAAAACAGGCCGAGATGCTCCTCTACCTCAAGCGCAAACTCATAGGTCTGGCAGCTGAAGTGCATCGCGAATCCGTGGTGGCACAAGGCACGGGGCTTTTCTACGATCGCCTTCGTTACCGCCGCAGCATCGGTTTCGAAAGCCTTGTCACCTTGCTGGAGCAGGCTGAGACAAGCACTGTCCGCAAGCAGTTCGACGAATTGGTACGGCTCATATTCGATAGCTTGTGGACGGCCGATGCTCTGACGGACGAAGAGGCTGCTGCCCTCTCGCATGCCGGCGAATACATTCGCCTCGTGGCGGCGTCGGCCTTGACGATGGCTCTGCAACAGCAGTGGCACTCGAAAAAGCTCTACTTCCTGCTCGAAGAGCTGGCTCGCCCCGACATTACAGCCGACTATCGCGCCCGCCTGCTGGTCGGAGTCGTTCTCACCGTTCGTTCCTATCCCCACCATACCCGACTCTATTATAATGAGATTGCATTGCGACTGGAAGCCGTCAATGAACATATCCTTTTGGAGCCGACCCTTGAGATGCTTTCGATCCGTTTCCTCTTTGCCTGCGAAACAGAGTCCATCACCAAGCATCTGCAAACCGAGCTTTTCAGCGATATACAGAAGATAGCCCCCGACCTGCGCAAATTCGGTATGGGAGATACCGAGTCCATACAGGAGACAGGCAATCCGGAGTGGATGGAGGAGCTGGAGAAGAGCGGTCTGGGAGACAAGATCAGGGAGTTCTCGGAGTTGCAGCTCGAAGGAGCCGATGTAATGCACTCTTCGTTCATGAACTTGAAGGGAAGCAGCTTTTTCCGCGAGATGCACAACTGGTTTCTGCCTTTCGATGCCGCCCACAGCCGGATAGCTCCACTGCTCGAAGAGAATGCTGTGCTCAAGCAGCTTGTGGAGGCGATAGGCCCACAGCTTTGTAACTCGGACCGCTACTCTTTCATCGTTTCGATGGAAAGCCTCCCTGCTGCACTTCGAGGTTCGGCCATGGGAGCCGTAGGCGGTGAACTGGATGCACTCAAAGAACAGATAAAGCAGGATGTACCGGTCGGCGAAACCGGCAAATTGGACACGGCCATCAAGAGCTATCTGCAGGATCTGTACAGATTCTATAAGGTATGCGAACGGAAGAACGAATTTGACGATATTTTCCTCTCGCCCATCCCACCGGATCTGCCTGTGCTCGATCGCTATCTCTACAAGCGTGATACGCTGCTGCATACGGCCGAATTTCTCTTCCGCCGCAAGCATTACGATCGGGCAGCGAAGCTGCTGGCCGATTTGGCTGAAGGGAAAGAAAGTGCCACGGATACCACTCTGCACCAAAAGCTGGGTTTCTCCCTCCAGCAGCAGGGCCTTTTCGCCCAAGCTCTGGCTGCATATTCGCGTGCCGAACTGATCGATACGGAGCACGAATGGCTGCTCAAGCGTATGGCTCACTGTTACCGCCAGCTGTGCCGTCCGGCCGAAGCGGCCGAAATATATAAACGACTCTTCGAGCGCAATCCGCACGAAGCGACTCTACTCCTGCAGCGAGGAAATGCGCTCGTCGAGGACAGCCGATACGATGAAGCTCTACAATGCTTCTTCCGATATGAGTTCAGTGTGGACGATGCTTCCAAGGCTCGTCGTCCCATCGCTTGGTGCCTCTTCCTCACCGGCCAGTACGAACGTGCCGGCGATTACTATCGCACCATACTGGAATCCGACGATCTCTCGACTTTCACCGATCGGCTCAATGCCGGACATACGTCTCTGGCTATGGGGCAGATCCCTGTTGCGATCGACCATTATCTTGCGGGATTGAAGCTCACTCCGAACGGGAAAGATGAATTTCTCGCAGCCTATACGGCAGACATACCGGTTCTTCTCAAAGCCGGTATCGAGGATGCCGTCATCAGGCTCATTCCGGAAGTATTGAGGCTACACCCGAACTAAGGGAATTACTAATGTTTCATCTCACAAACCTCCAATCAATGAGTAAAAAATTTGTTTTTGCAATCAGTATTATGGCAATGCTCACAGCATGTAACGGCAGCCGTAAAGGAGATGCCAACCTCTCCGACAATCCTCTGCTGCAGTCGAGTGCTCTCTTCATGGAAGCACCCGAATTCGACAAAATCAAAACCGAACACTTCCTGCCTGCTTTCGAAGCCGGCATGGAGCAGCAGTTGGCCGGGATCGATTCGATCGTGAACAACTCCGAAGCTCCCACTTTCGAGAATACGCTCGTAGCCATGGAACGTTCGGGACAGACACTCAAACGTGTTTCCAATGTCTTCTTCGGTCTCACGGGAGCCAATACGAACGATGAACTACAGAAAATCGAAGAAAAAGTATCGCCTCTTTTGGCTGCACACAGCGATGCCATCTACCTTAACGACAAACTTTTCCAACGCGTAAAAGCCGTTTACGAAAGTGACCAATCCGCCATCGAACCCGAGGGACAAAAGTTGATCCAAGAGTATTACGATGCCTTTGTCCGTGCCGGTGCCAATCTGAGTGCCGAGGACAAGGCCAAGCTCATGGAACTGAACAAGGAAGAGGCTTCGCTGACGACCGAATTCGGCAACAAGCTGATCGCAGCCACCAATGCCGCAGCGGTAATCGTAGGGAGCAAAGACTCGCTCGATGGTCTTAGCGAAACGGAGATAGCCAAAGCTGCAAGCGATGCCAAAACTGCCGGCCACGAAGGCAAATACCTGTTGAATATCACCAATACCACTCAGCAGGATTATCTCTCGGTACTGAACGACCGTACCATTCGTCAGCGTGTATTGGAGGCCTCTATCCATCGCACGGACAAAGGCGATGCCAACGACACGCAGTCCATCGTACTTCGTCTGGCCAAGCTCCGTGCACAGAAGGCTCGCCTTCTCGGCTTCCCTAATTATGCCGCATGGAAGCTTCAGAATCAGATGGCTAATAATCCGGAGACGGTGCTGGCTTTTGTCAAGTCGATAGCTACGCCCTATGCTCCACAGGCACAGAAAGATGCTGCCGAACTTCAGGCTTATGCCCGCTCCAAAGGTTTCGAAGGAGACCTTACGGCTGCTGACTGGAACTACTATGCCGATAAGCTCCGCAAGGAAAAGTTCGGTCTGGATGAGAACGAAGTGAAGCAGTACTTTGTGACGGACAGCGTCCTCAAGAATGGAGTATTCTATGCTGCCAACAAGCTCTATGGCCTCACATTCAAGGAGCGTACCGACCTGCCCGTCTATGCCGAAGATGTACGTGTATTCGATGTTATCGACCAAGATGGCAAGCAGCTCGCACTCTTCTACACCGACCTCTATCGCCGTCCGACCAAGAGCGGAGGTGCATGGATGAGCAACTGGGTAGACCAAAGCTACCTGCTGAACCAAAAGCCGGTGATCTACAATGTTTGCAACTATGCCAAAGGCGTTGATGGTCAGCCCTCTCTCATCAACTACGATGAGGTGACCACTCTCTTCCACGAATTCGGTCATGCCCTCCACGGTATGTTTGCCGCCCAGCAGTATCCTTTGCTCTCCGGTACGAATGTGGCGCGTGACTTCGTCGAGATGCCGTCTCAGCTCAACGAACATTGGGCTATGGATCCGGAAGTGTTTGCCAACTACGCTAAGCACTGGAAGACACAGGAGCCTATGCCGGCCGAATTGGTCAAGAAGATTCAGGATGCGAGCGACTTCAATCAGGCTTATTCTATGGGAGAAAATCTTGCAGCCGTAAGCCTCGATCAGGCATGGCATACGCTCACGGTCGAAGAGGCGGAAGCCATTACCGACGTGGCCAAGTTCGAAGAAGAAGCCCTGCGCAAAGTCGGTCTCTACAATCCGCAGATACCTCCTCGCTATCGCTCCTCTTATTTCCGCCATATCTGGAGCAATGGTTATGCATCCGGTTACTACGCTTATCTGTGGACAGAAGTGCTGGATCACAACGTTTATCAATGGATGGTGCAAAACGGTGGTATGACTCCGCAAAACGGACAACGCCTTCGGGATATGATTCTTTCGCGTGGCAATACACAGGATTTCAACGTGATCTTCACCGCATTCACCGGTCTGCAAAAGCCTGACATCAGGGATTTGCTCCGCGCTCGCGGTCTCATGTAATACAGCAATAGACGAGGCTGTGCTTTCAGGTTCCAAGATCCTGCAAGAGCACAGCCTCTTTGTTATTCACCCTATACCAAAAACGAAACAGCTACGATGAAAAAAGGAGATCTACTCATCCTTCTGATCATTATCCTGATGTTGGGGCTTATGCTTTCCCCTTGGACATCGGAAACATTCAACTCCCTCAGTCGCCATTATCCTTATTATATCGGTTTCCTGAAGTTTGCCATCTTGGCTACCATCGGTGAAGTACTGGCCGGACGGATCAAAGCCCAACGATACACCTGCCCCACCTATCTATGGGTGCGTATTGTGATATGGGGCATTGTCGGTATACTCATCGTCTTCAACTTCGGGTTGTACGAAGCCGGTATACGAGGTATCATCGCAAGAGGACTGCTCCCCGACATCGACAGTTCGGTCTATACGGCTTTCCTTATCTCTTCCGCCATGAATCTGACATTCGGCCCGGCCTTCATGGCCGCCCACCGCATCAGCGATACATATCTCGAGAATAAAGCTACAGGACGGGGAGGAAGCATCCGGCTCGCCGTTGAACGAGTGGATTGGAATCGCTTTATGACTTTCGTCGTTGGCAAGACCATTCCCTTCTTCTGGATACCGGCACATACGGTCACCTTTTTACTTCCACCCGAGTACCGCGTCTTTGTGGCTGCACTCCTGTCCATCGCTCTGGGACTGATCTTAGCCTTGGCTTCCTCCCGACATGCAAAGGCGTAAAACATCAGTGACCGACACAAGGATTTGATACCAAAATGATGAAAATGCCATGAAGGAACTGAAATGCCCCAATTGCGGTAACTTCTTTACCGTAGATGAAGCCGATTACGCTTCGATCGTCAGTCAAGTGCGAAATGCGGAATTCGAAACCGAAATGGAGCGTCGGATCGCTGATCTCCACAAGCAGCATCAGACCGAGCAGCAGGTGATAGAAGCAAATGCCCTGAACAAGTATCAGCAGGAACTGAACAAAAAAGCCGAAGAGCAGATTCGGATGGAGAAGGACTGGCAGGCTGCCATCGCGCAGAAAGATGCCGAGCTGGTTCGCCTGCAGTCGGAACTGAACGTCGTCGAACAAAAAAAGCAGTCCGAGCTAAGCCTCGCCATCGCAGGAAAAGAGAAAGAAATCAGCGATCTGAAATCTGCTATCAGAGACAAAGACAGTGCCTTGGAGATCGCCGTTCTCAAAGAGCAACAGAAAGCACAAGAGGATATCAAATCCAAAGAAGCAGAGATAGCCCTGCTGAAAGCTGCGGCAGAGCTGGACAAGCAAAATGCGACCATTCAGGAGAATGCGCTCAAAGACCGGTATGAAGCCCGTCTGAAACTGAAGCAGGAAGAGGTGGACTATTATAAAGATCTGAAAGCTCGCATGTCCACGAAAATGATCGGGGAGACCTTAGAGATTCATTGCTCCACCCAATTCAATCAGATGCTCCGCCCCATGATGCCCAATGCCTATTTCGAAAAAGATAATGATGCATCGGGAGGCACGAAAGGGGACTTTATCTTTCGTGATTTCGGCGAAGATGGGACTGAATACATATCCATCATGTTCGAGATGAAGAACGAAGCCGATGAGACCGCCACGAAGCATAAGAACGAAGACTTTCTCAAGAAACTGGATACCGATCGCCGGGCCAAAGGTTGCGAATTTGCCGTACTCGTCTCTCTGCTGGAGCCGGACAACGAGTTGTACAACGGCGGTATTGTGGATATGTCCTACAGATACGATAAGATGTATGTGATTCGTCCGCAGTTTTTCATTCCGATGATAACCCTCCTGGTGCAGACGTCCAAAAAGGGTCTGGAGTACAGACAGCAGCTTGCCATCGCGCAGAAACAATCCATCGATGTTTCGAATTTCGAGAGTCAGCTCGAAGATTTTCGGGAAAGATTCGGTAAAAACTATCGCCTTGCCAGCGAACGATTCAAAACGGCTATCGACGAGATAGACAAGTCCATACAGCACCTGAATAAAATCAAGGAAGCCTTGGTCGGCAGCGAGTACAACCTCCGCCTTGCGAACGACAAGGCAGAGGCTCTCACCATCAAGAAGCTGACACGAGGCAATCCCACGATGAAAGCAAAGTTCGAAGAAGCCCGCCTTGCCGATGAATGACGCACTCCGGGATATAATGCCAACCGTACATCTCCAATTATTTTTCCCAAAAAAGAGAGCCTGAATACAACATCCAAGCTCTCAAAAAACAGAATACCCCAGAGAAGTATCAACTAATTCAGAATTATTCTTATTCCTCGCTCTAACTTGGCATTGGTCGATACATCTCTTAGATGTGCATTGTATCTATCAGGGATAAGAATAACTTCGGTAGAATCAAAAGTACGAATAGGCATGTATACATAAATTGTACCTGACACTTGGCATTCTCCATAAGGAATACCAGCTAAAAATTCCCTTGCTTGCCATGTCAATAATACTTTTGCTGAAACCATATTGTTCTGGTCGTCATAGGATATATTGTTTAGGTCAAGGAGATATTGAGCATCTTTTCCACTTTGTGGCGAAAATTCTTTTATCAAAGTTTTAAGCATCTGCGATGACGCTGTTTCCAAGATTCCCCGATATGTGCGACGAAGTTGTTCCTGCTTTGAAATCCAAGTTCCCTGACCTTTCTGTACAGTATTGGGGACATCTCAACTATTGAAAGTAAACGCTATCACAAAAAAAACTGATAGGGCTGTGATTAGATAAAATCTTTTCATATCCGGATATTGTCAATTATCGTTTTTACAAATTTGCTATGTTACCACTCTTTTAATGATTACAAAATCAATTCAGAACGATTACTATTCCTTGATTTAACTTGGCACGGTCTTTTTCCATGGACACTTTCTTCAAATGTTCATTGTATTTATCGACTCTGAGGATTGCTTTTGTAGAATCAATCGTGCGAATAGGCATATATACCTGAAGGGTACCTGATACTTGACACTCTCCATAAGAGATATTTGCCATAAATTCTCTTGCTTGCCATATCAATAATACTTTGCTTGAAACCATATTGGTTTCTTCGTCATAGTGGATACTCTCTAAATCCAAGACGTAACGTGCTTCTTTTCCACTTTGTGGTGAAATATCTCTCATAAGCTTTTGGGTCATCTGCGATGCTGCAGCTTCCAATTGTCCGCGATATGTACGACGAAGTTGTTCTTGACTTATAATTTGCCCTTTACTTTGATTTGAATATCTCTCGTCTTTTTGTATTTGTCCAATACTGGCATCAGCACAAAACTTGAAGAGAGGAGCAATATATTTTTTCCCTTTCTCTGTCAGAAAAGAGCACAAGTCCCTCGACGTACGATCGGTATGGATCTCAAAAGCATACCACGGAATCACAATCTTGTATGAAGAATCACTATCGGGAGTATAAAGTCTGGCCGAAAGAGTCAGTATCACACCCTCATATCCATAACCAACACTAAAGCTGTGATTAAAAGGTTCGTTTAAAAGATATTTCAAACATAGATCGAGTTCGGGATTTTGATAAAACGGATCTGATGGGGACAAAACAGGCCCTCCTGCTCTATGAAAGCATAAGTACTGTATCGCTTCTTGTGCTTCTTGTGAAGAAGAAATATGTCTTTTGATACAGCCAATTATATTCTCCTTTTGCCTGACATCGAAAACATCCCATATATCCAGAATCTTACCTGTCTTTTTATCAATACTCACGCAACTCTCGGTTTCTGTTCGATGATTCCATGTAGCTGCATCGTAAAGAGCTTGATTGATATTAATGTGGTGCCTTACCGTCAGCATATCCGCTCCGTCATGCTGTACAGTCAATACACTTAAGTCCAACAAATCGCAATAATCACCGGAAGGAGCATCTTTAAGAACGTTCGATTCCTGTAATCTATATTTGACGATTTGCTCGGGAGATAATTGAAGGATCGAGTTAGGAATACTCTCTTCGATCACGGCCCATGGATTTCGCAAAAAAATCCTTTTAAGCTGAATAAGAACATGCGAATTGGCACTTTTCGGATACTGAAATTCCAAAATAGCTGAGTTCTCGGTCATGGGAAATAGGTCTCCTCTATCAGGGAAATAACATACTGTGTCTAATCTTGCTTGTATCGTTGTGATGGAATTTTCTCTTACATAGCGTGTTTGTGACTCTAATGAACTTGGATAAAAACCAAGGATAGAGAAAAGAATAAGAGAGAGAAGCTGTTTCATATTATTTGTCAGATTATTCATCCATTATGCCTATTTAGAAAATTTATTACCATAGGTTATAGTCCGCCACCGGTGGAGCCTTGTTCGCCGCCGCCGCTATTATCACCCGTATTTGAGGGCTGCGAAGGCGTTGGGGTATTGCTATTGGTTTTGTTTGCCACTTCCACCTGCTCATAGGTTACGCCGTTCAGTTCTTTGAACGAACGCTTGAGGATGCAGCCGATGGCCGGTTTGCTGATGTGCATGCGAGGATTGAAGTCCTCCTTGTTCTCCACGCCTTGGCTTTTGAACGTGCCACGGAAAGTGGCCAACCCGGCGAGATCGACATTCATCCCAAGACCGACGAGGTAGCGGATCGAATCCGACAGCTGTTCCAAGACGGCATAAATATCGGCACGACCGACCGTCGTGTTCTTGGCCATCAAGTCGCAGAGATCTTTCATTGTGGCAGTCTTTACGGAGACGGGATTGGCATAGTAGAGTTCTTTGCCGGCATCTTTGCCTAAGCGAACTACTCGTTTGGATACTGAATACTTCATAGTAATTCTATTTTTTATGTTAGTAAAAATTGGATTGGCTTTTGTCCGAATATCTCAGTCCGAAGAAGATAACGGGCTATACCATAGGGAGCATGGCGGTATGCCGTAGAGGATGACGAGCTATCCCGTACGGCTCTTCGAGCTACGCTGTAGGGCTCGGCGAGGTACGCTCTACAGCGTAGCGAGCCGAACCGTAGAGTTCCGCTCCGGGAGCCGTACAGGTGGCCGAGCTGAGCCGTAGGGCCCGGCGCGGTGAGCCCTACAGCGTAGCTCGAAAAGCCGTAGAGCGTAGCTCGGTACGCTCTACGGCGTAGCCCGAGTCGCTGTAGGGCGTAGCTCGACCCCCTCCGGAATATGCTCCGAAAGGCCGTAAAATGCGATCGAAAAAGGATGGAAAAGAAAAAATTTCGACAAGGGGCAGAGGCCGATATAGCCTTAAGTCGGTTATCGAAAACAAAACGAATTATACCGTTTTTAACAAATATGGGGGGGGGGGGTATTTTGGGAAGTGCGGTCGAAACAAGCAGGGATACGCAGCAAGGACATCATCGACATAAAACGCTCATGTCCGGTATGAAAGTATTTACTTGTCATTTCTTATTAAGAATATATTTACGTTGCGAGCAAAGGTAGAAGATTTATCTCATATAATCTGTCCTATTTCTTTCATTTATTCTTCACCTTTTTGAGGCGTACAGAAAAACAAATGATCGGTCGGGGAAAGGATGCTGTCAGAGAAACAGATCCGACGGGTAAACTACCCTCTCCAGATAGAGGGCATGAGCCGGAGCTGAAGAGCCGGCACGGCTGCGATCCTGCGATTCGATGATGTCCCGAAAGTCTGTGATGGATAGCTTGCCCGTCCCCACATGGAAGAGCGTGCCGACTATGGCACGTACCATATTGCGCAGGAATCTGTCCGCCGTGATGGAAAAGACCCATTGGCCGGTCTGTGCAAGTGGCATCCATCGGGCTTCCGTTATACGGCAGTTGTTCGTTTTGACGTCAGTATGCAGTTTGCTGAAGCTCGTGAAGTCGATATATCGCGGAAGAAGAGCTGCCGCTTCATTCATACGTTCGAAGTCGAGCTTACGATAGGTCTTCAGCATCAAGCCTTCCATAAAAGGATCTTTCTGCTCGGTCAGATAGTAATGGTAAGTCCGGGAGATGGCATCGAAGCGCGCGTGGGCATCGGCTTTGACAGGAGCCATTCGGTATATGACGATGTCGCGTGGGAGGAGTTTATTGAGCCTTTCTGTCAGGGTGGCAGCTTCCGCCGGCGTATCGCAGGGAAGATCGGCATGTGCTACCATCTCGTGGGCATGAACTCCTGCATCGGTTCGTCCTGCTCCGACGACCCCGACAGGTTGGCGCACGATGGTAGATATGGCTTCCTCTACGGTCTGCTGCACACTGGGGGCATTAGGCTGCGTTTGCCAGCCGCTGTAGCGAGTACCGTTGTATGCCAGATAGATGAAGAAGCGCGCCATTTATTATTTCTTGGCAGTCTTCTTTGCCGATGTCTTTTTGGCCGGAGCTTTTTTCTTTCCCTTGGCCGGTTTCGTCTCTCCCTCTTCCACGTATTTCAGACATTCTTCGAGGGTGAGTTTCTCCGGGTCTTCCACCGTTTTAGGGACTTTGTAGTTTTTCCCTTTGTATTTGATATAAACGCCGAAACGCCCTGTGCGGATCTCCATCTCCGGATCTTCTGCAAATCCTTTGATCAGGCTTTTTTCCTCCTTCTCGCGTTTGTCAGCGATATACCTGATGGCATCGTCAAGCGAAACGGAAAGGGGATCGGTATCTTTTGGCAACCCTACAAACTTGCCTGCATGCTTGATATAAGGGCCGAAGCGTCCTACGGCTACCATTACATCCGCATCCTCATATTGTCCCAATTTCTTGGGCAGGAGGAATAGTTCCAAAGCTTCCTCCAGCGTGATGGATTCGATGGACTGTCCCGGCTGGAGCGAGGCAAACTGCGCCTTGATACCGTTTTCCTTATCCGTGTGACCTTTCTGCACCATCGCTCCGTAGCGTCCCATTTTTGCTACCACAGATTCTCCGGTCACAGGATCCGTACCCAGCATTCTTTCACCGATCTTCTGGTCGGGATCGAACTCGCATGCTTCTGCCACCAACGGGTGGAATTTGTTGTAGAACCGACCGATCTGCTTCTGCCATTGCAGTTTTCCTTCGGCTATTTGGTCAAATTCTTTTTCCACTTTGGCCGTGAAGTTGTAATCGATCACCTGAGGGAACGAAGCCACGAGAAAGTCGTTCACCACAAGCCCCATATCAGTGGGGAGGAGCTTATTCCGGTCCTGCCCGTTCAGTTCCGTTTTGATCGTCTCCGTTATGGCTTTCCCCTTGTGGTATTCCAGCAGGATGTATTCGCGTGTTTTGCCCGGTTTGTCGCCGCGTACTACGTATTCGCGATTCTGTATGGTTTGGATAGTGGGGGCATAGGTGGATGGCCTGCCGATGCCCAACTCCTCCATTTTACGAACGAGGCTGGCCTCCGTATAGCGTGCCGGACGCTGCGTGAAGCTCTCCGTTGCTTTCGCATGATGCAGAGAGAGCGTATCGCCGGCTTTGACAGAGGGCAATAGCTGCTCCTCGGTATTTGCAGAGCCATGTTCTTCGTCCGAATCTTCACGATAGACTCCGAGGAACCCGTCGAATACGATCACCTCTCCTTGCGAGCTGAGGGTCTCTGCAAACTTGTCGGTTCCGATTGTTATCGTCGTTTTTTCGAGGATGGCATCCGCCATCTGGGAAGCAATGGTTCTGCGGCGGATCAGTTGATATAGCTTTTGCTCTTGCGGGGTGCCATCTATCTCTGCCCTATGTATATAAGTAGGACGGATGGCTTCGTGGGCTTCTTGTGCCCCTTTGGTTTTGGTCTTGTACCTGCGGAACCGGTAGTATTGCTCACCCCAATGTTCGGTTATTTCCTTTTTGAGTGCACCGAGGGCCATATCCGACAGATTCACAGAGTCTGTACGCATATAGGTGATAAGCCCTTCTTCGTACAACTTCTGAGCGATACGCATGGTCTGTGCCACACCGTAGCCGAGTTTTCGGGCTGCTTCCTGCTGGAGCGTCGAGGTAGTAAAAGGAGTGGCCGGAGAACGTTTGCCCGGACGCTTCGTAACGTCCGTTATATGAAAGTGGGCATCCATACATTGCTCCAAGAAATATCGGGCTTCCTCCTTCGTCTTGAATCGTTTCTGCAATTCCGCCGTCAGCATTCTACCGTCGAGAAGGACGAACTCTATCGTACAGCGGAAGGATGCTTCCGGCACGAAAGCATTTATCTCACGCTCTCTCTCAACGATAAGACGCAGTGCAACGGACTGTACACGCCCTGCCGAAAGAGAAGGACGAATACGTCTCCATAAAACGGGAGAAAGTTCGAAGCCGACGATACGGTCGAGGACGCGCCTCGCCTGTTGGGCATCGACCAGATTGATGTCTATATCTCGTGGATTTTCGATAGCAGCTCTGATGGCTGTCTCGGTGATTTCGTGAAATACAATTCGCTTGGTCTGTTTGTTTTTCAGCCCTAATGCTTCGTACAAATGCCATGCGATGGCCTCTCCTTCGCGATCCTCATCGGAAGCCAGCCAGATGAAATCCGATCGGTCGGCTTGGGATTTCAGTTCCTTGACTACCGGACGTTTATCGGCAGGGATCTCGTATTCCGGCTCGTAGTTGTTTTGTATATCTACACTGAATTTATTGGGCTTGAGGTCGCGGATGTGTCCGTAACTCGAGAGTACTGTATAATCCGAACCGAGGAAACGTCCTATCGTTTTGGCTTTTGCCGGAGACTCTACGATGACTAAGTTTTTCATCCTTCTGGTTGATGGGGGTTTGATTTTGCGCGCAAAGGTAATGTATTCGTACCGCAATACAAATGAATGAGAGATACTTGCACATTCCGGTTCCATGTGCAATTGTTCGGTGGATCATTACACTTAAGGAGACCATTGAAAAAAGAGAAGGTCTCTATCTCTATATAGTCGTCCCTTAAAAAACCTCTTTAAGGGACGACTAATTAGAAAACAAATTCATTGACTTTTTCTTACGTCGAACTGACGTTGTAAGCAGATTCCTCACGAATTTGGTTCCGGAATTGGCCGGAATGCGGTTCGAGTTTTCTGAGATTCACGAGCGAGAATTTTTCCGTTGTGGCGCGTAAAATTTTTACTTCCCACGCCAAAATGAAAAAATTCCCGAGCCACGTTTTTCCAAACGCTAAACCGCCATTTTTACGAACTGACGTGTACGGAATCGGAGAGGTCAAAAAAAGCAGTAATCATGTCGAAACATTTGACCTATTCCGAGCGTCTTCACATTGTGGAAGAATACCTCGGCAGACCCGGAGCAAGTATGCCATCGAGAAGAAGTACAACTTCGCCCAGGGGCATATTAGAGACCATTGTACGGCATTTTTGCGATATGACCATTGGTCTTTTCTTACGTCGAACTGACGTCTATATACAAATGGGCTATGAACATGGAATACCATCATCCGATTTCTAATGCAACAGCCCTGATTTACACACCTTACTCTGTTTCCCCTCGTATCAGGTCTGCTTGATTCCTTCGGAGTCGTGATAGACCAGCATTTGACAGTGTTGGCAGTCGAATCGGAGTCGCAGACGAGTTTCGCCATGAATCAGGTAGTACGGTTCTCTGTACGGCGATTCCTTGTGTTGGAGTGTGGGGCAATAGCCCAAATGATAGCGGAGACAGTGCTTCGAAAACATAAGCGGAACGCCTTGGGGATGTGAGTGTTCGAAGGTGGGGGCGATGGATGTATATCCCATTTGCCGATAGAAGGCTTCTGCTTCCTTATTCGCCACATTGGCTAAGAAAGAAAGGCTCTGCTCTCCCTCCTGCAAGCAGCTCGCCGCAGGAGAAATGCGACGTTGTACGACCGGTTTTTCCTCACGTTCAGGCATAGAGGAGGCTTTCTCGATGAAGGATTGGACTGCATCTCTCCTTAACCGGCCAATGAGAGAAAGCGGGATGAAATAGTCGTGACTGAGCCGGATATCGACTGATACGGCTTCAAGCGGTGTACCACCTAATTTGGTCAGATTCTTGCGGATCTGTTCTTCATCGAACCGTGTGGCAGGCTCGTGAGCAGCTGTTATCGTAGCCTTTGCAGATGGGTAGCAGTCGGCCTCTATCGAGAGAGAGAAGCCGTCCGGAACATCCGTCAAGGTAAGAGATACGGGAATGAGGCGAACGGCCGAGTTGTCTTGCGAGAGAGCTTTCTCGAAACGGATGTCGTAATTGCGGAATACGTTTGTTCCCGATACGATGCCGGCAGAATTGTCCACTTGTATGCTGCCGTCGGGTAAAACCACATTGATGCGCGTGCCGCTCATGTTGCCGTCGGGGTGCAAGAGGTAAAGGCCATCGCCATTGGCCAGGGAGGGCTTGGCTCCCGTATTATCGGATCGCAGCCGGATGCTGACCTTGTTGCGGTTTACAGCTGTCACGCAGCCGATATAGGCACCTTTGCTTTTGTTCGATTCGGGTGTGATGAGGGTATTTGTGTCGCGCTTACCACTTAGAAGGAGATTAGTGAAGCCACGGTTGAAGCTCTTTTCAGGGGCGGGATGGAAAGCGAAAGTGCAGCGTCCCGATGAAGCTCTGCAATAACGTTCGGGGTAGCGGCTGATGAGTTCGTCCAAAAGACGGCGATAGTGTGCCGTTACATTTTTGACATAGGAGATACCTTTGAGTCGGCCTTCGATCTTGAATGAAGAGATGCCGGCCTCAAGCATCGACTCCAATTCGGCAGAGCGATTCAAGTCTTTCAAGGAAAGAAGATGCTGATTGCTTCGGATTACCTTTCCATCGGCATCGATCATCGTATAGGGCAGTCTGCAGAGCTGGGCACAAGCTCCTCGGTTGGCACTGCGTCGAGTCAGTGCCTCGGAGAGGTAGCACTGCCCACTCAGACTCACACAGAGTGCACCATGTACAAAGGCTTCCAATACCACTGATGTGGAGTCGGCTATCTTGCGGATTTCGGGAAGGGACAGCTCTCTGGCCAATACCACCTGCTCATAGCCCAGAGACTCGAACATCCGGACTTTCTCCACAGTGCGGATGTCGCATTGTGTACTGGCATGGAGGGCTATAGGTGGGAGGTTCAGACGACATAGGGACATGTCCTGTACGATCAGGGCATCTGCTCCTGCCCGATAAAGCTCCCATGCGATGCGTTCTGCTTCGGGAAGCTCATCGTCATACAGGATCGTATTGAGTGCTACATATACTTTGGCACGATAGAGTCGTGCAAAGCATGCCAGCCTGCCTATATCCTCTATCGATACTCCTGCCGAAGCTCGCGCACCGAAAGACGGAGCACCGATATACACGGCATCGGCACCGTGGAGGATTGCCGCCTGACCCGTGGCAAGATCTTTGGCCGGAGCAAGCAGTTCTACAAGCCGTGGCTCAAAGCTTTTCGCCATAGGCCAAATCGCCTGCGTCGCCTAATCCCGGCACGATATAGGAATGCTCGTCTATGGTGGGGTCGATGGCTGCAATCCATATTGTAGTATTGTCCGGCATGACACCGCGTATATAGTCCACGGCTTGCTGGCTGGCTATTATGCTGGCTATATGGATATGTTTCGGATTGCCTTTGGTCAGCAGCGCTTTGTATGCCAGTTCCATGGAGCTACCTGTGGCCAACATGGGATCGGATATGATGAGGACTTTGTCTGTGATGTCCGGCGATGCTATGTATTCGATGTGGATGTCGAAATTCAGGCGGTCCTTATACTTCCTGTAGGCGGATACAAAGGCATTTTCACAATAGTCGAAATAGTTGAGGAAGCCATGATGGAAAGGCAGTCCTGCGCGAAGGATCGTAGCGAGCACTACTTTGTCTTGGGGTACGGAGCACTCGGCCTCACCCAAGGGCGTAGTGACGGTACGCACCTGTTGGGTCATCTTCTTGCTGATCTCATAGGCCATTACTTCTCCCACACGTTCTATATTGCGACGAAAGCGCAGTCGATCGTTCTGAATAGTGACATCGCGCATCTCCATGACGAATCTATTGAGAAGAGAATGCTCGGCACCTAAGTGTATTACTTCCATAATTATTGTTGTGAGGTAGGTTATGCAAATCTACGAACGAGATGTTCTAAATACCGATTCGCGCAAAAATACAATATCTTTGCTGCATAAGGCGTTGATCTTACACACCAAATAAAGAATTGAAGATTATTCTCTCAGATGCAATTCTTATATAATTCACGTTTTTCGTTGAGAGTCGCTCTCTTTTGCCTGATTTGTGCCTGGGCCGGACGTACGCTGTCGGCGCAAACGGAAAAAGTACAGAATCGCCCCTACGCCGACTACAAACGCTATCATCTTGGATTCCATGTAGGGATGCATGCCCAGGATTTGGTTATCTCCAACAACGGGTTTGTACCCGAAGGGAGTACGTCGACTCCGATTTATGCTCAGATTTCTAAATATTCGCCCGGATTTTCCGTTGGCGTGATCGGTGATATGTTCCTTCTGCCTAATCTGAATTTACGTTTGCTTCCGACTTTGCACTTCGGAGACAAGCAGTTTGTCTTTTCCGATGGGGAGAAACCCGTGGCCTCTTTCTCCGTTCGATCCAATTATTTGGAATTTCCGCTATTATTGAAATATGGTTCTCGGCGCCTGAACAATATGCGTCCATACCTCATCGGCGGGCCTTACTGGACTATGGAGCTGGGACGAAAGAAGGGGTTGGAGATTTATACCAAAGCGAACGATTACGGGGTGCAGATCGGTCTCGGATGCGATTTTTACCTGCCTTTTTTCAAATTGTGCCCCGAACTGCGTTTTAGCTTTGGTTTTCCCGACGTTATCACACACGAGCGTCCTGATCTTTTGGATGATTATAAGTTGATCTATACCCAGTCTATCAGTCGGGCACGCACCCGAATGATTATGCTCACGTTCAATTTCGAGTAGTTGGCACGCTCTTTTCGACAGGTCAGTGGCGCATATCCTTGCAATGAAAAACACATTTTATCTGAGTTTTTAGCCGGTAAAGGATATTTTTGCAGTCGATTGTTACCATAGCCTCTTTGTGCCGGTATCGACGCCTAAGCTTTTTGGATATTATGGAAGAGAACAAACCTGTTTTTTCGATCATTACAGTTTGCTATTGTGCAAGGGATATTATCGCCAAAACAGCCCACAGCGTACTTTCCCAAACATACCCTAATATAGAGTACATTGTTGTCGATGGAGCTTCTCCCGACAATACAGCCGAAGTGGTACGTTCGTTGTCTTCTGATATCAGACTGATCAGCGAACCGGACAAAGGGCTATACGATGCTATGAATAAGGGCCTGCGTATGGCTTTGGGCGACTATGTTTGGTTTCTGAATGCCGGCGACCTTCTGCCATCCGATGATCTTGTCGAGGCGATAGCCAACGGTATTAAAAGCTCTCCAATGGGATTACCGGATGTCCTTTACGGCGATACCATGCTGATTGATGCCACCGGTAAGGAGAAGGGTTTACGACGGCTTCGTCCTCCTTTCGAACTCCAATGGAGAAGTTTTGCGGATGGTATGTTGGTATGCCATCAGGCTTTTATTGCAAAGCGATTGATAGCACCGTCGTACAACATGAAATACCGATTTTCAGCTGATTTCGATTGGTGTATTCGTATTCTTCAAGCTGCTCGCAATATCGTCAATACAGAAATGATTCTGGTGCACTCTTTGGATGATAGGGGGGGGATAACTTACAAAAATCATAAGGCTTCTCTCAAAGAGAGATTTTTGATCATGAAGCATTACTACGGGAGCAGGAAGTCGATTATGAAGCATCTGAGCTTCTTTTTCCGCCGCAAGCGCTAAGCTGTTTTGAGAAAAAGCAATCTCAAACAGAAAGAATTTCGTACTTTTGTTTTGCAAAAAGGCCTGGTAGCTTAGCTGAATAGAGCGTCAGATTCCGGTTCTGAAGGTCGCGGGTTTGAATCCCGCCCGGGTCACAAAGTCTTACAAATATCAGTGCGGGCTGTGTCGAAATTCGATTTTGACACAGCCCCTTTTCATTTTGATACTGGGAATAACGTCAAAGCTTCAACTTTCAAAAGCTGAGGCCGTTGCAGAATAACCCTTCCACCCCATCATATTGATCAAGACAGGATGAGTTTGGCTTCTCTTCGTCTGCTTTTCCTATTGGACTTGACTTCCCCCGACCCAAAATTCGAAAAGCTCATCTCCCAAATCCGGGGATTTCTCGCCTATCGACACAAGCATTGATTTGACGAAGAAAGGAATGCTTCATGCGGATCTCTGCAAACCTCAAGTATACACCTATGAAAGAAACTGGGGGAAAATATCTATTTGCTCGGTGCTCATGTCCTGGAGGTTTAACCTTTCACGAAGGCACAAAGAATCAGCTCTGCGGAAAAAGAGTTCAACGAAAATCCCCTGCAACAGTCTCAATTGAGACATTCGACAGAAAAGACCGTGCTTCAATGCCAATTTGTACTTTTACCGTGCAATGGAAAAACTGATCGATATTTTGGTCGTAGACGATGATGTGGCAGTCTGTGCCGCACTGCGTCTGGTGCTCAAGCGAGCGGGCTATAATCCCGTTATAGCCAACAGTCCCGACGAAGCTTTGTCCATAATGCGGAATCCTGATGGCGGCTGTAAGCCGGCTGTGATTCTGATGGATATGAATTTCTCCCTTTCGACCTCCGGCAGGGAAGGATTGGAACTACTGGAGAAGATGCAGATATTCACTTCCTGCCCTGTCATACTGATGACGGCTTGGGCTTCGATTCCACTGGCAGTGGAGGGAATGAGGCTTGGAGCTTTCGACTTCATAGGCAAGCCATGGGACAACGATCGGCTCCTTCGTACCATAGATACTGCCTTGCATCTGGCTGCTCCCTCAGCTGTGGCGAATCCATCGGAACAGTCTGACAGAGATACAGCCCGTCAGCCGAAAGCTACAGTCCAAGAGAATGACCCCTGTGCCCATATCATAGGCCGGAGCGATGCCATCTGTAAGATCAAGGAACAGATACGCCGCATAGCTCCCACCCATGCCTCTGTGCTGATCACGGGCGAGAGCGGTACGGGCAAAGAGTTGATAGCCGAAGCTCTGCACCGTGGGAGCAAACGAGCCTCAGCCCCATTCGTCAAGGTCAATTTGGGTGGGATTCCCGAAAGTTTGTTCGAAAGTGAGCTGTTCGGACATAAGAAAGGAGCTTTTACCAATGCTTTTTCCGACAGGAAAGGACGGTTCGAGCTGGCTGATGGCGGCACGATCTTTCTGGACGAAATAGGCGAACTGCCGGTCGGCAACCAAGTAAAACTGCTGCGAGTGCTACAAGAACAGACATTCGAGCCGTTGGGCGAGAGCGTCTCCCACCGAGTGGACATCCGTGTGGTATCGGCTACGAATGCTTCCTTGGAGCAAATGGTAGCCGAAGGACGTTTCAGAGAGGACCTCTACTATCGAATCAACCTGATACATCTGCATCTGCCTCCGCTGCGTGAGCGTCAGGAGGATATACAGCTGCTGGTGGAAGCCTTCAGCGAAGCCTTTGCCCAATCGATCGGATTGCCCCCTGCCGTTTGGAGTGCGGAAGCTATGCGACGTATCTGCGCCATGCCCCTGCCGGGCAATGTACGCGAACTGAAAAACGTAGTGGAGCGTACGCTATTGCTCTCGGGATCGAGAGAAATCAGTGCCCGGGATGTGGCTGACTTCGGTTCGCAGGTGACGGCAGCAGACCACTCCGACGAACGGGCTTTGACCGACATGGAGGAAGCTGCTATCCGAGAGACGCTGACTAAATACAACGGCAACGTTAGTCGTGCTGCACGAGCCTTGGGATTGAGCCGGGCAGCTCTCTACCGGCGAATGGAGAAATACGGACTGTGATAATGTGTAAAACAGAATCGGCACGATGAAACGATTGGGCAGAATATCCCTACGCGTTTTGCTCTTGGCAGGAGTATTGCTCTCTCTATTGCTTATGGCGATGACTCTCCTATATCCTCCGGTAGAGAAAGGCGGGCTCTTCTTCATGCTGGCTATAGAGGTTGCTCTCCTCTTCTTTCTCGGTTTCCTATATAATAAGGTAGTATTGCCGATACGAGCCGTAGGCGATGGAATGGATATGCTCCGTTCACAGGACTATGCCACTACCCTTGCTCCTGTCGGTCAGCAGGATGCAGACCGGGTGGTCGAGCTTTATAATGCGCTGATGCACAGCCTCAAGAAGGAGAGACTGAGACTGGAAGAAAGGGACAATTTCCTTTCGCTCGTGATAGATGTTTCGCCCGTGGGCTTCGTCGTTTTGGATTTCGACATGCGGGTTGTATCGGTCAATCCTGCCGCTCGCAGGCTGTTGGACTTACCCGATGATTATATCCCGATCGAAAGACCGTTGGAAGAAGTATGCGCGAAGATCCCTTTCGGTCCGGACGAGCTGGGCGAAGGGGAATCCCGTACATGGCGATTGCCTACGGCCGAGGTGAGGAGGATTACGCGGATGAGATTCTTCGATCGTTCGTTCAGCCGTCTCTTTTTCAGTATCGAAACCCTGACCGAGGAGTTGCATTCGGCGGAGAAAGAAGCCTATGAAAAACTGATCAGGCTGATAGCCCATGAGGTCAATAACAGTACCGCCGGTATAATCGGTGTGCTAAATGCCGTGGGGGATGCTTTCGACGACACTCCTCATACTCCCGAAGGGGAAGTGTCCGAAGCCATCGCTCTCTGCCGCGACCGGTGTATGGCCATGAGCCGCTTTATCACACGATTTGCCGAAGTGGTCAAGCTACCTGATCCTACCCTATCTTCCGTAGACTTGGTACCGCTATGCGAGCGATGCATACTGCTGATGCAGCCTTTGGCTGTCGAAACGGGTGTGAAAATGAAGATGTGCAAAGAGCAAAATTCGTGCTTAGTCCGCTGCGATGCAGAGCAAATAGAGCAGGTGGTAATCAATCTGCTGCGCAACGCTATAGAGAGCTTTGCACAGCAAAATGATCTGGCTGTCTCGGAAACAAAGACGGTTCTGCTTTGTTTGGATCGTCACAATCTGCTTGTAGAGGATAATGGACAGCCTATCAGCGATGACGTTGCCACCCGTCTCTTTACACCATTCTTCAGCACCAAGCCGAATGGTCAGGGGATAGGCTTGGTCGTTATTCGCGAAGTACTGACTCGCCACGGCTGGGCCTTCTCCCTGACCACTGATGCCGACGGCCACACTCGCTTCCGTATGGCGTGGCCTTGATGCGATTTACCTCTTTAGTTCGCTGATTACCCTTTCCAATAGGGCTACAATTTGGGAGGATGGAATGTTTTTGTCACCTTAGCACGTCCGTTTTCCTGATTTCTTCTTTTTTTCAGGAACGATTCGGACAAGTATTCATTATGTGATTTTTAGGTATGGACAATCAGAAAAGACCTTTTACGACGCGTTTCGATCATTATAACTACAACGTCCTCGACCTGGAACGTAGCCTGGCTTTCTATGACCGCGCTTTCGGCTTTCGCGAAGTGAAGCGCAAGGAAGCGGCCGATGGCTCGTTTATCCTCGTTTATCTGGGCGATGAGTACGGGCATTTTCTTTTGGAGCTGACTTGGCTCAGAGATCGGAAGGAACCTTACAACTTGGGAGAGAATGAGGTTCACCTCTGTGTCCGGACTACGGGCGACTATGATGCCGTACGCGAATATCACCGTGCCATGGGCTGTATCTGCTATGAGAATGAGCAGATGGGGCTCTACTTTGTGAACGATCCGGACGGCTATTGGATCGAGGTGCTGCCGGAGAATCGGGATTGATGGTTCGGTACTGTCGGATCTCTCGATGCCGTGCGTTCCGAACTGCTTTGAGGTGCCGTTTCTTGAAGATTAGATGATTTCATCATGCTTTCTGTCAATCAGATAAAATTCTTGCGAAGCCTGCGCGAACGAAAATATCGTTTGCGAGAGCAAGCTTTCGCAGTGGAAGGGCCTAAGCTCGTCGGCGAGATGCTGCCTTTCTATCGCTGTCGTATGCTTGTCGGCACGGCTGCCATGCTAAGAGCGGTAAGCACACCGCATGATGCCGAAGTGGTGGAGCTACCCGAATCCTTCGACTTCAAGCGCATCAGTACGCAGACCTCTCCGCAGCCACTAATGGCCGTTTTCGATCTGCCTGCAGAGCCAGAGCCGGTAGTGGAAGGGCTGACGCTGCTCTTGGATGGGGTGCAAGATCCGGGCAACGTGGGGACCATCCTACGAACAGCCGACTGGTTCGGTATCCGTCATGTGTGGCTGGGGACAGGTTCAGCCGATGTCTTTTCTCCCAAAGTCGTACAGGCCTCTATGGGAGCATTGGCACGAGTACAGCCGACCCCCCTTAAGAACACGGTCGATACACTGGCTTATTTTCGTCGGCAGGGAATACCCGTTTACGGAGCTTTTTTGGAGGGACAAAGCCTATACGAAGCCCCCTTGCCGAACTTTACCGAACCTGCCATACTCGTCTTGGGCAGTGAGGGGCACGGCATCAGTCCCGAAGTTGCGGCGGAGATTACCGACAGACTTACGATACCGGCTTCCGGTTTGTCTGTGAAAGGGCATACCGAATCGCTCAATGTTGCTATTGCCACAGCCATTTTGTGCTCCGAATGGAGGCGTCGCAGCTGAGAAAAACAGCTTTTTTCCGCCTTATGATTTGTGTATAAACTGCTTACAATCCATGAGACCATTTAGAGTCACACCTCTTCTTATCGGGTTATCAGTTGGTCTCCATAGGCTTTGGGAGTAGGAAAGCACGAATCCATAGAAGAGCATTGCGCCCCTTCGTCCTATTGCTCTCGCTGTGCTCATGGTCAGCCCTAGATAGAGAGGCTTTAGCTTCGCTGCAATTCGCCATCAGCCATCACACAAAATCACGGATGAGCCACACATGAGACCTTTGCACAGGGCAACCGCATCAAAAATTTCGAGAAAATACAAGTTGCTAATTTTCAAATGATTGCATTTCGGAGATTATACTCAAAGATAAAGAATGCACTCAAAACTATGATTGATAATCAGGCACTTACATTTTGATGCGGTTGCCCTGGACCTTTGCACGGCAATTGCCGTGCAAAGGTCTCATTAACAGGAAACGGAGAAACGCCGATCGCATTTCTCTCGTTTAGCAAGGACGACGTACTGCTCCGGTTAGGACGACCTTCTGCTCGTTTTAGGTCGACCTGACTTTCTGTCAGTGTCGACGTATGCGGTTTATTCCCTCGTAGTATGCGGATGAGAAGGGGATTACGAACTGGAAAACAACCCTTTATAAATCACCCGTTTTTCAAAGGTCTCGAATTTTGACACAGCCCCAATTTTTATTCTACCGTTCTCCTAAAATGTAGCCTACAGTAACGATATCATTCAAGTTTTTGCCAGTCAAAAGGTGAAATTGGATTTTTATGGAAGAGGAACTCGGTGGAGATCAGTCCATGAGAGCTTGGATCTCAGGCAAACGACCGGCACGGATGTAACGCTTGCTGAAGTACGAACTTCGTTGCAGTGATTCGATGATAATACCTCTGCTATTGGTGTTGTGTAGCATGATTAGTTCGTCATCGCAAACTTCGATCAACAGTGCCACATGGCCGATAGTCCCTTTGTGATTCTTGCTACCACGGAAGAAAAGCAGATCGCCCGGTAGAGGATGGCGTATGGGAATGGTATAGTTGTACAGAGCCGATGAAGAGCGTGGGATATGAATACCGTAGCAGGAATAGAGGTAGGCCACGTAGCCGGAGCAATCCATCGGCCAAGACGATGGCCCCTGATACCTGTAGGGTTTGCCTATCAGTTTCTTGCCTCGGGCTATCAGGTCGGTAACGATGTCCTCCGCCGTTCGGAGCGAATGGCCGGTAGTAGTTGTATCGTGAGGTTTGCCGGATATATTTGTCGCTTTTTTGCCTGTTCCGCAGGAATACAGGAGGCCAGCAAGGGTAAGGAGCAAACAAGACTGCCGGAAAAGGCGTTTACAGATCGATGCGCATTCTTTCATTGGCGGCAATAGTTGGCTTGAATACGCTTTGAGCTTCTTCCAACAAACCTTGGACGTCCTTGTATCTGCCGGAGTAATGCCCGATGAGGAGGCGTTTTGCTCCTGCCTGTCGTGCTATTTCGGCGGCTTCTTTGGCTGTACTGTGAAAAGTCTCTTTGGCTCTTGCCCAATCCTCCTCCATAAAAGTAGCTTCATGGTAGAGCAAATCCACACCTTGAATAATAGGGACGATGGAGGGACAAAACTCCGTGTCCGAGCAGTAAGCATATCGTCTGGGTGGTGTACCCGGGGTCGTGAGGTGTCGGTTGGGGATGATCCGCCCATCCGGTGTCGTGTAATCGGATCCTTCTATGATGAGGGGATATTCGGCAAGCGGAATATTGTAGAACTCGGCAGCCGCTTTGTTCAGATGCCTTGCACGGCATTTCTCTTCGAAGAGGTAGCCCACCGCAGGGATGCGGTGGCTGAGCGGTATGCTATAGACTTTGACGGATTTGTCCTCATGTACAAGCGCATGTCGGGAGGCATCGATCGTATGTATCTCCACCTGATAGGGCATTCGGTGACAGAACTGCTCCAATATGGGGCTGAGGAAACGCTCTATTCCCTCCGGCCCATGCACATGCAGGGTGCCGGTACGCCCCAGCAGACCGAGCGTGGAGATAAATCCGGGCAGACCGAAACAGTGATCGCCATGGAGATGGCTGATGAAGATATGAATGAGACGTCCGAAATGGAGCTTTTCGTGTCTGAATTGTCGCTGGACACCTTCTCCGCAATCGATCATGTAGAGTTTGTCGCGCAGGTCGATTACTTGCGAAGAGGGATGGTGGTGTGTGGTTGGCAGGGCAGATCCGCAGCCCAATATATGTACACTGAATGCTGCCATATTGCACAAAGATATATAATGTGTTGCTCGGCTACCGCCGTTCGGCAAAGAAACTACGCATCAGATTCTCCGATTCGTCCGCCAATATACCGCCTTCTACGTGGCATTTGGGATGGAGTGCATGATCGGTGAACAGCCTGTAGCCCACTTTGGGTTCGGATGCTCCGTACACTACTCGCGGTATTTGTGTCCAGCGAAGTGCGCCAGCACACATCAGGCAGGGTTCGACAGTCACGTACAGCGTGCAGTCGCGGAGGTATTTCCCCCCTATGGCATCTACGGCCATCGTGATGGCAAGCATCTCGGCATGAGCCGTAGGGTCGTTTAGCCTTTCCACTCTATTGTGAGCACGCGCAACGATCTGCCCTTTGCAGACGATCACGGCTCCGATAGGAATCTCTCCTTCGTCAGCAGCCGCTCGTGCCTCTTCGAGCGCGATCCGCATGTAGCGGATGTCATCCGTGGCAAAGGTAGGGGCTGTCATCGCATTTCCTCCTCTCGAAAAAGCAAGGGAGTATCGCTTTCTAACCGGTGTATCACTTCTTTCATCAGCGTTTCTCGGATCCAACGGGAGCGGTTCTCTACTTTGAAGCGGCTGCAATAGGTCTCGACGGCCTTGTGCTCCGCTTCGTTCAGTCGGATCTGAATGGCTTTCTTTCGGAGCATCGTGGCTCGCGGGAGTACATTGTACCGATTTTTCCTGCTCATATTCAGTGATGCAAATATAGTCCCTTTATTCTGTTGTCGGCCGGTCTGCATCCACCACTCCACGGAAAGTAAGACGGTGATGTGGCGAAACTCCGAAACGACGAATAGCGGATTTGTGTGCAGGTGACGGATAACCTTTGTTGCGCTCCCATCCGTACATCGGGAAGTCCTTATTCAGACGGAGCATCGAGTCGTCCCGATAGGTTTTGGCCAAAATGGAAGCTGCTGCGATGGAGCGATAGCGGGCATCGCCTCCCACGATACAGTGGTGAGGGATTTGTTCGAAAGGATCGAACCGATTGCCGTCGATCAGCAATCTTTCGGGGCGAAAAGGTAACTGCTCTATGGCGCGATGCATCGCGAGAAAGGAAGCTCTGAGGATATTGATCTCGTCTATCTCCTGCGGACTCACAATGCCTATCCCCCATCCGATAGCCTCGGATTCTATGACAGGGCGAAGGGTATAGCGTTGCTTTTCGCTCAGTTGTTTCGAATCATTCAGCAGGGGATGAGAGAAGTCGGCCGGTAGGATCACAGCCGCTGCATAGACGGGACCGGCCAGACAGCCACGACCGGCTTCGTCGCAACCGCATTCACGCAAGTCATCGTCTATGTAGCGAGAGAGCAGCATGGGGAAGAAATTAGAACATGCTTACTACACGTTTCAAGGCTTGGAGGAATTGCTCCACTTCCTCCTCGGTATTGTAGAGAGCAAAGGAGGCGCGAGCCGTGGCATTGAGTCCCATGCTTTCGAGTAGCGGTTCGGCACAGTGATGTCCGGTACGGATGGCTATACCCAGCCGATCGAGCAACATGCCGAGGTCATAAGGGTGAATGTCGCCTATGAGGAAAGAGAGTACACCGCTCTTATGTTCGGCTTCTCCGATGATACGGGCATTGGGGAAAGTTCTCACGCCTTCGGTGGCCATTCGCAGGAGTTTGTCTTCATGTGTGGCTATGGCTTCCAAGCCCAATCCTTCGATGTAGTCGAGAGCTGTGGCCAAAGCCGTGGAGCCGACATAGTCCGGCGTGCCGGCTTCGAACTTATAGGGCAATTCGTTGTAGGTGGTCTTTTCGAATGTCACCTTGGCGATCATCTCTCCGCCACCGTGGTAGGGGGGGATCTTCTCCAACCACTCCGCTTTGCCATACAATACGCCTATTCCTGTGGGTGCGTAGACTTTATGGCCGGAGAAGGCGTAGAAATCCGCTCCCAACTCCCGAACATCTACCCGGCAGTGGGCGATGGCCTGTGCTCCATCGACCAGAACGGGTACTCCGGCGGCATGAGCCAAATCCGTTATCCGGCGTATGGGATTGATGGTGCCGAGCACATTGCTGACGTGGGCTATCGAAACGATTTTGGTACGTTCGTTCAGTAGAGACCGGAAATGCTCCACATCCAGTTCGCCCGATTCGGTCAACCGGATCACTCTGAGCCGAGCGCCGGTACGTTCGGCCAAAAGTTGCCATGGGACGATATTCGAATGGTGTTCGAGGGTACTGATGATAATCTCATCGCCGGAGCGGACGAAAGCTTGGCCGAACGAAGAGGCCACCAGATTGATTGCCTCTGTGGTGCCGCGCGTAAAGAGCACTTCTTTGGGGTCTTCCGCTCCGATGTAGCGGGCTATCCGCTTGCGAGCATTTTCGTGCTGCTCCGTAGCCACCTGACTCAGATGGTGTACGCCGCGGTGGATATTGGCATTGAATGTGCGGTAGGCTCGTTCGATTTGGTCTAATACCGCTATGGGTTTCTGTGTCGTGGCGGCATTGTCCAGATAGATGAGAGGTTTACCGTGTACCCGGGTATGGAGGATGGGGAAGTCCTCCCTGATTTTTTGAATGTCGTACATAATGAGCTATACTATATACTATGTATGTGACCTCTTCGGGGCGGAGGGAGGAGAGAGCCTACCACTTCTCGCGGTGAAGAATCTCCGAGGTTTCTTTGCGCTTCTTGGCCCTGTGCGGATCGGCGGAATAGCCGAGCATGATGTTCATGACTACGCGGCGTCCGGAGGGAATGCCCAGTATTTCGCGGATCTTGGCTTCGTTTACCCAGCCTATGATGCAGCTGCCGAGACCTTCGGCTGTGGCTGCCAGCGTGATGTGTGCGGCGGCTATGCCGAGGTCGATATTGGCATAGTGGATTTTTTTCATTTTCCCCCCGATGGTCGCCGTGAAGTTGGCTTTCTCTTCGACTAATACGATGTGTACGGGAGCCTGACGCGTGAAGTGATTCATACCCAATAACCGTGACGATGAGGCTTCAGCCAGTTGTCTGCGAGTGTCGGGATCGGTGACGACGACAAAGCTCCAAGGCTGCGAATTGCAGGCTGAGGGGGAGAGACGCCCCGCTTCGATGATGCGCTGAAGCACGTCTTCGGGTACGGGGCGGTCGGGATCGAACTTGCGATCGCTCTGTCGCTGTTCGATCAGAGAGTAAAAGTCGTTCGGGTTCATTGGTATTGGAGCATCTTGCTGAGGTATTTCCCCACAATGTCGAATTCCAGATTGACCACACTACCCGGAACAATGCGGCAGAAGTTCGTATGGTCGCGAGTATAGGGGATGATAGCCACACGGAAGTTGTTCATGCCGGAGTCGCATACGGTCAGGCTCACGCCATTGACGCATACGGATCCTTTCTCCACGGTCATATAGCCTTGGCGAGCCATCTCCTTGTCGAGCTTGTATTCGAACGAATAGTAGTGGCTGCCGCCGGCTTCTTCCACAGCGGTACATACAGCCGTCTGATCTACGTGTCCCTGCACGATGTGTCCATCGAGCCGGCCGCCCATCATCATGCTTCGTTCCAGATTGACGAGATCGCCTATTTGGAGCAGTCCGAGGTTGGAACGTTCGAGGGTTTCGCGTATGGCAGTCACGGTATAGGTGGTGTCCGTCTTGCTGACTACGGTGAGGCATACGCCATTGTGTGCGATGCTTTGGTCTATCTTGAGTTCATTGACGAAAGAACACGTCATCGTGATGTGCAGATTGTCATTTTCGTGACGGAGATCCGTCACTTGGGCATATTCTTCTACGATTCCGGAAAACATATTGTTGTTGTTTTTAATTGATGAAGCGGTACAAAACTACAGAAAATATAGTGATGGTAAGGGAAATATGCACAAGGCAACCGCATCAGAATACTCTTACCGATGCGGTTGCCTTCACAAGTCAGATCAGGATGGAGTAGCTTTTTTCAGGACACGTCACACGTCACACCAAACTTTTCCTATTGTACGCTCCGAAAAACGTAGGGCGAGAAAATTTTCGTTTTGGTCCGGGAAGCAAAAAATTCTCGCTCCAAAACGAAAAAATTCTCACGCCACATTTTCAGAAAACACGCGCCACAATCCGACCGTTTTTGGTTCGTATTTCGGCAGCCGGCAGGCTGTAGGCATTCATCTGTAGGAGCAATGGTTTGGCATCAATGCCTCCAAAATGGATGCAGCTTGTCGCATTCGAATCCACCTTAATGATCCAGACAAAGCTGCCGATTAGGATTAACGCCGAAGACTGCAAAGCAAAATTCGAATTAACGGCTCCCGGCTGCCAACCCATTTCCGGGACAGGCCGCTGTTTTTCTGTTTGCTGCTTTTTTCCGTACTTTGAACTGTATTTTGGAACAAAAAATATTCCGTTGGCATGCAACTAAAGAATTTTCATCATAAATATCCCGTCCTCTTCCACCTGATTTTGATGACTTTGGCTTCAGGGCTTATCCTCATGGGTATCTTGTTCGGACTGGATATTTACACGAGACACGACAGCTCTATCGTGATGCCGGAGTTGCGTGGCAAAGACTTGAAGGAGGCAGAGCGTTTGCTGTCGAGCCATAATCTTCGCTACGAACTTGTCGATTCCGTTTATGACAAATCCTTGGCTCCGGGTGTCGTAGTAGAAATGGTTCCACAGAGCGGCAATACCGTCAAACCGGGGCGGATCATTTTCCTTTCGATCAATGCGAGATCGGCACGGAAGGGGATCGTCCCTGATCTGAAAGATATGTCCGGCCGCCAAGCTCTGGCCATCCTGAAAGGATTGGGCTTCGAACAAGTCACAGAGCGATACATCTCAGGCGATTTTGTCAATCTGACAGACGGAGTCGAACTGGCCGATGGCCGGAATGTACTTGCCGGTACTCGCCTGCCGATAACGACTCCGTTGGTGCTACGGGTGATCAACGGCTATGCGCCGCTTCCTGCTGATTCGTCACTGATCGACGAATCGATCACCTACGGTTCATCGCAGGACAGTGCTTCGGGGAAGACCGAAGAGGAGAATAGCGAATCGTGGTGGTAATCGGGTATACCTTATGGAGGAAGAACTTCAGTATCGGATGACTCCCGAGATGGCGGAGCTATTCGACGAAGACGATGCAGAGGACATCTCGGACGGCGGACTCGACCCGGAGGAAGAGGACAGATACGAACATTTCCGCACTGTAGCGGATCCGGGACAGACACTTATTCGTATCGACAAATTCCTTGTCGACAGGATGAACAACGCCACACGCAGCCGTATCCAACAAGCGGCTGAAGCCGGTGCCATATTCGTCAATGGCCGGCCGGTAAAGAGCAACTACCGGATCAAACCGGGCGATGTGGTCACGTTGGAACTCCTCCGACCACGACGGGAATTGGAGATCATTCCCGAAGATATTCCACTCGATATAGTGTATGAAGACGATGTACTGCTCGTGATCAATAAGCCTGCCGGATTAGTGGTACACCCCGGCCATGGCAATTACACGGGTACACTGGTCAATGCACTGGCCTACTACCTCCGAGAGGATCCTGAATACGACCCCATGGATCCGAGTCTGGGACTCGTACACCGTATAGACAAGGACACGAGCGGCCTTCTGGTTGTTGCCAAGAGGGCCGAAGCCAAATCGGACTTGTGCAAGCAATTCTATTATAAGACGACGCATCGCTCCTATCGTGCACTGGTATGGGGACGTTTCGACTACCCGATCGGAACCATTACCGGCAATATAGGACGCGACCTGAAAGACCGCCTGCAAATGGCGGTATTCCCTCCCGATGGAGATATTGGCAAACCGGCCGTAACGCATTACCAGGTCTTGGAAGAACTGGCATACGTCAGCTGGATAGAATGCCGTCTGGAGACAGGGCGTACCCATCAGATCAGGGCACACATGAAGCACATAGGCCATACGCTGTTTGCTGACGAGCGTTATGGCGGCGATCAAATCCTGAGAGGAAACAATACGGCCAATTACCGCCGATTCGTGCAGAACTGTTTGGCTATCTGTCCACGACAGGCTCTGCATGCCAAGACATTAGGCTTTCGCCATCCTGTCACGGGAGTGGAGATGCAGTTCGACTCCGATATACCTGCCGATCTTACCACTTTGCTTGAGCGTTGGCGTACGTTTATCGCCTGCATATCTGCAGGACAGGACTATATCTGAACCGATTCGGCTGATCCTCATACAAATAGTACAATACTTTCCCCTACATATTAAATAAACAGAATGATGAAAAAACCAATTGTGGCTGTCATTGCAGGCGGTTATTCGGGCGAACATTCGGTTTCGCTCAAAAGTGCTGCCGGCATTCTGTCCTGGCTGGGAAGCGAGCCTTTCTCCGCCTTTCTTGTTCTGATCGAACGTGATCGCTGGTCGGTAAGAGTATCGGAGCAGAGAGAGGTTCCACTGGATAAGAACGATTTCAGCTTTGATCTCGATGACGAACGAATACGGTTTGACTATGCTTATATCACCATACATGGAACTCCGGGAGAGAACGGTCTGCTTCAGGGGTATCTCGACATGATCGGCATCCCATACAATACGGGTGACACGCTCGTCGAATCCCTGACTTTCAACAAATATGTGTGCAATCGTTTTCTCTCCGGCTTCGGTATCCGCATTGCCGATTCTATGCGACTGACCGGGCGAGATACTCAGCCCGATGTGGCGGATCTGACAGCACGTATGGGGCTTCCTCTTTTCGTGAAACCCAATGTGGGAGGTTCCAGCATCGCGACTACCAAGGTGGTGGAAGCTGCACAGCTCCTTCCGGCAATAGGACAAGCCTTCTCGGAAGGCGAAGAGGTAATGATAGAGCGTCTGATATGTGGTACCGAGGTTACCTGCGGGGCATTCCTCAGGAAAAAAGAAGTGGTCGCATTGCCTGTTACAGAAGTTGTCGCACATAATGAGTTTTTCGACTTCGATGCCAAATACAACGGAGCTGTAGAGGAAATCACACCGGCGAGAATCAGCGATGAAGCCACTCGATTGATACAGACCATGACTGCGCGCATATACGAGCTTCTCAACGCTCGGGGCATCATACGTGTGGACTATATCATCGAAGCGGATGGTATTCCCACGCTGCTGGAAGTGAACACGACACCGGGCATGACCCCTACGAGCTTTATCCCCCAGCAGGTTCGAGCAGCCGAAATGGATATGAAAGAGGTACTTTGCACTATCATTCGGGATGGACTGAATGAGACCCAATAGCGGACAACTTCACGATAAATGACTATGAATACAATACTATTTGACGACATCAGACCATACTGCGATCAGGAAGCACCGGCCGTAATCGAACGTCTGCTGAGTTCGGCCGAATATCGGTATGTGTTCGGCAAAATGATGCCGGACGTAAAGCCACAGGAGTTCGAACAAATGATGTTGCGCTGCAAATCCACCGGTGAATTCAAACACATCTTCGGCTATACAGCGGTTAAGGCAGTGAGTGAGAAGACGACATTCAGCCTCTCGTTAAGTGGCAGGAGTCGTATCCCTGACAATGGAGCCTATATTTTTATCTCCAACCACCGAGACATCGTATTGGACTCGGCTTTCCTCAACCTGCTGCTTGCTGAGATCGACTACAATATGCCACAGATAGCCATCGGAGACAACCTCCTTGTGAAGCCGTGGATAGAAGACTTCGTACGACTCAACGGGAGCTTTATCGTACGTCGCGGGATCAATATGCGCGAACTGATAGCACAGTCGCAGAGACTATCGGCATACATCCGGCATACGATTACCCAAACGAAAGATTCCATCTGGATAGCCCAACGCGAAGGACGGGCCAAAGATGCCGACGATCGCACGCAGAGCAGTGTGCTCAAGATGCTTGCCATGAGCGGTGAGGACGGAGGAATCAAGAGTCTGCTCGATCTCAACATCGTGCCGCTCTCTTTGAGCTATGAGTATGACCCCTGCGATTACCTGAAAGCGCGCGAAATGCTTTGCAAGCAGCGCGATCCGTTATATAAGAAACCCGTCGGGGAGGATCTGCTGAATATGCAGACAGGTATTTTCGGCTACAAAGGACGTGTTCACTTTGCCATAGGTACACCTCTAAGAGAATTGGCCGAGAGCATGCCGGCAGATGCACCGCATGCCCGGCAGTTCACAGAGGCAGGCAAGCTGATCGATGCAGAAATCCATCGTCGCTACCGTCTCTACCCGGGCAATTATGTAGCATGGGATCTTCTGGACGGATGCGACCACGCCGGTTCGCATTATAGCGAGGAGGAAAAAGAGACCTTTTTAAACTATCTGTCCGCACAAATCGCCAAAGTGAAGATGCAGGATAAGGATGAAGAGGAATTGAAACGACTGATTCTGATCATGTATGCCAATCCGGCAAGGGCATATTATGCTGCTCAAGATCCGACGAATGTATAGTCCGATCAATGCTCCCCACCGGTAAAAGACACACATCGTCTCCTCTTGAAAGTCAGTATGGTTTTTAACCATATACATATTATCGATTGAGGAGTTTATGTTATTTTTGCCGTCCGAAAAATCGATATAAATCCCTTACGGAACATCAAAAAAAGAACATATCATTTGTATGAGAAGGATGACTATGCCTCCATCATCCTTCCATACCGGTCTAAATTATGGGGGCGAAAAAAAATAAAAACAATACAATGAAAAAAGCATTACTATGCTTCGCTTGCGGTGCACTTTGCTTAGCTACGATTACCGGGTGTGCCACTCTTTTCGGCAAACAGACGCATGCTGTGGAAATGGTTTCCAACCCACAGGGAGCAGAAGTTTACATCAATGGTGACAAGATGGGACAAACGCCCTTGCAACTCTCGCTCAAGGCTGACAAATCCTACACCGTGGAATTTCGTATTCCGGGTAAACAGCCCATCATACGTATAATCAACAACCGTGTGGAAGCCAAGTGGGTGGTATTGGATGTACTCGGTGGTCTTATTCCCGTGGCTATCGATGCTATTACAGGCAACTGGTACGGACTGGATCAGAATAAGCTGAACGTGGACTTCACGATGCAAGAGCCTACGAAATAAGCAAACGTTCTTTCGATACGAAAAGGGGGCTGTACGGAGCGAAACGATTCGCGGTACAGCCCTTCTTTATTTCTGTTCGCGAAGGAGTCGAGTAATGGCAGGGATCCAGTTTTCCCCATTGTCGGGGCAATAGGTGTGGAAACCGAGTCGTTCGGCTGTTGCTACATTAGCCGGTCCGTCGTCGATAAAGAGGGTTTCCTCCGGCTTCATACCGCTGTCGGCTATCATTTCGAGGAAAATATCTTCATTGGGTTTGTATTTCCCCATCTGACAACTGGCATAGACTTTATCAAAGAAACTATCCAGCGTCCTTCCTGAGGGAAGAAAACGCGGACTCATGGCCAAATCGAGGACATAAGGATTGGTGTTGGAGAGGAGGAAGAGGCGATAATCGGGGCGTAGCGAGTCGATATAATCGAACTTTTCGGCCGAAATCTCCTCAAGAAAACCAAAGAGAGCATCGTACACCTGCTGATAGGTCAATTCTTCTCCTATGTGTCGGGATAGCTCGGTTCGGAATTCCGCCTCGCTCTTTCGCCCGGACTCCAAGTCGAGGAAGAGACCTTTTTGCAGATAGGGGTCGAGCATTTCTTCAATGTCTGCTACTCCTATGGCTTTGAATCGGCGGATGGATTCTTCTCGGTTAAGGTGAATGAGAACTCCACCGAGGTCGAATACGATGTTCCTGATCATGATATATACTATTGGTTGAGATGAAAAGGGCGGACTGACAATATCGTGTCTGCCCGCCTCCTTTCGTTTGTGACGGGAATGTAATTACTTCTTCAGCCAACGATCCAGCCAGCCGAAGAATGTACGATGGAATAGCAATGCATTCTGCGGTTGGAGTACCCAGTGGTTTTCATCCGGATAGATCAGCATCTCGCTCGGAACGCCACGAAGCTGTGCCGCATCGAAAGCAGCCATAGCCTGTGAAGCAAGAATGCGGAAGTCCAGTTCGCCATGAATCATGAGGATAGGTGTATCCCAATTCTGCACGTACTTGTGTGGCGAAGTTGCATAGGTACGCTGAGCCACTACATTATCCTTCTCCCAGAAAGGACCGCCTATATCCCAATTAGCAAACCACATCTCTTCGGTTGTGGCGTACTGCATCTCCAGATTGAAGATGCCGGCATGAGCGATAAAAGCGGCAAATCGCTTATCGTGATGGCCGGCCAACCAATAGACGGAGAAGCCACCGTAGCTTGCACCCACCGCTCCGATGCGATCGCCATCGACATAGGGTTCTTTCTTCATTTCGTCTACGGCAGTCAGATAGTCACGCATATTCTGGCCACCGTAGTCGCCACTGATCTGTTCGTTCCATTTCTGCCCGAATCCGGGTACACCATGGCGGTTGGGGGCAATGACGATATAGCCCTGCTCGGCCATCAGTCGGAGATTCCAGCGGAACGACCAGAACTGGCTTACGGTATTCTGCGGACCTCCCTGACAATAGAGTATAGCCGGATATTTCTTGTTTTTATCGAAGTCGGGTGGCAGTACTACCCATGTAAGCATATTGCCTCCATCGGTAGTCTTCATCCAGCGTTTTTCGCAGGCGATGGGAGTGAGACGATCGAGGATGGCTTTGTTTTCTGCCGTGACAGCCTGTGCCGCTCCATTCTTCGGATTCACACGATAGAGATCGTCGGGGAGTTCGAAAGAATGGCGTTTGGCCAGCATAACGTCGTTGCGCACGGAGAAGTCGGCATAGTCATGCTGTCCCTGCGTGATCTGACGGATCTTACCCGTTTTCAGCGTAATCTCCCACAGATTGGTCTCTGCCTCCTTACAGGCAAGGAAATAGATACCCTTACTGTCCGGTGCCCATTGGATCATATCCACATTGTAATCGAATGTGGGGTTTACGTGGGTGCGCTTTCCTGTGGCAAGATCCGCCACGAAAAGACGCTTCAGATCGCTTTCATATCCATCGCGCTCCATGCTGATCCATGCAATGCTCTTGCCGTCGGGGCTGAACTTCGGATAGGTGTCGTAGCCCATCATCCCTTCGGAAATGTTGTGCGTCCGGCCGGAAGTCAGATTATAGATATATATGTCCGAGTTGGTAGACAGAGAATATGCCATGCCCGTTTTCTTGCGGCTGGCGTATGCTATGTTCTGTCCGTCAGGGCTCCAACTGAAATCTTCGATACCCGACCACGGCTTCATCGGAGCTTCGTAGGGTTCGCCCTCCATGATGTCTTTGCCGGTGGTGATCATTCCATCCGTCGCGTTCGCGATGAAGGGATGCGGTATGGTCTCCACCCACTCGTCCCAATGCTTATACATCAGATCGGTGATGATGCGTCCGGTAGCTTTGTCCAAATCGGGATAAATGTCTTTGGTGCGTTTGCCGAATTTGATGTCTTTGGTGAAAAGCACCTGTTTCTCGTCCGGGGAGAAAAGAAAACCTGTAATACCACCTTCGATATTGCTGAGTTGGCGGCGTTCCGTACCATCGGCGTTCATGACCCAAAGCTGCATGCTGCCGCCTTCGTTGCTCATAAAAGCAATGCGCTTACCGTCGGCCATCCAGGCAGGAGCGTATTCGTTGGACTCGGTGTCGGTTATCTGCTTACGCCCCGAACCATCGAGATTGACGGTAAATAGCTCGCGGGTAGCCTTGTTCGTTTTGACATCGGGAAAGCTGACGGCATAAACAGCCGTTTTACCGTCGGGAGACAAGGCCATTTCGCTCACCCGCGACAGGGTCATGAATAGTTCCGGCGTCAAATGCTCTCCGGTATTCGTTCCGGCTGATGGGGTCATAGCAGCCGAACCAATGATGCTTGCAGCCATCATCGAAAAGATTTTTTTGTTCATTGTGGTGATTTATTACTGTATTGCGTTTTATTGTGGAACGAAAATACGAAAGAAACTCGTTATCCCCTCTTTTAACGAGAGTTGAATCTATAGGAGAACAAGGTTTGTCGGATAAAAGTGTACCGCCCCTGAATGAAAGCATCGATGCAATCGCTATCGGTGCGATAGGCAAGACTCAATATGCTATTGCTTCTGGCATACGAATATCTCACGTAAATCCCTTCATTACAGTACGTTTTGAAGAATGTTCATTTTTTACCGGACAGCAATAAAAAGAAATGATCGTTCTCAGCCGGAAAAAGTTTTTTCTGCAGTACAGAAAAGTTGAAAAGGTATACTGCAATTCTTTATTCAAAGGTTTCGGATATATAAACGAAGCTTTCGTATATGTATCCAAAGGCTTCGTTTATATATCCGAAGGCTTTGGATAGAGATTTTCCGGCCGGAAAATTTATTTTTGTCAGCTGTCGGGGAAACTTTTCCCGGCCGGAAAAATAAGTTCCGAAATATGTATCGTTTTTTTTCTCTCTCTTTGGCCACCTCACAATACTTTCTCCTTCCAAATCCATCCGGGCTGTATGCGAAAAGGGCTGTGCACAAATCCGGTGATTGCTGCACAGCCCTTAGGGGGATAGCCCCTACCCTTGTTTCGGTATAGTCCCGATCAACTTTTTCGTGGGATCACTCTCTTGGCTCCGGGTACCCTGCCATAGCTCACCAAGCGACGGGAGAAGTATGCACTGCGATTGAGTTTTTCGATCACGATCCCTCGCGAATTGCGGCTGTGCATCATGGTAATATCATCTTCATCGACAGATACGACCAAAGCTACATGCCCGATACGGTTGCTGCGTGCATTGCGGCCTTTGAAAAAAAGGAGGTCGCCCGGACGAACATCCTCGCGCTCGATAGGATTCGTATATTGGCTCTGTGCTGCCGCACCACGTGGGAGTTTGATGTCGAATTTGGAGTAGAGGTAAGACACATAGCCCGAGCAGTCCATCGGCCATGGGGAAGGACCGCGATAGCGATATGGTTTGCCGAGGAAAGTGCGGCCGAGGTTGATGAGTTTGTCTATAAAAGGAAATGCCGACTCACCTGCCGTTTTCTCTGCGACGGTATCCGCCGCTGACTCTCCATAGAGTATCTTGTTGTATAGTTGCAAGACATGTTCGGTGCTGAAAAGACTTTGCGCCCGAACAAGAGAAGGTGAGGAAAAAAGAATGCCTATCAGCGTGAGAAGTGCTATTCGCACTGCGCGCTTTACTGTCATAACTATCTGTTTTTAAGTGATTGAAAGACTTCGTTTGCTGAGATTCGAGCAAATCGTCTTGGGACAAAGATATAAAAAAGTGCCACCGAATTTGCACCTCGTCCCCAAAACACAGGCGTAAAATATCCGCACATCCCGGGACTGCAAAGGGAGAGCATGCTATTTCAGGAAAAATTCAGTTTTACCATGTTATATTTGTAAAAGAAGATCAATCCAAACAGGGCTATCCAGATGAAAATCCTCATTATCGAAGATGAACCGGATCTGAGGGAAACTATCCAAAAGTTTCTCCTCGGGGAAAGGTACATCGTAGAGACAGCTGCAACGATGAACGAAGGCCTGGACAAGGTGCTGGTGTACGACTACGACTGTATCCTGCTGGACATTATGCTGCCCGACGGCAATGGGCTTACCCTTTTGAAGGAACTGAAAAAGAGAGGAAAAACAGAGAACCTGATCATCATCTCTGCCAAAGACGCGATCGAGGACAAGGTGCAGGGGATCGAACTGGGTGCGGATGATTATCTGACAAAGCCATTCCATCTCCTGGAATTGAACGCCAGAATCAAAGGACTTATCCGACGCAAAACGGCTCATGGAGCCATGGAAATCAAACTCGGAAATGTGTCTTTGGTACCGGACAGGTTCGAAGTTGCGGTCAAGGGGCATCCCTTGGAATTGAAGCGAAAAGAATACGATATCCTGTATCACCTGATGACCCGACCGAACCGATTGGTGGACAAGGCCGCTCTGGCAGAAGCCGTGTGGGGAGACTATATAGACCAAGCGGACAATTATGACTTTGTCTATGCTCAAATCAAAAATCTGCGCAAGCAGATGAACGATGCAGGGGCGACTATCGAGATCAAATCGGTATATGGATTCGGTTATAAACTCATAGAAAGATTACCCCACAGGAGGCTATGCGTTTCGCTCACGATATTTACTACGATGAGATGGTGTACGTGAAGGCTCGTCGCGAAATGGAGCCCTGCCGGACGATACATACGGTATTCGGCGACGGCAATGGCAGATACGAGGCAGAGATTGTCTACAACAACAGGGAGTATGACCTGCTGTTCGATGCACAAGGCAATTTCATCAGTGCGAGCCTGGATGACAAAAAATAAAGTTATATGATCTGACAACACTTTTTTCAGGAGGAGCCGACAGCCCTCTGAATGAAGTTAGCATAAAGAACAGAGGGCGATCCAAATATTCTTGGGTCGCCCTCTTCTTTTTTGCAGGATGAGCACATTTGCCGATAGCTTCAGAGCAAAAACAATGGTCTCCGAAGGCAAAGCATCTTTTTCGTTTGCGTGATAATCTTACCTTTGTAGAGCTGATTTTTTCGGCATTACCGATTGGTTGGCCGGATTTTAATTTCACCAAATCATAGTCAATGGAAGACCCATTCCCTCCGTCGAGCCGTAGAAAGATTAACTGACGGCATTGCTGTGCTACCCGATAGACGGAGGAGGTGCGGCGCAATGCCGTAACACATAAAGAAGAGGAAGTACAGCAATGAAAAAATACCTTTTCGCCGAACAGGGTTTTGTGGAAAAGCCCGATTTCGGAGCAGACTGCTGGGTGTGTGTCGAAACTCCCGATGCAGAGGATATGAAGTTTCTGATCGACACACTTAACGTCCCCGAAGATTTTTTGTCCGATATAGCGGATGCCGATGAACGCCCACGCGTAGAGCATGATGGCGACTGGCATCTGACGATCTTGCGGATTCCTATCGAAAGTCGCCTGAGCGGTGTGCCTTACGTTACCGTACCGATGGGGATAGCTACCCGATCGGATGTAACGGTGAGCGTATGTTACCATCGCGCTCCCATGCTCGCCGACTTTCTACTTCACACTCGGCGCAAACGAATCAAAGTCCTCAACCGGACAGAACTGGTACTAAGGCTCATCTATTCTTCTGCCGTGTGGTTCCTGAAGTACCTGAAACAGATCAACAATGAGGTGACCATCTCCGAGCGAGAACTCGAACGCAGTATTCGCAACGAAGACCTCATTCACCTGATGATGCTTCAGAAGACTCTCGTTTACTTCAGTACTTCCATTCGCGGCAATGAAGCCGTACTGGGCAAAATAAGGGCTTCGGGAGAAAATCGGATCGACGAAGAGCTGGTGGAAGATGTGCGAATAGAACTGCGACAGGCCTATAATACTGTGAATATCTATAGCGACATCCTTTCCGGAACGACGGAAGCTCTGAGCGGAGTGATTTCGAACAACCTGAATACTATCATGAAGCGCATGACCACGATTTCCATCGTACTGATGCTCCCTACACTGATTGCCAGTTTCTATGGAATGAATGTGCCCATTGCAGGCAGTGGGTTTCAGTATTCTTTCTTCATCATTGTGGCCGTGTCCGTCCTGCTTTCGATAATAGCCTTTGTCGTTTTCAGAAAAATAAAATGGTTCTAACAATATGGCGATGCAATTAGAAATTTGTGCCAATTCGGCTACCAGCTGTCAGCAGGCCGAGTTGGGTGGGGCTACTCGTGTAGAGCTTTGTGCCGGTATTCCTGAGGGCGGTACTACACCTTCTGCCGGAGAAATGGCTGTGGCTCGCAGTCTGATAGCTATTCCTATCCATGTCATAATACGTCCGCGTGCAGGGGATTTCGTTTACTCATCGGAGGAGATAGAAGCCATGTGCTACGATATTCGTGTAGTCCGCAGCCTCGGTATGGAAGGCGTTGTCTTTGGATGTCTCACACCGGAGGGGGGCTATGACGAGGAGGCAAATTCGCGTCTTTTGAAAGAGGCGCAAGGGATGCAACTCACTTTTCACCGAGCTTTCGATGTCTGTGCTGCTCCGTTTGAGATGCTCGAAAAGCTGATTGCCACCGGCTTCCATCGTGTACTTACGTCCGGTTGTGCCCCTACGGCATTGGAGGGTAAGGACATGATCGGAGCACTAAACAAACAAGCTGCCGGACGAATCGGTATCATGGCCGGCTGCGGTATACGATTGGGCAATATAGAAACACTGGCTCGCCATACCGGGATCACCCAATTCCACAGTTCCTTGCGCCATGATATTCCGAGTAGCATGCGATTTCGGCGGCCTGAAGTCAGTATGGGCGGTACGGTGAAAATAGATGAATACAGCCGTCCCGAGACATCGGCCGACATGGTCCGTCAGGCAGTCGATATATTACAAGGAATATAAACACCTTATAAAACGTGAGTTCGATATAAAGGAATGGTACAACACATTGGTTATTAGTGCGTTTTATTTTCCACACAGCGTTTTTCAGGCACTTATATTGCTTTCAGATGGCTTTTTATCTACATCTGAAGCCCAATGGCTTAGAAGCCGCCCCTTCTTCCCGATCATTATACAGCCGGAGAATCACAAAAGGAGACCTTTGCAAAATAAGGAGATGGAGGGAAGAGGAGTTCTTGGCATAAAAGGAGCGAGTGAAAGGGGTGGCAGTAAGGAGTGAAAGTAGTTGTAAATCCCCCCTTGAGGAGCTACTTGCACGAGCTCCTCAAGGGGGGTTATGCCTTATCCTACGGATGAGGACATAATTATCCCCGGGGTTCTGTATAAATTAAAGGCGATGCTTTCAAGAATGTTTTGAGTATGGGTCTTGGCAAGTCCCCGGTATCGACATCGTCCGCCATGAAACCACCGGCGAATACTGCCAAAGGTGCGTTCGATGGTGCTCCGTATCGGACCGATTGCTTTGTTTCGTTGCTTCTCTTCCTCGGTCAATGCCCTGTTGCGTTGTGCCTTGTGCATGATGCCGTCTTGAAGGTGATGGGTTTGCAGGTAGGAACGATTTTCCCCGCAAGCATATCCTTTGTCCGCCAAGACGGCTGTACCTTGAGGTATGTTTGCACCCTGCAATAGCGGAATAAACTCCTTCGTGTCACTGCGGTTCGCAGCTGTCGTTATCACCTTTTGAACAATGCCTTGAACATTGGTCAGACAATGCTTTTTGTATCCGTAGTGATAACGCTTTTGTTTGTACACCCAACGGGCTTCTTCATCCGTCCCTTTACGCTGACGGACAACCTGTTTTTGATAATCCTCCTCTGCCTCTTTTTCCTCCTCGCTCCGATTGTCTTGCCTGTCGTCTGCGACTTCAATCGTAATGCTTCCGTTGGGTTTATGCGGCGTCTCCACAAGGCTTGCATCGACAAGCACCCCTTCCCTGACCGAAATGTGATGGCGGGAAAGTTGTTTGTTAAACTGCGCCAATAGTTTGTCCATGAGACCCAACTCTGTCAGTGCCGAACGAAATCGACTGATGGTGCTGTGGTCGGGAGATACCTCTTCCATCTTCAGCCCCAAGAATCGGGAAAAGGTGATTGAATCATTGATGCGCTCCTCCAAAGCACAATCACTGAGGTTGTACCATGTCTCCAAAAGCAACATCTTGAATAAGAGAATCACGTCATAAGCCGGGGCACCGATGGCATTTTGTCGCTTCGTGTATTTCTTGTTGATCAGCGTCCTGATCGGACGCCAATCGATAAGCCTGTCAACCTGATTGAGGAAGTCGTTTTGTGCTTTGCGATAACGCTTTGAAAGGAGTGCGTCTGCAAATGTTACATGCTCATCGGTATTCTTGGATTGGTATGCCATGGGAGGAATATTATGCTGTTTTTAACACTCAAATATACAAAATAACTCCCTATTACACAATGAATTAACAAACAAAATACACACCAATCGCCGTGCAAAGGTCTCAAAAGGGTATGATTTACAGCTACTTATTATTTTTATGGTATGTTCGCTAGATCGATCTGGCGTAGATTTATTGCCGAGATTTGATGCCAAACCCATGTAAACGGCATAAAAAAGGAGTGGTTTCTCGAATCTCCCCCAAGAGGGGGAGTTCTCAAAACCACTCCAACCGTCTCGTACCCTACACCTTAGAATACGACTCTAGCCCCATGCAATTAGGGAAACTCATCTACATCACGCTGGTCTGAATACTTGGTTCTCGTCACTTATAATGGACAGAGACAAAATGGAACACAGGCAACCTACTGCTGTAATCTGCTCAATCCGAAACGCTCGCCTTTGATCTAACGGTTCTCTCCGTCACATCCCTACTCCGGACTACTCGTAAAATCCTATAAAACATTCTCCTCTTCCGCCGAGATTTGTTGACTGCGAGCAAATGGTTGCTCTCTGATACAACTACTCCCGAGTTCGGGTTCAAAAGCTTTTGATAGGACTCACTTTCGGCCATTTCGGTTCGACATCGATCCCCTCTCTTTTGCTCAAGGATTGAATTTGACAGGCACCAATCGCAGAAACTGCACCGGTATACCTACCAAGCAAAAGTGCGCCACATTACTGTTCACATTGCATACAATTCAAAGACCACTTACACGTCGGACAATCCGGATCATGATCCATACCGTGATCAAACACAAGGTTTTCTCAAAGCACCAACCATGAATGGTCCACCCTCTGTGTCTGCGAGTTTTTACCCTTTCGGCGTCTGCATAGGCAGTCCGAGTATGGCAGATAGAGTCTGTCGAAGCATTTCTTGCTCGTTAAGCTGCATGAGCAGATTAACGTACCCGCCGACTTGAGTAATATTCATGGGTGCAGGAATGCGAGAAGGCCTTATATCGCTTTCTGTAGCAATTCTGCGAAGTATCATCTTTCTTATTTCCAATACTTCAGGCGAAACTTCGTGTTCTAACAATTTCGCTACTAACGCTTGTATATCTACTTTATTTTCAGGCATATCAATCTCTTTTTAAGGTTCAGTCCAAATAACTACTAATTGGCATCACTTTCCCTATTTTCTCAGGCCTTTGAAGGAGTCAGGTCATTCCTTTTTAGGATTAGGCTCCTTCCCCTCTTTGGGATCAGGCTCCTTCGGCTTTGCGACAGAAGGCTCTCCGGTGACACAAGTTCCTCCCGGATAGACGAAAACGTTATTTATCGCTCCCCCATTATTTTCACCTCCGGATTCTTTTGGAGTCGGCGCTCCTCCTTCTTTCCCACCCTCAGCTTTTTTGCCGATTGAGAAAAAATCCATTGCCGCCTTTGCCATATTTTCGGATGCCTCTATAGCCTTGTCCCGACCGGTAGCCGCACTCTTGGTTGCCTCATTAAGGATTTCCTTAAGCTGGTCTAATCCGGTCATATTGTCAAAGGTTGGAGCCTGTTTATTGACCAGAGCGGTCAATAAGTCTACTGTAGAGACCGGGGTGGCAGGGGTAGGTCCTTGCAAGTTGAGCGGAGTAATGTCCTTTGTTGTTTTACCCACCAAGTAATCCGTGGAGTTGAGGCTCTTTTCATCGATGTTCATCTTATCGATAGGAGAGTCTTGCCAGTTCCAGAATCGGGTAAGGTCGATCTTTTCACTCACATTTGTTTCTCCCAACACCGCTTCACCCACCATTCCGTCTGTAGGCAAAGAGATTGTAGTCGTCGGTGCACGGAAACTATTGCTGTGGTATCGGCATATAGCATCTTGAAGATCTGCAGCGGTACAACCTAACATCTTTGACAGGCTCTGTGGGAAGGTGAAAGGAAGCAACATACAATTGCCGTAGAAGCCGAGGAGCTTCTTCACATTGACACAGTTGAGTAGTGGAACATTGATATTCTTCCTATCAAGACCCTTGATCATCTCTTCTTCGTCTTCCGGAAGGCTGGCATTTTGGATAGCCTCTTCGAAGTCCATCTTCACGGTATATTGTTCCAACATCATCGCTCTTTCGTCATCAGAGAGACCTCTCCAGACGATCTGAGAGTAACGCAAAGTCTCCGATGCCAGGTGCTGCAACAAGGCCTCTATCTGCCGAAACTCGGTATAGAGCATCGTATGAGCACTTGTGGAAACTCCCACATAAACATCTCCATCCAAGTATGTAGAGGACAGCACAAGCTGATACCCTACCGATGCACTGGACAGTCTGATCTCGGGGACACCCAGACTCCTCATCTCTCCCGGAGATATCTCCACATTGGGGGAGATATATGCTTCAGGCAAGACTTTCTTGTAGTACTCGATCTTTCTCAAGTCTCCCGAAGAGTTATCATTGTCCTTCATCAGATCCCAGTACTTGTCCATCATCTTGCTAAACTCACTATGAGCACTCTCTCCTTTCATGGTCTTGGCATCCGGATCCTTGTACAGCGTATACTCCAAAGGCTCACAAGAGTAGCGGATGGTCACATGCGAGATATCCTCATTGACAACCCCGATAGGTAGGAAGAAGGAAATCTTGGCCACACTCTCACCGTATTCAAAAGTGTTTGAATTTCGGATATCCCGTATTACTCGTTTCAGCTCCCTACTGGTCTGATAATGGTCTTTCAATGCTATCCTTCGATAGCTCACCGTGCCGGCGACTGTCCCCTTACCATTCTTCAAGACGAGATAGGCCCTGAGGTCATCACAAGAAAGGAATCTGCCACTTATATTTAGCTCAAATACAGATGGTGCACTGCCCAACTTTTCCATTGTCCACTGAGGCAAAGCCGCATACTTCTGAATCAGATCCAGCCCGGCCCGATACTTGTAGGGCAGGTAGTACCTCAAAGAGTCAGCATGCTTCAGCACTGTAGCATATCGTCTTTTGAACTCCTCCCTGCCAAAAGAGGAGATATTATTCACAGGATAAATCAACTCCTGTCCCTCCGGTAAAAACCTGATCGGTCTGAGAGGTACGAACAGGACAAGATCCACACTGTCGATACAAGTCTCCAGACGGTAACGACGCATCACCTCCCAGTACTGTACAGTCATCGCGTGAGAGTGGTTGTGGTTGGCAATGATCTTGGTTGCCACCGAGTCAGACACATCGCTCGTAGCAGTACTGATACTTACGCGCCTCGACTGAGACAATTTCTCGGAAGCACTCTTGATACTGTGTTGGAAGCTGTTGGCCGCCATCGATGCCTCCCTATAAGAATTGGACTGACTGGATGAGGAAAAACTGCGACCTCTCGCTCGCGAAGAACCTCCGGATAGCCCCAGAGTTGCGCTGACATAAGGAAGGAAACCACCAGCGATACCAAGACCTCCACCAAAATTACCTGTCGAAGTACTATAGCCGGAGGATGACTCGGCTTTGGACATCTGATCGACGGCATACTGGAAGATGGCATGGGAGTCATCCACCTGAGACATAGCATAACGAGAGCGTGTTGCATCTGTACCTTGCGATATATCCGCAAGACTGTATCTCTGCTTGTTTTCGCGTACGATGAGACGTTGTTCTTCTCCCGGAGCAAGAACCAAAGAGTACAACAATGTACCGAGAGCAAATCCGTCCGGCACCCATGCCTGATGCATATTCAGGGTATAGCCTATGCCGAGGGTGGACATCTGAGGATAGTCGTGAGGATTCTTGTACATCTGCTCCTTGAACGCCTCTACGTCCAGAGGTCTGTTCACAGGAATACGACCATTCCTACCTGCTCCTGAGGGCACAGGGAATATGTCCGGTTCTTTGAGGCGTTGGAGCATTTTGTAGGTAAATACTCTGGAGGGAGCTGTATCCGTAGGCAACTTTATGATGTCACTCCCCTCGCCCATGAGCTTTACGCTCGGCAATGCTCGAGGGATATCCATGCGTCGTCTTTCGAAGATCTCTTGAATGACGACAAACCCTTCACTTTTGACCTTTACTTCGCCACTTTTGACATCCTCTCCTTCTTTTTTGATTTCATCTCCGATGACGCTCGGAGCAAGCTTTGCATTAAGCATCGAAGCGGATGCCATAAATCGTCCGAAAGCACTCTTCAGGTCACTTGATGGAGCGTGCTTCAGCAGCTGCTCTCTCTTCTTCTTGTACTCTGCCTTCAGATCCTCGAGCTCACCATTGAGACCTCTGTTGTCTCCCTTGCCTTTCAAGGTTTCGCTTATCTTGTTCTGAGCCTCTTCATACAAGAGTTTGACCCTTTCCGTTGTACCCTCCTCTTTTTTCTTTTTATCGAGCCTTGCCCACTTTTTCTCCAAATAGTTTATCCTCTCGGATAAGCTGTCTGCACGGTCACCGAGGGCATCGAGAGCGAGGAACTCATCGAGCTCTCTTTGCTCTGGCACAGAGTTGATAAAGTCCGATGCAGTCATCAGGAACTTCTGTTTCTTTGCTCCATCCGAAACGATGATCGTGATAGCCTCCTTGAGACTATATCTGTCAGGCATCGATATTATGAATTTTCCACTGCCATCGGTGTAACATCGAGGTTTTTTATTGACCTCTGTCTTGTCTTGGTCAGGACTCACTATACCATCTATCTCGACCATTACCCCGGGCAGGGCTCTCTTGTTTTCATCCAAGTCATTCGCATTCTTTATGAACACGGTACCACTCGCCGTACGAGGTAGAGGCAATGTATATTCGATATTATCCAAAAAGCCCAAAGCTTCGTTCAGGATGTCATATATGGACTGCAACTCTATCATTGCCTCATCATCGTCCAAAGAAACTCCATCCTTGAACAAGTACACCGGTGGGAGTCCGTCGGCCTCCACCTGAGCCGGAATGAGAGGGAAGCCATCTCCCTTCGCTGTGGGATCGTCGCCCACTATTCGGGGTAGGCCTATTCTTCTCAGATCTTCTCGAAGTCTGGCGAGCAGAGCATCAGCGGGCTTCGGATCATTGATGACACTTGGGGCAATCTTTCTTATGTTTCCCTCATACTCCCGCACCCACTTCCTGTAGGAACTGGTTGTACTTGGAGAGAATCTCACCAACAGGGCCGCATCGCGAATCACTCTCTCGAGCTCCTCTTTTCCTCGAAAAGTAAAGCCCGCCTGAGTAGAATTGATATTGTAAAGAATAGGATAGGCTTTTTCGGGATCTACCTTTGCCAAATCCCCGACATTACGCACTCCGGCCTGCACCAAGAGATACGCCAAGTCCGATCCAATATCGTCGACCCGCCATAGATCGGCCTGCCTCACCCAGCTGGTAACGAGCTTGATATCGGCACCAAGCTCCTTGGCCATGGAGACCCTCCTCTCATAGGTGCATCCTCTTTCCAAAAGGGTGGAGACATCATACACATTCAGCCTCTCTCGCAGTCTCGCCTGCATCACCCGACTGATCCCCTTTATGGGGATGAGGGAGTCATTCGGTCTGAACTCTCGTCGAACCGAAAGCTTCAACAGCTTGACGACACTCTGCAAGGTCATGAGACTCTTCAGCACCCCCAGATGATTACTCCCCGGCAAAGACATCTCCAAACATTCTTTTGCCAACAGCAAATCTCCCTTCATCAAGCGCTCATTCTCCTTCAAGTTCGGAGCAACCAAATTTTTCAGAGTTTCATAAGCGAGAGGACGTGCACGCCACTCATTTTTCTCTGCTGTACTTTTGCTCTCCTTATCCTTAACGATTCGCAAAAGTTTATCTACCAGCGCGCTCAAAGCCTTTTCCTTATTTTCTTGATCAGGCATAATACTAAATTTTAGGTTAGACATCAACCACACCCGCACATCTTCCGTGCCATACACGAAACGAGACCCATTTTTCTAAACAGGAAAAGCCCTTCGGGATGTTTTCATCCATTTTCTCTCCCCTCAGATGATGGTATCAGTAAGTAACCATAAACTGAGTTTTGCGCAATATAAGAAATATATTTCAAGATGCAAGAGAAAATAAGTCTATTAACTTTTTAAACCCATATCTTAAAATCAATTAACATCTAATACATTTTTGACGCAAGAAAATAATCAAGAAATTACCTCAATACCTCATTGGTGTCCCGTCAAAATTGGGATACTAATGAATTTTCTTACTAACCTTATCTCGGGACTGATTGCGTACAACTTCCTCCCTAAAAAGTCTGAACTGAATATCGAAATCGTCAGAAAGACCAAACTTCCAACTTGCGCTTAGATCAAACTGGCGTTATAAAAGAGAAACACCCCTTCCCAAGCCGGTAAAAAGGGGTCGAAAAAGAATTCGGACATCGTTTACACCGTATAAATCGAATCAAAAACGGATTTTGAGCCTGAGCATTCGGCCAAAGCTTTATCCGTGGGGTGTCTCTGCAAGGACAAATGAATACCTTTGCCCCCGATGTTACGAGTATTAGTTCTTGACAACCGCGATTCGTTCGTTTACAATCTGGTACAATTGCTTCGAGAAGCTCCGAACTGTCGGTTCGATGTAGTCCGAGGAGATGCTATCCCCTGGGGCAATTTGTCGGATTATCAAGGTATCCTGTTAAGCCCCGGACCGGGATTGCCCTCCGAGGCTTGCGGCCAAATGGAACTGATCCAAGCCGCAGCGGCCACACACTCCATCTTGGGCGTCTGCCTGGGGCATCAGGCTCTGGCAGAGTTTTTCGGCGGCCGACTACGGCGAATCGAACATCCTTTCCACGGGCATGATTCGCCAATACGGCTGACCGAGCCGGATGAGCCTTTTTGGAAAGGCGTACCGAACGATGCCGTTGTCGGGCGTTACCATAGCTGGGTGGTGGAGGATACCGACTTGCCGGACTGCCTGATCCCCACGGCTTGGAGCGATGACGACGGCGTATTGATGGCCATGCGCCACAAGCTACTGCCACACTATGGTGTTCAGTTCCACCCCGAAAGCATTATATCCGATTGCGGAGAACGACTGATCCGGAACTGGCTGGATATAGCGACACAAATCCGAAAAACATAACCCTATCACATAATCCGAAAAATGAAGTATTTCCAAGAGGCAGATATTGCCGTGACCGTCTGTGACAAAACGGGCAAAATCATCGATATGAACGAACAGTCCCGTCAGGTAAACCTCAAGCCCGGTCAGGAGCTGATCGGCTCGAATGTATTGGACTGTCATCCCGAACCGGCTCGCTCCATGCTCGAAGAGATGATGCGTCAGGAGCGAAAGCACGTCTATACGATAGAGAAGAATGGGCGAAAGAAGCTGATCTATCAGATCCCCTGGTATGAAAAGGGGGAATATATGGGCTTCTTGGAGCTGTCGATGGTGATCCCTTTCGAAATGGAACACAAGATTCGTACACCGAAGCCGGCAAATGATTGAGACTCCTTATATATAGGAAAGCTCTGTTCCTTTCCAGCGAAAGCCAAGAGGGTGTTGCAAGACAAAAGTTGCAACACCCTCTTCTTTTCCTATGGATCATGACCACAGGCTAAACATCTCTGCTGAAATAGCAGGCATTAAGATTCTACCGATATATATTAGAATAGAAGGGCCTGCCTATACATATCGCACACTCGAGAAGGACTCCTCCGAAAGGCTTGTTATGATAATGATTTTGTAAAGCTTACAAAGGGCAAAACCAAAGTATATAGTTTGGTTTCATCAAAGTATATAGTTTGGTTCGACCAAAGTATATAGTTTAGTTCAACCAAACTATATAGTTTAGTTTGAGGGTCGTTTTAGCTCTTTTTTCCGAAAATATAAGTAGCTATAAATGAGAGCATTAAAATCAAGCGCGCCATTCATGTAATTGGTGTGCAGATACGATACGAATGGCTTGGAAATAAAAAAAACATTCGGGGACCAGCCCCAAACAGGTTTTTCATTTTTCATTCTTTCGCTTTCAGCTTCAGGGCCAATCGACCGGCTCCGAATAAACAGCTGCCCACAGGAACTGTGTCGATATGGATGCAATCCGTAATCTGTGAATAACCGGCAAGCCTTGCCGATGGAGTGTGCACAGATAGATATTGCCATGTGCCGGTATGAGGAATCGGTCTAAAATTTATATTTTTGCGCGCATATTAAGAACTAAGCAAGTGTTACATGGATAAAGTGAGCTATGCTCTGGGATTGAGCATCGGTAATAATTTCAAGTCTTCGGGCATCGACAGCGTCGTTATGGATGATTTCATGCAAGGTCTGTCTGATGTGCTGGAAGAAAAAGCCCCTCAGCTCTCGTATGACGAGGCCAAGCGCGAAATAGAGGCGTATTTCATGGATTTGCAGCAGAAGGCTGTCAAACTGAACAAAGAGGCCGGAGAAGAATTCCTCAAGATAAATGCACACAAGGAAGGTGTGACGACCTTACCGAGCGGCTTGCAATACGAAGTCATTAAGAAGGGAGAGGGCCCGAAACCCACCCTTTCGGACACGGTAACCTGTCATTATCACGGTACGCTCATCAACGGTATCGTTTTCGATAGCTCTATGGACAGGGGAGAACCGGCCAGTTTCCCTCTAAGAGGAGTTATAGCCGGCTGGACGGAGATTCTCCAATTAATGCCTGTAGGATCCAAGTGGAAAGTAACTATACCGAGCGATCTGGCGTATGGAGATCGTGGTGCCGGCGAACATATCAAACCGGGTAGTACGCTCATTTTTATAATCGAATTATTGAGTATAAACTAATAATCAGAAGACAAATCACTATGAAGAGAGTAATGATCATTGCCGGCTTAGCCTTTTTAGTGGCCGGATTATCTGCCTTTGCAAAAAAACCGCCCAAAAAGGATGAGGTGCAAACCGTGAAGCCTATCGTGACTTCTGCTGACTCTGTGGCATACGCTTTCGGTATAAGCGGAGCAATAAATTTCAATGACTATACCGGACGGATGCCGGGCGATTCTCTGGATCGTGCCCTGATTCTCCGAGCATTCGAAGAAGTACTCATGGGAAAGAGCACTGCTATCTCTTCCCAAAATGCGGACGAAATGATCAAGAAATACTTCAAGGAAGTACAGGACAGACTCAAAGCCGAAAACTTGGCAGCAGGCAAAGCTTATCAGGAAGAATATCGCAAGCAGCCGGGCGTTAAGGCTACCGAAAGCGGTTTGTTGTATCGTGTCTTGAAGGAAGGGGAAGGACCTCGCCCGACGGTTCAGGATACGGTCGTTGTTCATTATGTGGGCAAGAACATTGAAGGGAAAGAATTCGACAGTTCTTATTCTCGCAACGAGCCGGCAAAGTTCAGCCTCCTGCAAGTGATTCCGGGATGGACTGAGGGTGTTTGTCTGATGCAAAAGGGTGCCAAGTACGAATTTGTTATCCCGACCGAACTGGGATATGGCGAACGCAGCATGGGCGAACTTCTCAAGCCGAACTCTACGCTTTTCTTCGAAGTGGAACTACTCGAAATCAAGCCTTACGTAGAGAAGCCGGCAAAGCCTGTCCCGGCAAAACCTACTCCAAATAAGAAAAACTAACGATAAAAAACATAAGGGAAACTCCAAATGAAAAAAACAATTGCAATTATCGCCTCAGCCCTCTTGGCTTTAGGAGCCGTCGGCTGTAAGAAAAATGCTGACACTACCGCTGTCAGTGAAAAGGATAGCTTAGCCTTGTCCATGGGTATTTTGTACGGACAGGATTTTGCCAATCAGTTCGAAATGTCCCGCTTGCAAGGCCAGCCGATCGATTCGGTAGCTTTCTTGGACGGTTTCAAATATGGTATCGATACGACGCGCTTCTCGTACAATCTGGGAGCTATCTATGCTTCCAATATAGCTCGTCAGCTGGCTCATGATTCCATCGATATCGACAAGTTCTATGCAGCCATGCGTGCGGCTCTTCTTAAAGACACCGTATCTATCGCCCTGAAGCCTGCAGATGCACAGGCTTTCATGCAACGAATCCAAGCCAAAAAGCAGCGAGAGAACAATATGAAGCAGTTCGGCCAGAACATCGAAAAGGGTAATGAATACATCGATACCTTTAAAAAAGAGGATGGTGTAATTGTTACGACAAGTGGTCTGGCATACAAGACTCTTCAGGAAGGTACGGGAGCTACTCCCTCTTTGGCCGATACTGTACGTGTCAAGTATGTGGGTACTCTGGTCGATGGTAAAGAGTTCGACAAAAACGAAGAAGGAATCGAATTTGCCGTTACCGGTGTGATTAAAGGCTGGACGGAGATGCTCCAACTCATGAAGGTCGGTCAGAAAGTTCGCGTGGTAATCCCACAGGAGCTGGCTTATGGGGAGACCGGTAACTATACCATCGAACCGTTCTCTACCCTGACGTTCGAGATGGAACTTATCGGGATCAAGCCCGGGAAAAAGTAAGAGAGAGTCCAAAAATAAACTAAGAATACAAAGAGAGGCGAACAATATGGGTGTCGCCTCTCTTTTATATGATGAGCAGATTCTATTCGATATCCTCTTTACTTTTTTGGGCGGAATCGGAAGAAATGCTTTAGGGAACCTATTCCCACCTTATACAATAAAAACATGATCGGAAAAAAATTCTTTTTTATCCTGCTGGCGCTCATTGCGTTCAGTGGGCTGAACGCAGCGACAGACGCTGAGTTCAAGTACCCGACCGATGCCAATATCATCGGTCACGTCAAAGACAGCAAGACGGGTGAACACCTTGTCGGTATCACTATTGCTATCAAAGGCACTACCTTTGGTACATCTACAGATGCAACCGGGCACTACTATCTTCGTAACTTGCGTCCGGGTGAGATCACTTTGATTATGCGTGGCATGGGCTATAAGAGCCAGGAGCGCGTAGTCCGCGTAGAAAAAGACAAGACTATCGAGGTGAATTTCGAAGCAGAAGAGGATGCCATCAATCTGGACGAAGTCGTGATTTCGGCCAATCGCGAACTGACGCTTCGCCGTCTTGCTCCTACTCTGGTAAATGTATTGAACGAAAAAGTCTTCTCGCAAGTCAATGCTTCTAACCTGGCTCAAGGCTTGTCATTCCAGCCGGGAGTTCGTGTAGAGAACAACTGTCAGAACTGTGGTTTCAATCAAGTTCGTATCAATGGACTGGATGGTCGTTATGCACAGATCCTCATCGACAGCCGTCCCATCATGAGTGCCCTTGCCGGTGTTTACGGTCTGGAGCAGATCCCTGCCAATATGATCGAACGTGTGGAGGTAGTACGTGGTGGAGGATCGGCCTTGTACGGTTCTTCTGCTATTGCCGGAGTGGTGAATATCATTACCAAGGAACCTTCTCACAATTCTTTCACATTCAATGAATCTCTGAGCTTTACCGGTTTTAGCAAGCTGGATAACAACACGAACTTCAATGCCTCCATCGTCAGCGATGACAACCGTGCCGGTGCCATGGTATTCGGGCAGGCTCGTTACCGCAACCATTGGGATGCTAACAATGACGGTTATTCCGAATTGGGTAAAATAGATGCCCGCTCGCTGGGAGCGCATTCTTATTTGCGCTTGAGCGACTACAGCAAATTGACGGGAGAGTTTCACACGATCAGTGAATTCCGCCGTGGTGGCGATCGTATCGATTTGCCTCCTCATGTAGTGGGTGTAGCTGAACAAACTGACCATAGCGTATTTAGCGGAAACTTGAAATACGATCTCTTCTCTTCCAACTATAAACACCACTTCCAGGCTTATACTTCCGGACAGATCGTAAATCGCAAGAGCTATTACGGAGGTATCGGAGAGATTGACGTCAATGGCCACCCCGGTGGTACGGAAGGCTACCCTATCCCTCAGGATCAATACGGCAATAATTATGGCGTGACCAAAGGCAAGACATATATGGGCGGTATCCAGTACAGCTACGACTTGGACAAATTCCTCCTCATGCCTTCGCAACTTTTGTTTGGAGCCGAATATACGCGTGATGAACTCAATGACGTGATGCCCATCCTTTCATGGCAGACCGGCGAGGATGCCAATGGGAATACCATTCCCCTCTATCCCGAATTGGATCAGAATATCAACAACTACAGCCTGTTCGGTCAGAACGAATGGAAAAATGACAAATGGAGCATCCTTGTTGGCGCTCGCTTGGACAAGCATAGCGAAGTCAAGGATATTATTCTGAGTCCTCGTACCACACTGCGTTTCAATGTGAATCCGGACATCAACCTGCGCGCTACATATGCAAAAGGGTTCCGCGCACCGCAGGTATTCGATGAAGACTTGCACGTAGGGGTTGTAGGCGGTGAGGCACAGAAAGTATTCAACGATCCGAACCTCAAGCCTGAAATTTCTCATGCATTCAGTTTGAGTGCCGATATGTATCATCGTTTCGGTAACGTCCAGACCAACTTCCTTGTGGAAGGCTTCTATACTCGTTTGCTGGATGTATTCACCAACGAGGAGCAGCCTGATCAGCACGATGGCATCAAACGCTACACGCGTATCAACGGTAGCGGAGCCAAAGTATTCGGTCTCAATCTGGAAGGTAAGGTCGCATACAAGTCCTTCCAGCTCCAAGCCGGTCTTACCCTGGCCAGCAACAAATACGACGAAGCACAGGAGTGGGGTCTGAATACGGTGAAAGATACCAACGGAGCTTTTGTTACCGAGGCCAATGCAAATGGACAACAGGAATACAAGAACGAATCCATGACGGATACGCAGATCACCCGTACCCCCAGCGTATACGGTTATTTTACTTTGGCCTACAATCCTGCTCACTCATGGAGCGTAGCCCTTACGGGAGCATATACCGGTCAGATGTATGTACCCCACGCTATCGAATATGGTGTGAAGTCTGCCGAACTGGATATTATGCAGAACAATCCTGAGATTACCGACGAAACCGGAACAGCTCCCCGTATTGATGAGCTGAAGAAGACGCCTGCATTCTTCGATTTGGGCTTGAAAGTGGGTTATGACTTCCACGTATTCCAAGCTACCGAGGTTCAACTCTATGTAGGGATGAACAATATCTTCAACTCTTTCCAGAAGGACTTCGATCGTGGAGCTGCACGTGACAGCGGATATATCTATGGTCCTACGCAGCCGCGTACAGGCTACATGGGCTTGGTAGTGAAGTTCTAATCAAATAGCAGGAACTCTTAAACTAAGATATTTCTAAGAGAGAGGCCGAATGGCTCCCACCCCAATAGGATGGCGAGCCTTCGGCCTCTCTTTTTTCCGCCGTATGCTTTCGTGCATCTGTAAGCGATAGGACACATCGGTGTCCGACAAAAAGACGGAGGCTATATTGACCGAATGTGTCAGATATAGCCTCCGTCATTTAAGAGAAAGATGATGAGAAAGTCTGTCTTAGTCTATTGACGAATGAGGATGAGAAGAAGTGTCTCTCCATCCTCTCCATAGAGATAGCACTTGCCTTCTTTCATTTGAAAACGCCTAACCTCCGGCAAACGATCGAACAGAGCGTTCTCATAAGCCATATTGTCACAGGCGACAAGGGTGGAAATAACATCACCCAAACGTATCGTCCCCTTGGACGAATTGAGAGTTTCAATATCTCCTCCATACGTATTACAGATGCCTTCGCCCCCGAATCGCTTTTCAGCGAGGTTAAACTCCAATGTCATTTTCACATTCTCAGTCGAAGAATTGTCTTCTGTTTCTGAAAGCTTCACCTCCCATTTGCCGTCAAGACTCTCCTGACGTCCTTGGGTATTGGCTTTGGTGCCACAAGCCGAAAAGATGGCGGCTATGACCAATGCTATAAGATACTGTCTTCTATTCATAATGTTGCTGATATGATTCAATCAATGGTTACATGCTCAGCCTCCACTTCCTCCTTAAGGAAAAGAGATGCCAATTCTCCAAACTTGTCCGGACTCTCCGTGGTGTAGTAGGATGTTTTGCCACCCTTCTCAATGCGTCTGTCCATTTCGGGGTGGCGACTGAGATAGTCTTTCAAAGAATGCGCCACAAGTTCACCTTGTGCTATGAGCTTGATAGTAGGCGTAAGCAAACGCTTCATCTTAGGACGCAATAGAGGATAATGTGTGCACGCCAATATAATCGTATCGATGGTATCATCCTTGGCAATGATACTGTCCAGATGCTTGCGAATGAAATAGTCAGCCCCCGGGCTGTCACTTTCGCCCGTTTCCACGAGTGGTACCCACATCGGACACGCCTCTTCGGTGACTGATATTTCGGGGAACAATTTTGCGATTTCGAGCTGGTAGCTATGCGAACTAACTGTACCTTGTGTGGCCAAAACACCTACGTGCTTAGTCCTTGTGATCTCATCTACGGCTTCAACCGTAGGGCGGATGATACCGAGGACACGACGGGTGGGATCCTCCATATTGGGCAGATCGCGTTGCTGAATGGTTCGCAAGGCTTTTGCCGATGCCGTATTACAAGCGAGAATGACTAGCGGACAACCGAGTTCAAAGAGCTTTCTCACAGCCTGTAGCGTGAATTTGTAAACTACTTCATAAGAGCGGTTGCCATAGGGAGAGCGGGCATTATCGCCCAAGTAAACAAAGTTGTACTCCGGCATGAGTCTGCGGATCTCACTCAAGATGGTAAGTCCTCCATAACCGGAGTCGAATATGCCGATGGATGAGTTCATGTTGATGCTTTTATCGGAGGTAAAGGTACCAATAATTGGGCCGCCAGTATATTCCGCCTCATTATTTTTTATCAGAAACGACCAGCATAACGATGCCCCCATAGGGTGTTTGGTGCTCGAAGCAAGTCTCAAGCTCATATAAGCCCGCATAAACCTGAGCACAGAGAATAGTTCCCCCATGCGTGAAGATAGCTATATGCCCGAACGGCATCGCAGTCACCTCTTCCAGAAAATTGCTTACGCGTTCCAGCTGCATGACGAAACTCTCGCCCCCTGTTGCAGGTGTTCGTAGATAATCCGCGTAATAATCTTGTAGGCGAGGATCGTCGATATGGTCATATCGCTGCATCTCCCACAAACCGAAATTAATCTCCATCAGTCGTCCGTCTTGTATGGCATCAGGATAACCGCAAAAATGAGCCAAACGGACACAGCGGCTGAGCGGACTCGTATAGACAGCATCGAAGTCCATCCCCGATAGCCGGCGGCGTACGACCTCGGCCTCTTCTTCAAAGGAAGCCCGTAGGGGTACATCGGATTGCCCGTAGCATATTCCGGCAGGGACATCCGGAGTCGTGTGGCGGATGAGAGTAATCTGCATCTTACAATTCTATGATCCTATTCATAATAAGCATTCCTACCCAAAAAGACAGCTCACAGAGAAGAAAAGTAGCTCCGCAGCAATCGCCTGTATAACCGCCTATCTTCCGCTTCATAAGACCGCGCAGCAAGAGGAAAGCCAAAATGGGGATCAAAACTGCCGGCCAATAAGGGAGTGGAAGAAAGAGGGCCAAGGGCAAAGCTCCGGCAGAGAATGAGACCCAAAAAGCCAAGACACCCATCGGACTGTATATGGCTTGCACCTTACTCTCGTCCTCGGAACGGGCGTAGGGAAGCGTATTGATGAGCTGGGAGGCCACCAATTTGCACAGAGGATCGCCCACACCTAATGCGACAAGCGTCAGGATCGGAGGGAGAGAAGACAGAGAATAGATCCCTATCATGAAGTAAAAGATGAAGGACAGAATACCATAAGTACCCGTATGCGAATCTTTCATGATAGCCAAGATGCGCTCCTTGGTTCGCCCTGCACCGAATCCATCGAAGAAATCACCCAATCCATCCTCATGGAAAGCCCCTGTAAAGAGAACGCGAGAGAGGAGTGCAAGGGAAACGACCATAGTGACAGGGAGGTCGATCAGTAGTCCCAAGTGGCAGATTAGAACCATCAGTCCTCCCGTAAGCCAACCCACCAGACTCCAATAATCGGTGGCGCGCTTGAAAGCAGCATCAGGGACACTCACCAAACGCCACAGCGGTAAGCGTGTGAGCAGCATAAATGCTGCCAATATTCGCTGATATGGTTTTGCCTGCTTTTCCTTCATGAACTTTTAGAAATACTTAGTCACAGCCGCTTGAGCAAAAGTATGCATTTCGTTGATCATGCTGACGGCCGATACTATGATGGGGTATGAGCACACCGCTCCGGAACCTTCTCCCAAGCGAAGCCCCAGATTCAGAAGAGGTTTGGCCTTCATATACTCCAGCAGGCGTGCATGCCCCGATTCGTCGCCGCAGTGACCGAATACGGCATAGTCGCAGACTTCGGGATAGAACTGCGATGCAGCAAGGAGGCAATTGGTCATGATGAATCCATCCACGATGATCAGCATCCCCAACTCTGCCGCCTGAAGCATTCCCCCAACGGCCATTAGCATCTCCAATCCTCCAAAATAAGTGATGACGTCCTCGGTCGATCCGTTGCCTTTATAGTTTTCTTTGGCCTGTTTAAGGATGTTATACTTATGTCTGACTCCCTCCGAATCCAACCCGCTACCGGCACCCACACAATCTTTCAGGTCGATTCCGGTGAGGAAGCTCATCCACATGGAAGAGGTGGAAGTATTGGCCACCCCCATCTCACCGAAGCTCACCACATTGCAGCCTCGGTGATGACAGTCGCTAACGACTTCCGCTCCGGCTGTCACAGCTTGCTCCATCTCTTCTCCGGTCAGTGCCGCTTCGTACAAATAGTTTCGCGTACCTTTCCGCACCTTACGGTCGATAATGTCCAATCCTTCGGGAAAATCGAAGTCGATACCTCCATCCACCAGCACGAGTTCGAATCCATGCTGACGGCAGAGGAAATTGATACCGGCACCGCCACCGAGAAAATTATTGATTACCTGCCAAGTGACCTCCTTGGGCGAAAAGCTGACTCCTTCGTCGGCAATACCATGATCCGCGGCAAAGATTATGTTGTGAGGATTACGGAGTCGAGGAGATAGGGTCTGCTGTATAAGCCCGATTTGCAGGGCAAGTTCCTCGAGCATTCCCAACGAACCCTCAGGCTTCGCCAGGTTGTCGATCCGATCGATCAGGGCTTGACGGATAGCTTGATCGGGGCTTTTGATATTGAATGTTTTCATCCGGCAGTATCGTTTCCTTTCCTTATTATATTACTCTCGACAGGCACGGTTTTTAGTCCCCTTTAATGACCATGGGAATGCCGCTGATCATCAAGACGACACGATCGGCCCGTGCAGCTACGTACTGATTGAGCCTGCCCAGCAGATCGGCAAAATGCCTCTGGACAGCGTTCTCTGCCACTCCTCCCAATCCGATCTCATTGGTAACGAAGATGAACGTACCCGAATGCGATGTAAAGGAATCGAACTCTGCACAGAGAGCCGCATATGCAAGCTCCACATCGGAGTCGTTGTCAAAGAAATAATTAGTAGCCCAAAGCGTCAGACAATCGATCAAAATCACTTCTCCGAGCGGATTGTGGCGACTCAGCACCTTCTCTTCCTCCATATTGGTCCACTCAGAGCCTCGTCTCTCACGGTGTACTGCCACTCGCTGAGCGAACTCATCATCCCAAATCCTCGCCGTAGCCAGGTAGATAGGATGAGCGGACAGCGCTAGTGCCATCTGCTCGGCATAGAGACTTTTGCCCGAACGTTGTCCGCCGGTAATGAGGATGATTTTCCGATCGTTTGTAGGCTTTTGGCTCATATCGCTGTCCGAAAATAGTTTCGTAATGAGAACAAAAATAAAGTATCCGGTTCAAACTTGCAGACCCTGCGAATTGCTTCCATCGGTATTGATGGAAGAGGCCGACAGGAAAACCGGTGTAAAACTCCATGCCGACACGGATTTCCACAACAAGAAAGATGATGAGGCTTACCTTGTTTTTTTCCGAAAGATTTTGGCCAAAAAGATTTTACGAACCAAAAGAGCTGAGATTATGGTTCGTGTTTTTGAAAATTTACGCGCGAGTTTTTTTTCGTTTTGGTTCGAGAAATTATTTTTCCCCGAACCAAAAGCAAAAAATTGCCGCACCACGTTTTTTGGTCCCACAAATGATAATTTTCTTGTACGTTCAGGCTTACCCCAACTGTCCGCCTGACAAGAAGTTTCTACCACCAGAATACCGTCGGGAACTTCTAACCGAGTTGCTGGCAGATGATACGATACTCGATGATAGAGGTTAGACGAGCGGCGATAATATATGATAGGGAAAAGCTTATCCAAACAAATACATACCTTTGAAATGTTTTTAGCGTATGGCCTCAGCAAAATGCAGCCATACGATAAAGCATACAGCATAGCAAGAAAATGATAGTTCAGAAAAAAAATAATGCCCCCGTTTGGAAAGAAGTATTCACATGTGTAGAACTTCCCGAAAAACTCAAGAAGGCGGAGGAGTTGGCCTATAATCTTTGGTGGTCGTGGAATCCGCAGGCTACAAACCTTTTCGAGCGCATGGATCCGGATCTCTGGTTCGAAACGGACGGCAATCCGATCAAAATGCTCCGCTCCCTCTCGCTCAATCGTATCGATACCCTCCTCAACGATACAGAATGGATGCAAGAGCTGGACAATGTTCACAGTACATGGCAAAAATATATGTCGTCCGCGGGACAAACCGATCGACCGAGTATAGCCTATTTCAGCATGGAATACGGCCTTACTCATGTATTGAAGATATATTCCGGTGGATTGGGTGTATTGGCGGGAGACTACCTGAAAGAAGCAAGTGACAGCAATGTACCCCTTACGGCAGTAGGCTTTCTCTATCGATACGGCTATTTCGACCAACGAATCAGTGCAGACGGTCAGCAGCTGGCCACTTACGATGCTCAAGACTTTCATCTTCTTCCTATACGGCCCGTGAAGGATGAGAGTGGATACCAGATCGTATTGGAAGTACCTTTCTCTGATCACACGGTGTACTGCCATGTATGGCAGGTCAAGGTGGGACGGATAGATCTTTTTCTGATTGATACCGATCTCGACAAAAACAGTGAGGCCGACCGTCAGATCACTCACAATCTATACGGAGGAGATTGGGAGAATCGAATGAAGCAGGAATACCTGCTCGGCATCGGTGGCATCCTCCTGCTGCAGCGTTTGGGCATCAAGAAAGATATCTACCACATGAATGAAGGTCATGCAGCACTGATCAATGCTCAACGTCTGGCCGACTATGTGGAACAAAGGGGATTGAGTTTCGATATTGCCCTTGAAGCTGTTCGTTCCTCCTCGCTCTACACGGTTCACACCCCTGTACCGGCAGGGCATGACTACTTCGATGAAGAGCTTTTGGGGCGTTACATGGGACATTTTCCTCGCAGACTTGGCATCAGCTGGCAGGAGTTCATCGACATGGGACGAACGACACCGGGCTCGAACGAAAAGTTCTCCATGAGTGTCTTTGCACTCAACACCTGTCAGGAGGCCAATGGAGTCAGCTATCTGCATGGAGTAGTCTCGCGAAGGATGTTCGCTCCCGTATGGCCCGGCTTCTTTGCCGAAGAGCTGCATGTAGGTCATGTCACCAATGGCGTACACCTTCCGACCTGGGCTTCTCCGGAGAGTCAGAGGTTCTATGAACAGCATCTTGGCACGGATTTTCTCAGCCGTCAGGCTGAAGAATCCGCTTGGGAAATAATAGAGCAAATCCCGTCCGAAGAAATATGGGAACTGCGCTCACAACTCAAAGAGAATCTGCTCCATTACATAGCGCATGACTATCGCAAACGATGGCTTCGACACAATGAGGATCCGATCTGTTTCCCCGATGGCCTGGACGGTATCGAACCCAATACACTCCTAATCGGTTTCGCTCGCAGATTTGCTACCTATAAAAGGGCGCATCTGCTCTTTACGGATTTAGAAAGGCTATCACGTCTGGTCAATAATCCCGAACGCCCCGTACGATTCCTTTACGCAGGCAAAGCACATCCGGCCGACGGAGGAGGACAAGGGCTTATCAAACACATTACGGAAATCAGCCGCCGTCCCGAATTCCGAGGCAAAATCATTTTCTTGGAAAACTACGACATGCATCTGGCTTCCAAACTGATTGCCGGCGTCGATGTGTGGCTCAACACCCCTACCCGACCGCTCGAAGCATCGGGGACATCCGGACAAAAGGCTGAAATGAACGGTGTACTGAACTTCTCCGTACAAGATGGATGGTGGTACGAAGGTTATCGACCAAATGCCGGCTGGGCACTGACCGACAAACCGACTTATCGCGATCAACAAATGCAGGACAAACTCGATGCTCTTTCCTTATATGACATTCTTGAGAGAGAGATCATTCCTCTCTATTATGACAAAGAGGACAAAAGTTACTCCGAAGGTTGGATACTATATATACGCCGATCAATGATGTACATAGCTCCACACTTCACAATGAAGAGAATGCTGGACGACTATTATGATAAGTTCTACGGACCTCTTGCTCAACGCCACCGTTCGATCAGTGCCTCTTCCTTCGCTTTGGCTTCGGAAATTGCAGACTGGAAGCAACAAACTGCGACACATTGGGATGAGATGCGAGTCGTACGAGTTGCTGCCACCGGATTCGGTCTTTGCCTCCAAGACAATCATACCATGCAAACCCTTGAGATAGAGATAGAAAAAGGCAATTTATCAGCCGAGTTAAATGTCGAGTTGGTTGTAATTTCCGACGACAATCAAGGGGGAGTTTCTTTGGTCCAAACGATTCCTCTCAATCTGTCCGAACAATCGGCAGACAACAGATGGCAGAAGTATAAAGTGAATTGCAGCCTGAAGAATCCGGGTTTACATCGTGTGGCGATACGCATTACTCCCCATTCGGCTCTTCTACCCCATAAAATGGATTTTGCCTATGTTCGATGGGCTGCCATTTCATAAGTGTCAGTCATTCATTTCACCTAACTAAAAAATGTATCCAGTTATGTATCGTAGATTTTGTATGACAATAGGTATGGTAGCATTATTCGGCTCCATTACTTCATTTGCAGCGTCATGCAGCCAGCAGCCTAACAAAATAGAGCAACCCACGGATAGCATTACTTCAAATGTTTCAGTTCAAGAACCGGAACTTGCTTTCCCTTTGCCGGAGATACCACTTTCTATAACAAGTCCTCGGGAACGAGCCTTATATTTCGTAAAACATTATTGGGATGAATTCAACTTCATGGATTCTGCCTACTTGGAGAAACCTCAAAATATGGAAGTTAGCATCGCCAACTTTCTCGGAGTAGCCATAGCACTTCCTGTAGATGAAGTCAAATCCTCGATTATCTATCCACTGGAAAAATCTTCCGGAGCACTGCTGGAGTTATTCATAAAATTCTACAAGAAGTATCTCTACGAGCCTAATTCTCCCATGCTCAACGAGGAATATTATATTCCGGCTGTGGCTTTCTTGATGAAGTCGCCAAAGGTGTCCTTTGCAGAACGAATACGACTGAAAGAGCGATACGAGCTGATGCTGCGCAATCGAATCGGCACAAAGGCCGAGGATTTTATCTACGAACAGAGCAATGGCAGTTTACATCGCCTCAGCAGCAGATTTACGCTCAACACCATACTCGTCTTTTATGAGCCGGGATGCCATACATGTTCCGAGCTGATTCGCCAACTGCATCAGGATGATTGGTTGCGTAATTTGGTAGAATCCAAACAACTAAGTATTTTATTCATATATCCGGATAATGATAAAAATGCATGGGTGGCCGGTTTGTCCGGTTTTCCCGATTTCGTGGAAGTAGGAATCAATAGCGATAGCAGTATCACAGATCGACAACTGTATGACATCAAAGCCTCACCAACGATCTATCTACTTGATAATCATGGACATGTAATTCTAAAAGATGTACAAATAGGAGTTATAAAAGAGTATCTGAAAGAGAAAAAAGAATAACTCTCTGCTTACGAAGTAATTATGCATACAGGGAAAAAATTACCGGAGAATCTTCTTTGCAGCTCTGCAGGTACACCACATGAAAAGCTCTACGAGATTCGCCGAAGGAATTATTTCTCCCAAGCGTTTTATAATAATACTCTATAAATAAAAAAGGACTGTTATTTGTTTTTGATCAATGGCTTTTTGAGAGGAGAACTAACGCTTTTCTCTCCTAATTATTTGGCTGTTCAAATTTCTTACATTACATTTGTGTAGCGAATAGGCTATTGGTAAACGTATAAAAATACACTTAGAAAAGTAAAACTATGAAGGTAAAGTACTTAATGCTCACATTGGTTGGAGCAATTGCACTGAACGCAAGTGCACAGGAGAATACTGTACCGGCAACGGGTCAGTTACCCGCTAAGAATGTTGCTTTTGCTCGCAATAAAGCAGGCAGCAATTGGTTTGTAACACTGCAAGGCGGTGTTGCAGCACAGTTCCTCAATGACAACAACAACAAAGACCTCATGGACCGCTTAGGTGCCATAGGTTCTCTTTCTGTCGGAAAGTATCACAGCCCTTTCTTTGCAACTCGTTTGCAAATTAACGGAGGTCAAGCCCACACTTTCCTCGGAAAAAATGGCGAACAAGAAATCAACACCAATTTTGGTGCAGCTCACTTCGACTTTATGTTTGATGTGGTTAACTACTTTGCACCATATCGCGAAAATCGTTTCTTCCATTTAATTCCATGGGTAGGTGTTGGCTACCAACACAAATTCATCGGTAGCGAATGGAGCAAAGACAATGTGGAATCACTGACAGCGAATGTAGGAGTTATGATGGCTTTCAGATTAGGAAAGCGAGTAGACTTTGTGATCGAAGCACAAGCAGCTCACTCCAATCTCAATCTAAGTCGCGCATACAATGCCAAGAAAACTCCCGTATTCGAAGATCCCGCAGGACGTTATTACAATGGATTACAGGGGATGGCTACAGCAGGTCTTAATTTCCGCCTGGGAGCTGTAGGCTTCAATGCCATTGAGCCAATGGACTACGCGCTTATCAATGATCTGAATGGTCAGATTAACCGTTTGCGCAGCGAGGTCGAAGAACTCTCAAAACGTCCTGTATCATGCCCCGAATGTCCTGAAGTAACCCCTGTTACTAAGACAGAAAATATACTGACGGAAAAAGCTGTACTATTCCGTTTCGACAGCCACGTTGTGGACAAAGATCAATTGATCAACCTGTATGACGTAGCTCAGTTTGTAAAAGAAACTAACGAGCCGATTACCGTTGTTGGTTATGCTGATCCTACGGGTAATACTCAGTACAACGAGAAATTGTCTGAGCGTCGGGCTAAAGCCGTTGTTGATGTTCTGACAGGTAAATATGGTGTGCCTTCCGAATTAATCTCTGTAGAATGGAAGGGCGACTCTACGCAACCGTTCAGCAAGAAAGCTTGGAATCGTGTTGTAATCGTTCGCTCCAAGTAATTCATCTGAGACTTTTGTTGGATAATATAAAATGACATACAGAATTATGAAAGCTAAATCTTTATTATTAGCACTTGCGGGTCTCGCATGCACATTCAGTGCAACAGCCCAAGAAGCTACTACACAGAACAAAGCAGGGATGCACACCGCATTCCAACGTGATAAGGCCTCCGATCATTGGTTCATTGACATTGCAGGTGGAGCAGGCATGGCTCTCTCGGGATGGAATAATGATGTAGACTTTGTAGATCGTCTAAGTATCGTTCCTACTTTCAGTATCGGCAAATGGCATGAGCCTTATTTCGGTACTCGTCTCCAATTCACAGGATTTGACATCTATGGATTCCCGCAAGGAAGCAAGGAGCGTAACCACAACTACTTTGGAAATGCCCACCTCGACTTCATGTTCGATCTGACGAACTATTTCGGTGTATACCGTCCCAATCGTGTCTTCCATATCATCCCGTGGGCAGGTATAGGATTTGGTGATAAATTCCATAGCGAAAACGCTAATGGTGAAAAAGTAGGAAGTAAAGATGATATAACCGGAACAGTTAATGTCGGTTTGATGATGAAATTCCGTCTCTCCAGAGTTGTAGACTTCAATATCGAAGGCCAAGCTTTTGCCGGAAAGATGAACTTTATCGGGACTAAGAGAGGAAAAGCAGACTTCCCTGTAATGGCTACAGCAGGTCTTACATTCAACCTGGGCAAGACAGAGTGGACAGAAATTGTTCCTATGGACTATGCTTTGGTCAATGACCTGAACAACCAAATCAACTCACTTCGCGGTCAGGTGGAAGAGTTGAGCCGTCGTCCTGTTTCATGCCCTGAATGCCCTGAGCCTACACAGCCTACAGTTACTCGTGTAGTCGTTGACAATGTGGTTTACTTCCGTATCAATAGTGCAAAGATTGATCGTAATCAAGAAATCAATGTTTACAATACAGCTGAATATGCGAAGACCAACAACGCACCGATCAAGGTAGTAGGTTACGCTGACGAAAAGACCGGTACTGCGGCCTATAACATGAAGCTCTCAGAGCGTCGTGCAAAAGCGGTAGCCAAGATGCTTGAAAAGTATGGCGTTTCTGCGGATCGCATTACAATTGAATGGAAGGGCTCATCAGAGCAAATCTATGAAGAGAACGCTTGGAATCGTATTGTAGTAATGACTGCAGCGGAATAATCTCAAATATCCCCACAAATAAATGAAGCGGAGGCTGTCTCGCCATGAGACAGCCTCAGTTTTTATTTACACACGAACACATAAAGCATCAGCGACATTTCACACCCGATTAGCCTTAATGACGTATACTGAAAGATATCCTCAAACAAATCCATATTTTTTTCTTCAATTTTCCGCACTAGTATAGATATAATGAATATCTTTGCCGTGTCAATGGTTTTCTACACCGGTTCATGGAGTGTAGAATGAAAAGGGAACCCAGTGAAATTCTGGGACTGTACCCTCAGCTGTAAGTTCAGATGTAAGGGTTTTGCCACGAGAAAGCCACTATACAGAATCGTATGGGAAGGCAGCGAAGCCTTGAATAAGTCAGAAGACCTGCCATTACAAGCGTTCTCTCTGGATCTCAGGGATTAGAGATAAAGAAGAGTCTGTGTTACTTTTGATTGTTGTATTCACGTTGATTGTCGGAGGATATTGATTCTTTTCGACTTTTTTCGTATTTTTCGGCATATCAGAGCCAATTCAAACACTGGAAATTTCCTCTTCTAACCGCTCTAACACCTGTAAACCAGAAAAAGAACCCCAGTCCTGGCCTACAAGGAATCTAAAACTTTTCCTCGAAGAGCCTGAAACACATTAGAATCGACTAAAAACAGAAATAAAGCGAAAGTTTTATCACTTAAAGAGCAAAGAAACTATGATGACTAGCGAACAGTACGTAGAAAGTCTTCGGAAACTTAATCTGAAGGTTTACTTCATGGGTGAAAGGATCGAAAACCCTGTAGATCATCCCATGATTCGTCCCTCAATGAATTCAGTAGCTATGACTTATAAGCTTGCTGAGATGGACGAATACAAGCATTTAATGACAGCAACTTCAAACTTGACTGGTAAGCAAGTGAATCGTTTCTGCCATCTACATCAGAGCACAGAGGATCTGAAAGACAAAGTGAAGATGCAGCGTCTCATGGGACAAAAAACAGCTTCATGCTTCCAGCGTTGTGTGGGAATGGATGCATTCAATGCCATCTATTCTACTACTTACGAAATGGATCAAGCTCTGGGTACCACTTATCACAAGCGTTTCATCGAGTACATGAAATATGTACAAGACAACGACTTGGTCGTAGATGGAGCCATGACAGACCCCAAAGGGGATCGCGGTTTATCTCCCTCAGAACAAGCCGATCCGGATCTTTATCTGCACATTGTTGAAGTTCGTGAAGATGGGATCGTCGTTTCCGGTGCAAAGGCACACCAAACCGGAGCAGTCAATTCGCACGAGCATCTGATCATGCCTACGATCGCTATGCGCGAAGCTGATGCTGACTATGCCGTTTCTTTTGCCGTTCCCAGTGATGCAGAGGGCGTTATTATGATCTATGGCCGCCAGTCATGCGACACTCGCAAAATGGAAGAAGGGGCAGACATTGACCTCGGCAACTCTGAATTCGGCGGACATGAAGCTCTTGTTGTATTCGACCGCGTATTCGTGCCCAATGACCGCGTGTTCATGTGCAAAGAATACCAGTTTGCAGGTATGATGGTAGAACGTTTCGCCGGATACCACCGTCAGTCTTATGGAGGATGTAAAGTAGGTGTTGGTGATGTACTTATCGGTGCAGCTGCTCTCGCAGCAGACTACAATGGAGTTCCTAAGGCATCTCACATTAAGGATAAACTCATTGAGATGATCCACCTGAATGAAACCCTTTATGCTTGCGGTATTGCATGCTCTTCAGAGGGAACTCAGATGAAAGCCGGCAACTATATGATCGATTTGCTGTTAGCTAATGTTTGTAAGCAAAATATCACCCGCCTTCCTTATGAAATAGCTCGCTTGGCAGAAGATATTGCAGGAGGTTTGATGGTAACCATGCCTTCTCAACAAGACTTCCGCCATCCGGAAATAGGCCCGATCGTAAAGAAATATCTTGCAGGGGCAACAGGCAAATCGACAGAAAACCGTATGCGTGTTCTGCGTTTGATAGAGAATATCACGCTGGGAACAGCTGCCGTCGGTTATCGAACCGAGTCTATGCACGGAGCCGGATCTCCTCAAGCTCAGAGAATCATGATCGCTCGTCAGGGAGATCTTGAGGGCAAGAAAAAGCTTGCACGGGCGATTGCTCATATCGACGAATCACTCGATAAGTAATCGGCTCTCCTTCACTTATCTGTTTGATGTATTTAGAAGACGGATTATAACGCAACCGTGAAACCGGATACAATGACAGAAGAAATAGTCGAACTCGTACTGCGCGAGCGGATCAGTCCGCTACTGCGCAGTCACGGGGGCGACTTATCTTTATCTCAAATCAAGGATAAGACCGTTTTTGTGCGGTTTTCCGGAGCATGCCGATTCTGTCCGGCAGCACATGAGACAGTAGAAAAAATCGTTCAAGCCATGATACGCGAATACTTCAAAGATGACAACATCGATGTCATTCTTGAAAATAGTGTTAGCGATGATCTGTTAGAACAAGCCAAGAATATTTTGAGAAAACCCAAATAGCTTTTATGAAAGACGTATTAGCGGAATATGCCTCCCGAATTGTTTCGGCCGAAGAAGCCGTAAAACATATCAAAAATGGAGAACGGGTAGCTTTGTCACATGCTGCCGGAGTTCCTCAGAGTTGTGTTGATGCACTGGTACAACAGGCCGACCTTTTCCAGAATGTCGAAATTTATCACATGCTTTGTCTCGGCGAAGGAAAATATATGGCACCTGAAATGGCCCCTCACTTCCGACACATAACCAATTTTGTAGGTGGTAATTCTCGTAAAGCAGTTGAGGAAAATAGAGCCGACTTCATTCCGGTATTCTTTTATGAAGTGCCATCAATGATTCGCAAAGACATCCTTCACATAGATGTCGCCATCGTTCAGCTTTCAATGCCTGATGAGAATGGTTACTGTAGTTTTGGAGTATCTTGCGATTATAGCAAACCGGCAGCAGAAAGCGCCCATTTAGTTATAGGGGAAATCAACCGTCAAATGCCATATGTACATGGCGACAACTTGATTCACATATCGAAGTTGGATTACATCGTGATGGCAGACTACCCTATCTATTCTCTTGCAAAGCCCAAAATCGGAGAAGTAGAAGAAGCTATCGGGCGTAATTGTGCCGAGCTTATTGAAGATGGTGCCACACTCCAACTCGGTATCGGCGCGATTCCTGATGCAGCCCTGTTATTCCTCAAGGACAAAAAAGATCTGGGGATCCATACCGAGATGTTCTCCGATGGTGTTGTCGAATTAGTTCGCAGTGGAGTAATTACAGGAAAGAAAAAGACACTTCACCCCGGAAAGATGGTCGCAACCTTCTTAATGGGAAGCGAAGACGTATATCATTTCATCGACAAAAATCCCGATGTAGAACTTTATCCGGTAGATTACGTCAATGATCCGCGAGTAATCGCTCAAAATGATAATATGGTCAGCATCAATAGCTGTATCGAAATCGATCTTATGGGACAAGTCGTGTCCGAATGTATAGGAAGCAAGCAATTCAGCGGAACCGGCGGTCAAGTAGATTATGTTCGTGGAGCATCATGGTCTAAAAACGGCAAAAGCATCATGGCAATTCCCTCAACAGCCAAAAACGGTACTGCATCTCGAATTGTACCTATAATTGCAGAGGGAGCTGCTGTAACAACCCTCCGCAACGAAGTCGATTACGTTGTAACCGAATACGGTATAGCACAACTCAAAGGAAAGAGTTTGCGCCAGCGAGCAGAAGCTCTTATCGCCATAGCCCACCCTGATTTCAGAGAGGAACTAACGGAACATCTCCGCAAACGTTTCGGATAAGAAGAGAAGAAAAAAAGTTTAGGATTATTCCAAAAACCAATAATACTATTATGCAACTTTTCAAACTCAAGAGTGTAACACATCACTTTGACACTTTTGCAGAATTTGCCAAGGAATTCTGTCTTGGAGAACGCGACTTGGTAATTACCAACGAGTTCATCTATGAACCGTATATGAAGGCATGCCAGCTCCCCTGCCATTTTGTTATGCAGGAGAAATATGGGCAAGGCGAGCCTTCTGACGAAATGATGAATAACATCTTGGCAGACATCCGTAATATCCAGTTCGACCGCGTAATCGGTATCGGAGGAGGTACGGTTATTGACATCTCTAAACTTTTCGTTCTGAAAGGATTAAATGATGTACTCGATGCATTCGACCGCAAAATACCTCTTATCAAAGAGAAAGAACTGATCATTGTGCCCACAACATGCGGAACGGGTAGCGAGGTGACGAACATTTCTATCGCAGAAATCAAAAGCCGTCACACCAAAATGGGATTGGCTGACGATGCCATTGTTGCAGACCATGCCATCATCATACCTGAACTTCTGAAGAGCTTGCCTTTCCACTTCTACGCATGCAGTGCAATCGATGCTCTTATCCATGCCATCGAGTCATACGTATCTCCTAAAGCCAGTCCATATTCTCGTCTGTTCAGTGAGGCGGCTTGGGACATTATCCTGGAAGTATTCAAGAAAATCGCCGAACACGGCCCTGAATACCGCTTCGAAAAGCTGGGAGAAATGATCATGGCCAGCAACTATGCCGGTATAGCCTTCGGAAATGCAGGAGTAGGAGCCGTCCACGCACTATCCTACCCGTTGGGAGGCAACTATCACGTGCCGCATGGAGAAGCAAACTATCAGTTCTTCACAGAGGTATTCAAAGTATACCAAAAGAAGAATCCTTTCGGCTATATAGTCGAACTCAACTGGAAGCTCTCCAAGATACTGAACTGCCAGCCCGAATACGTATATCCGAAGCTGGATGAACTTCTCGGATGCCTTCTTACCAAGAAACCTTTGCACGAATACGGCATGAAGGACGAAGAGGTAAGAGGCTTTGCGGAATCAGTGCTTAAGACACAGCAAAGATTGCTCGCCAACAACTACGTAGAGCTTACTGTAGATGAGATCGAAGGTATCTACAGAAGACTCTACTAAACACATAAAGGTTCTTTTTTCGAATAAAGACAAAAACCGAGAAAAAGCCACAAATCGAGGGTGATAGCAAGACCGGCCGATAAAGGTCTGCTATCACCCAAAAATCTGCCTGAAGCCAAAAGATATACGACTATTATATTCTTGGCCAAGGCTACAGAAGACTAATCAAAAACCACATCAATAAAATTTTTTCCAATGGAAATCAAAGAAATGGTGAGCCTTGCGCGCAAGGCTCAGAAGGAGTATCAAGCTACCCATAACCAAGAAGCAGTTGACAACATTTGCCGAGCTGCAGCAAAAGTTATTTATGAAAATGCAGCTATTCTGGCTCGCGAAGCAGTAGACGAAACCGGCATGGGCGTTTACGAACACAAAGTGGCCAAGAATCAAGGCAAATCCAAAGGTGTTTGGTACAACCTCCACAATAAAAAATCGGTTGGTATCCTCAATATAGACGAGCGTACCGGTATGATCGAGATCGCAAAGCCTATCGGAGTTGTAGGAGCCGTAACGCCGACGACCAACCCGATCGTTACTCCGATGAGCAATATCATCTTTGCTCTTAAGACTTGCAATGCCATCATTATTGCCCCCCACCCCAGATCTAAAAAATGCTCTGCACACGCAGTTCGTCTGATCAAAGAAGCTATCGCTCCGTTCAACGTACCGGAAGGTATGGTTCAGATCATCGAAGAACCCAGCATCGAGAAGACGCAGGAACTCATGGGCGCCGTAGACGTAGTAGTTGCTACGGGTGGTATGGGCATGGTGAAGTCTGCATATTCTTCAGGAAAGCCTTCTTTCGGTGTTGGAGCCGGTAACGTTCAGGTGATCGTGGATAGCAACATCGATTTCGAAGCTGCTGCAGAAAAAATCATCACCGGTCGTGCTTTCGACAACGGTATCATCTGCTCAGGCGAACAGAGCATCATCTACAACGAGGCTGACAAGGAAGCAGTTTTCACAGCATTCCGCAACCACGGTGCATATTTCTGTGACGAAGCCGAAGGAGATCGTGCTCGTGCAGCTATCTTCGAAAATGGAGCCATCGCGAAAGATGTAGTAGGTCAGAGCGTTGCCTTCATTGCCAAGAAAGCAAACATCAATATCCCCGAGGGTACCCGTATTCTCGTTGTTGAAGCTCGCGGCGTAGGAGCAGAAGACGTTATCTGTAAGGAAAAGATGTGTCCCGTAATGTGCGCCCTCAGCTACAAGCACTTCGAAGAAGGTGTAGAAATCGCACGTACGAACCTCGCCAACGAAGGTAACGGCCACACTTGTGCTATCCACTCCAACAATCAGGCACACATCATCCTCGCAGGATCAGAGCTGACGGTATCTCGTATCGTAGTGAATGCTCCGAGTGCCACTACAGCAGGCGGTCACATCCAAAACGGCCTTGCCGTAACCAATACGCTCGGATGCGGATCATGGGGTAATAACTCTATCTCCGAGAACTTCACTTACAAGCACCTCCTCAACATTTCACGCATCGCACCGTTGAATTCAAGCATTCACATCCCCGATGACAAAGAAATCTGGGAACTCTAATTAAATTTCCTTCTTTCGAGGCTTAATAACCCGATAGAGAAGGAATCTTAATCATCTCTTTTCGAGGGACAGTGCCAAATTCGTGCACTGTCCCTCTTTTTTTGCACCATATTCACTTCCGATTCAGCCATAGGATGTATCATCCCTATCCGATTGGGTTCACACGCCTAAATTTTCGGGTTTATGACACCTAAAAGTGTGGCACGTGAACTTTTTGCTTTTGGCGTGGGAAAAGAAAAAAAGTGAAACCAAAACGAAAAAAATCTCGCGCCTGTTTTTCACAAAACACAAACCACAATCGGAGCATTTCAGGCTCGTATCCTGCTTGAGGCGTAATGAGCATATGCACTTTTTTCCTCGATGAAAAACCAGAACAAATATATATTCTGAGATTGTTATATTTACGAAAGTGGATATACCTCCACAATAGGCTTTTGATAAGCTGCGAGGAGGTTGTTATTCATCACTAATTGCTCAAAAAACATGCAGGTCATAAAAACAAATGAAACTTTTGACAGCCTCGACAAAAGTAAGTTGGAGCGTATGCTCGACATCAAAGAGGCTCATCGCGAAGGTCATCTGACACTTGAAGAGGCCAAGGAGCGTATGAAAAAAGAAGTGGGTTCCATCTCGCCCGAAGAGTTTGCCGCAGCAGAGCAACTCTTCAAAGAACGTGATCAGGACGAATGCCAAAACGAAGACGTACGGACAATGCTACAGCTGTTCGAAGGCCTGATAAATCCCATTCGTCCCGACTTACCTTTCGGACACCCCATCGATGCCTATCTGCGCGAAAACGATAAGGCCAAAGAACTACTCGATCAGGCGGATGCCCTACTGGAGCGCACTTTTATCCCCAATCCATGGATAGAACTGATGGAGACGCTTATGGGATATAAGCTACACTTTGCTCGCAAACAAAACCAACTCTATTCAACACTGGAGCAGAAAGGATTCGACCGCCCCTCCACTACGATGTGGACTTATGACGATCATATCCGCGACGAGATGAACAAAGCCATGAGCCTACTGCGCGAAAAAGACTACGACTCCTTCCCTGCAGCATACAAAGAGATGGCTATCGTTCTGCGTGACCTGATGGAAAAAGAAGAGCTTATCCTTTATCCAACCTCTCTGAAACTCATTTCCGACAAAGAGTTCGAAGCAATGAAACATGGCGATCGAGAAATAGGCTTCTTCCTTATCGACATGCCGGAATTAGATGCACCGGCCAAGCAATCAAAAGAAGCCCACGGCCAATCATTTATGGCAGAACTGGGAGCCTTACTTGCCAAACATGGTATGGGGACAGGCGGACAAGACGACAAGGCGATACTGGATGTAGCCGAAGGAAAGCTGACTTTGGAGCAGATCAATCTGCTTTTCCGTCATCTCCCTGTGGATATTTCGTTCGTGGACGAAAACGAGCTGGTTTGTTTCTATACGGACACGAAGCACAGAGTATTCCCCAGAAGCAAGGGGGTGATCGGCCGAGAAGTACGCAACTGCCATCCGCCCAAGAGCGTTCATATCGTAGAGGAGATAATCGATAAGTTCCGACGTGGCGAACAGGATCGCGCAGAATTCTGGATCAATAAGCCCGGAGTCTTCATCTACATTGTCTATGTGGCCATCAGAGACGCCGACGGGCGTTTCCGCGGTGTGATGGAAATGATGCAAGACTGCACACGGATCCGTAGTCTTGAAGGCTCGCGTACACTTCTTACTTGGGACGAAGAGCAAAGTCCGGCACAAGGATCGAAAGAAAGCGAATCCGATACTGTCGGAGAAGATGGCATTCGGCCGGACACGAAGCTGAAGAGTCTCTTGCAGCGGTATCCGCGACTGATGGATGATTTGCCAACGATCAGTTCCAAGTTCACCCTCCTTCGTTCTCCGATGGCCAAAGTAATTCTTCCTGTTGCCACCATTAAAATGATGAGCGAACGCGCCGACATTCCGTCGGATATGCTCATCGGCAAACTGGAATCACTCATCGCTTCGTACAATAAACCGGATCGATCGGAAGAGAAATAGCATGAAGAAGGAGGTGTGTCAATAATCATGGCACACCTCCTTTGCATTAATATGGGACGGTCGGGTACACCGCTATTCCGAGACTCCTAAGGAGTCCCTACCGAGACCCCTAAGGAGTCTCCACCAAGACCCCTAAGGGATCCCAACCAAGACCCCTAAGGGATCCCAACCAAGACCCCTAAGGGGTCCCAACAGAGACTCCTTAGGGGTTCCTCAATGCTTTACTTCAGGAGGGGTTCGTGCGGTCTTATAATCCATTCGAATGGAGACATCGGGAGCAGTGACCGGCGAAAGGAAGCCGAAGCTTAGCGAATCTTACCGTCGAACAGATTGATGATGCGGCCGGCACTACGTGCATCGTGCTCGGAGTGCGTCACCATGACGATGGTTGCACCTTCGCGATTGAGACCTCTGAGCAGTTCCATGACATCGGCTCCGTTTTTGGAGTCGAGGTTACCCGTAGGTTCATCGGCGAGGATGAGCTTCGGATTGGCCACCACGGCACGGGCGATAGCCACGCGCTGCTGTTGTCCTCCGGAGAGCTGATTGGGGAAGTGGCCGGCTCGGTGGCTGATGCTCATCTTGCGCAGAGCCTCCTCCACTCGCTCTTTCCGCTCGGAGGCCTTCACACCGAGATAGACGAGCGGCAACTCCACGTTCTCGCTTACCGTCATCTCTTCGATGAGGTTGAAGCTCTGGAATACGAAGCCGATATTGCCCTTACGGACGGCAGTCCTGTCTTTTTCCCGGAGGTTGCCCACTTCTGCCCCATCGAGCTTGTAGATACCGGAAGTGGGATTGTCGAGAAGGCCGAGGATATTGAGCAGAGTGGACTTACCGCATCCCGAAGGCCCCATTATGGCGATAAATTCGCCTTTGTCCACTTTGAGCGATACGCCATCGAGGGCTACCGTCTCTATTTCTTCTGTTCTGAAAACCTTGGTGAGGTTGCTGATTTCAATCATTGTTTTACTTGTTTTTATGAGGTGAAAGGAAGAGCGACAAGCCGGACAATGCCTGGTCTATGAATCCGCCGTTTGCCGGATTGTCGCCGTATTTATTCGTATCGGAGTTCATTGACAGGGTTGCGGCGAGCTATGCGCCGGAGGTTGATGACAACGGCCAATGCAATAATCAAGAGGACGAACAGACCTACAAGGAGGAAAATCCGGCCGTTCAATTCGATTCGATAGCTGAACTTCTCCAGCCAGTTCCGACCGAAGAGATAAGCGACGAAAAGTCCGGCAAGCACACTCGGCAGGCTGAGCCGGAAAATGGAGCGGAGGAAGAGTCGCAAGATGTCGCCCTCTCCGGCTCCGTTGATCTTGCGAATGGCCAGCTCCTTGCGACGGCGATTGACCTCCGTATTCACATAGCCGACCAGCCCGATCAGAGCGATCAGGATAGCCACGACACTGCCGAAGAGGATCGTATTGCGAAAAGTCTTGGCTGCCTCGAAGCGACTGAGAAGCTCCATCTCCACACTGAGGAAAGAAGTCTCCTTGTAGGGATCGGCTTCGGAGAGGATGCCATTCACGCGATGGAGGAGCCGGGCATCGTCATGGCGAAGGCGGATCGTCAGATAATGCAGCCAATCGTCCCCATAGACGATGGCGGAAGGGAGCTTTTCGGGGTAAGGGCTCAGGTGCTGACGGCGGAGCATGAGATCGTCGTACACACCGCGAATCACCACTCGCCCGAAGGAAGTCAGGATGATATTCTTGCCGATGACACCGTCTTTCCAATTCATCAGCCGAGCCAATTCGGTAGCCGCTTTCTTGCTGAGCATGATCTCTCTGTCCTTTTCGGTGGCAGCGTCGAAGTTTTTCCCTTCGAGCAGCTTGATGTCGTAGACCTTCAGATAGTGTTCGTCCACGTAGAAGAGGTCGGCCACATTGATCAGCTCACGATCCGTAACGGGGTCGATAAGGTTATCTCCACTCTGGCCGGAAGAAGCCGGCAAGGCGGTCGTCAGCGTGTAGCCCTCCACTTCGGGCAGTGCCTTGAGCTTTTCGATCACGACAGGGAGTTGCTGCTGATCCAGCGACTCGATGGGGACATAATACAGTCCGGCGGCTTTGTATCCGGCATCCTGCCCTATCATGTGCCGGTATTGCAGACCGGTGATAGCCAAAAGGCCGAAGAGGAAAGTGGCCGCCACAAATTCTACAGCCAGCAGTCCCAGCTTCCAGAGCCGATTGTGTGCTACCGACTTGCGAAAGATATTCATCACCGGTGTACGGGACAGGGAGTAGCCGGGGATCCATCCCATGAAGAAAGTAGCCATGGCCAATACTCCGGCCAAGGCTGCGGCTACGCGCCACGAGATCAGATGCAGCAGCGGAGTTTCGATCAGAGCCTCCATCGGCTTGCGGAAGAGGATAAGGGTCAGGAGGGCCAGCACGAGGGAGAGGAAGATATAGAGGAAGGTCTCCCAGATCATCGTACCCTGTATCTGCACGGGCATGGCTCCGTAACACTTGCGAATGGCAGCTACACGCCGGCGGTTGACCATGGAGGCGAGGGTCATGAGTACGTAGTTCAGCAGCGAAATAAGCAGCACCGCTATGGCCACGATCTGCTGGATTCGCAGCATATTGACCAAAGTGGGATCTTCCAGACGCAAGCGATTGAAGGGCGTAAGGGAATAGTGCAATTCCACTCCTGCTTTGCGGAAGACTTCCATATCCTGATGCCGCTTTTGCATCTCCAGGAGAGCTTCGTCGAGGCTCTCGGGCGACACGCCGGGACGCAGACGGACGTAGGCTATGTAGCGGTCGTTGCCGATCCAGTTGTTCAGGCTCTCGGCCGGCATCCACGTAATGGGCAGGAGCATATCGGCTTGGATGCTGCTGTTGTGGGGCAGATCCTCGAATACACCTCCGATCGTGATGGCTCGGTCCGATTTGCTTTCTGCCGGTCGCAACCGTTTGCCCAGGACATCGCCCCCCATCTTCCGGGCCAAACTTTCGGAGATGAGGCAGGTCATATTGTCGCGCAAGGCACTATCCCGGACGCCGGCGATGAGTTCTACCCCGAACATGTCAAGGAAAGCCGGTTCGGCCAGCAGCGTCTTGGTCTCGTAGGTTTTGTTGTCTTCGAGTATCATCTTCGAGGTGCCATACAGAGTCGTTCGGGTAGCCAGTTCCACACCCGGTATTTCCTCCTGAATGGCAGGGGCAACGCCTCCGCTGACCTGAGAGAAGTCGAGTTCTTCCGGTTTATCCCCCTCCTGACTTTGGCGCGTGCCATGCGTCTTGACGATGCAGATGCGATCATGATGGGGGAAATCCCGTTCGTAGCTTCGCTGATAGATGACGATAGAGAGCAGAAGCACGCTGACGGAAAGTCCGAGCGTAAGCGTCAGGAGTTTGCTGATGCTGTGTTCGCCCTGTCGGAAGAGACGGCGAGCAGCAAGTTTGAGAGGTAACATGATGTGCTATATGTCGTTTAAGGTTATTATTCGTTTTTGAGGTAATCCACGGGATTGGCGCAGGCTGCCCGCCAGCTCTGAAGCGATGTGCTCACGAGCGATAGCAGCAAGACGATGAGGGCAGCAACGACAAATACCCACCAGTCCAGCCTAATGTGAAAAGCGAATGTCTGGAGCCAGCGATCCATAGCCCACCACGATACAGGCAGAGCTATGAGCAGAGCTATACCGAAACGGCGGAGCGACTGGGTATTGAGCATGGCCAGTATGGTAGCCACCGTGGCACCATTGACCTTTCTAAGGGCGATCTCTTTCTCTTTCTGCTTGATCATATAGAGGCTCATGGCGAAGACGCCCATCACCATAATGAGGACGGTGAGCAAGGCAAAGGCGGAAATGAGCTGCGACAGATTGGTCTGCGACTTGTATCGATCCAGAATGATGTCTTCCGCCCAATGCCATTTTACGTCATCAACATTTCCTATGCGTTTATAGGTTTCCAATATTGTTTTTTCTACTGCTTTTCGATCAATACTATCTCGTACACGTACCATAGTTGTCCATGGATATTGACCTCTTTGTAGCGGATAGATCAGCAAAGGATCTTGTGACTCATTCAGAGGCCTATATTTTATTTCAGGCAATATTCCGACCATGACATGTGTAAGACCATCATATTGTTTATAACTGCCTCGAGTGAATTCGTGTGTGTTTGGATCAGGGTGCACCACATTGACCATAGAAGCCGTAGCCCAAGATGGCATCAAATGCGTTTTCCTAAAGCGATCTCCATTGAATAGCACCTCTCTCGGTTCTTGGGTGATATATTTAGGCTTAATTTCAAAAAAGTCGAAAAATAAAGAATCGATCATCATTTCCCAAGTAAATTGAGCTCGTTCACCATCATCATTGAACGCTACATTATTAGCAATATTAACAGGGTTACCGGAACTGAAAGAAACCATATCGACACCGGGTATCTTTTGTATTTCATTGCGAAGAGATTCTTGTGGGACAGAATCTAAGTTGTTAGATATTAGCATTATTCCATGAGTCCGAAAACCTAAATCTGTATGAATCAGAAAGTGAGACTGCATTAAAATAATCAAACTACACGTAACAAGTATCAGTGAAACTGTATATTGAAGGATGACAAGGAAATGCGAATAATTACTTTTGATACGATAGGAAAAGTATCCCTTGACCACTTCAATAGGTTTGAAATGTGATATAACTATTGAGGGCAAAAGACCAGAAGCAAAAGACAATATAACGATAGATGATACTATTACTATGATGGTTTGATATGTAAATCTGCTGATAAGATTGATCCTTGTATCTAATACACGATCGAAAAACGGTTCTAACATAAAAGCCAATAGCAATCCTAATAGAAACGATATAAAGGTTATCAAAAAAGATTCACCAAGATACCGTCTTATCAATCCCTTCTGACTTTCACCTAACAAACGACGAACAGCAGCCTCTTTTCCTCTGAATCCGGCTTGAGCTACGGTCAAATTGATATAATTGAGAATAGCTATAAAGAGAATAAGTAATACTATTGCTAGTAATATATATACTTTGGATGCATCATTTTTACGAATATCGAATCGCGAAGTTATTACCAATGGATCATAATAACATTTCTTCAGTGGCACAAAATGTACTTCTTTGGCATATCCACTACGCCACAAACCTAATGGACTTTCTTCTCCCGTAAAGATTTTTTCCAAGACTTTCGCTTTAGCCTGGATATTGGTATGTGGCTTCATCAGGAAATAAGCTGAAAACTGAAAATATCCCCAGCCGGAAAGCAATTCACTTCCAAATAATTCCTCGATATAATCATAGCTTACCACCGCATCTACCTGTGGGAATTGGCTGTAAAAAGGAATTGGCTCCATAATGCCCGAGACGGTCAATTTATCATGTAAAATTCGCCCTTTCGGATCGTCATTTCCAAAGAAACGACGCGCTGTTTCGGGTGTCAATACGATAGAGCGACGAAGCGATAGTACATCATCAGGTTGCCCTGTTCGTAGCTTAAAGTCGAATATTGTAAAAAAGGTACTGTCTACAAGAAGGATAGAGGTTTTAATTTTTTCTCCATCTGTTGTCTCGATGTATAGATCGGCATTAGCAATACGACAATATGCTTCTACTTCCGGCACCAGTTCCTGCACATACGCAGGAGCAGGATTCGAAAGACAAGCATGTAATTCTGAACGGAGCATATAGATTCGATCTCCTTTAGAGTGAAAATTATCCACAGATAATTCCCCCTGCACATAGAATCCCAGTAGAATAACAAACATCAGAGATACGGAGAAACCGAATACGGTAACGAAGGTGTAGAGTTTGTTTCTGCTGAGGAATTTGAAATAAGTACGCATAGCGGTAATCGTTTTTTGGGGGGATGCTGATTCTTTCCTTATTCGTTTTTGAGGTAATCCACGGGATTGCTCGATGCAGCGTTCATGGCCATGCTGAGCATGGAGAGCATGGCTACTGCGGAGACGAAGAGAAGCGATGCGGGGAATACCCACCAAGGCATATCGGCATGATAGGTATAGCCTTGCAGCCAGCGGTTCATGACCAGATAGGAGACGGGAGTGGCCACGGCGAAGGCGTTGAGCAGATTCCACAGGCTGCGGCGGCCGATAATCTGCAATATCTGCACTTCGCGTGCTCCCACCACCTTGCGGATGGCTATTTCTTTTTGCTTGTGACGAATGCGCAGAGCTGCCATGGCAAAGACGCTCATCACCGTGCCGACCAATGCCAGAATGCTGAAGAGGAGAAGAAAACCGCTAAGCGAACGTTCCTCCTCACTGTGCGAGGCTATGATGTCTTCCGAACGCAGGATTTCGGTATAGGGCTGCCCCGTAATACGGGAGTAAACGGCCTGTATGCTTTGAATCAACTGCTCCGGATCGGCCCCTTCCGAATAGCCGACCAGTACGGACCACGACCAGGCGGATGACTGGGGATAAGGGATGAAGAGATAGCTCGGATGCGGCTCCTTGAATCCGCCGAAGTGAACCTCGGGAGCATCGCCGCAATAATAGAACTCACCGGCTTTGCCCCAATGAATGACACCGTCCGGCAGATTGGCTACATCGAAATCGTTGTAGGCCGATCGGCTGAGATAGAGGGTGCGATCGGGCTTGTCGGCCTTGCGACCGTTGGGCTTCATCTTCAGATCGAACAGGCTCAGTGCCACGGAGTCTATGGAGAAAATCTGCATGGAGAGAGGCCTGCCACGGTATTCGGAAGAGTTGTTGTTGCCTCCGTTCAGCGGAGTACCACGCGTGAGGCCTATACCCGTTATGCCGGGGATTTTGGCTATTTCGGTTCTCATCGTACTGACGATCTGCGGATCCAGTCCGAAAACGTCTATGATCAGTTTGTTCCTGTAATCGTAGCCCATGTCGGAGTTGGTCATATAGTCGATCTGCACGGCCATTACCATGGTACAGCTCAGCAGGATCATCGTAATGGCATACTGGGAAATGACCATAATCTGCGAGAAGCTGCTTTTGACCACACGGCGAAACTTGCCGCTGACCACCTCGATCGGACGAAACCGCGATATGAACCATGCGGGCAGGGCCGCACACACGATGCTCAGCAGGAGCATGAAGCCGATTAGCAGTAGGATGAGCGTGAGCGAAATATGCCGTGCCAGATAGAGATGCGTATCGAACAGGCGATCGAATACGGGTTCAAGGGCGAACATGCCGAATACGGCCAGCAGCGTGCTCAGGAAGATGAGCAGAAGCGATTCGAACCAGAGGCGGCGCACGATGGCGAGACGGCTACTTCCCCAGAGCCTTCTGAGGGCGACCTCATTGCCGCGGCTGCCTCCCTGCGCGAGGGTCAGATTGATATAGCTGATGATGGCAATGATCAGGACCAAAAGGGTGATGGCAATGAGTATGCGCGTGCGGGCGGGATTTCCTTTTTGCACCATCATGGCGTATTCATTGGGGAATAGCGGCTCCGGATAGCATTTCTCCAGCGGATGGAGCTTCACCTCGGCCTTCTCGTCGAAAGCGAATATGACATCTTTGCCTTGGACGGCTTTCTGCACGGCAGGTAGTTGTGCCGTGAGGTCGGCTCCTTCGCGAGCTTTGAGATAGAGGGCATAGTTGCCGTTGTTGTAGTTGTTTTCTTTGGGCTCCTGATAGAAAAGGAGTTCGGCCGGTCTGATATGGCAGTTATCCGGCATCGGCTCCATGATGCCCGTGATCCGAAAGGTCTGCTTGTTTTTGGAAAAATCGAAAAACGAAATCTCCTGCCCGATGGGAGACATGTTGCCGAAGATACGAGCCGCCAACGCGGAGGAAATAACGGCACTGTTCTGCTCGGAAAGGACAGTTTTGGGATCACCCTCAAGGAGTTTATAGCCGTCGAAGAAAGTAAAGAAGTTGGATTCGACCGAAAGATGGGAGGCAATCAACCCGTTTTGCTTGTCGGCACCGATAAAGATGTATTCCTTGTCGTTGTATTCGCTGATGCGGCATATCTCTTCCACATCGGGTACCTGCTCGCGAATGAGCGTTCCGGCAGGATAGCAACAGATAAATCCGCTCCAGTTATTCTTACTCTCGACATTGTACTGATAGATACGTTTGTAATCGGTATGAATACGATCGGCTTGCTGTTCGCGCCGTACATAGAAGCTAAGCAGCAAGACGAATATGAGCGAGAGGGCAAAGCCTACGATGGTAACGAAGGTGTAGAGTTTGTTGCGGCTGAGGAATTTGAAATAAGTACGCATGATAGCTATGACTAAATATGGAAGTAATGATTATTTTATTGAGAAAATAATTGTCTTATGATTAGTATCTCTTTGATTCAAGTTTGCAGACGGTGATTTCGGTTGCAGAAAATACTGTTACATGCTTGCAGTGACAAATTTTGCTTCCGAGATTTATAGCCGCAAGCTTGCAGCGAGTAATTTTTTCGCCGAAATTTCATATTGCAGGCTTGCAGTGTGGAATTTCGCTTGTCGAAATTTCATGCTGCAAGCTTGCAGAGAGGAATTTTGCTTCCGAGATTTATAGCCGCAGGCCTGCAAACAGGAATTTTCTTGCCGAAATTGCTTCTTGCAAGCTGCAAACAGGAATTTTTTTGCCGAAATCGCTTCTTGCAAGCTGCAAATAGGAATTTTTTCGCCAAAGTAGCTTCCTGCAAGCTGCAGCAAGGAATTTTTTCGCCGAAATCGCTTCCTGCAAGCTTGCAGAGAGGAATTTCGCTTCCGAAATTTATAATCGCAGGCTTGCAGCGAGGAATTTCGTTGTATAAATTCCTCTTTACAACTCTGTAAGGATGAATTTATAAGACAGATCCGCATGATTCGATTCTTCAAGAGAGGAAAAAGGATAAGAGTCATATCGTTTCTTTTGTACACAGAGCTTATAGGTGGGTCAATTCAGGATAATTTCTTCTGCATCGCCGAACATATCATACGAAGAGGTGATGACCATCTCGCCGGCATGCAGGCCGGAGGTAACTTCGTAATACTGCGGATTCTGACGGGCGATCGTGATGTCCCGGCGAACGGCTCGCTTGCCGTCGGGCGTAACGACGAATATCCACCGTCCACCGGTATTCTGATAGAAGGCTCCGCGCGGGATCATGATGGCTTCGGACGGCTGTCCGAGGCGCAGATTGATGTAGTAGGTCTGGCCTGTGCGGATATTGTCGGGTCGCTCTCCGTCGAATACGAAGTCGGTGCGGAACTGCTTGTCCCGAACTTCGGGGTACACCTTCCGAACGCGAAGGGAGAAGTCCCTGCCCTGCCGTTCGAACGAAGCGGCCAAACCGGCTTTGACCCGATCGATATAGTGCTCGTCTATCATAGCCTCCACCTTGTAGTCGGACAGGACGTTGATCTGTCCGATGCGACTGCCGGCTCCTACCGTCTGCCCTATCTCCACGTCCAAAAGCCCCAACTGACCGTCGGCCGGTGCCTTCACGTTCAGGTCTTCCACACGGGCGCGCACCATCTCCAGATTGCGACGCATATTATGGAGGCTCTCCTCCATCTGCCGCACCTGTATCCCCCTGTAGAGCGAATCCTGCCGCTGCCGTTCCATGACGAGCCTGCTGCCCTCCACGGCATATTGGTAGTCCTCGCCGGCTTGCAGATACTCCTCGCGCGAACAGAGTTTTTCCTTATAGAGTCGGGCGTATTGCTCGGCTTTCCGCTTTTTTCGCTCTATATCCAGTCGGAGGTTGAGGCTTTCGCGTTTCAGGTTGAGCCTGTCCTGCTCCATGGTCACCTGCGTATTGCGCAGGAAGTTCTGCTTCTCGGCAAGCTGCGCTTCGCTGTCGAGGATATTCAGGTTCAGCATCGGATTGGTCAGCCTCACGATGATGTCGCCCTTGTGCACCATGGCACCCTCCTCCACGGTTTTCTCCGCCACCATTCCGCCCTCTACGGCACTGATCTGAATGGAGTTGATGGGCTGTACCTGACCGTTGATGCGGACATAGTCGTTGAACTCGCCCCGGCGCACGCTGTCGATGCTGATCCGAGCGCGTTCGGCTCTGAACTTGGTGCTGTGATTGCCGAATACGGCCCACGCCGCCAAGGCAAGTATTACTATTGCTCCCCCTGCATAGGGATAATATTTACGGGGGATGAGCGTCTTCTTTTTTTCTATTTTTCTATCCATGATGGTATGATTTGATGCGAACGGGAGTAAAGAAAAGCTTTAGTCCGAAAGGCAGCCGTAATAAGCTATGAGTTTGCATTTGAGCCGGTAAGTCATGGCCGCTCTCAGTCGCTGCACACGGGCATCCAGGAGCCGATTGGCCTGAGTGGTCAGGTCGATGGCCGTATTCAGCCCTTCCTCATAACGCTGCAAGACGGCTTCGTAAGCGGCTTGCATGGCGTCGGTATGCTCCTTCGCCTGGCGGTAGGAAGCCAGAGCGGCATCCCGGTCGGCCATGGCTTGGGCGATCTCGCTGTAGAGCCTGCGCTCCGCTTCGCCCCGTCGGACGCTTGCCGCCCTGCGATCGGCGCGCGCCTGACGCAGATTGCTCACGAGGCTGAATCCCGAAAAGATGGGGATACTCAGATTCAGACTGATATATTCCCCCCGACGGTTCCGAAACTGCTCGCTGAAGGGCGTATAGTCCGATCCGTTCAAAAAGCGTGAGAATCCCGTGTTCCATCCTCCGGATACCGACACACTCGGCAGGAATGCACCTCGCGCGGCTCGCAAACGGTCGGAGGCAGCCTGCTCGTCGAGTTTGGCACGGAGGAGGACGGGATGATGATGGGTAGCACGGGCGAAGACGCCGGCCGAGCTGTCCGATTCGGCCATGTCGGCAGAGAGGCTGTCAGCCGGCATATCGTCTACGACGAGTTCGTCGTCGATGGGGAAGTTCATTTTTTCTTTGAGCCGGATCAGAGCGATGATGCACTGATTGTCCGCTTGAGTCAGGGCCAAACGGTCACCGGCCATTCGCGACTGCATCTCGAGGACATCGGGACGGCTCTTCATTCCCAGCTCTTCCATTCGAGCCGTCTGCCGGTGGAGGCGGCTACTCTCCTCGTACTTCTGCATGGCCAGCTCTTGCATTTGGCGCGCATAGACGAGGTCGTAGTAGGCCTCCGTGGTGCCGAGAGCTGCCAGCTCCTGCTGCTCGCGAACGGAGAGGCGCGAAGCCTCCCGGCGTGCATGCGCCATCCGCAGCCGATAGACACTCTGCAAACCGTCGAAAAGGGTCATCGTGGCATGTATGCTGTACGAATTGTTGAAGCTGTTGATGTCGGTGTAGGTATTTGTCTCGGCATCCAATCCGCGTCCGAAATTCCACGAAGCACCGGTTCCGGCCGATACTCGGGGCAGAAAATTGCCGACGGCCTGAAGGTAATCGGCCTTGGACTGCTCCAGTTCCGCAGCGGACAGAGCCACGGCCGAACTGTGCCGGCGTGCATAGTCTATGCACTCTTCGAGGGTCATATTCGATTGGCCCGTAAGGGGATTCGCAGCCAAAGCCGCTACGGCAGCCGTACAGATGAGATAATGTTGGAAACGCATATTATTCCGATATGATGTTTTCTATACAAGAATAGTCTCAAATGCCGTGCCAAACTCCATACAGCACTGTAAACAAACGCTTTACACCATTACCCCTAAAAAGGAGCTGTCCAATAATTAGACATCGGCGTCTAATTATTGGACAGTATATCCTCTGAAAGGAAAGGCTTCCTCCGCGAGGGAGAAAGAGCAAGGAAGCGTTTTATGGCCGGTTTTCCTCTTCCGCTATATAGGCAATTCCCTCCTTGAGAAGTTCGATGCGCTCGCCGAGACCATGACGCTCCAGATCGAGCACGCTCTGACGCACGCAGTAATCGCCCGCTATTCCGGCCATGACTATACGTTCGGCCGAGCGCAACGAATCGGGTACTTCCGTCTCGAAGGCACTGTAAGCATCGCGCTCCTGCGTAGTAGCCTTCTCTATCATTTCGACAGGGATACCCTCGGCCGAACAAGCAGCCAGAGCCTCCGCAATGCATGGTTCGATAGCGGCTCCCACCGTATAGCGGACACAATGCGACGGCCACTGTCCGCCCTGTGCCACGAAGCTGCAATGATCGGCCGGATGCTGATCCATCGTCACGACGATAGACTTTATCTCCTTCCGATGTGCAGCCATATATTCAGCCAAAGCCTTCATGGCTTTCGGTGCACCTTCGACAGCCAACGAACCGCTTACGAAATCCACCTGCGGATCCACGATCAAAAGTACCATAGCTCTATGCCTTTCTTTCTTCTTCTTTACAGAGGGTTAGAGCTCCAAGTCGATGTCGTGCTTCTCGTGCCAAGGAAGACCCTGCTTGGCTACCTCTTCGAGGAACGGATCGGGATCGAACTCCTCCACATTGAAGACACCGGGCTTGCGCCAGATACCCTTCATGAACATCATGGCTCCTACTGTGGCAGGGACACCCGTCGTATAGCTTACACCCTGCGTTCCCGTCTCTTTGTAGGCGACCTCGTGGCTGCAGTTGTTCCAGATATAATAGGTATGCTCCTTACCATCGCGGATCCCACGGATGCGACAGCCGATACTCGTCTCGCCCGTATAGTTCTCACCGAGGTCTCCCGGGTTGGGCAGCACGGCTTTGAGGAATTGGATGGGGACGATCTCCACGCCATTGTACATGATCGGGTCGATGCGCGTCATACCGATATTCTGCATCACGCGAAGATGAGTCAGATATTCCTGTCCGAACGTCATCCAAAAACGGGCGCGCTTGATCGTCGGGAAATTCTTCACGAGTGATTCCAGTTCCTCATGATAGAGGAGATAGGACTCGCGCTCACCGATACTCGGATAGGCCAGCGTCTTATGTATTTCCTGCGGTTCGGTCTCTATCCAACGGCCGTTCTCCCAATACTTACCCTTCTGAGTGATCTCACGGATGTTGATTTCGGGATTGAAGTTCGTGGCAAACGCCTTGTGGTGGTCGCCACCATTGCAGTCCACAATATCGAGATAATGAATCTCATCGAAATGATGCTTGGCCGCATAAGCCGTATATACACTCGTCACACCCGGATCGAAGCCGCAACCCAGGATAGCAGTCAGGCCGGCCTTGCGAAAACGATCCTGATAAGCCCACTGCCAACTGTATTCATACTTGGCTTCGTCGAGAGGCTCGTAGTTGGCCGTATCGAGATAGTTCACCCCACAGCGCAGGCAGGCATCCATGATCGTCAGATCCTGATAGGGAAGTGCTACGTTGATCACCAATTCCGGTTTGAAACTCTCGAACAGAGCCACCAGTTCTTCCACATTGTCGGCATCGACCTGAGCGGTTTGGATCCGGATGTTTTTGATTTCGGACGCAATCTTGTCGCACTTGCTTCTCGTGCGGCTGGCTAACATGATCTCCGTGAATACATCGGTGTTCATAGCCACCTTCTTGGCCACAACGGTACCTACACCGCCGGCCCCGATAATGAGGACTTTACCCATTTTTATATGATTCTTTGTATGATTATTACTCGCCTGTAGCGCAAAGATAAAGAGAACAGGCCAACAAATCGGCAAAAAGATTCCGCCCCCACTCACCCGGCCCCCCTAAAGCGTAGAGATGCATCTCATGCAGGATCGGCCTACGCGCCAAAATCTTCTTACACGCCACGCCATAAAACGTGGTGCGTAAACTTTTTTATTTTGGTTCGGGAAGTGAAAAATTCTCGCGCCACAACGAAAAAGTTCTCGCGCCACTTCGTTCAGAAAACACGCGCCACAATCAGATCATTTGCGGTTCGTATTTCCGACAAAACTGATCCGGACTAAAAAGGAAGTTTAAGTTAGTCATGTTACACGGTCTCTTTTTTGTACTTTTGGGGAAACGAAATCCGAATACGACATCTCGGTACAACCTTACCCAATAATAATGAACCCTATCGCATTAATCACCGGAGCCACATCCGGCATCGGTGCAGCTTCGGCTCGCCGCTTGGCATCGCTCGGTTATAACCTTATCATCACGGGACGACGCTCCGAACGTTTGCAAAACATAGCCGATGAAATAAGAGCTGAATACCCTGTCGAAATCCTCCCGCTCTCTTTCGATGTCCGCAATCGCGAAGAAGTAGAAGCCCATTTGGGCAATTTGCCTGATCCTTGGCAGGCCGTTTCCGTCCTCGTGAATAATGCCGGCTTGGCAGCGGGACTCGACCCCATACAGTCCGGTGACATTGAAGACTGGGAATGTATGATAGATACTAATATCAAAGGACTCCTCTACGTAACTCGCACAATCAGCCCGGGTATGATAGCCCGTAGTGCCGGCCATATCATCAATATCGGGTCTATTGCCGGCAAGGAAGTTTACTCTAACGGCAATGTCTATTGTGCCACGAAGCATGCCGTAGATGCTCTTTCGAAGGCGATGCGTATAGATATGCTTCCTTATGGCATCAAAGTCACACAGATTTGTCCCGGAGCAGTGGAGACGGAGTTCTCGCTGGTGCGCTTCCATGATGATCAGGCCAAGGCCGATGCCGTGTACAAGGGCTTCACTCCTCTCTGTGCGAACGACATAGCGGAGTGTATTGCGGCCGTACTGAACCTGCCTGATAATATCTGTATCAACGATATGGTGGTCATGCCGAAAGCGCAGGCCGGCAGCGGACACTTTTTCAAACAAGTTTGATCACAAAGAGGCCAAACGATAGTCGCATTTGTTTGGTCATAGATTCATAGTTATCACATTATAAAAGGAATATCATTATGCAAAAACAATTGTTGTTGGGGGTAGAAGCTATAGCCCAAGCTGCTTTGGATGCAGGTATATCCGGCGTATATGCCTACCCCGGTACTCCCTCTACGGAAATCACCGAGCATATCCAAAACTCTCGGATGGCTAAGGAAAGAAATGTCCATCGGGAATGGGCGGCAAACGAAAAAACCGCTATGGAATCAGCTCTCGGCATGTCCTACGCAGGCAAGCGCGCTCTCGTATGTATGAAGCATGTGGGGATGAACGTAGCAGCAGACTGCTTTATGAATGCTGCCATCACCGGTGCGAATGGCGGTATGGTGATCGTTGCTGCCGACGACCCCTCTATGCACTCGTCTCAAAATGAACAAGACTCTCGCGTGTATGGCCAGTTTGCCATGATTCCTGTGATGGAGCCATCCAACCAACAGGAAGCTTATGACATGACGCGCCTTGCCTTCGATCTATCCGAACGTTTGGGTACACCCGTCATGATGCGTATTACGACTCGTCTCGCTCACTCTCGTGCCGGTGTCGTTCCGACCGAGCCGATCGGAGAGAACGAATTGCACCTGCCGGAAGACAAACGCCAATATGTATTGCTCCCCGGTATTGCTAAGAAAAGATACAGAATCCTCCTCGACAAGCAGACCGATTTCGTACGGGAGTCCGAGAACTCACCCTATACCGAATATATCGATGCCGCTGATAAGTCCAAGGGTATAGTGGCATGCGGTATCGCATACAACTACCTGATGGAGGCTTTCAAGGCTCAGGTGCCTTATCCCGTTCTCAAAGTAACGCAGTATCCTATCCCTCACAAGCAGATGGAGCGATTGCTCAACGAATGCGGTGACATCGTAGTCATGGAAGAAGGCTATCCCGTGGTAGAACAGCTACTAAAAGGCTTCCCCGGTTTGGAGCGGATCAAAGGTCGTCTCGATGGCACATTGCCCCGTGATGGAGAGTTGAATCCGGATCATGTGGCAAAAGCCTTCAATATACCGGTCGTGGAGGGAGAACCTATCCCCGATCTCGTTGCGGCACGTCCGCCCGCCCTGTGCAAAGGCTGTAGCCACCGCGATGTGTACGATGCGCTGAACGAGGTTCTTACAGAATATCCCAACGGACGTGTCTTCTCCGATATCGGATGTTATACGCTTGGTGCTTTGCCTCCTTATGAAGCCATCAATTCCTGCGTGGATATGGGTGCATCTATCACGATGGCCAAAGGGGCTGCCGATGCCGGCTTGTTCCCGGCTGTGTCTGTAATCGGCGACTCTACTTTCACTCACTCCGGAATAACGGGTCTTCTCGATGCCATCAATGAGAATAGCAACATTACGGTGATTATCTCGGACAATGAATCCATCTCCATGACCGGAGGTCAGCATTCGTCTGCATACGGCAAGGTAGAGGCCATCTGTCGCGGTATCGGAGTAGATCCCGATCACATCAAGGAGCTGTTGCCGGTACCCAAGAATCATGACGAACTATGCAGCATCATCCGGGAAGAAATCAACTATGAAGGTGTATCCGTCATCATTCCCCGTCGCGTCTGCATCCAAAAGCATGCTCGCGACGCCAAAGCTGCCAAACGTGCAAAGGCCAAGGAATAACCATTGAAGTAGGAGGAAATAAAGAAATGAAAACAGATATTATTTTGGCCGGTGTCGGAGGCCAAGGCATTTTGTCCATTGCAGCAGCTATCGGTTCGGCTGCTCTGACCAACAATTTGTATTTGAAGCAGGCCGAAACCCATGGCATGAGCCAGCGAGGTGGTGACGTACAGTCTTTTCTGCGCTTGTCGGATGCACCCATTTACTCTGACCTGATCCCTATCGGGGGAGCGGATCTTATCCTCTCCGTGGAGCCGATGGAAGCATTGCGCTATCTTCCTTATTTGAAACCTGACGGTTATGTAGTGACCAATACGGTTCCGTTCATCAACATTCCGAACTATCCCGAGACTACGTCAGTTATCTCCAAGATCGAATCTCTTCCCCATCACGTTCTGATCGATGCGGACAGCATCGCCCGTGATGAGGTAGGCAATGTCCGTGCATCCAACTTCGTGATGCTCGGAGCCGCTTCTCCCTTCATTGAGATTCCTTTCGACTATCTGGCAGGCGGTATCGAAGCTATTTTCAGCCGCAAAGGACAAGAGGTGGTGGATATGAACCTCAAGGCTCTGAATGCAGGACGCGAGTTTGCCCTCCGATACGCAGCCGGAAAATAAAGGGTAAAGGGAAGTCCCTTCCCCTTTTCGTCTGACTTTCCCTTGCCCATTCGAAAGAGAGAAGAAGAGAATACTTCATTCTCTTCGGGCATAAGAAGAGAGGGTGTGTGAAGATCGTGATCGAGCGGTTTTGAAGTGAACCCTGAATGTTTTGTATCGAACTTTCAGGGTTCACTGCATTTGGCACACTCCTTTTCCGCTTTTACAGACACAGCTCTTATGGTATAAGTCGGCGCATACGCGCCGGCAGGTCAAACGGCATGGATTCCTATACCGAAAGGAGCTATACTTCGGCTCATTATAACTGAAAGAGGAAAGAGAAGGGGAACGATCGGGCTGTCCGGATAGCTTTGATTGGGGGAGCAAAGCTATCGGGATTATACACCAGCGACTACACCGGCTCTAATGTGGGAGAAGGATGGATATAGCCGAAATAATCTTCAAGCGCAGAGGCCAAAGATGCCGGCGTGCCCTCACGGAAAGAACGCTCCTTGTCCAGCAGCCAAACGTGATCGGCCATGGGCAAAATGGCATCCAGATCATGAGTGGAGAGGAAGATAGTCCTGCCGGTATCATGGGCCAGGCTGTGCAAGAGGTGCAACAGTTCCATCTTGCTGGGATAATCGAGGAAAGCCGTCGGTTCGTCGAGGAAGATGATCGGTGTCTGCTGTGCCAGGGCTTTTGCGATGACTACTTTTTGTCTCTCTCCATCGCTGAGCGTAGTTAGTTCGCGATTGATCAGCGGAGCGATTCCCACACGTTCTACGGCTTCTGCCACGAGCTTTCTGTCTCCTTTCTGCAATCTGCCCCAGAATCCGGTATAAGGGCTACGCCCCAATGCGACGAGTTCGCCTGCCGTCATTCCGGCGATCCGGCAATTATCGGTCAGCACTACGCCTATACGTTTGGCTATTTCTATCTCTTTATAGCTGTCCAATGACCGCCCCAGTAGATGTATTTGTCCCGATAAGGGCTTCATGAATCCTGCCATCGTACGCATGAGCGTACTCTTGCCGGCACCATTCACACCGAGCAGAGCCGTTAATTGTCCGGCATGGAGATGAGCTTCCAGACCGGAGGCCACGATGCGGTCTCCGGATTTGGTTCGATATCCGATAGCAAGCCGGCTCAGCTCTATTGACTTCTCCATTGATAATAACGTTTGCGGATAGGGATTGCGGAGGCTGTTGGCCTCAGTCGGTTTCTTCCTTGAAGCGTCTGCGCCGGAACAAAACGGTGACGATAATAGGTGCTCCCACCAAAGCCGTTACGGAATTGACGGGCAAAGCCCCCTCAAACCCCGGCATACGAGCGATGATATTGCAGAAAAGAGCCAGAGCACTTCCGATCAAACAGGTAGCAGGCATCAGGATCCGATGATCCGATGTGTGAAAGATAACCCGTGCCAAGTGTGGCACAGCCATCCCCAAAAAGCCGATGGGACCGCAATAGGCCGTGACGGCAGCGATGAGCAAACCGGCGGAAGAGATCACGAGCAGCCGTGCCCGACGAGTATTCAGTCCCAGATTGCGCGCGTAGCTTTCTCCCAGCAATAAGAGATTCAACTGCTTGACAAGGAGCATACCGGCCGGAATAAAGATCAACATCAGAATGGCAAAGAAACTCAGTTGCGAATCCGTGGCACGGGAAAAGCTGCCCAACCCCCAAATTACGTATGCCCGAATATCTTCTTCGATACTGAAAAACTTGAATACCCCGATGACGGCTGTGGCTACATATCCGATCATAACGCCGATAATGAGCAGCGTAACGTGGCTGCGCACCTTGGTGCTGACAAAAACGATCAGCCCCATTACTGCCAGTGAGCCTACGGCAGCGGCTATATTCATGGCCACCTCGCCCATATAACCCAGGCTGCTCAATGCCACTCCTCCCAGCGAGCCGCTCAGCAGAACGACCAAAGCAACCCCCAAACTGGCACCGGAGCTGATGCCGAGAACGGACGGACCGGCCAAAGGATTGCGAAAGACGGTCTGCATCTGCAAGCCACTAACGGATAAACCTGCGCCGGCAAAAGCAGCCGTAAGGGCTTCGGGCAGGCGGGATTTCCACAGGATATTGTAGTGCACGAGTGCTTCTCCTCCTTCGGGACGATCTGAAAAAAGATGTCGGAAGATCTCGCTCATCGGAATAGCCACCGAGCCGAGGAAGAGATTAACCCCGAAGAGAATGAGTACAGCCCCTCCCAGCGCAGCCAGGATACCTGCGACAGAAATTGTACGTAAGTGGCTGACGGATGTCATTGGAGCAAATAATAGAAATGCGGTTGGTGGTCGGGAAGTAGTCTGGGGTGCAAGATAGCGATAAGATCGGCCAGCACCCAATCGGGATGCATGGGCATGAGTTCGTAGAAGGCTGTTTCCCTCAGGTTGCAGTATATCACGCCTTTTTCCTTGAATGCCCTGAAATCGGCATATCGGCTGTCTTCGGCTTTCAAAGCTTCGTAACCGAACTCCCCGGGATAGCTGTTGAGGATTCGCCAGTAGCGAGCCGAATCGGATCGGCTGTAGACCGTCTCGAAGTCGAGGGAAACACCACCGGATCGCTGATCGTCTTTCAGGAAATACTCTCCTCCGGCATCGCGTATTTGCTGTGCCAGATAGCTCTTTCCTCCTACGGCGTACCAGTTGCCTCCGCGCATCTCTCCGCTAAAGACAATCGGCCGATCGGTCACTTCATCGGCATATCCGGTCAAAGTATGGTAGCGTGTTTCTATCTCCGAAAAAAAACGACAAGCCTTATCGTACTGTCCCGTAAGAAGGCCGATAAGCTTCACCCACTCTGCCTGACCGAGAGGTGTCAGCTCTTTATAGCCTAAATGGGGTATCAAGGGTACGGATACTTGTTCCAACACATCGTATCCCCCACGCTTGAAAGGCGAAATCAGGATCAAATCCGGCTGCAACGACATGACTACCTCGCGATCGAAATTTCCCTCGATACCTATTTTCTGCGTACGACCGTCTTGAAGCTGTGCTTTCATGACAGAATCCCTCAAATATCGGGTACTGGATATTCCTGCCACCAGAGACTGCGCATCCAGAGCAATAAAATTAGAAAGCTGGAGCGTAGTCATACACACCACCCTCTCTACCGGTATGGTCACGGCAGTATATCCTTCAGGAATAACCGGATATGTCCCTTTCGGAACCAAAGCGAAGCGATATTCCTTGTGCGATTCCTGCTGCGGATCTTCGATGGAAAGAAGATAACATCCTTCGCCAGCATCAAGACGGAAACCCTCTGCATACTGTGGATGCAGACTGTCGGAGGATATGGCGGAGGTTGCCTTTTGCTCTTGGGTACGGGTACGATTGCAGCCGGCCCCTATCAGAAAGAGAATAGCCGACAAAAAGAAAGTGACAGAATATCGTCTCATCAATTTGCTTGGGTGGAAAAAGAAAGAGCACTCATCGAGAAATCGGCAAGTCCTTCTTCTCGATAAGTGCTCTCGTAACTTAATTGCTTGATTGTCTCATTGCATATCCGCCCGTCCTTAGCGAGCAGAGGTGGCTTTCATATGCTTGAGCCAGATATTCCGGATCTCTTCTATATCTCCAAGAGCTGAGAAATTGCCATTGTCCAGCTTGTCTATAGAAACAGTGTAGCCGGCATTGGTCAGCAACGTCTTCCAGCTATCGTCCTCATCTCCGGCCATATCATTCGTAGCATGGTCGCCTGCCACACTCATCAGCGGCATCATTGTTACGGCCGTGGCACCGGTTTCTTTCAGTTCGGCAATAACATCATTGATAGAGGGATCGGACTCAACGGTTCCGACGATCATGAACTTGCTATAGTTCTTCATGATCTTATTGATACGGGCATACCTGTCATTGGCAGCATGCTCGGTGCCGTGTCCCATGAATACAATAGCTTCACCTTTCTCTATCGTTTGCTGAAAACGCTTGTGCAAGATCTCTGCCACCTCGCGCATATCTTCATCAGTATCGAAAAGCGGAGCCCCTACCTTCACAGTAATATCACCATGTGCTGCCTTAAACTTATTGACAAAGTCGATCATCTCATCATATTCTCGGCCGGGAATCACATGAAGACTCTGTACATTGATCTTCTTATAACCCAGACGAGCCAATTTCTCCAAAGCCTCATCCGGAGCATCGATATAAATACCCTGCTGAGCCAGTTTCTTTCGGATAATAGAAGACGTGTATGTCCAGCTTATCCTTTGATCGGGATAAGCTGCGGCAAAAGTCTTCTCAATCTTCGCATAGGTTTCGCGTGGAGCTTTATAGGAGCTACCAAACGTTACCAAAAGAGTAGCCTCCCCTTTGTTCTCCAAATCCTTGTTGTTGCTTGAACATGAGAGCATGGCAATGGCCATAAGTCCCAAAGTCGCTAAAATCAGTTTTTTCATCTCTGTTCTTAAATTAATTTGTGAGACATTAGTTATTGAATCGAATCGCTATTTGAGCAAAGAAAGTACGTCCCGGCGTTACGGTAGCATAATTGACACCCATAGGACGATCATCCACGTAGTCGAACAGGTTGTCTATACCGAGCGTTCCATCCAGGATGATGTGGCGGAAATGAGCGAAACGATGCGATGTGGCGAGTCGCCACAAGGTATAGTCCGGAGCATTGCCGTCTTTGTAGTAACGCTCGCTCTGAATACGGCCGAAAAGGCTCACGCCAAGTCTATACTGACCCCAGTAGTGAGCCCAATCGGCGTGCACATTGGCACGATGGCGGGCAGCTCCTTCCAGCCACTCATCCGTCTGGAGATTCTTAGCTTCCACGAGGCTGTATCCGGCTCCTAACTTGATACCCCAACCGATAGAGGCATCACATAGGACATCAAGGCCGCGGCTGCGAGCTTTTCCTTTGTTGGCATACTGCTTGGTTTTCTTGATTCCCTGAGCTTCGTGCTCGGGTGAGGTCGGTATATCAATAAAGGAGATCAGATTGCGAAGTTCATTGTCATAAACCGTTGCACTGAACGAGATAGGGCCTTTATTGTACTCCAAGCCCAAAGCATAATAATCCGACATCTGTGGCTTAAGATCCGCATTGCCGAGATAGAGATTGTGCGAACCCATAGTGGTGAGTTCGTTCCGTGCAAAAAGCTCTTTCAGCGTGGGAGTCTTATAGCCGTTCGCATACGTAGCGCGGAAGTTCAGCGGCCCATACTTGGCGAGTATGGATACCTTAGGCGTCATTCGTGTACCGAACTCCTGATGGTGTACCAGACGGAAACCGGCTGTCATATTGAACCAATCGAGCGGTTTCCATTCATCTTGTACATAAGCAGAGAGCGTGGAAGCATCTGCCTTGTCGGTAATCAAATTATAGGGAGAGATCAATTCCTCACGGAAATACTCCAAACCGCCGGTCAGTTTCTGCGCATAAGGCAGTGTAAATACACCGCGAGCCTCTGCCGTGTATCGGATTTGATCGTTTTTGTTGCGTAGCTGACCCGGAAAGAATGTGGGTTGCTCGGTCTGACCTTGGTTGTTGATCAGGCTCTCACTGCTGTCCTTGTCATGATACAAATATCCGAAACGGAAGCGATCGTAGACGGCATCGAAAGAAAGCGTATGCAGACCATTGGGGAAAAGATAGTTCGTACCGAGTGAAGCCGTCAAAGCACGATAATCCATGTCATAGGCCTTCTTTTCGGAAAAGGTCGGAGTGAAGATCTGACGTTTATTGTACTGCACATTTCCACTGAAGCTAAGATTGTTAGTTGCATAATAGGAAAGCGATTGGCTTACACCCTGATTTTCCTGTGCACGAAAAGTTTTCTTATACGTTTCTTCCAAGATCGGTTCGCCGGATCCTTTTTTCTTTTTTATTTCGAACGGACTATTCTGCCAGCCATCCGTATGGTAGAAGAAATAGTTGGTATTGCTACTGAACTTACCGATGTTTATATCGAGCGAAGTATTGGTTTGCCGATCGTTGTACTTCGATATGCGATGTGACGTATATGCACTCAGTCGATTCGTATTCTTTTTTGTGATCACATTGATTACCCCGGCGATGGCATCGGATCCGTAGAGCGAACTCGAAGCACCTTTCACCAGTTCGATCCGTTCGATCTGATCAGGAGAAATACGACTCAAATCGGCCTGACCACCTACATCGCCGTACACACGCTTACCATCGATAAGGATGAGGATATACTTACTGCTAAGGCCGTTCAGCTGCATGAAAGAGCCCATCAGATTGGGACCGAAGTCAAAAGACGGACTCAGCCCCTGCAATAAGGCCTCGGAAGTAGGAGCCGAGAAAGAGGCTATGTCCTTTGCGGTAAGGACTTCCGTTGCCACAGGAGCATCGACCAAGCGGTAACGTGTACCGGTACCGGTAACGACGACTTCCTCCAAGTTGTTCGTTCGCAGTCGCAATGCAAAAGAGATCATTTTGGTCTGTCCGGCTTCGATGGCAACCACCTCCTCTTTCTGTCCATACCCCCCCAACGAACATATAATAGTATGCTGCCCTGCCGGCAGGTTCTTGATCTCGAAATGTCCGCCGGCATCGGCACCGGCTACTATGTTGGTGTGTTTGACTTCGATTCGAGCACCGGCAAGAGGCTCTCCGGTTTCGGCATCCGACACACTACCGGTTAAAACGGCTTTGCTCTGAGCCGACAGAGAAGACGACAATAGAGCAATAAAAGAGATAATCGCAAAAAAGATAGTTTTTGTCCGCATAATCGTTACTAAAAAATGTCACATAAGAGCGGGACAAGGATGCTGCAAAGAAAGAGACCATCGGAACGAACCGATGGATCTTGAAAACCGCCGAAAGATGATACATTGACCTGCTTGCCTAATCAAATATGCAAAGCCCAATGACGAATCGGCAGAATACGCCTTTTCTAAACACTCCTCAATCCCTGGAGTTCTATTAGAACAAATCTACTAAAGCAGGTCTTCTGGCTTAGCTTCTTATCGGGTCTTCGTCGGCCTTCCCATAGGGGACTACGCCCTTCTACAGTGACCATCGCGATTGACTATCCACCCCATCACCTCTTGTTAGGAGAAGTGACATCGAAGCATTACAGCTGAGGGCTCAGCTCCGGAATTGCACCGGATTCCCTTGCACCGTCTTCATGAAAGAAACGGTTACTTCAGTCTTTTCAAAGGCAAAAGTATAGCTTTTATATGAACGTTAAGCACAGTACAATCTGCATCTTGCCAAATAAGATACATCGTATTATGTTTGTTAATCACACCAATATCTCTTAGATAAATATTCTTTCAGCTCGCTCTCCCCTAATTGATCGAGAACTTCCTCAAAAAGGTCTTTGGGGTCAATACAGATAAATAGTGAGGGGTCAGCAAGATATTCTTTCTCCCATCGTTCAAGGTCGTGCAAGCGGTTAAGCGTTTTATCTCTCCTTTCGGGCTTATAAAGTCGTTCATTCGCATTAGGAGCCACGAATACATGTAGATATTCTTCTGCTTTTAGTTCCTTCTCAGTACATTCATCACTCGTAAGAAGTTTCGCCCAAAGGGTTTGTCTCATCATTTGATGAAATGGGTTGATATAAAATAGAGAGTTCTTAAGATCCTCTACTTTTATTTTATCCTCCTTGAAGCAGCCTATCGTGGATATGAATCCATTATACCGATTGCCCCTCTCTTCTTTGTACAAAGACTTTGGCCCATAGCTTTCAGTGTATTTCCATTCGATAGGGATAATCCAGCGTTTGCCATCCGTATCTTTTGCAAGAATGAGAGCGTCTATCTGGGTCGGATGCTGGGGATCTTCCCCCATTCTTTCACGCGCATAGTCGCTCTCCACTTCAAAAGAAATGTAATGTCCATTATAGGTCTCTACATCTTCAAATTTTCCCTTGTGGCTTGGCAGAGCATTGAGAATTGCCAATACGGCATCTCGATTATCTCGAAAAGAAAAAAGGTGATTGATACATGCAACCTGCGAGGAACACATATTGCCTGTTGGTTTTCTACTTTTCCACCACTTAATTTCTTTGAATTTGTCAGCTTCCTCTACTTTTTCTCTAATGCCATGGAATATATTGTTCCATACATCAGAAAGGATATACTTACCACCAGTCTCTTCTCCACAGCATATGTGACAAAGTTCAGCTTGTTTATCCTGCTGCTTTTTTTTATAATCTTTCATGATTAACTTTTATATCAAAAAACTTGAACGTTAAGCGACTTTAAGTCCTGCTTCATCGTATCCGCAAGGATTGTGCGAAGAGCCACTAAAGTCGGTGGAGTCTTCTTGTCTTTAGGAAAGTGTGTCTGTAGCTGACATTAGTAAACGTCAAGAGCTTAATACCTAAGACATTGGTCGATAAAAGCTTGCATCTGTGGCATGCAGTCCTCTACACTCTGTAGCAGCCTGAACTGTGCACGAGTGCGTACCAGATTGTGTTCGGGGTACTTGATCTTATAATACGTATCGCCATTGATGTAGTCCGTCAGGAAGCGCACACACTGCATATAGGGAAATAGTGCTGCGGCGTACGGGAGATTCTCTATTTCGACGTCGGTGAGGAAAGAGCTTGCCCCCTTCAGGTATCCTTCGGTAAAGGCCTTGAAGATTTCCATGTCGAAGTTTACATGGTCAAGGTCTTTGTCGTCCTCTTCGCCGGTGTTGGCTCCGGTACGGAGAAAGTCGCCATAGTCGGAGAAAATAAAGTTCGGCATCACGGTGTCGAGGTCGATGACGCAAAGTACATGTCCGTCTTCGTCGAAAAGCATGTTGTTTACCTTCGTGTCGCAGTGGCATACCCGTTTGGGCAGTTTTCCCTCACGATGCAGACGTTCCGCCTTGCACATTTCCTCTGCTCGCTTTTCTATTTCATCGATGTAGTAACGAACTTCCTCAGCGCGTCCTACCGGATCAGTCTTTAAGGCATCGTGTAGTTGGCCGAGCCTGAACTCCATATTATGGAAGTTGGGAATGGTTTCGCCCAGTTCGTCCGGTAAGTCCGACAGCATGGCTTGGAAGCTGCCGAATGCTTGTCCCGCATACCGTGAATATTCGGGTGTTACCGCCTCGAAGGTTTGTGCTCGGGGAATAAAAACCATCATCCTCCAATAGTTTTCTCCATCGTAATAATATGTCTTGTCCCCATCGCTTGTGACGAGGGTGAGCACTTTCCGTTCGATGTCATCGGCTCCCGATTCGGTCAGCTTGCGCCGGATGTGTGCCGTTACAGCCGTAATATTGGCCTGTAGCATTTCCACATCTTTGAATATGGTGTGATTGATTCGTTGCAAAACGTAGTCAGGTGCATCGGCTTCGGCTGTTGCCACCTTGTAAGTGTCATTGATAAGACCGGCACCTAAGGGTGCGATCTCTGCCACGCTTCCCTCGGTGTGGAAATGTGCTACTATTTCATTCAGTTGCTTCATGCGTTATACTGTATTTTATCCGTATAAGATATATGAGTGTCGTTGGCACCTCATGGTCTTTGCCATTTCTATCGCCTTGTGCTTAGTAGGCGTATCGGGTGGCAGTGGCCATTTGGCCGACTGATCGTACCGGAAGAAGGGTAAAGCTCCAACTGTATTCCCGATTGGACGGTAGGCGGTGCTGAGGTTCGGGAAGAGCCGACCAGCTATCGTATCCTCCTACTCCTTGTTGTTTCATATCCACGCACACCTCTACGAAGTCGCGCACAGGCACATCATTGACATGATGCTGCCGACGGAGGACGTTGCGAGCTTTGCTCTCATCTCGGTTTTGTATCTCGGTCTGTGAATAGTTGTTCCACTGGTAGGGTCTGTGCTTGGCTTCTTCTGAGTCGAAGTCCTCGACAGCTTGCCGAAGAGCATTGAAGCCGATCGTTTCGTCGGCTACTATGCCCAAGCCCAAGCCTCGTCCGTGCAGCATCAGCCAACGCGTATCGGTACGATGCCCGTTCTCTTGCGGACGCACATAGTTGTAGTACATCTTATCGGCAGCAGTGGTGTACAGACCGACAGTCGCCCCGTAGTTGCGGTCGATATAGTTCTCATCCGGCCCTCTTCCGAAGTATCGCAAATCATTCAAGTCCGCAGGAAGGCGGAAGCGTACACCTATACGAGGCACTTCGAGGATAGAAGCTTCCTTGCGCAGAGCTTCTCTGCCGGGGGAGAATGTAGCGGTTCGGGCAGCTTCGGACCATTCGTATTCGTCGGTCTCCATATCTGTCGAAGAGAATTGCACCTTCACATTCACCACACCATCGGGATATATTTTATAGGTCAAGCCGTAGAGGTTGCCGGCGGCAAGCAGATAGGTAGCTTTGAGTAGGACGGTATTCCCTTCGTTGGACAATCCTGCTTCGACTACTTGGAAATCACGGCTCGATTCCTTCCATATCTGCAAGCGTTTTGGAGCACCATTGCCGTAGTCGTTATCGGTGGGAGCACGCCAGAAATTGGGCTGTATGCCGAATCTGTCTTTGAAAAACTCTCGACCGTCCACCCGATAAGAGGTAACCAATCCGCTCTTTTTGTTGAAAACGAAATCGACTTTCGACGAAACGACCTTCAATTCATCTCCTTCCGTGCTCGTGTGCAATGTAGGGCCTGTTGCACGATAGGCAGTTCTCTCTGCATCGATCGGAAGTCGGAATTGATCGTGAGCAATCTCATACCCTATAGGAATCAGCGGCTCTGCCTGTAGAGTCTGTACGCTGAAGTCAACGAAGTATTCCAGACCGGCAGTCGGCCTCAGCCTGTCTACGGGTACAATAATGTCCGATGAAGTCTGAGGATCGAGATCTAAGCCGATGACCTTGCTTTGCAATGCTTTGCCATTAGCCGAAACCGTATAGCGCAGGCGGTATTTCTTGAGGTTGGTGAAGTAGAACCGATTCGTGATACGGAAATGTCCCTTGGCGGCATCCACTGCTTCGAAGCCGACGTTTTGATGCACATACTTCACCTCCTGCATGGCAGGGTGAGGCGTGCGGTCGGGATTGACCAGTCCGTTGCAAAGGAAGTTGCCGTCACTCGGTGCATCCACTCCGAAGTCTCCTCCATAAGCCCAATAGGACTTTCCTTTATCATCTGTACGGAGGATACCTTGATCCACCCAGTCCCAGATGAAGCCGCCTTGCAGATTGGGGTACTTGTAGATAGCCTGCCACTGCCCCCATAGGTTGCCGGTCGAATTGCCCATGGCGTGAGCGTATTCCGAAGGGATCACAGGGCGGTCGCTACCGGCCCGTCCAATACCTTCCAACCATTTCGCATCGGGATATTGGGGTACATACATATCCGTATTCCACTCCCATTGGGCACGTTCGTAGTTCACCGGGCGCGCCATCAGATCGCGATCGGCCTCTTTCAGCCAAAGATAGGCCTGATAGAAGTTGTACCCGTTGCCTGCTTCATTGCCGAGCGACCAGATCGTAACGCACGGATGGTTTTTGTTGCGTTCGAACATATTCGCTATACGATCCATATGAGGCTTCAGCCACTCCGGATTATTGCCCAAGGTACCCCCACGGCGCAGGTTGTAGTACATGCCGTGACTTTCGATATTGGCCTCGTCGTACACGTAGAGTCCGTATTCGTCGCATAGCTCGTAGAAACGGCGATCTTGCGGGTAGTGTGCCAGCCGGACGGCATTCAGATTGTGCTGCTTCATCAGCTCCAAATCCCGACGCATCAGCTCTTCCGGCACGTAATGACCGGTGGCGGGATTATGTTCGTGCATATTCACCCCTTTCAGCTTGATGGGCTGTCCATTGACAAAGAAGCATACGTAGGGCATACCGTTGGCCGCTTTTTCCTCTATCGGTTTGATTTCGATCCTGCGGAAACCCACACGGGACGGTATTACCTCGGTGACTTTCCCTTTCTCTCGTACCGTCATCAAGAGCTTATAGAGATAGGGATGCTCCGACGTCCATGTATGTACCGCACTCGGCTGTGCTTCGAAAGAGAGGGTATGCTCTCCGCCGGCAGCTATGAGAGTCGAACGGGTTTCGGTGGCGATGGTCTTTCCTTCGGCATCGAGCAATTCGTATGTCAGAGATAGCTCGGAGGCTTCGTCACGGCGGTTGCGTAAGTCGGCTTTCAGGGAGAATATACCATTGCGGTAGCTATCGTCGAGTGTGGATTTGATGCTGAAATCCTTCACTGCCGCCTTGGGTTGTGCATAGAGGAATACATCGCGTTCGATCCCACTGATGCGCCAGAAGTCCTGACATTCCAGATACGAGCCGGTACTCCAACGATAGATCTTGAGCGTGAGCGTGTTTTTTCCGGCATGGACATAGGGATTGATGAGGAATTCGGCCGGATTCTTGGAGTCTTCGCTGTAGCCCGCTTCGTGTCCGTTGATATAGACATAGAGTCCGGACTTGGCTCCGGCTATATGGAGGTAGATATCGCGCTCCATCCAGTCCGTGGGTACTTCTATCTCGCGCCGATACACACCTACGGGGTTGGCTTCCGGCAGTTTGGGCGGCTGCGGATTGCGAGGCTGAAACTCGTATCCGTGATTGGTATAGATGGCCACACCGTGCCCCTGTATCTCCCAGTTGCCGGGGACTTGGATGTCGTGCCATCCCTCTGTATTTGCCGAGCTATCCGTTATGCCGGCAGGCAGATGTGCCTCGCTCTCGGCATAAAAGAATCGCCACGTGCCGTTCAGAAGACGGTAGTACGAACTCTTCTCATACTTGCCGGTGAGAGCTTCGCTTCGGTCGGCATAGGTCATAAAGGACGAACGCGCCGGTTCTTTGTTTACGCTTACCGTACGAATATCCTTCCAATATGGAAGCCCCGACTCTGTGACCTGTGCCTCTGCACTGAAAACGACACTTGCGGCAGTCAAAGTTACCGCAAGTGTCAATAGGAAATTCCTCATACTCCGATTGTCCTTACTCTGCCATTGCGTGTCGATAGCCCTTTACTTTATCCCAATTGCCACGTGTGAAATCGGGGATGGCTACAGGGGCAGAGCCGTTTTCGATGGAGATGCGGCTTAGCTCCGCCAGACAACACCATTCGGCCAGATCGTACACATCCATATCGAGGGGCAGGCCATTGCGGAGGCAATAGATGAGACGGTAATCCATGATGTAATCCATGCCGCCGTGTCCTCCTACTTTCTTCGCCGTCTCTTCCAGCTCGCGATGGATGGGGTGTTTGTATTTTTCCATCAAAGCCTTCTTCACTTCCTCCGATACGGGGCCGTGAGCATTGAGCTTTTCGTGATCGGGTGCAATGTCAGAGTCCACCTGCGCGGGGCGAAGGCAGTACATCTCTAGAGGATACTTGTCGGCAAATCCGTCGGTACCTACGGCTTGGTACTTGCGGCTATAGGGGCGGGGTGTCATTACATTGTGCTGGATGAGCAGGGTCTTGCCCTTTTCCGTGCGGATGAGCGAAGTCGTCTGGTCGCCGTTTTGGAAGTCGGCCACCACCTCTCCGGTCTTATTCTTGATGTATGCAGGCCCGTTCACAGCTTTTGTGTCCATGGCTACGATGGTCTTCATGCGGTCGCCGCGATGGATGTCGAGCAACTGGCATGCCGGCCCCATACCATGTGTGGCATATACGTCGCCACGATGTTTGCGGTTGTAGTCCAGACGCCAATTGTTCCAGTAGTAGGGCCAGAAGTCTTCGAGGTTGTGGATATAGGCACCTTCTGCATGCAGGATCTCGCCGAATACACCCTGATGAGCCATATTCAGCGTGGTCAGCTCGAAAAAGTCGTATACGCAGTTTTCGAGTTGGATACAGTGTTTACGTGTGCGCTCCGAAGTGTCGATGAGCTTCCATATCTCTTCCAGCGTCATGGCTGCCGGCACTTCGATGGCGGCATGCTTGCCGTGCTCCATCGCATATACGCCCATTTCGGCGTGGGTTTTCCAGTCTGTGACAATATATACGAGGTCGATGTCCTTGCGTTCGCATAGTTTCTTCCAAGTATCCTCACTGCCGGAGTATGCTGCCGCTTCGGGTAGTCCTGCCTTGACGAGGATCTCTTGGGTTTTTTCCACACGTTCGGGGAGCACATCGCACAGCGCAACGATCTGCGTACCGGGGATTTTGGTGAATCGTTCCACTGCACCCGGCCCACGCATACCGAGACCGATGATCCCGATACGCACCGTTTCCAGTTTGGGTGTTACTAACTGCAAAACGTGCTTCTGCCCCGATGAGCGAGCAGGCGTTTCTACTTGGATGGAGGCATGTCCGGATACTGCTTTCTGGGCATGAAGAGCTGCGCTTGCACTCAGGGCTAAACCTATGCAGAGCGACAAAAAAACTTTGTACACCATATTTATAAGGATTTCTTTTGCGGCAAAGATAAATCTAACCCACCGCAACGACAAACCATATTCCTGCACCTCTGTATGCATACTCGAAAGGGTGTTTGCCCGGCAGGTTTATGCACAGATGCGAAAGGATTCGGTGCTGCACTGATGCCTTTGCGGAGGCGGATACTTTACCGGAACACTCGTTTGTGGGAGGAGGTAGTATCCACGGCCAGGTCACAGCAATAAAAGAAATAATCGTTCCCGGCCGGAAAAAGTTTTTTCTGCAGTACGGAAAAGTTGAAAAGCCATAATCCAATTCTTTATTCAAAGGTTTCGGATATATAAACGAAGCTTTCGTATATGTATCCAAAGGCTTTGGATATATATCCGAAACCTTTGGATATAGATTTTCCGGCCGGAAAAATTATTTTTGTCGGCTGTCGGGGAAACTTTTCCCGGCCGGAAAGAAAACAATCGAACGGCGACGAGTAAAACCGATATAGACCTCTGAAAAAATGAGGGATTGTCAATAATTTTTTTCAAAGGACTCCAAAAGTGAAATTTTCTCGCGCCACATTTTTTGGGGATCATAAATGGACTTTTTCTTGTTTGTGATCGAGTCCTTTTAAGAGTGGAGTCCATCGGGTTTGATCGGGCGTACTGCAGGAGGAAGACCGGCATACTGCCTTGCTGCTATTTCTCGTGTAGATGAAAAGACAGCCAAGAGGGCTATTTGTGTATCTTTGTCTATATGAAATCATTTGCAGAGTTAATAGAAAATCGCCGCTCTATCCGACAATTCTCCGAAGAGCAGCTTTTGCCCGAGGACGTGCAGGCTCTGATGACAGCGGCACTGCGCGCTCCGTCCGGCAGGAACAGGCAACAGACCCGGTATATACTGGTGGAAGACCGTGATAAGCTGCAAGTGCTAAGCCTGATGAAGCAGCATGGCTCCCGTTTTTTGGCAGATGCTGCCTTGGCTGTAGTGGTACTGGGATCGCCCATGTTTTCCGAGCGTTGGCACGAGGATGCTGCGATAGCCGCTACCTACATCCAACTGCAGGCGGAGGATCTGGGGCTGGGCAGTTGCTGGTGTCAGGTCTTCGGATCGCTTACACCGAATGGGCAGGAGGCTACTCAGTATGTGCGCAATACGCTGAATATTCCCTATCAGTTGGAAGTCCTGTGCATCATCGCTATCGGACACAAAGCCGAGCACAGGGATCCGCGCCCTGCATCGGAATTGAAGTGGGAGAACGTTTTTATAGGCGAATATCCCGATTGGGAGAGTGTGTCGCATGATTGATCCTGTAGGACTGCCCGATACTTTCGTGCGCATAGTGCTTGTCGGCAGTGGAAATCTGGCTACCCAAACGGCTCTGGCCTTGTCCGAAGCCGGCAATCCGCCCGTTCAGGTATGGAGCAGGAATGCCGAGCATGCCGAACGGTTGGCTTCCATGCTGCCGGGAGCAACCGCTACCGATCGGACAGAGGAGCTACTCTGCGATGCAGATCTTTATCTCCTTGCAGTGAGCGACCATGCTCTCGAATCCGTAGCTGCTACCCTTCCGCCCACATCGGGAATATGGGCACATACGGCTGGCAGTATGCCGATGGATACCCTTCGCCCTTATCATGGGCAGATCGGGGTCTTCTATCCTCTTCAGACATTCAGCCGCGAACGTCGTGTGGACTATTCTTCCATACCTATATATATAGAAGGTAACGACGAATCCGTGGTACGACTACTGGAATCCGTCGCTCATCTTATTAGCAGGAACGTTCTCCGCTGTACATCGGAGCAGCGACTCTATCTGCACTTGGCTGCTGTCTTTGCCTGCAATTTCACGAATCATCTCTATGCCTTGAGTGAGCAAATGCTGGCCGCACATGGTCTGCCGCCACGCTCTCTGGCTCCTCTTATCGCAGAGACTGCGGCCAAAGTGCAGGAAATGTCCGCCACCGAAGCTCAGACCGGACCGGCCAAAAGAGACGATACAAACACTCTGCAAAAACATCTCGGCCTGCTCAACCCATATCCGGATTGGCAGGAGATCTATCGGATACTTAGCGATAGCATTCGGAAGATGTACGGACCGAAAGAACAATAAACCCCATTTTAATCTCATGAGTAGTATTCCATTCGACCTGAAGTCCATACGGGGATTCGTCTTCGATGTGGACGGAGTGATCAGCCATACCGTTTCGGCTATGGATGCCGAAGGCCAGCCTATGCGAACGATGAATGTAAAAGACGGTTATGCCATGCAATATGCCGTCAAGCAAGGCTTCTTGCTGGCCATCATCACAGGCGGATACAGTCCGGCCATAGCCAAACGGGCAGAATATCTCGGCATCAAACATGTCTATATGCGTTCGTCCAACAAGGTGGAGCAGCTCGAACACCTCCTGCGGGAGACCGGGTTGAAAGCCGAAGAGATAGTTTATATAGGGGACGATATACCCGATCTGCCGGTGATGCAGAGGGTGGCTTTGCCCGTTGCCCCGGCGGATGCAGTGCCGGAGATCAAACAGGTGGCCAAATACATATCGCACTGCCGGGGAGGAGAGGGCGTCGTCCGCGATGTCATCGAGCAAACGCTGAAAGCACAAGGCTGCTGGGCACAGGGGAATGGATTCGGATGGTAGCGGACGGAAGTCTCTTTGATCGAAAAATCTTGTTGTTTTATGCTGGACAATCTGAAGAAATACAAGATCGTACTCGGATCGCAATCACCTCGAAGAAAAGAACTCCTCTCCGGTCTTGATATTCGATTCGAACAAAAGGCCATGCCGGACATCGCCGAAGATTATCCTGCCGGTCTTGATCCGGAGAAGGTGCCGCTCTATCTTGCTCGAATGAAAGCCGAGGCTTATCGATCGAAAGGTATGATGCAGGACAGTACTTTGTTGATTACGGCCGATACGGTAGTTATCGTTGATGGTGCCATTCTCGGCAAACCGCAAGACAGGGAAGAGGCCGCTCGGATGCTACGTACGTTAAGCGGGCGTACGCATCAGGTGGTGACCGGTGTGTGCATTAGCCACCGGTGGGAGACAAGGGCTTTCTCGTGTTCCAGTCTGGTAACCTTTGCGCATCTGAGCGATGAGGAGATCGATTATTACCTCGAACGCTATCGTCCCTATGACAAAGCCGGTTCGTACGGCATACAGGAATGGATAGGCTACATCGCCATTCAGCGAGTGGAGGGTTCGTTCTACAATGTCATGGGACTACCCGTTCATTTGCTCTATAATGAACTGAAAGACTTTGGCGAATCAAATTAAAGTCTCTATATTTGCACCCCGAAGTGCAGAGAAAGATAACTAACAAAACAATATAAGAGCAATGAAAAGAACATATCAACCCTCTAACCGTAAGAGACTGAACAAGCATGGCTTTCGCTCTCGTATGGCAACGGCAAATGGCCGTCGTGTATTGGCCGCTCGCCGTGCAAAAGGCCGTGCCAAACTGACCGTTTCTGACGAATTCGTAGGCTAATACTTTCGTGTCCTGCGACTTTTGCTCTCCGGTATTTGGAGACTTCTCCGAACGGTTTGCCTGAGAGGATAAAGAGAAAATCATTCATCAATAAGAGGCTGTACTCGTGGTCGAGAGACCGAGTACGGCTTTTTTATTTTTACTCTTCTCTCTGTCGTCTTACGAAATCTTCGCATCCACAAACGAATCGAGAGGAGTTTGTTTGTGGAATCATTATATTTGCTCGGAAAAAATAAAAACTATAACTAACAAATGAAACGATTACTCCCCTTTCTCCTTTTAGCAGGACTCGTAGCCGTAGGAAACGTGTCTGCTCAGTCACCCCGAATCCCTCAAGTGGATGTACACACTCGCATCACAAGAAATGCCCGTTATCGACTGGACAAGATCAGTGTCCCGGATTCTCGTCAGATATTCGATTACTTCTATAAAGAAGAAACGATACCCACTAAAATACAAACGACCACAGGAGGTGCAATTACAAGCATCGATTCGCTTTTCTATGAAGACGACAGGTTGGTTCAGGTGCGCTATTTTGACAATAACCTTGAATTAAAACAAGCGGAGAAGTATGTATACGACGGTTCTAAGCTGGTCCTTCGAGAATTTCGCAAGTCGCCGACAGACGAAACGCCAATAAAGAAAGTTAGCTATCACTATCTCTGTGGTAGCGATATGCCTTTTGAGATTACGACAGAGATGAGCGATGGCTATTTTGAAAGCCATACGCTTAACTATCTGAATGGAAAGATTGCCAGAATAGATATCATGACTCAACAAAACCCATCGGCCGAATTGATCGAAACGGGTAGAATGGTATATGAGTTTGATGCCAATAATGATGCTGTACTGCTTCGTGACAGTGTATTTCTTCCTCTTCAAAACAAGTGGGTAGAAATGTTTACTCACCGTTATACATACGACAATAAGCATAATTGTATTCGTTGGGAACAAGACGAATTCGGCACCCTCGCCCTTGCCAACAACTTCGAATACAACACCACTATCCCTCTGTCGTCTGTATTGTTCCCCACGCATGAGGAGTTCTTCCGTCCTCTTCTTCCCAATTTTATGAAGCATATGCGTACGAAGCAAACGTATTTCAATAACTCCGGAGAAGGCTTGTCAGAGGTATGCGATTACAACTACTTCTATACCGATATGCAGGGCAATGCACTGACCGATGTTGCCGTGAACGAATCGATCAAGATTTATCCTCGTCCTGCCGCGGATTTTCTGCGTATAGAAGGTTCGCAACTGCTTCGCCTTTCGCTATTCGACATGAACGGGAAGCTCATCAGAGCTACCGAATTGACAGGCGATTTGGCCATTATCGGAGTTGCATCTCTTCCGAGAGGCACTTACATCGCAGAAATAACTGCTGCAAACAGCAAAACCATACGTGCAAAAGTATCGCTCAGATAAGGCCGGATAGGGTGGTCGAACACACACTATTATTCATCCGACAAAAACACTCGTATCTATGAGTACAACACGAAAACTCATTTTGGCTAATATCCACGGAGTAGATAAGCCGGGTGTTACTGCCGAATTAACAGCCATTCTGGCTAAACATAACGCATTCATTCTGGATATCGGCCAAGCCGATATCCATAATAACCTCTCGCTCGGAATACTTTTCCAGACAGACGAAAGTCATTCGGGATCGATCCTGAAAGACCTTTTGTTCAAAAGCTATGAGTTGGATGTGACTGTCAGATTCGAACCCATCACGGAAGAAGCCTATAGCGAATGGGTGGGAATGCAGGGGCGAAACCGATACATCATCACCGTAGTGGCTCGGAAGATCACGGCTGAGATGATTGCAGGAATTGCCCGATCCAGTGCTGAGCAAGGATTGAATATCGATGATATTAAACGATTGACGGGACGTATTCCGCTCAATGAAACGGATCGCTCGCCCAAAGCGAGTGTAGAATTTTCCATGCGTGGGACTCCTACGGATATAGAGAAGCTGCAGCGCAACTTTATGGAAATGGCTTCTCAGCTCAATATGGATATTTCGTTCCAGCGGGAGAGCATGTTCCGTCGCATGCGTCGTCTCATTTGCTTCGATATGGACTCTACCCTGATTCAGACAGAGGTCATAGACGAACTGGCTATCAGAGCCGGAGTAGGCGATCGGGTAAAAGCCATTACTGAAAGTGCCATGAGAGGCGAAATCGACTTTACCGAAAGCTTCCGCCAGCGAGTGGCTCTGCTGAAAGGACTTGATGTATCTGTGATGCAGGAGATTGCCGAAAGTCTTCCTATTACCGAAGGTGTGGAGCGGCTAATGAAGATCCTCAAGATGGTAGGCTTCAAGATCGCTATCCTCTCGGGGGGATTCATGTACTTCGGCAACTATCTAGCCAAGAAGTTCGGAATCGACTATGTCTATGCCAATGAATTGGAAGTAAAAGACGGTAAGCTCACGGGCCGATATGTCGGTGAGGTGGTGGATGGACGACGCAAAGCCGAACTGCTCAAGCTCATTGCTCAGGTAGAGAAGATAGACCTCATGCAGACTGTTGCCGTAGGCGATGGTGCCAATGACCTACCTATGATTGGACTTGCGGGTCTCGGTATTGCATTCAACGCGAAACCGAAGGTAAAGGCCACAGCTCAGCAGAGCCTTTCCACAGTCGGTCTTGACGGGGTCCTGTATTTCCTCGGATATAAAGATTCGCATATAGACGATGAATTGCTTACGGAAAAATTATAGCTTCCCGCTCTATGATTAAACATATCGTTATGTTCAAGTTGGCAGGTTTTGACTCTGCAGAAGCCAAAATGAAACACCTGCACCGCATCAAGGATGCTCTGGAAGCCCTTGTACAGGTAATAGAACCCCTGAGAAGCATGAGCGTTTGCCTCAATATGAATCCTTCCGAAGAATACGACTTAATGTTGGAAGCAGACCTCAATAGCCTCGCCGATGTCAAAGCCTATGCCGAGCATCCTGCTCATATGACCGTCGTTCGAGAATTGATAGCTCCATATAAAGCCGGTCGGGCGTGTATAGACTTCGAGATCTAATTTTTTTCGGATAGAAAAGATAATAAAGCAATCGGGGCAGCATCGAAGAGAGACTTTCTCTCTTCGATACTGCTCCATCTTTTTGACCCATAGACCTCGTTTTATCAAGAAGTATTTGCGGATTGAATTATTTTTCTACCTTTGCGCCGTATTCGAAAAGACAATTGCCCGGATGGCGGAATTGGTAGACGCGTTGGTCTCAAACACCAATGAATGCAAATTCGTGCCGGTTCGATCCCGGCTCCGGGCACTTCCCGTCTAACTCTCTTTCCCTAAATGATGAATCCGATCAGCATCATCAATAAGTACTACACTGAGGGAACCAACCAATACCATATTTTAGTAGAGCATAGTCGCGATGTGGCGGCCTTGGCTCTTCGTATCGTCGAAATCCATCCCGAGCTTCAGGCGGATCGTCTCTTCGTCGAAGAAGCTGCCATGCTGCACGACATCGGCATATTCTTGACCGATGCCGAGAGTATTGCCTGTTTTGGGAAAGAACCCTATATCCTGCATGGATATATGGGAGCCAATATCCTGCGCAAAGAGGGTTATCCGCGCCATGCACTGGTTTGCGAACGCCATACGGGTTCAGGATTGACTTCGGAAGACATTGCAGCCAGACAGATTGCACTTCCTCCGGGTATTTATACCCCTCAGAGTATTGAGGAGAAGATTGTTTGTTATGCCGATAAGTTTTTCTCCAAGACAAAACTCCATCGTCAGAAAAAGCTGGAAGACGTCAGGCGCAGTATGCTCTCCTATGGAGCCGATAGCCTCCACCGTTTCGACGAGATGCACGCCTTATTCAAAATCCCATTAGGATAAAAGTCAGAGGAATATCAGGAGGGTGGCCCGGATAATCTAAAGGACTCTCTTCCTGCAGAAAATCTGCTTTTTGAAATAGTACAGAAGCCTCATAATCAATGGATCGATGACCGACAAATTACCTTTTGCTCTCTATTCGCGGTGCGTCAAAGCCGGTAAACGTTTCTACTACATTGATGCCAAACGCGATTCTAAAGGAAATGACTATCTGGTGATAACGGAAAGTAACAGTGCCGAAGAAGGTTCTGCAATGACGCGGCATAAGGTTTTCCTCTATCGTGAAGATTTTGCCAAATTCACAGAAGCCTTTTTGGACGTGCTACAGTCTTTCGAAAAGAGGAGCGGAGTATCCGGATGCGAACAGGCGATCGGTTTGTCTGAATTGGAGCAGAGTCTTTCCGATATGACAACGGGAGTGGAGGGTTTAGCAGAGTCCTCCGATTCTATTTTGGAGGAGGATGAACCGCTGAAAATAGATTTCGATTTTTGATCTTCCTCCCATTTCCTCCTCTCCAAGGGGACTCTCCTCCCCAAAAAGCGTTGCTTTTTTCTTTGCAATCAATTTTAGAACTGTATACTCGATATTCCGTTCGACCTATTACCTATTGGTCGGCTTATCGTTTCAGCGGATTTTGCTCCAATAGAGCGGCTATTTCTTCCATTTCTTTATACCATTCCTTACCGAATGCCCGTATGAGAGGCTCTTTTAGGAATCTATACAGAGGAGTTCCCGTCTGACGACCTAAAGCCTCCGCACACCGGCAAATCTCCCAACGATGGTAATTGACGGCCGTAAAGCTACTGTAACGAGTCAAACGGACGGGGTATAAATGACAACTGAGCGGTTTTGGGAAGTCGATCTTACCCAAACGGTATGCACGTTCGAAGGCGCAGAGGCAATTCCCTTTTTCGTCGTACGTGGTGAAAACGCAGTCCCGTCCGTTTACAATGCTGGTGACTTCGTCTCCTTCCACATCCAAATAGCTTACGCCCTGCTTATCGATCACTTCGAGGGCTTCGGGCGAAAGCATATCGCGCACGGCATCGAGATACTTGCGCAGCAAATCGGCTTCACCCGCTTCGAGAGGAGCACCGCTTTCTCCTTCCACGCAGCAAATCCCCTGACACGTAGCATAATCGCAGACAAAATACTTGTCGAAGAGGTCAGGGCTGACGATCGTTTCTTGGATCTGAAACATCCTTATATTCAGTATTTCTAACGGAGCGCAAAACTACTAAAATCCGCTCCAATATCCGGCTTCGACCTCTAACAGGACTTAGTTCATTGTGCTGCACTCACAGCCGGAAAATATGGAATGGATGCTTTGGTAGAATCACTGTCTGTCAGTATATTTGTAACAGATTGGATTTCATTGAGCAACAAGCCATATACTTCACCGTATATCTTACTCTCTGAAAGCCGGTTCGGATATGTGCGGTTCATGAAATGGCCTCTCTTCATTTATCGAGAGGTCAGTCGAATGATTAAAAGAGAATTTGGTGCAAAGCCAAAACTATCCCCGTAGCCGTATGGTCGTACCTGTCGCTACAGAACGATGCCACTGCATATCGATGTGGGAAGGCGTAGCGATTTAGGCCGAGTCGGAAGACCTGCCGCACATATCTAAAAGATGTTGCCAAAGATTTTGGCCGGCATCTTATGGTATTAATTCTTTCGGGCCGAAGAGGATTGATTCACGTCGGGCACTTGCTTCCGCAAGGGTACGGCATAGTCTGCGAATCTGTTTTGTTCGTCTCGGATCAGTCTAACGATTCAGCTATGCCTAAGAGGTTCGAATGGCTCTTCTATGCGTTTATCGCCTTTGCCTTATACTCCTGTAATGGTTCTTCACGTGGGAAAGGCACCGAAGTGGAAACGGTGTCGATAGATACGGCCGATTTTAATTTCCCTGTCAGATTCGAATATGCCAAAAGCATACAGACCGTCAATCATACCGGCTACAAAACCGTCTATGTATTCCATCCGGACAAGCCCGACACGATGGCCGTCTATATCCTTTATCCTCGTGACAGCAAGCGTCCTGTGGCAAGACATCCCAAGGCCCTCTATATCCCCGTACCGGCACGCACTATAGCCTGTCTGTCCACGACGCAAATAGGCTCGCTCCCCCTACTCGATCAGACAGACAAACTGGTGGGTTGCATCAACCTGAAAAACATTTGCAATGCTGACATCCGCAATCGCATAAAGAAAGGGTATGTACAAGAGATCGGCACGGGCATGACCAAAAATATAGAGCAGATAGCCGGACTCCGCCCGGAGATCCTCCTGCAGGATTTATTCCACGTATCGGACAAGGACGAAGAGCTGATCGCTTCGGGCATCAACACCGTTTTATACAACGAATGGAAAGAGCGGGATCTACTCGGTCGTGCCGAATGGATGAAGCTAACGGCGATGCTTCTCGGCTGCAATCGTCGTGCTCATGAGGTTTTCGAACAGATAGAATCGGAGTATGCGGAGGCTCGCAAATTGGTGGCAGAAAAGACCGATACCATTGCCATCATGTATGGGCAGGACTATAATGGGACTTGGTACCTGCCCGGAGAGTACAGCTACAGTACAGCCATGTTCAGAGATGCACGAGTATCTTTCGACTATGCAGCCGGCAAAGTCAGTAGCCAGCCGTGCAGTTTCGAGTATATTTTCAGTCGCCATCGTCATGCCGAAATTTGGATATGTACGATGATGGGAAACATCAAGACAATGGATGAATTTCTCGCTTTGAACGAACGCTACCGACATTTCGATGCCACCCAAACCGGTAAGGTTTACATCGATCGCAAGCGCGTGAACGAGAATGGGGGCAATGACTACTGGGAGAGCGGGCTGTATCGTCCCGATCTTTTGCTCAAAGACATCATCAAGATCACTCGGCCGGAGCTGCTACCCGAGTACAAGACTTCATACTGGATAGAACTGAAGAGGCCATGAAGCGATCATCATTCATATTCGGCACACTTCTTTTACTGACTGCCGTGGCTTTCGTGGCCGACCTCATATGGGGCAGTCTGGATATATCGCCGGCCGACGTGCTGCAAGCTCTGACCAACGGATCGGAAATGCAAACAACCAATGACTATGTCATTCGCAATTTCCGTCTGCCGAAGGCTCTGACCGCTCTCTTTGCCGGTGCCGGCATATCCATCGCAGGTCTGCAAATGCAGAGTCTCTTCCGCAATCCTCTGGCTGACACCTCTATTTTGGGGATCAATAGCGGAGCCGGTCTTGGAGTAGCCCTGTACATCATGTCATTCACCATCATACCCGGTCTCAGTCTGTACTCCGGCACGGCCGACACATGGGGCGTAGCTACGGCAGCCTGCATAGGTTCCATGCTGGTACTTCTGCTCATCTCGGCTGTAGCAGCGTGGCTCAGAGATATGGTCTCGGTGCTGATCGTCGGAGTGATGGTCGGCTTTTTGGCCAGTTCGTTTATATCCATTCTCCAGTTCTTTTCCGACAATGAAATGCTCAAAGGGTATCTGATCTGGTCTTTCGGCAGCGTGGCCGGCACGACATGGCGACAGCTATCCCTGATGATCCCCATCGTTTCGGGCGGTCTCTTCCTGTCCATGCTGATGCCCAAGTATATGAATGCGCTCAACATAGGAGAGAACTATGCTCGTAGCGTAGGTATCCACGTGGAGCGAGAGCGAATTATTCTGATCGGCATCACGAGTATCATTACCGGAACGATTACGGCTTTTACAGGCCCTATTGCCTTTTTGGGGATAGCCGTACCTCACTTCTCACGCATCCTACTCAAAAGTTCGGACTACCGCATACTGCTCCCCGGCACCATGCTGTGCGGTGCTCTGCTGATGCTCGTGTGCGACATGATCACGCAGGTACCGGGCAAAGGCTTTGTACTGCCGATCAACGCCATCACCTCGATGATTGGTGCTCCCGTAGTAATCATGACGATCGCTCGCAACCGCAAAAAGCGTTTAATCTTCAACTGAACAGGCGATGATCCATACCGACAATGTGACCCTGACGGGACTATCTACCGGATACCGAAGCAAGAAAACGGAGCGCATCGTATCGAAGCTAATCGACCTTTCCATGCTTAATGGCGAACTGGTAATGCTGATGGGTCCGAACGGCTGCGGCAAATCCACGCTCATGCACACCATCGCAGGATTACTGCCGCCTATTTCGGGGAATATCACCATTGCAGGACGCGACATACACGGTCTCCGCATGAGAGAGAAAGCCAAGATGCTCAGTCTGGTACTGACCGACAAAATAGCAGCGACGAATCTGACTGTTCGGGATATTGTCGTCATCGGACGCTATCCCTACGTCAATTATCGGGGTAGCCTGACCGCAAAGGACAAGGAGATTGTGAATGAATCGCTCATAGCATGCCGACTGATGGGATTCGAGTCGCGCCAATACGGGGAACTAAGCGATGGAGAAAAACAGCGTGTAATGATAGCCCGCGCTTTAGCCCAACAGACTCCCGTGATGCTTCTTGACGAACCTACGGCACACCTCGATCTGCCAAGCCGTCTGGAGGTGATCATCATGCTGCGCGAATTGGCACGCAAAACGAACAAGAGTATCCTCGTTTCTACCCACGAAATGGATCTGGCCCTGCAATGGGCGGACACGGTATGGCTGATGAACAGCCAAGGGGAGATTTGTCGTGGGGCACCGGAGGATTTGGTACTGAACCACTGTTTTGAAAAAGTATTCGGCAACGAAACTCTTTCCTTCAATATAGACAGCGGAGCCTTCTCCGTCAAACATAAAACGGCTACACCTGTTTCTGTAGAAGGACAGGGTGCTGCTTACAAATGGACACTGAGCGCTTTGCACCGGAATGGTTATGTGGAATCCGCAGATGCCTCCGACCGCAAAATCACCGTGGGAGAGGGCTGCTGGATTCTGCAGGAGGGCGATTCCTCGAAAAGCTTCGACTCCATCGGCTCCTTGCTACAAACGCTGCACGCTCACCACGAATGAATGCTTGTGAAACAAACAATTATATGCAAAACCCTACGATAGATTTCGACAAAGAAACGCCTCTGTTTTTTAGTCCTATGGGCGATCCTCTTTACCACTTGAAAGAAAGTATGATCGTTCGCTTCGCAGGACGCAGAGGAGTCGTGAGCACCTGCAATCTCAACGGCGGCTACCGAGAAGACCTCCGCTACGCCTTCAACAACAGTTGCGGGAGGGATCCCGATGTAATAGCCAAACGCTCTGTAGGGATGCGAGGAAAGACCATGACCGAACACTACGCTGCCTTAGCGGAAGAATTGGGTCTGCCTCTTGACAAAACAACGGGCATGGGTACTGCTGCCCTGATCGAAAATACGGCAACCTCCTCCCGCCAATACCACGGAGTAACGGTCATGGCGGTTGCCACGGCAGGCATAGATGTAAATGGGGGACGCGCAGGAGAACCCGCAGCATACAACGAATTTACCCAAACCGACCTGATTAAGCCGGGTACCATCAACGTATTCCTATTCATCGATGCCTCATTGGATGCAGGAACACTGACACGCGCCCTCGTCACCGCCACCGAAGCGAAATCGGCAGCCCTACAGGAACTGATGGCAAACAGCATGTATTCCGAAGATTTGGCCACCGGCTCAGGAACGGATTCGCTGATAGCCATCTGTAATAAGGAGTCGGAGATAGTGCTTCAGAATAGTGGCAAACACGTGCTTTTGGGCGAAATGATAGGCCAAAGCGTGAAAGAGGCTATTACGGAAGCCTTATCCCGACAGACAAAGATGACCCCTACACGTCAGGCTTCGATCGAATGGCAGACCAAACGCTACGGAATAACGAGAGAAGCGATCGTCTCCGAATGCCTGCGGCTGTATCCACATCTGAAAAAAGAGGTTGTAGAAGCAGGAATCGGCGGTATCGATCGAGACAACCGTCTGGTAGCCGCAGTGGCTGCCATAGCTCATTTGTGCGACCAAAACCGCTGGCAAATCATCTCGGACAAGAGCATGACCTGCACAGCCGAAAACATATTGCATACGATACTTTCGGAGGAAGGTATCTCCGAGAAGGCAAACAGAAAGGACATTGTATGTGGACAAGATGCGCCGGCATATCGTCAAGTGCTGTCCCTCTGCCTCCATACCCTTGCAAGAATACTCCACAACAGAATTATTCATTCATCACTTTAACATATCAATAATTATGAAAAAGTTTTTCTTCGCGCTACTATCGATTGGTATTTCAGCGCAGGCTTTTGCCAAGACGGACAATGTCCCGACAGATTCGCTACGAGTACACAATCTTCAGACCGTCACGGTCTATTCTACACGCACGGCCGTACCTCTGAAAAAGATACCGGCCAAGATGGAACTCATCCCATCGCGCAACATCAAGCAGTCCGGCTTTAACAACATGACCGACATCCTCAAGACGCAAAGTTCGCTCGATGTCATACAATACCCGGGCTTTAGTTCGAACATCGGTATCCGCGGTTTCAAGCCCTCCGGCAAGTATGTAACCGTATTGGTAAACGGCATCCCTGCGGGAACGGACAATATCTCTACGCTCAACACGAGCAACATCGAACAAATCGAGATCCTCAAAGGCCCGTTCTCTTCCATCTACGGCACCAATGCCATGGGCGGTGTGGTGAACATCATCACCCACAAATCCAAGGACAAGATCCATGGCAACGTTTCTCTCTTCGGCGGTAGCTACCAGACCATGGCCGGATCATTCAACTTGGGCGGCCGCTTCGAGGATATTTTCTCATTCGATCTTAGTCTGGGCTTGGACAAGCAGAACAAGGACTATAAGACCGGATCAAACAATTTCCTATCCCTGAGCAAACTGGAAGAAGCTATAGTAGATGTAAATGCTACCAAAAACAAGAAAATGAAGGGGAGCGACTATACTGTAGCAACGGGACGTCTGCGTTTCGGTATCGACTTCACGCCCGAATGGTCGCTGAATCTGTATCAGAACGTATTCCTCGGAGATGCGATTCCCGTAGGAGGATCTATATGGGGCGTTTACGGAGAATCCAAGAAAAATCTGAATCGTTCTTCGACATCTTTCGAGCTGCTCGGCAAACAAGGCTGCCACACGCTTCAATTCTCCCCCTACTTCAACATAGAGAAATCGGAGAACTATAACAATGCCGATCCCACCGGTTTCATCAACTACAAAAGCGACTACTACACCTATGGTGCCCTGCTTCAGGACAAAATTTCCTTTGGAGGACAAAACATCGTACTCGGTGTCGACAGCCGAAACATGACGATGGAGTCAGAAAGATTCGAGCAGGCAGGAGTGAATACAAAGCCATACAACCCCGGATATGCCACTAACAATATCGGTTTGTTCGGACAGGCCAATTTCTACCTGCTGAACGATGCTCTATCGATCTCTGCCGGTGCACGTGCCGACTTCATGTTCTTTGACCTGAAAGCGAACGAGTATCTCAACAATGAAGCCAAACAGGAAACTCATAACGTAATCAATCCGAATGTCGGAATCAAATATGAGTTTGTGAAAGGCCTTACAGCTCATGGTACATTCGGTAGTGCATTCACTGCTCCCGATGCTTTCCAAAAAGCAGGCCAATACGTAGGCCCGTTCGGCACGACCATAGGCAATCCTGACCTGAAACCCGAAAAGTCCATGACCTGGGACTTCGGTATCGGATACAGCAATGCACGCTGCGGGATCCATGCCGACGTAACCTATTTCCACACCGACCACAAAGATCTGATCTTGTCCAGCCCTGACTATGCTAATAATATCACCACATACATCAATGCCGACAAGGCTCGTATGAGCGGTATCGAGGCCCTTTTGTCTTATGACTTCGGCAGCCTCTTTGCCAACAAGTTCTCTCTCCGCGCATTTGCGAATGCCACGATCATGCTCAATTCCGAGATGAAGAAAAGCCAGACCGATGCCCCTTGGAGCGAAATGTACTACGTTCGCAAGCAGAACATCACCTTCGGTATCGAATATCGTGGCAAAGAAGGACTTGAAGTGATGCTCAACGGTCGCTTCATGGGACGCAGGATCGAGCAAAACTGGTACGCTTACTACCCCGAAGTTCGCCCCGAACTCCAGCAACTGCTTGCAGCAGAAGAGCCTGAATTGGCTGCTCAGGGACTGCTCCGTCATCCGCAAGCAATGGTGTTCAATGCCTCTGCTTACTACCACATGAACAAGTATCTCACCTTCGGTGTGAATTTGAACAACATCCTGGATGAGCTTTATACGGAGAAAGACGGCTACCACATGCCCGGACGTAACATCATGGGTAAGGTTATGGTCAACTTCTAATTCTCTTTCCCGAGAGCAGATATAAAAGGAGCCGGTCTCCCTGCATAATCCTCACAGAGCAAAGCGGATATTCCTCTCATATCGAGAGCGGGTATCCGCTTTCTGATTTGTACATCCTTCCGAACTCCTCTTGACATCGCCCTTTACGCTCGTGAAAATCGCTGTTTCACACACTGAAAAACATGGCGCGAGAAAAATTTGATTTTGGTGCGAGAAGCAAAAAATTTCCGAACCAAAACGGGAAAAAAGTCGCGCGTTTTTTTCAAGAAACACGTTCGTAAAATCAGCGAATTATGGTCTGAGACTGTTGCAGGGGATTTTCATTGAGCTCTTTTGCTGCAGAGCAGATTCTTAGTGTCTTCGGGAAAGGTCAAACCTCCGGTATATGGACACAGCAAGCAAACAGAAATTTCATCAAGTTTCCATTAGAGAAGTACTCCTTTCCTCGTCAAATCAATGCTTGTGCCGATAGGCGAGAAATAAGGAATGATTGTCGGCTGTTTCTTGCTTCCTGCACGATGCAGGACGCGATTGTCAGCTGATTCTTGCTTCCTGCACGATGCAGGACGCGATTGTCAACTGATTCTTGCTTCCTGCACGATGCAGGACGTGATTGTCAGCTGATTCTTGCTTCCTGCACGATGCAGGACGCGATTGTCAGCTGATTCTTGCTTCCTGCACGATGCAGGACGCGATTGTCAGCTGATTCTTGCTCCCTGCACGATGCAGGACGCGATTGTCAGCTGATTCTTGCTCCCTGCACGATGCAGGACGCGATTGTCAGCTGATTCTTGCTTCCTGCACGATGCAGGACACAATTGTCAGCTGATTCTTGCTTCCTGCACGATGCAGGACGCGATTGTCAGCTGATTCTTGCTCCCTGCACGATGCAGGACGCGATTGTCAGCTGATTCTTGCTTCCTGCACGATGCAGGACGCGATTGTCAGCTGATTCTTGCTTCCTGCACGATGCAGGACGCGATTGTCAGCTGATTCTTGCTTCCTGCACGATGCAGGACGCGATTGTCAGCTGATTCTTGCTCCCTGCACGATGCAGGACGCGATTGTCAGCTGATTCTGCTCCCATCAATGCGCTAACTATCAGCTGTTTGCAACTATTTTATAGGACTTTCATTGAAGTCTTTTGCCGCAGAGCTGATTCTTAAGTGTTTTTCAGATTACTTGAGGTTTGCAGAGAGATCGCATGAAGCTCTCCTTTCTTCGTCAAATCAATGCATGTATCTGTCTTGATCGATATGAGGGGGGAGGTTATTGTGCAAAAGTCTCGGTCTGTAAAATCAATTCTCTCAACTCGACACTCATCAAACGAAATGCGATGAAATACTTCATCCCCTGTATGAATCAGGTTTTATTCATCTTCTTTATTCAAAAGCAAGAATCAAAATTCGATCGCCGTCTCTACTTGATCATTCAAGTTCTTCTTTCTACGACAATGGACAATCGATCATCAAGAAAAAGGCTGCTTGAAAATGAGTCGGAATATTTTAGCAGGTAACTCTTTCTTTGTTCCTGCATGCCGAAAATGACAGAGGTTGGCAAGCAAAACCCGTGCAACACTGTAAATTAAATACTTACCTTTGCAATAGTGACATTAAAAACAATAAAGCACAGAAACAAATAGCAAATCTGAAATGAAAGAATTTTTCAAAATGTTTTTCGCCTCGATCCTCGGGGTTATAACGGCAGGAATCATCTTGTTCTGTATCTTTCTATTTATCTTTTTCGGCATCGTAGCCGGTATTGCCTCCAAGGCAACGGGAGGAACCATTCCGAAGATCGAAGCAAACTCCATCCTACATATAGACAATTCTTCTTTCCCTGAGATCGTATCGGCCAATCCCTGGAGCATGCTCACAGGCAAAGACGAGTCCGTATCGCTCTCACAGGCAGTCGAAGCCATCGGCCAAGCCAAAAATAATCCCAACATAACCGGTATCTTCCTCGATCTGGACAACCTTTCCGTCGGTATGGCATCGGCAGAGGAATTGCGTCGCGCGTTGCAGGATTTCAAGATGTCGGGCAAGTTCGTCGTATCCTATGCCGACAGATACACCCAAAAGGGTTACTACCTCGCCAGTATTGCAGACAAACTCTACCTCAATCCGAAAGGAATGTTGGGGCTTATCGGGATTGCGACCCAAACAATGTTCTACAAAGATGCCCTCGACAAATTCGGCGTGAAGATGGAGATCTTCAAGGTAGGCACCTACAAGGCAGCCGTAGAGCCATTCATGCTCAACGGGATGAGCGATGCCAATCGCGAACAAATCACCACATACATAAACGGGCTTTGGGACAAGATCACATCCGATATTGCAGAGTCGCGCAAGACGGCAATGGATTCCGTGAAAATGTTTGCCGACAAAGGCGAAATGTTCGGTCTTGCTGAGAAAGCGGTGGAGATGAAGCTCGTGGATGAGCTGGCTTACCGTACCGATGTGGAGAAAGAACTCAAAAAGATGTCCCAACGCGGAGAGAAAGATGAGCTTCGGTTCGTTTCGCTTTCTCAGGTTCTGGCCAATGGCCCGATGAACAAAACGAAAGGCAGTCGGATCGCCGTTCTCTTTGCCGAAGGTGAAATAACGGAAGAAATAATAAAGAAGCCGTTCGACACTGACGGTAGCTCCATCACACAAGAACTCGCCAAAGAAATCAAGGCAGCAGCCGATGACGATGATATCAAAGCCGTAGTACTTCGTGTCAATTCTCCGGGAGGTAGTGCTTTCACTTCCGAACAGATATGGAAGCAGGTAGCCGATCTCAAGGCCAAAAAGCCTATCGTGGTCTCCATGGGCGACGTAGCAGCCTCGGGCGGATACTACATAGCCTGCGCAGCCAACAGTATCGTGGCAGAGCATACGACTCTGACCGGCTCCATCGGCATATTCGGCATGTTCCCGAACTTCGCGGGCGTAGCCAAGAAGATAGGAGTGAATATGGACGTCGTACAGACATCCAAGTATGCAGACTTGGGCAACACCTTCGCTCCGATGACGGTCGAAGATCGTGCTCTCATCCAACGCTACATAGAGCAGGGCTACGACCTCTTCCTCACTCGCGTATCGGAAGGCCGCAACCGCACCAAGGCGCAGATCGACAGCATCGCTCAAGGCCGTGTATGGCTCGGCGACAAAGCTCTTGCACTCGGTTTGGTGGATGAGCTTGGAGGTTTGGACACAGCTATCAAACGGGCTGCGAAGCTGGCTCAGCTCGGTGGCAACTACAGCATAGAGTATGGCAAGACCAAGCGCAACTTCTTCGAAGAGCTGCTCTCCTCATCAGCAGCGGATATGAAGTCTGCCATCCTGAGTATCATTCTCTCCGATCCGGAAATAGAAGTTCTGCGCGAACTCCGCTCCATGCCGACCCGTCCTTCGGGCATACAGGCACGTCTCCCCTATTACTTCATGCCGTACTGATAAATGAGACAACCGTAATTGCCGAAGAGATGGATGCGCCTCGTATCAACAAGTGGCTCAAACCGCTTTCCGCCCTCTACGGGGTGGGCGTGAGGTTGCGCAACTACCTCTTCGACAAGAACGTCCTGATTTCGAACTCTTTCGACATCCCTATCGTCTGTGTAGGCAATATCACCATCGGCGGCACCGGTAAGACACCCCACGTAGAATACCTGATTCGGCTCCTGCATCCACGCTATCGCATAGCGGTGGTTAGTCGCGGCTATAAGCGGAAAACCAAAGGGATGATCGTTGCAACCGAAGGATCGACTGCATGGGATATAGGAGACGAACCTCGTCAGATCAAACGAAAATATCCGGACCTGACCGTCATCGTAGATGCTGACCGGAGCAGAGCCATCGGCTATCTATGCGATCTGGCAGAAGAGCAAAGGCCACAGCTCATCGTTCTGGACGATGGCTTCCAACACCGTAAGGTGAAAGCAGACCTGAACATAGTACTCACAGACTACAACCGTATTCTGACCAAAGACTATCTGCTTCCGGCCGGTCGTCTGAGAGAACCTGCCGGCTCTATACAGCGTGCCGATATGGTAATCCTGACCAAATGCCCCGATGATCTTGCTCCCATAGATCTTAGAGCAGCCAAACGCGACTTGGCCTTATACCCGCATCAGAAGCTGTTCTTCTCCAAATTCATGTACGGACAAGGACTGAAGCCTTTGTTTTCCGATCAGTCTCCTTCGGCAGAAGTACGCTCTGCGCTGGCTATCGCCGGAATAGCAAGTCCGAAACTGTTCTTCCGAGAAATACGCACCCGATTCCCCTCCGGAACGGATCGCATCTATCCGGATCATCATGAGTTTACCGACAGAGAGGTCTGTTTGCTCATCCAAGATTGGCACGAACTGCATCGGAAAGACGCCAATGCCATAGTGGTATGTACCGAGAAAGATGCCATGCGACTGGCCCTACGACAATCTTCTTTTCCGCAAGAGATGCAGGAAAGATTTTATTACCTGCCGGTGGAAGTAAAACTGATGTTCGATCAGGAAAAAGTATTTGTCGATAGGCTACTGGGAGTCATTCAACACAAAAAATAAGCGTAATGAAACGTACCGAAATATCTTCTCTGGGTGAGTTCGGACTCATCCGGCACCTCACCGATTGTGTCCGGCTGAAAAACCCCGGTACCCTCAAAGGCATAGGGGACGATGCTGCCGTCATCTCATTCGATGAAGGCATGAAAGCACTTGTCACTACCGATATGCTCCTCGAAGGAATCCACTTCGACCTCACTTATACCCCTCTCAAACATTTGGGATACAAGAGTGCAATCGTAAACTTCTCCGACATATATGCCATGAACGGGACACCACGGCAGCTGACGGTTTCCATAGGTGTATCGGCACGATTCTCGGTAGAGGATATCGAACAGATCTATCAGGGTATCCTCACGGCCTGCGATGTCTACGGCGTAGACCTCGTAGGAGGCGATACTTCGGCTTCGCTCACCGGATTGTGTCTGAGCCTGACCTGCATCGGGGAGGCACGAGAAGAGGAAATAGTATATCGCAGTGGAGCCAAACCGACCGATCTGATCTGCGTGAGCGGAGACCTCGGCGCAGCCTATATGGGACTCCAGCTACTGGAGCGTGAGAAAGCGGTCTATCAGGGAGAAAAAGACTTTGCACCGGATTTCGCCGGTCATGAGTACATACTCGAAAGACAGCTGAAACCGGAAGCGCGCAAAGACATTGTGGAGAAGTTGCGCTCGGCCGGCATCAAACCGACTGCCATGATGGACATTTCGGACGGGCTATCGTCCGAACTCCTCCATATAGCGCATGCCGGAAAGGTCGGCATCCGTATATATGACGACAAATTGCCTATCGACTACCAGACGGCAGCCATGGCGGAAGAGTTCAATATGAATCTCTCCACAGCCGCTCTGAACGGGGGTGAAGACTACGAATTGTTGTTTACCGTACCTCTCACCCGTCTCGATGATATTCAGCGAATAGAGGGCATCCACCTGATCGGCCATATTACAGAAGAGGCCGACGGTCACCTCCTCGTGGCACGAGACGGAACGGAGATTACCTTGGTAGCGCAAGGATGGAATGCAGCAAAGGCTCTGAATGGGTAGTATCCGACTGCAAAACCTCACAGAAGGGGAAATAAAAGGACGTCTGCTCCGACTGGCTCTGCCCATCATGGGTACTTCCTTCGTGCAGATGGCCTATAGCTTTACCGATATGGCCTGGTTAGGCCGGTTGGGTAGCAAGTCCGTGGCAGCCGTAGGTATTGTGGCGGTACTGACGTGGCTCTCCAGTTCCATATCATCAATCAATAAGACCGGCAGTGAGGTGACGATAGGCCACAGCCTCGGCAAGGGGGCCATCGAGGAAGCACGACGATACGCTTCGCACAACGTTTCGATGTCCCTACTGATCTCCTCCGTCATCGCTCTTTTGTTTTTCCTTTTCCCACACCTTTTCCTCGGTATATACCATTTGGAGGACGATGTACACGCTTTGGCTCTTACCTACCTGCGCATAGTGGCATGCGGCCTGCCTTTCACCTTTGCAGCCACCGCATTCAGCGGTATCTACAACGGAGCCGGACTCAGCTCCATACCCTTCAAGGTCAGTAGCACGGGGTTGGTACTCAATATGATTCTGGATCCCTTGCTGATATTCGGTTTGGGATGGGGGACGATCGGAGCGGCCATAGCCACGCTGATCGCTCAGGTATTCGTATTCGTTCTATTCTTTTACAGGCTCAGACGGCAGGATAAGCTGTTGGATTGCTTCCCGTTCTTCGTCCGACCGGACAATATACATAGCGGTCGCATCTTGCGTATCGGCCTGCCTGTAGCTGCTCTCAACTCCCTCTTCGCCATCATCAATATGATGCTTGGCCGTCTGGCTTCGCAGCAAGGAGGACATATCGGAGTGGCAACGCTGACAACAGGCGGACAACTGGAAGCCATCACTTGGAACACTTCGCAAGGATTCAGTACGGCACTGGCTACTTTCGTGGCTCATAATTACGCTGCCCGTCAGGGCAAACGTATATTTTCTGCCTACCGTTATACCCTACTCTACTGCTCCATTTTCGGTATTCTCGGCACAGTGCTTTTCGTTTTCTTCGGTAATGAAGTCTTCCGACTCGTGGTACCGGAAAAAGAAGCCTATCTGTCGGGAGGTATTTATCTGCGCATCAGTGGCTATTCCCAGCTACTGATGATGCTGGAAATAGCCACTCAAGGCCTGTTCTACGGGACGGCACGGACGGTTTTCCCGGCCGTTATCAGTATCGGGGGGAACCTCCTGCGGATTCCGCTGGCTCTGCTGCTTATCGGTATGGGCTTCGGACCGGAATCCGTATGGTGGGCGATCAGCCTCTCATCCATGCTCAAAGGCTTGGCCATCGTGTGTGGACTGCCCTATCTCAACAGACGTATCAAACTACACAGCCAACTTCTACCCTCTTCGCAATGAAATACATCGCATACACATTCGAACTCACACACCGTCCGGATGAACTGACTTTGGAGACGGCATACGACCTGCTTAGTGCCGAACTTGCCGAAATAGGATTCGAGAGTTTCGAGCAAAACGAGACTTGCCTTCGTGCTTATATCCCTGTCTCCACCGATATAGCATCCGACATTCCTACGCTATTGGAGCAGTTTCCACTGCCGGGGCTTCTGTGGCAATACTCATCCGAGATCCAACCGGATATCAACTGGAACGAACAGTGGGAAAAGAACTTCTTCCGCCCCATTCGGATCGAAGACAAATGCCTCGTAAGAGCACCTTTCCATCCGACCGATCCGGATATACCGCTCGAACTGATTATTTCTCCTCGAATGGCCTTTGGGACAGGACACCATGAGACCACTTCGCTGATGATGAGCTATCTTCTCGATATGGATTTGCGAGGCTTGAGAGTTCTGGACATGGGTTGCGGTACGGGAATCCTTGCCATCTTAGCTCGCAAGCTGGGAGCCTCTTCTGTCACAGCCATAGACATAGACGACTGGTGCATACGCAACACGAGCGAGAATGCAGCTCTCAATGATATTCGGGATATTGATGTTCGTATAGGTGACGCATCTCTTCTTGCCGACTGTCCGATATTCGATCTGATTATCGCAAACATCAACCGTAATATTCTGCTGAACGATATGTCTGCATACAGATCCCGACTCGGTAATGGCGGCACCCTGCTGTTAAGCGGTTTCTATACGGAGGATATACCGATCCTTACAGAATGTGCCGAAATACTAGGTCTGACTCTTTCGGAAACACGCTCACGTAACAACTGGGCTGCACTGCGGTTTACCCCCGACCCTCCTAAAAGATAAAGGAGCGAGTGCTTCGAGAAGCATAGGAGCCTAAAAAGAAAGTGTCCCGAACCTTGCAGTCCGGGACACTTTCTTTTTGTGCGGTATAGGATATTCGAATTATCTGAAGAGTGTACCGGTAGCGATCTCATCGGCTACCTGATCACCGCAGAGGTAACGAACCACTTCTATGGCAAATGCAAAGACGCAGGCAGGGCCTTTGCCTGTAATAACATGTCCGTCACGTGTGGCAGCTTCACCCGTATAATCGGCTCCTTCGAGTTTGGATTCAAAGCCCGGATAGCAAGTAGCTTTTCTGCCACAGACAAAACCCAAACCACCGAATACCAGAGGAGCAGCACAGATAGCAGCCACAAGCTTTTGCGCGGCATAATGCTCGCTTAGAAGCCGGCGAAGAGGTTCACAGCTGTTCAGATTATCTGCTCCGGGGAGTCCTCCCGGCAAAACCAAAGCATCCACTGCCGGCAAATCGGTCATCAGGCGATCGGCTTTGACGGTGATCCCGTTGGCTCCCTCTACATAGAGCGAATCCGTAATGGAAACAAATTCGGCGACTACACCTCCCCGACGAAGAATATCGAGCGTGCCTACGGCTTCGGTCTCTTCGAAACCGGGAGCCAGAAATACTAATGCTGTCTTTTTCATATTCCTTATGTTTTTTACTTGATGTCGAAATGATAGGTGATCACTCCCTCCTGATCTCCACCACCCGCTATGGCATTGAAGCGAGTAGTCTTGGCCGCTTCTATAGCTGCTCGCTGGGCGGCAGCATCCGTGATATTGGTACCGCGCAGACGGATGGAAGCATCGGTCACACGTCCGGCATTGTTTACTACGATGTTTACTCGTACCGTTCCTCGAATCGGTTTGCTGTAGCGAGGCTTTTCCGGATAGCCGCCATTGCCCACGATAGTACGGCCGGTAAGCGAGTACGAAGAACCGCTACCTCCGGGATTGCCCTGATTGCCATTGGCTTGCGTGCCCGAACCTTGCGTATTGCCTTGCTCGGCGCCCCGTCCGAATGCTCCAGCCACATTATTATTGATGGCCTTGCCTGCTTCGGCCTTGCGCTTGCGCTCGGCTTCCGCCGCAGCCTCTGCCCGTTTGCGAGCCTCTTCGGCTTCACGCTTGCGTTTCATTTCAGCCTCTTGACGGGCCTTTTCGGCTTTGGCCAAGTGAGGTGCCGGCTCTACGTCCTGACGCAGATCAGATTCGGCCGGTGCCTGCTGCTTTTTGACTACGGGCTGTTTTTGCGTTGGAGTTTGTTCCGTTTGTACATCGGGATTGGATGCCGTTTCCTGTGGTGCCGGCTCGAAAGCTCCGGACGAAAGCTCCGTGATTCCGAAATTGACGAGTATCAGTTCTTCCGGTTCTTCGCGCGGAGCGGCACGAAGATGCAGCACGAACAAGAGGGCGATCAGTGCGACATGTGCCCCCACCGATACGGCTATGGCAACGGCATTGCGTTTGACTTTCTCTTGTTGCATGAACTTACTTTTTACTTTGGGCTTTGGTGGCCAACACCACCTTCATCTTGTTCTCCCCGGCCATACTCAACACCTTCACGATCTCACGATACGGGACATTCTCATCGGCATATATGGCTACGTACATTTCGGGATTGCGACTTTGCTCCTGAAGCAAGAGGGGAAGTATCTCCTCGAAAGCGACCTCATGCCCTTTGTCCTGACCGAAAGCGGCGAAATAGCGCATATCTTCTGAAATGGTGATCCGCGCCAAAGGAGCTTCGGGGGCAGGCTGTTTATTGGCAGAGGGAAGAGATACGCGTAGCGCATTGGGTACGATGAGCGTACTGGTCACCATGAAGAAGATGAGCAGCAGGAAAATCACGTCGGTCATAGAAGCCATGCTAAAAACCTCTGTGACCTTGGTTTTACGTTTCAGACTCATTTTTTGATGGGTTCGTTAAGGAGATCCATAAACTCAAGAGTCTTGGTTTCCATCTTATTGACGACCTTATCCACCTGAGCTACGAGATAGTTGTAGGCAAAAAGCGTTACGATACCGACAACGAGACCGCCTACAGTCGTTACCAAGGCTTCGTATATACCTCCCGAGAGGAGAGCTACGTCCACCCCGCCGTTACCGGCATTGGCCATATCGAAGAAAGCACGCACCATACCCGTTACGGTACCCAAGAAACCGATCATAGGTGCTCCGGCTGCAATGGTAGCAATAATAGGCAGTCCTTTTTCCAGCTTACCAATTTCGATGTTTCCGGTATTCTCGACGGCTACCAGTATGTCGTTCATCGGTCGTCCCAGTCGGGTGATCCCCTTGGCTATCATACGGGCAGAAGGGGTAGCCCTGTCCTGACAAAGACGCATGGCCGATTCTATCTTACCCTCGTGGATATAATCCTTGATCCGCTCCATGAACGAATTGTCTTCTCTGCCGGCAGCCCTGATCTCCATCACCTTGCGAACGAATATGTAGATGGCCAAGAGCGAAAGGGCAGCCAATACGATCATGATCCAACCGCCTTTGAGAGCCAGATCCATAATGGACAGGGTAGCTTCTGTCGGTGTGGTAACGGGAGTATTGACGGTAGCAAGGGAGTCGATAGGAGTCCCTGCCGACTGAACGGGAATTTGCAGAAAGGGAATGCTTGGAATATTCATTGGATTATCAATGTGATTGTTACTGTTTCAATTTTATTTATAACGCAAGTTGGTCTCGATATTGTCTGATAGTCTCCTCCAGTCCCAAATAGAGAGCATCGGCAATCAGTGCATGGCCGATGGAAACTTCGTCCAAATAGGGCAGTCGTTCGGCAAAGTAACGGAGGTTGTCCAGATTCAAATCGTGTCCGGCATTGATACCGAGACCGAGCGAATGAGCGTGTGCCGAAGCCTTGACATAGGGCTGTACGGCAGCAGCCATGTCCTTATGATAGGCGGCTGCATACGGCTCGGTGTAAAGCTCTATCCGGTCTGTACCTGTCTTGGCAGCCCACGAGATATTGTCCAAGTCGGTATCGATGAATATGGAAGTCCTGATACCCCAGGCATGGAACTGCTCCACCAGACGGCAGAGATGGTCGTAGTTTCGGGCTACATCCCATCCGGCATTGGAGGTCAGGACATCGGGAGCATCGGGTACCATGGTCACCTGCTCGGGACGGATTTCCTCGATCAGACGGATGAAACGCTCGTCGGGATTGCCCTCTATGTTGAACTCTGTGGTCAGTGCCTTTTTGAGGTCGTACACATCCGACCGACGGATATGGCGTTCGTCGGGACGCGGATGGACGGTAATCCCCTGTGCACCGAACCGCTCACAGTCGAGAGCCACTCGGAGGACATCGGGGACATTGCCTCCGCGTGCATTGCGGAGGGTAGCTATCTTATTTACGTTTACGCTTAGCCTTGTCATTCTGATTATTACTAATTTTGCGAACCATGCAAATGTAACGTTTATTTGCTGATCCCTACGAGAAGAGAAAGAGACTCATGAAGAAAATAGCCATATTCGGCAGCCGTCACAAGAGCGAACAGGGAGCTTCCATCAAGGCTTTGATCCTGAAGCTGGAAGAAGCCGGCACACCTCTTTATATAGAGCGCAAATTCCTCTCCTTTCTTGAGCAGGATCTGGACTTCCATCCGGCCATTTGCGGAGTGATAGACACCCTGCCCGAGCATATCGACTACGTGATCTGTATGGGCGGTGACGGTACATTCCTGCGCACGGCGCATCAAATCGGCGTTTCGCAGATCCCTGTCTTGGGCGTAAATACCGGCCGACTGGGCTTCCTCACCGATGTCGATTGCCACGAGGCTTCGGAGCTGATCACACGCCTGCTGGACGGCGACTTCACCATCGAGACCCGTTCCCTGCTGGAAGTGACCGAAGACAACGGCTCCTCTCCCTCCTACGCCCTGAACGAAGCAGCCATACTCAAGCGTGAAACCGGTTCGATGATTCGGGTGAATGCCTGCCTCAACGACGACTATCTGGCGGCTTACGATGCCGACGGCCTCGTAGTGGCCACGCCCTCCGGCTCCACAGCCTACTCGCTGAGCGGGAACGGGCCTATCATCATGCCTGCCTGTCGGAACTTCGTCCTTACGCCCATCGCCCCCCACTCGCTGAATATGCGTCCGCTGGTCGTTCCGGACGATACGGCGATCCGCCTCGAAGTGGATTCGCGCAGTCGGAATTACCTCTTGGTGCTCGACGGACGAACCAGAACGCTGCCCTGCGATACCTCCATCCTGCTCAAACGAGCTCCTCACACGCTGCGAATGATCCGTCTGCGTCCGCACTCCTTCGCCGAAACCCTGAGGCGTAAGCTCATGTGGGGAGCAGCCGTAAGATAAAGACACTTGCGACGGCGGAAAACGAGCCAACGGACACTTACCATAGACTACTCCCATAATGGAAGAAAATACAACCATGGTGCTGCGCACCGAAGATCTGGTCAAACGCTACCGGAACCGTACGGTCGTGAATCACGTATCGATAGAGGTTCGGCAAGGAGAGATCGTAGGGTTGCTCGGACCGAACGGAGCCGGCAAGACGACGACTTTCTATATGACCACGGGGCTGGTCGTCCCCAACGAAGGACGGATATTCCTCAATGATCAGGACATCACCCAATACCCCGTCTACAAACGAGCGCGTGCCGGCATCGGCTATCTGGCACAAGAGGCATCCATATTCCGCAAAATGTCCGTGGAGGACAACATCCTCTCCGTCCTCGAAATGGCCGGACTGCCCAAGACCTATCAGCACGAAAAGCTGGAAAGCCTGATAGCCGAATTTCACCTTGAGAAAGTACGCAAAAACCTTGGCGACCGCCTCTCCGGCGGCGAGCGACGCCGTGCCGAGATAGCCCGCTGCCTGGCTATATCGCCTCGCTTCATCATGCTGGACGAACCCTTTGCCGGTGTCGATCCTATCGCCGTACAGGACATTCAGGCCATTGTGGCCAAACTCAAGGACAAAAACATCGGCATCCTCATCACCGACCACAACGTCCACGAAACGCTCAGCATCACGGATCGCGCCTACCTCCTTTTCGAGGGCAAAGTGCTGTATCAGGGCACGGCCGAAGAGCTGGCTGCGAACGAAGTCGTAAGGGAAAAGTATCTGGGACGCGACTTCGAACTCCGCCGCAAACGATTCGACTGACTTCGCTGCACCTGCCGTTTGCCGGTACCTTATAGCTGTTTTTTCGTCATTTCAGGCATACTGTCCGCTTGTCCAATCAGTTTATTTGATTTCCTTTGCGTCCAGTGAAAGCAGTAATGCAGAGTGAATGGTTTAGCAGGAACCGGTAGATTTCTTTATTTCTTTGGTATGGATATGAAGATATGACACACAGATCGTTAACCGAATTCGGCAATTTCTCTTTTACCTTGTTTCATTAAAAAACCAAAGATGAGTATGAACATCTACGTAGGGAATCTGAACTATCGGGTTCGCGAAGAAGACCTCACAGGTCTGTTGCAACAGTATGGCGCCGTAACGAGCGCAAGAGTAATCACAGACAGAGAGACCGGCCGCTCACGCGGATTCGGCTTCGTCGAAATGGAAGACGAGAACGATGCACGCCGTGCCATCGAAGAGCTGTTCGATCAGGAATTCCAAGGTCGCAAGCTGATCGTCAAAGAGGCATTGGAACGTCCCGAACGTGCTCCTCGCCGTACTTTCCGTCACGAAGATCGCTATTGATCCTTCTCCCACTTCCGGCAAGCCGTATCACAACGCCGATACAGCTTTCTCTCTGAGAGGTCTCCCTCTATTATTCTAACGACACGAATTACAAGACAGGCCGCAGGCACACCATCATACGGTGTTCACCTGCGGCCTTCTTGCATCTGCTTGTACCATGACAGTCCTTATCCCAAACCTCCCCAACCGCAACTATATACGGCTCTCACCGAACATTCCACCCCCCGAACTTGCCATCCGCCACAGAGCAGATAGTATCTTCCATCAATAGACCATAGTATCCTCTTATATGAGACCATAGTATCCTCTCATATGAGACCATAGTATCCTCTCGTATGAGACCATAGTATCCTCTCGTATGAGACCATAGTATCCTCTTATATGAGACCATAGTATCCTCTCGTATGAGACCATAGTATCCTCTCGTATGAGACCATAATATCCTCTTATATGAGACCATAGTATCCTCTCATAGGAGACCATAGTATCCTCTCGTATGAGACCATAATATCCTCTTATATGAGACCATAGTATCCTCTCATAGGAGACCATAGTATCCTCTCGTATGAGACCATAGTATCCTCTCATAGGAGACCATAGTATCCTCTCGTATAAGACCATAGTATCCTCTCATAGGAGACCATAGTATCCTCTCGTATGAGACCATAGTATCCTCTCGTATAAACTCACCTTATTAGCTCGAAACACAACACCCGATCTCAAGGTATCGGAGGAGAAAGAGAGAAGCCTACACACAATAGCGGAAAAGCACTGCCCCCTACAGTCCATTGAGTATAGGAAAAGATAAAAAGGGTGTATCGACAACTCCAATTCCACGAGACTTAAGCTCGAAATTGGGTTGTGATACACCCTTCTATTTCTATTGACGGCCCTCCCCCTCGGGAGAGAATGGCGATTTACTCTTTTGTTATCAGCCGGCTGATTTTCCTATGGCCTTTGCACTGCATATCGACGACATAATTGCCCCGTCCCAAATCGGAGACATCAATACTCAACTTAACGTCAGTTCGACTCAAATTTAGGATAAAAGAGCCAAGAAACAACAGAGGGAGAAAGAGCGGCCGGACTTAAAAAGAAAAGGCCTTCTAAATCTGCACTTTGTTCGCAGAATCTAAAAGGCCTGTTCAAAAGTTAATACGATCAAGAAAAACGGAGGATGTCCGTAATCTCTTCCGAAAGAGATAGGCTTATCGCCTGCGACCGATCAGATTGAGAAACTCTTCGCGAGTGGTCGATTCCTCAAAAGCTCCTGTAAAGTCACTGGTCGTAGTCAGAGAGTTTTGCTTCTCCACTCCACGCATCTGCATGCACATGTGCTGTGCTTCGATAACGACGATCACCCCGAGAGGGTTCAGCGTATTCTGGATGCACTCCTTGATTTGTGTAGTCAGCCGTTCCTGTACCTGAAGACGACGGGCAAATACATCGACCACTCGGGGCAACTTGCTCAGTCCGGTTATATACCGATTGGGGATATAGCCCACATGGGCCTTACCGAAGAACGGCAACATGTGGTGCTCACACATCGAAAAGAAATCGATGTCCTTGACGATGACCATTTGCTGATAGTCTTCTTCGAACATCGCTGCGCGAAGGATGGCTTCAGGATCCTCGTTATATCCTTTGGTCAGAAACTGCATGGCCTTAGCCACACGTAGCGGAGTTTTGAGCAGCCCTTCACGCTTAGGGTCTTCGCCGAGCAACGACAGTACTTGGGCGTAATGCTGTTGCAAGCGGCTGCAGGCTTCTTCTTTTTCTATTTCTGTCATTTGTCAGTATCCTTGACGAATCTTATCTCGTACGACATAAATCTCCCGTGCATATGAAGGGAATGATTTTTTGAGTTGTTGCTTAGCTTCTTCAGCTTCCTCACGAGAGCTGAAATCTCCTACAAGGAGCCGCCAAAAAGGTGCTCGGTAAGTCAGATAGCAATGCATCTCCGGATGCAGCTGCGTTATTTGAGCTGCTCGTCGATTGGCTTCTCGCTTAGAGGCAGCCATATTGCCATTGTATACCTGTATCCGATAGCCTTGGATCAAACGGATATTGCTCTCGCCCTCGATCAAACCGGCCAAACGTCCGGATACCTTGCCCACGGCAGCTTTTACGGATGCAGGCTGATAGATGGTGATGATGCCTTCTCCTTCGTGCTCCGCACTGAGAGCTTCGAAGATGCTGATCGGGGCTTTGCTATGCGCCGATGTGGAAACCTGAGCTTCCGATGACGAATGGCAAACCAACGAAAGCATTAGGAGACTAAAAAAGAAAATCGGTTTCATCTCGTTCGTTTCTCCTTTTGAAATAAAACTCGCCCGGAAGGGTGTGAAACAATAAGCAATCTCAGAATGCTTCGATGATAGGCAAGAATTTGTCTACCGAGAGAGAAGCCCCTCCGATAAGCCCACCATCTACATCCGCACGGCTAAAGAGTTCTTTGGCATTGGCTGCATTGCAACTGCCTCCATAGAGAATGGAACAACCGTTCGCAACCTCTTTTCCATATTTAGCGGCTATACTCTTACGAATATGTGCATGCATCTCTTGAGCTTGGTCTGCCGTAGCCGTCTTACCCGTACCGATGGCCCACACAGGCTCGTAAGCAAGGATCAATTTGGCAAAGTCGGTCTGATCCAAAGTAAACAGGGCTTCTTCCACCTGACGAGCGACTACCTCGAAGTGCTTGCCTGCTTCGCGCTCTTCCAAGACTTCGCCAACACAGAAAATGGGGGTCAAACCATTGGACAAAGCCAACTTCACCTTCTCCATCAGGATTGGGGATGTTTCATGATAGTAAGCACGGCGTTCGCTATGTCCTATAATCACATACCGAGCACCGGTACTGGCCACCATGGCAGCAGAGACCTCTCCGGTATATGCACCCGACTCCTTATCGGCACAGTTTTCAGCTGCAACTCCGATACGTGTGGTATCGATGGCTGCCGCAATACTTGCCAAATGGATGAATGGGGTTCCGATAATCACGTCACAGCTGATCGTACGCCCTTTCAAAGCTGCGTCCAACTCCTTTGCCAATGCAAGCCCCTCTTGGAGGGTTTTGTTCATTTTCCAGTTGCCTGCTACGATGTTTTTTCTCATACTGATAATGGTTTTACAGGATTAGTATCTGTCAATATTTCAATGCCTTGCTATTATTTTCTGTTTCGCTTTGTTCTGTTTCGACTCCTTTACGAAGCGACCCGATGCAAAAAACGACCTTGCGAATACATCCGAACAAAAGGAGAATAACCCACAAAGCCAATACAAGCAACCTCCCCCAATAAGAAGGTTGATAAAGCTCATTGCCTATATAACGATCGAAAAAAGCTTGGGCTTGTCCCACACCGGGGAAATTCGCATCACTAACCTTGCCTCGGATTACACCATCCCGCAAAATAACCAAAGAGGGATTGCCGCGTGTAATGGTCTTAACGGTAACAGCATCGAGGAAAAGCATCGGGTAATCAGCACCGGTATTGTATCGCCATGTGGAAATATCATCCGAAGTGGAAGCCGATACACCGTAGAAGTCCCAAGCATGTTCCTGAGCATAATCATACATCTCACTTATATTGTCCATCTTATCGTCGCTTGCATTCTCCCAATCGGGTGAAAGGAGCAAGAGAGTAATCCCCTTTTTATTGACGATTTCGGATGTAACATCTTCACCCCCACGAAGCAAAAGGAAGTCAGTGACGGGAGGTGTATAGCCTTTTTTAATCAGTTTCTCGTGCCGATCTACGTATGTCCAGCTGTCATCAGGCAGATGATCCATATCGAACTCCTGTCGCTTGCCATTCTTTTCGTACACAAAGACATATTCATATACGTCTTCCGGAGCACCGGTAGGCACCTGCGTAAGCTCACGCAGCGATTTACCGACCTTGAAAGGTCTGAAATCTACCATCGGCAAATAGATCTGATTTGCTATGGTAAAGATTATGATACCACTGACGGCCAGAATAGCCGGAAGCCAACGTCCATTGACGGAATATAGCGTTTGTATTCGACGAGGTTTTTTCAGCAAGAAAGCTGCTGCCGCAAAGAGAACCACATTTTTGAAGAATGTGTGCCAATTAGTCAATAGAAAAGCTTCCCCGAAACATCCACAGTCGGCCACCGGGTTGAATATGGCCAAATAGAGTGTAAGCGGAGTCATGACAGCCATAAAGAGAAAGATGAAGCGAGCTGCCATGCGTCTGTAGATACCCATCAAGAGAAACGCTCCCACGATGAACTCACTACAGCAAAGCAAAATGCTAAGAATAAGGGATAAGCCCTCGGACTTAGGCAAAGCAAAAACAGTAAAATACTCACTGATTTTGATCGCTCCTCCCTGCGGATCGATAGCCTTCAGAAAGCCCGAAACAACGAAGGTCAGACCTAATATGATTCGAGAAAGCTCAGCAAGGAAACGTTTCATCCGTTCAACTGTATCAATGCGAAGATGGCATAGTTGATCATATCCATGTAGTTGGCATCCACCCCTTCGGATATATATGTATCACCTCCGAGATCTTCTATCTCTTTAGTGCGAAATACCTTAGTCAGAATCAAGTCGGCAAAGGATGACACACGCATCTGTCTCCACGCCTCTCCATAGTCATGATTCTTATCAAGCATCAGCGACATGGCTTCACGAATCTTGAGGTCATACAGGCGCAGAGCTTCCTCTGTCTCCATCTTAGGTGTGTCAGCTACTCCCAGCTCCAATTGGATGAGAGCTATTACTCCATAATTGACAACACCTATAAACTCAGACTCCACTCCTTCATCCACCTTACTCAAACCTTTCATCTGAATATTTCGAATGCGGTTGGCCTTGATATAAAGCTGATCGGTCAGAGACGACGGACGCATCACTCGCCACGAGGCTCCATAGTCGTGCAGTTTTTTCTGAAAAACCTCACGACAAATATCAATCACGTGCTCGAACTGCTCTACTGTATTTGGCTTGGCTGTAGTCATTTCTTTCTTTGCTTCTTCTCCGTTTTTTCCACTTTTTCGGCTTTCTCCTCCTCGGTCTTCTTGCCAAAGGAATATATATCGGTGGTATCGATGACTTTCTCTTCGAGCAAAGCTTCTTTCAACACCTCGTTAATGTTGGACACATAGTGGAACTTCAAGCCCTTCAGATAGATATCGTTTATCTCCTCTATGTCCTTGCGATTCTCTTCGCACAGGATTATTTCCGTGATACCGGAACGTTTGGCAGCCAATATCTTCTCCTTGATTCCACCTACAGGAAGCACCTTTCCTCTTAGAGTGATTTCTCCTGTCATGGCAATACCGGCCCGCACTTTTCGACGGGTAAGAGCCGACACCAGCGAAGTCACCATCGTAATACCTGCACTCGGACCGTCTTTCGGGATAGCACCTTCGGGAACATGTACGTGTACCTGCCAATTATTGAAAATTTCCTGAGAGATGCCCAACTCATCACTATGGGCACGAATATAATCCAAGGCTATTACGGCCGACTCTTTCATCACATCGCCCAGATTACCCGTAAGCGTGAGCTTCGGTTCGCGTCCGCGGTGCAGACTCGTCTCGATGAACAGGATCTCCCCTCCCACCGAAGTCCAAGCCAATCCGATCACAACGCCTGCATCGCCATTGCCTTGATATCGATCACGCGTATAGCGGGGCGCTCCCAAGAAAGTAACCAAGTCGGACGGTTCCACCTTGGTAGTATGTACCACATTCATGGCGGCCTCCTTTGTTATCTTACGGATCACAGCTGCGATCTGCTTCTCCAACGTACGCACTCCACTCTCTCTGGTGTAGTCGTCGATCAGCTTTTCTATGGTTTTTTTGGAGAACTTGATGTCGTTCTTTCTGAATCCATGCTCCACAAGTTGCTTTGGAATCAGATGGCGGGCAGCGATCTCCACTTTTTCTTCTATGATATAACCGCTCACATCGATCAGCTCCATTCTGTCCAAAAGAGGACGAGAGATACTGCTCAAACTGTTGGCCGTAGCGATAAAAAGGACATGACTGAGGTCGAAGTCTATATCCAGATAATTGTCATGAAAAGCATTGTTCTGCTCCGGATCAAGGACTTCGAGCAAAGCAGAAGAAGGATCGCCCTTGTAGTCGCTGTCGATCTTGTCTATTTCGTCGAGGACAAAGACGGGATTAGATGTACCTGCTCGCTGCAAACTCTGAATGATCCGTCCGCACATAGCACCGATGTAGGTACGTCGGTGTCCACGAATCTCAGCTTCGTCATGCAAGCCCCCTAAAGAAATGCGTACGTATTTACGACCCAAGCTCTCGGCAATGCTCTTGCCAAGAGAGGTCTTACCCACTCCCGGAGGGCCGTACAGACAGATGATGGGCGACTTCATATCGCCTTTCATCTTGAGGACAGCCAGATGCTCTATGATTCTCTCTTTTACTTTCTCAAGGCCGAAATGATCTCTATCCAAAACGGATTGGGCACGCTTCAGGTTGAAATTATCTTTACTGAATACGCCCCATGGCAGACTGATGATGGTCTGTACATACTGCATCTGTACGGAGTAGTCGGGCGATTGAGGATGTAGCCGTTCCAGCTTGCGGAGTTCTTTCTCGAAAGTCTCTGCCACCTCGCTGCTCCACTTCATCGTAGTAGCTTTGGTACGCAGCTCCTGCACCTCGATGTCGTTTATATTGCCTCCCAGTTCCTCCTGAATCGTCTTGATTTGCTGCTGCAGGAAGTACTCTTTCTGCTGCTTGTCCATCTCCTCGCGCGTCTTCATCTGAATAGAAGCTTTCAGTTCCATTACCTGAAGCTCCTTGTGCAAGAGGTAGAGAAGACGATAGCCACGATCCTTCATCTTGCTGATTTCCAGCAATTCTTGCTTGACGGCTATGCTCGTGGATATATTGGCCGATGCAAAGTTGATCTGATACATCGGATTCTTGTTCCGTCTCATCGAGAGGATAAGCTCCCGAGGGGGTCTCTCGACCATCAGCTCCATCATCTTCAGACTCATATCCTGTATGGTGGAGACGAGTGCTTCGAACTCGTGATCTTTGTTCTTCCCGGGGAGAATGTCTGGGAGCAGCTTCACGCGACCCTTCATAAAAGGTTCCGTAGCCGTTATCTCCTGCAGTGCAAATCGCTGGCGGCCTTGTACGATAGCCGTGGTAGTACCATCGGGCATCTCCAGCACCCTGATGATTTCAGCCACGACCCCGACATCATACAAATCGGCACGATCCGGTTCCTCCACATCCATATCGCGCTGTGAAACGGCACCGAAATAGACACCCTTCTTCTCCACGTAGCGGATCAGCTTGAGCGATTTTTCTCGTCCGACCATGATAGGCATGGCCACACCGGGGAAGAGAATCATATTGCGGAGAGCCAAAATCGGCATCTCCTCCTGCATATGATCTTCTTTCACCTTGAAATCCTCATCTTCTTCACAAACGGAAAGCACCGGAAAGAATACGGGGAAACCATCATCCTCGTCGTCCTCTCCCAGGCGTATATATTTTCTATCAATCATCTTTAGTCTTCTTTAGCTCGGCTCAAAATACCGAGCTACAAATATATGAAATCCCGTCGGGCTTCTATACTTCTATACATTTATACATCCCGACAGCAAGAGCAGCACCGGACAAAAAGGGAAGGGGCTGTGTCGAAAAAAACAATCTCGACGCAGCCTCTCCTTAGGGCAGAGTTACTATGATAATACAGATCTCCGATCGGGATCAGCCACGGATGCGATCCTCGAAAGCAGAAAGAGCAGCTTTGGCTCCTTCGCCCATGGCAATGACTATCTGTTTGTAGGGCACAGTGGTACAGTCACCTGCAGCATATATGCCGGGCGTATTGGTACGGCATGAAGTATCGATGAGTACTTCGCCTCGGCTGTTTGTTTCCACCAAATCTTTCACAAGGGATGTATTGGCGGCAAGACCGATCTGTACGAATACGCCACTGAGTGCGATTTGCTTTTCCTCTCCCGTGTTGCGATCGGTAAGCAGTATTCCCTCCACTTTCTGTCCGTTGCCCATGATTTCTTTGGTAGCAGTACTGAGGAGGATGTCGATATTGGCCGTTTCACGTGCTTTCTTTTGAAGCACCTCATCAGCCCTGAGTACATCCAGAAACTCTACTACAGTGACATGCTCGCATATACCGGCCAAATCGATGGCAGCTTCCAGACCGGAATTGCCTCCACCGACCACGGCCACACGCTTGCCTTTGAAGAAAGGCCCATCGCAGTGAGCGCAGTAGGCTACACCATTACCCGTATATTCTTTCTCGCCGGGTACACCGAGCTTGCGCCATGAAGCACCCGTAGCCATGATAAGAGAAGGAGCCGTGAAGACTTCTCCGGAAGTCACTTCCACACGGGATATACCTTCTTGTTGTGTGATGGACGACACGGTTCGGGCCTCGAAGAGGGAGATCGTATTGGCCTTGATGTGAGAATTGAGGTTGGATGCAAGTTCCGATCCTGTGGTGTAAGGCACGGAAATCAGGTTCTCGATCCCGACCGTTTCGTTTACTTGGCCGCCTACCCGTTCGGCTATGATGGCTACCTTCAGCCCCTTGCGAGCAGAATAGATGGCTGCAGCCGATCCGGCCGGGCCACCACCCACGACAAGGAGGTCGAAAGGCCGCAGCGTCTTATCTGCCGACTCGGCAGGGACAGAGCCATATTTGGCTTCTATCTTGTTCAGCAAGGCAGCCATATCGCCACGCCCCACATGGATCACTTCATCTCCGGCCATAACCGTCGGAACGGAAGCGATACCCAACGACTCCACTTCGTCCGGGAAGAAAGAACCATCGACCATGGTGTGGTTGATAGTCGGATTGAGAATGGCAATCATATTGAGGGTCTGCACCACATCGGGACAATTCGTACAAGAGAGGGATACATAGGTTTTCAGCTCTATCGGCCCATTGATACGGCGGATTCTATCCTGTACTCCTCCATCGGGGATATTCCTTCCGATACCGTCATTGTTGAGAATAGCAAGAAGCAGTGAGCTAAATTCATGGCCACCCGGAATACCACGGAAGCCGATCCCGCTATCCGCTCCGTCTACGAGCAGATCGATACGAAAATCATCTGCCGCATTGTATTCCGCACGAACATGATCCGAAACGGATGCAAGCCCATCGAGCATTTCCTTCGCCTCGTTGTAGGAGGGATGAGACGTATGAGCATTGAGTCGTAATGTATAGGACTTTTTCAGTTGGGCAAAGTAAGAGCCCACTTGGGTAAGAGTATCTTTATCAAGCATAGTCGTTAGGATAATGATTAAAAAGGATCTTAATCAAGAGTTCCGATTATCTCACTGTATTCGGAGAAACAGTATGGAGAACTCTTTCGTGCCTTAAAGAAAGAGGGTGTGTTGTGATCGCCTCATTTTGCGATTCCGACACACCCTCTCTCCTCGGTTTACTGCTTAGATCTTACCAACGAGATCAATGCTCGGTTTCAGTGTCTGCTGACCTTCACGCCACTTGGCCGGACATACCTGACCATCGTGAGCAGCTACGTATTGTGCAGCCTTGATCTTACGGAGGATCTCTTCTGCATCACGGCCTACGCTGTTGTCGTTCAGCTCTACGATTTTGATAATGCCTTCGGGGTTGATCACGAAAGAGCCACGATAAGCCATATGAACATCATCGATCAGGATACCCAGATCGCGAGTGAGTGCACCGGAGGGATCGGCCAACATGGGATACTGTACCTTCTTGATAGCAGGAGAAGCGTCCGCCCAAGCCTTGTGTACGAAGTGGGTATCGCAACTGCAAGAGTAAACCTCTACTCCAAGTTGCTTGAATTCTTCATATTTATTGGCCAGGTCTTCCAATTCCGTCGGGCATACAAAGGTAAAGTCACCGGGATAGAAAACGACCAAAGACCACTTGCCTTTCAGGTCTTCGTTGGTGATTACTTTGAATTCGCCATTGTGATAGGCATTGAGTTTGAACTCGGGGAAAACGGTGTTCAGGATAGGAGTCATAATGCTTTTGTTTTTAGTTTAGTATGAACGTTTGTTTCAGGTGCAAAACTATGTGTACTATCCTCCGTCCGCAACAGCTTCGATATATCAGACCATTGACCGCATCTATATAAGTGAGACTGTCGCATGGTATTTTCTTGGAGATTTTATTGTCAATCGACTGATTTTTAGTGCCTTTATAGATATAAGAAATCTTCTCTTTTTTCAAAGGTCTCAAATAGGCTATGAACATGGATTTGTGGACATCGTGTTAGGTGAGGGGAGCTGATATTCCTCGTTTGAAAGATGACAGGCAGTCCCCTTCGACGACCACCCGGAGAATGGAATGAGGAAAAAAGGAAACTGCGCCTTCTTATGAAACATTAAGAAGACGCAGTTTTCGTTTAAATCTTAGCTCAATAAATCAAGGAACTAAGACTTTAAGGAAATGCATTACACCGTTTGCCGTTATACGGACAACATAGACACCGGGGACAAGGGATTCATTTTTGACAAGTTGACCAGTTGCATTGAATACTTCCATCTTGGAATACTCTTCCTCTACAACAATTTTGCCATTCTGAACATATGCTTTGACAGAGGGGGTAGCAACAATTTGTTCTGTAGCTGTAGGCTCTGCTTTATCAAGACTTTCTTGCCCGGCATTGATAATAGAATGGTTTTCCGCATTGGACATTGGATGGTGTACGAAAGCAAGAACATCTGTATCTTTAATTTCAAAGCCATCCAACTTAAATTCTTTCTTGATGGTAAAACTTCCATCGGCTGCAATATTTAAAGCGTCTCCTTTTACATCTGTGGAGAGAATCATTAACACAGTATGTTGGTGGAGATATCCATCCCCAGCTCCATTTTGCGGATTAATAGGCTTCATATTGTTTTTCAATACATATGCAGTCAACATAAGAGGTTTCCCTATGAGGTCAGCATCGACTTTACCAGTAAATGTAGCTGTACATACATCTTCCGGTGTTGCACCTTTGGTCAATTTAAGGTTTACCTCTGCAGGGGCTGTACCATCACCAAAACCTTTCATAATCTTATTTTTAATTGCTATTGGAGCACCTATTGAAAGATTTTCACCTTTTTTCTCCATACGGCAAACTGAAAAAGTCGGAAAACCCGGAATGCCCAATGTTTGATCCAATGCAATGAAAAGTTGGCCAACACGAGGCCATTTTTTTGAGATCCCATCATTATAATGAACAAATGTCTGAAAAACACGCTCCTTATATTCATCATCCAACATTTCAATTGCTTTTGCAATGCGCTCTTTACCACCTGGACAGTAACCGCACCATTCGGCAGTAAATACCTCCAACACCACATTCTTCTTAAAAGAACCTTTCATGTCAGCAGAGGTTTTCAACTCTTGTGCATTGACATTAAACAAAGCCATACTACTTAGGATAGCAGCAGAGAGTAATAATCTTTTCATGTTCGTTTATCTTTTTTGTTAGTGAAACATTTTGTTTGATTTTCCGTATTTCGGGCACCAAAATACGATAGATAGATGAAATCTGCAAATACTTTGCCTCTGTTATCGTCCTTGTCGTTTACGTTCTGTCTCGTCGAGGATAATTTTACGCATGCGCATGCTTTTCGGCGTCACCTCCACATACTCGTCATACTTGATATACTCCAAAGCATCTTCGAGGCTGAATACCACCGGTGGAGCCAGTGACACCTTATCATCGCTACCGGAAGCACGCATATTGGTAAGCTTTTTGCTCTTGCAGACGTTGACGCAGAGATCGCCCTCCTTCGTGTGCTCGCCCACGACCTGACCGGCATAGACCTCCTCCTGCGGAGAGATGAAGAAGCGTCCACGGCTTTGGAGATTATTCAGGGCATAGGCATAGGCCGTTCCGCTTTCGAGCGCAATGATCGATCCGTTGTTGCGACGCTCTATCTCCCCTTTCCACGGTTGGAATTCCAAGAAGCGGTGCGCGATTACGGCCTCTCCTGCCGATGCTGTCAGTACGGCATTGTTGAGTCCGATGATCCCTCGTGAAGGGATGTGGAACTCCATAAACACCCGGTCGTTCTTGTTTTCCATCATCACCATCTCTCCCTTGCGACGGGTCACTATGTCTATGATACGACTGGAGGACTCTTCCGGCAGATTGATCGAAAGAAGCTCTATCGGTTCGCACCGCTCGCCGTCTATCTCTTTGATGATCACTTGGGGCTGCCCCACTTGAAGTTCGTACCCCTCGCGGCGCATGGTCTCGATAAGAACGGAAAGATGCAGTACGCCACGCCCGAATACGAGCCAGCTGTCGGCGTTATCGGTGGTCTCCACACGAAGAGCCAGATTCTTGTCCAGTTCTCGCATCAGACGGTCGTGAATATGCCGGCTGGTGACATACTTACCCTCCTTGCCGTAGAACGGCGAGTTGTTGATGGTAAAGAGCATACTCATCGTCGGCTCATCGATCGCAATAGCCTGAAGAGCTTCGGGAGCATTGGCATCGGCAATGGTCTCTCCGATTTCGAAACTTTCCAAACCGATGATAGCGCATATATCTCCTGCATCCACATGGTCGGCTTTGGCTCGTCCCAAGCCTTCGAAGGTATTCAGCTCCTTGATTCGCTGCTTCTGCATCGTGCCATCACGCTTGCAGAGCATAATGTCCTGCCCTTCGCGGAGTGTGCCGCGATGTACTCGCCCGACGGCAATACGCCCCACATAGGAAGTATAGTCAAGCGATGTAATGAGCATCTGCGTGGCACCCTCCGGCTGTTCGGGAGCGGGGATATGTCGGATGATGGCATCGAGTAGCGGAGCAATGTCCTGTGTGGGATGTTTGTAGTCGGTACTCATCCAACCCTGCTTGGCCGAGCCGTATATGGTGGGGAAATCGAGCTGATCTTCCGAAGCATCGAGGCTGTACATGAGGTCGAACACCATATCCTGCACTTCGCTCGGGCGGCAGTTGAGTTTGTCTACTTTGTTGATGACGACGATGGGTTTGAGTCCCATCTCGATGGCTTTTTGCAGCACAAACCGAGTCTGCGGCATCGGCCCCTCAAATGCATCCACCAGCAGGAGGCATCCATCGGCCATATTGAGCACGCGCTCCACTTCACCGCCGAAGTCGGCGTGTCCCGGGGTATCGATGATATTGATTTTACAACCCTTATAGCGAATACTGACGTTTTTGGAAAGAATGGTGATACCGCGTTCGCGTTCCAAGTCGTTGCTATCGAGGAAAGTATCCACTTCGGCAGCCTTGTCATCCCTGAAAAGCTTGCCGGCTAAGAGCATCTTGTCCACGAGCGTGGTTTTACCGTGGTCTACGTGGGCAATGATGGCAATGTTCCTGATGTCCTGCATTTTCTTCTTCTGAGTAATTGGGGACAAAGGTAGTAAAACAGGCTGTTTTTCGGAATGGATATCCAAGTGTTCGGATTCTGCACATTCCATCTGCAAGAGCGTTGCATTTGCAGGCAAAGAAAGACGCCGACGAAAGTGTTCTCATCGGCGTCAATCGGATTCCAAAGATATCTCTTGATAGAGTTTTTCAGCTGACGATACCCATCTTACAGGATGATGTTCTTAGATGTCTGTGTATTATCTGCGAACAAAACAGTGACGAGAACATGGCCTTTCGTCATTAAGTCGATACAAAATTCTCTGCCCTGTGTCTGACTCGTGGCAAAAAGCATCCGTCCTGCCATATCATAAATATAGACCGATTTGATCTGTTTTTCTGCCTTGATGCCGATGGTCGTTCCTTGGACGTAGACGTTTATATCGTCCGACGAAGGTACAACTGTTTGGCTGTCTGTCGTATGGCATGATTTGGCAACCGTGCTATAGAAGATAATGGGATACTTCAGCTGATAATCCTGCACAATGTCTCCCTCTACCCTGACGCGCGTTTGGAGGGGATAGGAGTTTCCGGCTATCATTACTTCTCCGTTTTCACTACTGATAAAGTTGCCTTCGTCATCTTTGATTGCGATCTCGAAGCCGCTGTCGTCTTTTACGCAAACAATAGTCGCTGTCACTTCCGGATACGTAAATTGCGGCATAGGGATCTCGGTAACCACTCCCTCGAAAGTTCGATTGGGGAGAGTGATGCGTGTGCACATCAGTTCATAGTAGGCATCGAATTCATGGAAACGACCTTCTGTAATGAGCATATCGCCCAACTTGGCGTATGGACAGAACTCCCTTAACCCCCCATAATAAGCTGTAGGATAATAATGGATACTATGCGGAGGCCTAAAGGCTATCGGCTTGTCAAAGGCATTCAGTTGTGCATCACAGACCATCCCCCAGACCGAGTGATAATCGACCGGGACTGTGTCGGGCAACATAACAGGCTCTAAGATGCCGGTCGTTGCGTATCCTCTCGATTGCGATTGCCCCGATAATGCTACTGTACATCCTGCAATCATGAAAAATGAAAGCCAAATCCTTGTCCATTGCGGTAGCTGTATGCCGAGTATTGTTTGTTTCATCTTGTGTTCATTTTTGTTGTGATACTGTTTTGGCACAAATCTGCAGGAATCGAATTTCTCCTACGCCCACGGCATACTTTTGGGATACGTCCCCCACAATCTTTACGTTGGTATTGAGCAAGAAAGGTTTACCGCCTATCATTACTTCGTTACCATCGTGAGACACAAAGGTGTCGTCTTCTTCGCAAAGGATAAATTCCCTCCCGGCTTCGGTTCGGATGCAAGGCACCGATTCCGACACATGAGGCAGCGAGACTTTGGGTTTGGGTATCAAGACGATCGTTCCTTCTATTTCTTGATTTTCGAATGTAATCCGGGTGCAGACTGCATTGTAGGTTGGTATGTTGTAAGTCATTTTCCAAAAACGACCTTCTACCCTCACGATGCCGCCAGACTGTGCATAGTCGCACCACTCATTCAGGGTCGCCTCGTTATTCGCTATGTAATACTCTGTGGTTGTGGTTACGTCGTCCCGACGGATGAAACGACTGAAAGAGATAGGTATTTCGAAAGGGAGACCGTTCGCATCATGGGTCATTCCCCAAATCTCTGTGCTTACGGGGGGGACCCCTAAGTTCAAACTCACCTTCTCGATTCGTCCTGTAAAATAACTCCGGCTACTGTTCGTCGTTGTTTGGGCGGAACTGCTGAACGAGGAGAATAGGCAAACCAGTAGTACGAAAACAAATGCTTTTTTCATCATAAACTTTTAGTTAAGAGCCAAAATCATATAGAAATCTTTACCACAGAGAGCGGTCCGGACGGAAGTGTTACTGAGGTCACTTGTGGCAAGAGCATATCCCGTTCGAAGTCGGAGCGGATTAGTTCAAACATTTGTTGATAATAAGCATCTGAACCTTCATTCTGCGCTTGTACATAAGGTGCCGCATAGAGACAAAGCGCGCTAAGCAATAAAATTATTCGTTTCATCGCTGTGTAATGTTAAGTTTCTTGTTGGTAATCGAATTTTGCGTTTCGATCATGATGGTCATAAAGCCGAGCATGGGTGCTCTAAAGGATAGGGTATAAGCATTTTCGGTCATTCTTTTGCGAAAAACACTTTTCCCCTCAAGATCGTAGGCGACCACTTGGACTATGGGACTGTTGCTATCGATCTCTATTTGCCTGCCTTGTTGTTTGACGAAAACCTCATCGTCTCCTGCAACGGGTTTCGTGCTGAGCGGATAGCAATTGGTTGGGTAGATATCCAAATAGCAATGGCCTATGATGTCCCACCGCTGTGAGACATGACCATACACCCGGACGGAAGATCCATAGGAAGCAGAGACTCCGGCAATAATCGGAGGTCCCATCCCGTCAGTGATGTTTACAACCCCTAATTGATTGGTCAGAAAGACTTTGCGGTTGTTTGAGATTTCTATGCAATCAGAAACCCCCGGGAGCATCGGGATTGTAAAAGCAGGATTTCCCGTCTTGCTCACAACACCTTCAATGGGAGCATTATAGGAGGTAATCCTTGTCGGCACAAAACGATAGTACAAAAGCTCGAAACCCATAAACTCAAATACACCCTCTACTTCAATCATATCACCCTCTTGGGCAAACTTGAAAAACTCGGTTATCCCTTCGTCTGAGACGAAGTAGGGTTCGTTTGTAAAGCGTTTGTGAAAGAGCACGGGAGTGAGGTCATCCGTAATAGGAAGCACAAAGTAGTGCTCTTCGGTTGCACGAGCCATACCCCATACTTCTTGATCTCCATACATATTCGGTGCTTTCACTTTTTCAAGAATCCCGGTTAGGATACTGGTGCCGGCGGAGTACACACGTTCATCGACTCTTTCTTGTGCCCAAGAACAGCTAAACAGGGCGAGCAACAAGTAGAAAATTATTGTTTTTCTCATCTTCATATTTGTCTTCAAATGATTTTAGTTGATTATTTTTCACGGAGAGGTGCGACGTGACTCTGTATTTACAAGTCTGCCGCCAATGTGCTTGGTGGATTTTCGCCGTTTTTCATAAGATGGTTTCTATACAGTTGTTTTTCGGCCACAATGTAGAAAATGAATTTAAATTATGCAAATATTTCCCCCAAAAATTGCATCATGCAGCTTACACCCTGAAGTGCAATAGCCGTTGGTGGAAGAAAAAAGATTTGGCTAATTTTGCCTTCCGAAAAGCATTGCTCCGAACAATGGATTTCCCCGTGTATTGGAAGCGAGCAATTAACTGAAAAAAGAGAGTATTATATTAGTATGCCACACATCCATAAACCACCGACCATGACCGATCATCCGGCATCAAGCCCGAACAGGCTCCTATTCGGATATTCCGGCACAGCAACAGCCCCCGATCCGATCCGAGATTGTAGAGGAAAGTCGTACATCTACTTCAAATCACATGCAGTAAGATAGCATCTTGGCATAGGCCCCACCACATACATATCCGGACTGCACCCGTCGGAGTTCTCCGTAGAACTCGGCGGGTGCTTCTTTTATATCAGCTACTGAAAAGGCTTTTTTGAGCCTGCGATTTATATACAAATCATTTACGATCTATATATTTATTGGAAACGATTTATATACAAAACAAAAACGATTTATATATAAATTGAAAATGTTTTATATACAGATCGTTGTCTCACTTGTTTTAAGTGGTATTTCGATCTGTAAAAGTCCATTTTCCCATCACTTTTGCCTTGCTTTTTTCTTCTCCACGGATGCTTATTTGGAATCGTTCCAAACTCGTCTTCGTTGTTGAAAACTTTTTTGGCGCATGATTTTTGAGTGAGTAATTGTATTTACAGCTACCCTTTTGTGGTCTCTTTGAATTTTCGAAGGTGTTTTCAAGAAGTTTTTTGGGGAGAGATAGCCGATGGCTCCGCTGTGGATACGTCCGGAGAAGGTGGCAGCAGTGGTAAGCAGGGCAGCACTGATGTATTCACCTCGAAACGGAACGAGGGTGCACCCCCTGTGGGTGCACCCTCGTCTGTACAGGCCGGACTGATCCGGCTTAGAGAATTGTCTCCAGTTGATCGGGATTCGGATCTACTGCCCGTATAATCCCATGTGCGTCCACCAGGTAACTGTGGAAACGGATCTTCAAGCCATAGATGTTGAGCATTTGATCGCGTTTACTATTTTCCACCAGTCGCTGGGCAGACAAGTCTATTTGGTCGAAAGCCAAGGTATTTGTGAATACCGACAGGTTTTTGTCCATCGAAACACCTACATACCGTACCCGACTGTCGGGTCTTTTGGCAAAATAACGAGACCATCGGACATTACCGGCCCTGCTCTCTCCATCGTATGCCGCCCAGAAGTGGATCAGCGTGTACGAAGCAGCCTCTGAGCTGCCGTCCGATTGTACGACCAAAGACTTTACCTCCGGCACCGCTGCCCCTACTGCCAAGCCATCTATGGCTTCGGATGGAGAGGTGGCCGAGCTACCCGACAAAAGCAAGGCTGCCGCGACCAATGAGCCGGAAAGTATCCTCTTTAATTTCATACCATTCCGTTATAGTTAGACATCCCCAAGCAACCACCCGTCAGAGCGACGGATCCGGCAAGCTTGAGCCCCCGTGTTTCGGAGGGTTTCGAGGTGATAGCCCACCCTTCGCTAAGGGTTTGTAGAAGCAACCACAGCGGCAAAGATAAGCGTTTTGGCCAATCTATCAAACACTTAGCTCTCCGAAGCCTCTCTAAGGCTCCACCGAAACCTCCGGATAAATGGACAGGACTCACTACCTTTGGGGTGATGAAAAAGATCATGAAGGCTATCATTCCCTCCATCGGTATCGCTGTCGTATCGGGAGGTTTCGCCCCTCATCCGAAGCCGGTTTCATTCCGAGTAATGACCTACAATGTCGAGAACCTGTTCGACTGTTACGACGATATCGGCAAGGACGACAGTGAGTTTCTCCCCGAGGGAAAACTGAGGTGGACGCAGAGCCGCTACAACCGCAAGCTCAAGCAGGTGGCTTCGGTGATCAAGGCTGTAGGTGGCCCCGATTGGCCGGCACTGGTGGCTCTTGTAGAGGTGGAAAATGATACGGTCATGAACAACCTGCTGAGCCGTACTCCCCTCGGCAAACAGAGCTACCGCTACGTGATGACGAACAGCCCGGACAAGCGCGGCATAGACGTAGCCCTGCTCTATCGACCGGAGCTGTTCAGTCTGGATCACAAAGAAGAGTATAGAGTACATTTTCGCGGCGAGAGGAACAGACGAACGAGGAATATCCTGCATGCACAGGGGCGATTGGCCGGCGGCGACACGCTGGATGTATTCGTCTGCCACTTCCCCTCTCGCAGAGGAGGTGTGCGCCAATCGGATGCCTATCGGCACGATGCCGCCACTCTGCTGAGAACGAAATGCAATGAGATACTAAGCCGCCGGCACAATCCCTTCATTCTGATCATGGGAGACCTGAACAGCAATCCGGATGAATCCCCTCTGATCGAGACCTTACGGGCCGGTACGGTTCTGCCCGAAGCCGGCAAAGCCGGAGCAGGGGAGTTGTACAACCTCTCGGGCTGTCCTCTCTCTCAGATACCTCCCGGGACAACTCTGTATAAGGGTAAATGGGAGCAGTTGGATCACATCATCGTGTCGGGCAATTTCCTGAAGCCGGATTCACGGGTCAGCTACCGAACCGGATCGGCCAAGAATGTAGTCCTGCCTTATTTGGTACACTCCGCTCCGTACAATGTGGCGCGTATCGCACCCAATCGCACCTATCAGGGGATGCATTATAAAGGAGGATATAGCGACCACTTGCCGGTGACGGCCGAGTTTACAATAGAGCCTTGATGTGCGATGCCACCTCTTCCATCTGCCATCGGGGCGTAGAGGTGGCTCCGCAGATGCCTATGCTGGCCGGCAGAGGAACCAGCATATCCGGCACGATGACCTCCGGGGAGGAAATAAAGATACTGCGCGGATTGGCTGCCAGACAATGCCCGAAGAGTACCTTCCCGTTGGAGCTTTTCTCTCCGGCTACGAAGAACACCAGTTCGTGTGCTGTGGCGAAAGCTCCGATATGCGGGATTCGATTGGCCACTTGGCGACAGATGGTATCGTGATGCTCGAAAGTTACACCCGGCTGCATACGTGTGCTGATGCTGTCGATGATCTGCCCGAATCCCTCCAGGCTCTTGGTCGTTTGGGAAAAGAGAATGACAGGACGTGTGTAATCTATTTTGTCCAGCTCCTCCTCGCTCTCTATGACGATAGCCGTTCCTTCGGTCTGCCCGACCAGACCGTTTACTTCCGCATGCCCTCTTTTGCCATAGATGACGACTTGTGCGCCGAGGCTGCGCGTGGCTTCGTATCGTGATTTGATTTTGTTTTGCAAGCGGAGTACAACAGGACAAGTGGCATCTATGATCGTCACCCCGTTTTCTCCTGCCATCCGATAGATTTCGGGAGGTTCTCCATGGGCACGCAACAGTATCTTTGCCCCACGCAGTCGGGAAAAAGCATCGTAATCGATCGTCTCCAATCCTTTCTTTCCTAACCGTTCGACCTCCAGCGTATTGTGTACGATATCGCCCAGGCAGTACAGCTTATCGGAGTTTTTCTCCAATTGCTTCTCGGCATGACGAATAGCATTCACCACACCGAAGCAAAATCCCGATCCGCTGTCTATTTCTATTGGAATCATGAACCGGTCACTTCCTGAAAACGCTCCAGCAACCATGCCTTCTGCTGCGGAATGGTCATATGAGAATTGTCCAGCACTAAAGCATCCTCAGCCTGTCTCAAAGGTGAAACGGCACGTGTGGAGTCGATCCTGTCGCGCTCTTCTATATTGGCCAGTACGTCGTCGAAAGTAGTGGTTGCATCACCCTTGGCACGCAATTCGTCCAAGCGGCGCTGTGCACGCACATGCGGCAGGGCCGTCACGAATATCTTCATTTCCGCTTCGGGGAAGACCGTAGTACCTATATCACGGCCATCCATTACTATGCCTTTGCTCTTACCCATGGCTTGCTGCTCACGCACCATTGCTTCGCGTACAAAATCAAGTGTGGCGATCGGGCTGACTTTGGCAGAGACTTCCATGCTGCGAATATCCTGCTCTACATTCTCTCCGTTCAAGTAAGTCTCAGGCAGTCCCGTCTCCGCATTGAGCCGGAAAGTAATCCGGACATCGGACATCTCGTCCCGCAGAGTCTCTGTATCGAGAACTCCGTCCTTCCACAGCCCCCGGCGAATGGAGTACAACGTTACGGCACGATACATCGCACCGGTATCGACATATATATAACCGATGGCACGAGCCAAATCCTTGGCCATGGTACTTTTCCCGCATGAGCTATGCCCATCGATGGCAATAATGATCGGATCAGTCATAAGAAAGTAAGCTGATAGTTAATGGTGTATTAGAAGATGCTCTTATCGTCCAAACGGATACCTACCGAACACATGAACGAAAGAGCTGCAGGATGATAGGTGGCAGCAGATACGCCTACACGTACTACACCTGAAGTGAAACCGACGCCGGCCGAAAGACCTCCCCATTTGTTGCCGCCTTCCACCTCGAAATCCTGTGCAATCTGTGGCGTATATCCCAACCCGACCCAAAACTTCTCAGAAGGAGTAAATTCTGCTCCTATCGAGAAGTGTCGGAGGAACTTTTGCATCTTGGACAGATCACGTGGTACAAGACGCTTGAAATAGTGCGGATTCAGATTGAACAACGTGATGTGCAAGCGAAACGGAGCATTGATAAAACTGCGGGAAAAGCCGAGCTGGAAATCCCAATCGAACGGTTCCCGTTCTTCATTATAGCCTTTCAGTTGCGCCCCTACGTTCTTGAACAGAGCGGAAGCGGAATATCCTTTGTCATCGTCGTAATAACTGATACCGACATCCACACCAAGGCCAAAGGAACTATACGTCTCGATAGAAGAATACAATGCTTTTAGGCTGACTCCACCGCGGAAGTGGTTGCTCAGTTCATGACTGTAAAATCCTTGTACAGCTATATCCGAAGCACTAAAAGAGCCGGTGGCAATCGCATTCTGATCGTATCCTTGCATAGACCCGTAGTTCAGGAAACGCATGCCAACACCCCACATGCCACGTTCTCCGACGGACGAGGCATAACAGGCATTGCCCATATGCGAACCACTCATATAATATAAATAGGAAAGAAAGGCGCGGCCACCGGATTCATATCCGAGCAGAGCCGGATTCTCAAAAGCCAGTCCGGGATTGTCGTCTACGATGGTGATAGCTTTGCCTCCGGCAGCCAAAGCCTGTGCAGTAGCCGGAAGGTTCAGAAAATGAAACACCTGCTTCTCTTGTTGAGCACCTGCCGAAAACACAAGAGAAAGAAATCCCAAAATGATACCGAAATGCTTGCGAATCATGAACACAAGGTTATGTGGATAGTGAGCAAAGATACATTTTTCCATCATTGAACATATAGAGACCTTTGAAAAATAAGGAGATGGAGGGAAGAGGAGTTCTTGGCATAAAAGGAGCGAGTGAAAGGGGTGGCAGTAAGGAGTGAAAGTAGTTGTAAATCCCCCCTTTGAGGAGCTACTTGTACGAGCTCCTCAAGGGTGGTTATGCCTTATCCTACGGATGAGGACATAATTATCCCCGGGGTTCTGTATAAATTAAAGGCGATGCTTTCAAGAACGTTTTGAGTATGGGTCTTGGCAAGTCCCCGGTATCGACATCGTCCGCCATGAAACCACCGGCGAATACTGCCAAAGGTGCGTTCGATGGTGCTCCGTATCGGACCGATTGCTTTGTTTCGTTGCTTCTCTTCCTCGGTCAATGCCCTGTTGCGTTGTGCCTTGTGCATGATGCCGTCTTGAAGGTGATGGGTTTGCAGGTAGGAACGATTTTCCCCGCAAGCATATCCTTTGTCCGCCAAGACGGCTGTGCCTTGAGGTATGTTTGCACCCTGCAATAGCGGAATAAACTCCTTCGTGTCACTGCGGTTCGCTGCTGTCGTTATCACCTTTTGAACAATGCCTTGAACATTGGTCAGACAATGCTTTTTGTATCCGTAGTGATAACGCTTTTGTTTGTAAACCCAACGGGCTTCTTCATCCGTCCCTTTACGCTGACGGACAACCTGTTTTTGATAATCCTCCTCTGCCTCTTTTTCCTCCTCGCTCCGATTGTCTTCTCTGTCGTCTGCGACTTCAATCGTAATGCTTCCGTTGGGTTTATGTGGCGTCTCCACAAGGCTTGCATCGACAAGCACCCCTTCCCTGACCGAAATGTGATGGCGCGAAAGTTGTTTGTTAAACTGCGCCAATAGTTTGTCCATGAGACCCAACTCTGTCAGTGCCGAACGAAATCGACTGATGGTGCTGTGGTCGGGAGATACCTCTTCCATCTTCAGTCCCAAGAATCGGGAAAAGGTGATTGAATCATTGATGCGCTCCTCCAAAGCACAATCACTGAGGTTGTACCATGTCTCCAAAAGCAACATCTTGAATAAGAGAATCACGTCATAAGCCGGGGCACCGATGGCATTTTGTCGCTTCGTGTTTTTCTTGTTGATCAGCGTCCTGATCGGACGCCAATCGATAAGCCTGTCAACCTGATTGAGGAAGTCGTTTTGTGCTTTGCGATAACGCTTTGAAAGGAGTGCGTCTGCAAATGTTACATGCTCATCGGTATTCTTGAATTGGTATGCCATGGGAGGAATATTATGCTGTTTTTACTACTCAAATATACAAAATAACTCCCTATTATACAATGAATTAACAGGCAAAATACACACCAATCGCCGTGCAAAGGTCTCATATAACGGAGACTGTTGCATGGGAGTTTCATTGAACTCTTTTGCCGCAGAGCTGATTCTTAGTGTCTTCGGGAAAGATCAAACCTCAAGATATGGCTACCAAGCAAACAGAAATTTCCCCAAGTTTCCATCAGAGGTATACTTGAGCTTTGAAGAGATTGCATGAAATACTTCCTTTCTTCGTCGAATCAATGCTTGTGTCTGTCTTGATCGATATAAGGAGGTGGGAGGTTATTGTGCAACAGTCTCATAACGGATAAAGAGGAGGGAACCGCATGCACATCGCCTTTCGCCGATTAAAGAGAAAGGCCGTCGGAACGTATGACAAACGTCCGACGGCCTTTTTAAGAACCTGTTAAGAGGCGGAATCGCTTCTTATTTGATGTTGTGCAGCTCGTGCCCCATACGTTCTTTCTTGGTGCGCAGATAGAACTCGTTGTAGCGATTTGGGGCAGTTTCCAGGGGGATATTTTCTACGATCTCCAAGCCGAAAGCTTCCAGTCCGATACGTTTGACCGGGTTGTTTGTCATCAAGCGCATTTTCTTGATGCCCAAAAGACGCAGAATTTGGGCACCTATGCCATAATCACGTTCATCGGCTTTGTGTCCGAGGCAGAGGTTGGCGTCTATCGTATCCATACCCTGTTCCTGTAGCTTATAAGCCTTCATCTTTTCCATCAGGCCGATACCGCGGCCTTCCTGATTCAGATAGATGATAGCTCCCTTGCCTTCTTTCTCGATCTTCTCCATTGCTTGCAGTAATTGGCCGCCACAGTCACAACGCATAGAGCCGAATATGTCGCCAGTGGCACAAGATGAGTGCATACGAACGAGTATCGGTTCATTTTCGTCCCACGTCCCCTTGAACAAAGCTATGTGCTCCAGTCCATTGGATTTTTGACGGAAAGGTATGAGTCGGAAGTGTCCGTATTCGGTAGGCATATCCACTTCTACACCCTTTTCTACGATGGATTCTTGTTTGAGGCGGTAGGCTATCAGATCTTTGATGGCAATGATCTTCAGTCCAAAACGCTTGGAGACCTCCCATAGCTGTGGCAAACGTGCCATGGTACCGTCCTCATTGATAATCTCTATGAGGGCTGCAGCCGGTTGCATGCCGCATAGACGTGCCAAATCCACAGCCGCTTCCGTGTGTCCTGCCCGACGCAGAACACCACGGCTGCGCGCACGGAGTGGGCAGATATGCCCCGGACGTCCCAAATCCGACGGACGTGTGTTGGGATCGGCCAGAGCCAAAATCGTCTGTGCACGGTCGTACATGGAAACACCCGTGGTACAGCCATTGCCGAGGCGGTCTACCGTAACGGTAAAGGGAGTCTCGTGTACCGAGGTATTGTCCGGCACTTGCATCTCCAGCTCCAGCTCGTGAGCACGCTCTTCGGATATGGGAGCGCAGAGGACGCCGCGGCCGTGGTGCATCATGAAGTTCACTTTATCCGGCGTTATCTTCTCCGCTGCGATGATAAAGTCGCCTTCATTTTCACGATCTTCATCATCCACGACGATCAGGAACTTACCTTCCTTGAAGTCTTCCAGGGCTTCTTCAATAGTATTCAGCTTGATTTCTTCCATCATTACTTTATATGATTTGGTTTGTATTTTTTCTTGTTGATTATTTCTTCCAATTCGTCACACGTCTTGATCAACGTATGCAGTTCTTCTTTCAATAGTTTGCGCCGGCTTCCGAGGTATATAAGCATCGGGAGAGAGATCGGCAGGAGTAGTCCCAGAGCGATGCCCGATCGTTTGTCCTTGGGTAACCAGTGCGAAAGAGTAGTGGGCAGCGGAGGTACATCCATCAGCTTGGCAAAAATGAGGTTGTCGGTGGTATTATGGAGGTATTCCACCATAGTATCTACGCGAGTACTGAGTTCCTTTTGTAAGGATAGATCACCGCCAAACAGCCAGATGAAGGGGAGCGGACGGCTCATGATTCGCGAACCGAGCATTTGCTGTGCATCAGAGCGGACATTGGCTATTTCACCCAAAGCGTATTCATAGTCTGCCTCTTCGACTACAAGCTCTTTCCTTTCCAGCAGGCGTAGCCGTTGAGGTCTGAAGACACGTTTGATCCAGTTCACATAGGTATCCACATTTAGCGTAGAGGAGTCGCGTGTAGCCTTATAGGTGAGGAAAAAGCCAAACGGCACTAACACAAAAGTGCTCAGCCACATTCCCAACCAGACAGGCCACTCTTCGGTCTTGGCCATCTTAACACCAAAGGTATCTACCATATAATAGAGAACAAAGAAAAGCACCGATGCCACAATAGGCGTGCCGAGTCCTCCTTTTCGTATGATAGCACCCAATGGCGCACCGATAAAGAAAAAGATCAGGCAGGCTACCGGATAGGTAAACTTGGTGTGCCACTCCCTCATATGGGAGATACGTCTGTCTCTTTCGAATGCGGTGGATTCTTTCATGATCATGCATTCGCCGATGTAGGTGTCGAATCGGTTTATCATTACGGATCGGGCTTCCAAACGCTGCGAAAGGGTCGATCTGCTCTCTATGCTGTCCAGCGTTGTCGGTATTGCCTTGGCAGCCTGCTCTATTTTAGTTCTGTAGGCAATCGAAATTGCCGATGTATCGAGAGGAGAAAGCGGCGATGTCGCATAGCGGGCGTTGTAGGTCTGGATATATAGATTGTTCGCATTTCGGAACGAAGCACTATCGACACGGAGAGTGACAGTGTCTATGAATCGTTGCAACTGGATCAGGTTCTTGCCCACATATTCCCCACGCATAGCTCCTTCGTCCATCAGACTGAAGTTGGCATCGAAGGGGATGACGATCTCTTTGGTACGGAAGCGTTCGCGCATGTATGGTGTGGGGGCATTGCTTTCCGTCTGTTGCGAGCGGAGATTTTGGAACGTTTCGCCGGAGTGGAGCATGAGGGTAAGGAATGTTTTGCCCTCATCCATCTTCAGCTTGCCGCTGTCAGCGACAATAATCCGGGCATCGGCAAACCCTTGAGAGTGGTCATAGATCATCATGTCGTGGAGCATTCCCGTGCGGCGATCTTTCTTGGCTACAAAGAGATTGTACCCATGAATACCATTGTAGAAAGAACCTTCGGGAATTTCCAGTTCCGGAGTCGCCCTTCTCGCAGAAAACAGGATCGTGTAGAATTTCACTTGGGACTGGATCATCAGATCGTTCTGAAAGATGAAAAGCCCGCAAGCAATGGCTACGACAGAGAAGAAAAGAGGTTTCATGATGCGATAGAGCGGTACTCCGGCCGACTTCATGGCGAGCAATTCCAAGCGTTCGCCCAAATTTCCGAAGGTCATCAATGAAGCCAACAGGACACCCAGTGGGAGTGCCATGGGAACCAAGGTCATGGCTGCGTAGAAAAGCATCTTGGACAAGATGATGGCACTCAGTCCTTTGCCGACCATGTCGTCCACATATTTCCACAGAAACTGCATCAAAACTACAAACCAACAGATGGCAAAAGTCATCAGCAGGAGTGGCAGAAAAGTCTGTAGCATGAAAAGGTAGAGCCTCTTGACCGGTAGTTTTTTCATCTTGGCGGGTTGCGCTTCCTTGTTAGTCCCTACAAAAGTAAGAAAAAGGTGCTTGAGCTATGAGCAGGGAAGCACGTTCTCGTGCTCCTTTTCTTCTGTTCCGGAGATTGTATTTGTCGATTGTCCCGGACAACCGAAGAGGGTGAGCCAAAACTATGCGTTTTGGTCCACCCTCTCATATCGTTTTATTCCGAATGCTGACAAAGCTGTTATTCCTTTATCCATGTCCATCCAAGCATTGGAGGACAGGCTAAAAAGGAACAATCTCAGTGTGCTTATTCTGCAGCAACTTCTGCTTGTTCTGCCTCAGCGGCCGGCTCTTCCGCTACGGGAACAGGAGCTCCTTCCGGCTTTGCTTCTATGATAGTTTCATTTTCGGAAACTACTTCGAAGGGAATTTCTACAGTAACTTCCTTGTGCAGGCGCACTACAGCCGTATAGTTGCCCACTTCCTTAACGGCAGGCTTGAGGACGATGATCTTACGATCCACTTCCACGCCTTTTTTCGCCAGCTCTTCTGCGATCTGGATATTCGTTACCGATCCGAAGATTGTGCCCGTGCTGCTTGTCTTGGCCTTGATCGTCAGGCTGATGCCCTGCATTGATGCAGCTTTTTCTTCAGCCTCTTTCTTGATCTGAGCGATTTTGTGAGCGCGTTGTCTCAGGTTCTCAGCCAATACTTTCTTGGCTGATTCCGATGCGATCACTGCTTTACCCTGCGGGATTAGAAAGTTGCGACCGTAACCGTCCTTGACTGTCACGATATCGTCTTTGTAGCCAAGATTGACTACATCTTCTTTCAAAATAACTTGCATATTCTGTCTCCTCGTCTGTTTTTATTATTTCATCATATCGGTTACGTAGGGCAAAAGCGCCAAGTGGCGTGCACGCTTCACTGCCTGAGCGACACGGCGTTGGAACTTCAACGAAGTGCCGGTGATGCGACGCGGCAGGATCTTGCCTTGTTCGTTCAGGAACTTTTTCAGGAATTCGGGATCCTTATAGTCGATATAGCGGATACCGCTCTTTTTGAACCGACAGTATTTCTTCTTCTTTGTGTCTACCGACAACGGAGTCAGGTAACGAATTTCTCCTTGATTGTTAGCTGCCATGATTTACGCCTCCTTTACTTCTTCTGTTTTTGCTTTCAGACTTCTTCTCTTTGCTGCATACTCTGCTGCGAACTTATCCTGACGGAAAGTCAAGAAGCGAATCACGCGCTCGTCACGACGGAAGTTCGTCTCCAACTTGGCGATTACATCGGGGTTAGCTTGAAATTCGACGAGCTGATAGAAGCCGGTCGATTTCTTTTGGATCGGATAGGCGAGCTTGCGCAAGCCCCAGTTTTCTTCGTTCACGATCACGGCTCCTTCCTGTTTGAGGAGACCGGTGAACTTGTCTACCGCTTCCTTCATCTGAGCATCAGACAAAACGGGAGTCAAAATGAAAACGGTTTCGTAGTTGTTCATTGTTAAACCTTTATGTGAATTATTCGATAATTTCGGCCGCGAAGGTACACACATTCGTGCAAATACGCAACCCGAATATTTTGTGGCTATCGGGCGTTAGCCGAGATAACCTTTCAGATTCTTGCACTCGTTGCTCTGTCGCAAACGGCGAATAGCCTTCTCTTTTATCTGACGGACGCGTTCGCGGGTGAGACCGAATTTGTCGCCGATTTCTTCCAGTGTCATCTCTTGACAGCCGGCAATGCCGAAGAACAGCTTCACGATCTCTGCTTCGCGCTCCGTCAGTGTGGACAAAGCTCTTTCTATCTCAACGGCCAGCGATTCATTGATCAGCGACTTGTCCGTATTGGGGGTATCCTCATTGACGAGTACATCCAGCAGGCTGTTGTCTTCACCTTCCACGAAAGGAGCATCCACAGAGATATGCCGTCCGGATACTTTCATCGTATCGGCAATTTTGTCTTCTGCAATGTCCAGCTCCTTAGCCAACTCTGCTGATGAGGGGCGACGCTCATTCTCCTGCTCGAATTTCTGCTGGGCCTTGATGATCTTGTTGAGTGTTCCCACCTGATTCAGTGGCAGGCGGACGATACGAGACTGCTCGGCCAATGCTTGCAGGATGGACTGGCGGATCCACCATACGGCATACGAGATAAACTTAAAACCGCGCGTTTCGTCGAATTTCTCTGCCGCTTTGATCAATCCGAGGTTTCCTTCATTGATCAAGTCCGGCAAACTGAGACCCTGATTCTGGTATTGTTTGGCTACGGATACTACGAAACGAAGATTGGCACGAGTCAGCTTTTCAAGAGCTTTGCGATCACCGCGTTTAATGGCTTGCGCCAACTCTACTTCTTCTTCGACCGAGATCAGGTCCTCGCGACCGATCTCCTGCAGATACTTGTCCAGAGACGCGCTTTCACGATTCGTGATCGACTTGGAAATTTTAAGTTGCCTCATTCTTGCTCCTTACGCTTTAATTTGGTTTGCAAAAATAGTAAATATCCTTAGTAATCGGAAAAATACAATCGCTCCTCTCTCGATCTTTCCTCGCGGGATGAGAGGAAGGTAGAGAGAAGAGCGACTGCAGCGGGAATAATCTCTGTCGGGTGCGCGCGGCCTATAATCGAGATCTTGTATCCCCGGTCCTTATAGTTCTACTTCGAAGGTCCGGATATTACCGTCCGGATAAAACCCACGCACGATGATCAAGCGACCCGATCGGCTCTGTCCGGCCTCACGAACGATGTCGCTGACATCGGCACCTGAGCTTACCGGTTGGCGGTTGATCGAAAGGATGATGAATCCTTTCTTGATACCTGCATCCTTGAATTTCCCCGAGCTTACAGAGGTTACCTCTACACCATAAGAAACACCATAGGATCGCATTTGTTCGGCACTGAGGTCTTTGAATGATGCTCCCAATACATTTCCGGTCGATTCGCCGGTGATTACCGAAGTACTTCCTTCATTGTTCTTGAGCGTGACGGTCAGTTCCTTGGTCGCTCCCTTACGATTGATGGTCAGCTTCACTTTGTCTCCCGGTCTGTAGCGGCTGATGGCTTCTTGCAGTTGTGGGAAACTCTTTATCTGTTTGCCTTCTACGGCGGTGATCACATCCCCCTTCTGCATACCGGCAGAGATAGCTGCACTGACTTCGGCAAAGTCTGCTACGAGAGCACCCTCGCGCACCTTCAGATCGTATTCTTTGACTGCTTCGTCCGATATATCTCCGCCGGCAATGCCCAGCACGGCGCGCTGTACGGTACCGTACTGCTTGATGTCGGCTACCACTTTCGCCGCTATGGAAATAGGTACGGCAAATGAGTAGCCGGCATAGTTGCCCGTTTGGCTGTAGATCATCGTATTGATACCGATCAGTTCGCCACGATCATTCACCAACGCACCGCCGCTGTTGCCTGAATTGACAGCAGCATCCGTCTGAATAAAAGATTCTATCTGGAGCGAACCGCCTCTGGCCACCTGCTGAGTGGAGCGACCTTTTGCGCTGACGATGCCGGCCGTTACCGTGGAAGTAAGATTAAAAGGATTGCCTACGGCCAATACCCACTCTCCCACACGAAGCTTGTCAGAGTCGCCGAAAGGAATTGTCGGCAGCCCCTTGGCATCTACTTTCAGCAAGGCTATGTCGGTCGTGGCATCGCTACCGATCAGTTTGGCCTTGAAGGTACGATTGTCATTGAGCGTTACCGTCATTTCTTTGGCTCCCTTTACTACATGATTATTCGTGATGATATATCCGTCTGTGCTGATGATCACCCCCGAACCGTAGCCTACTACCTGCCGTGTTTGGGGACGCTGGAAGTTTCTGGATTCGCCTCCGAAGAAGAATTCGAACGGATCGAAGTACTGCTGAGAGTCCATTCGCTGCTCGGACTCCACTTTGATGTGTACTACGGCGTGTACCGATGCTTCTGCAGCTTCGACCAAATTGGGTAGAGCGGCGGAGGCTCCGGATGTCGTTGTGTAAGATGTCTGCTTGAATCCGAATTCGTTTTCCGTACCATCGGTTATGAAAGATTCGCCTCGGTAGTGTCCCAAAGCAGCCACTGTTGCCACCGATGCTACTGCGCTGACGGCTGCTACGCCAAAGGCTCCCGTCACGTATTTCCACACTTTGTTCATACAATGTTCTCTTAAAGTTTGACTAATGTGTTTTTGTCGTTTATGCTTAGATAGACGCCGGTAAGGGCATCAGGTTTATTGGGCTGCAAGCAGAAAGCGCAACACCCGCTCAGCAAAATAGCTTTGAGCGGGTGTCAAACTAATCCTCTCCGCATCCTTGAGGCTCTGTAGAGCTTTCGATGCGAATGAGTATTCCAAAAAAAGCGGAAGAAATACTTACTTCTTCTTGTTGCGGTCGCCGTAACGGCTCATGAACTTATCCACACGACCGGCCGTATCGACAAGTTTGGCCTTGCCTGTGAAGAACGGATGCGACGTATTGGAGATTTCCACTTTGATCAAAGGGTAAGTAACGCCGTCGATCTCGATCGTCTCCTTTGCCTCCATCGTAGAGCGTGTGATAAAGATGTCTTCGTTGGACATATCCTTAAACACCACCGGACGATAATTTTCGGGATGAATACCTTTTTTCATTGCTGTCTATTTAGTTTTGTTCTTGTTTTCGTTCGCTATTGACGCACTCTGGATTGGTAACCGTTCGTTTATAATCGGATAGAGATTTCCGGACGGCAAAGGTAGGGATATTATTTTACTTGGCAAGCAGTTAGGCCGAGTCAAAAATGAGTTCGATCATTCATGTCGGACATTCATGCTCCTAAGATAAGCAGGAGGGGACGCATGCTCGTGTATGTCGATGAATCGTGTGTCGGATTTTACGAACCGCAATCGTTGTAATTGTGGCGCGAGAATTTTGAAAAAGTGGAACGTAAATTATTTCGTTTTGGTTCGAGATTTTTTTTGTTCCCGAACCAAAATAAAAAAATTCTCACGCCACATTTTTAAGAGCATGAAACAAAAAATTTCACGAACGTAAATGGGACGGATCGAAGTTTTACTTCGTTCTCGTTTTTTATCTCTATTCGCCTATGAAAGTCCTAAGGCTCTCTTTTAGACAAAAAATCTTTGGCCAAAATCCTTCTATCGGGAGCATCGAGGAAATGAAGTTGCAGTCCTCGGTCATATACCTATAATATATAGGGAGTGGATCGGATCGGTTTGCTCCCTCTCGAAGAGAGGTTTCTGTCCCGTTTCGGTCTGCCTTATGAGAATTATTCGAAGCAGTCGTTGGCGGGTTTAAGGTGTTTCATATACCTTTGCGCTGCAATGCAATCATAAAGACTGTTTTCTCCATGTTGGAAAAGCTCATTATTCTGGATTTCGGTTCTCAAACCACACAGCTCATCGCCAGACGAATTCGCGAGCTGAACACCTACTGCGAGGTTTATCCCTACAACAAACTGCCGGAAGACCTCTCAGGAGTGCGAGGCATCATCCTGTCGGGGAGTCCTTATTCCGTGTATGACAGCAAAGCCTTTCGTATCGAACTGAGCGAATTACGGGGCAAGTTGCCTCTCTTGGGCATCTGCTACGGTGCACAGAGCCTTGTCCATCAAGCCGGTGGCAAAGTAGAGCCGTGCGACAGTCGCGAATACGGGCGAACACATCTGACCCTCCGGCAGCCTGAAGATGCACTGCTGACAGGCTTGCAATCCGGCACTACGGTGTGGATGTCCCACGGCGATACCATTACGTCATTGCCTGAAGGATTCGAGGTCATAGCAGGTACCGAGGATGTACCCAATGCAGCATTTCGCATCCGAGGAGAGAAAACGTGGGGCGTACAGTTCCATCCCGAGATCTACCACTCGGAAGAAGGTACCAAACTGCTTGGCAACTTCCTCGATATATGCGGTATGAAGCGTGATTGGACTCCGGCTTCTTTCATCGAAGCGACTGTGCAGGAACTTCGCGAACGCTTAGGTGATGACAAGGTGATCCTGGCACTCTCCGGAGGTGTGGACAGTTCGGTGGTGGCGGTGCTTCTGAACAAAGCTATCGGCCGCAACCTGACTTGTATATTCGTCGATCACGGCTTGCTGCGTAAGGGCGAATTCGAACGCGTACTTCAGGATTACGAGCACTTGGGTCTCAATGTAATCGGGGTGAATGCAAAAGAAAAATTCTTCGCAGCCCTTAGCGGCGTTACCGATCCCGAGCAAAAACGGAAGATTATCGGTCGCGGCTTCATCGAAGTGTTCGACGAAGAAGCCCGGAAGCTGAAAGATATCAAATGGCTTGGTCAGGGCACGATCTACCCCGATGTCATTGAAAGTCTGAGTATCACCGGTATGGTGATCAAGAGTCACCACAATGTGGGAGGACTGCCCGAGCGGATGAATCTCCGCCTCGTGGAACCGCTCCGTATGCTCTTCAAGGACGAAGTCCGTCGCGTGGGACTCGAGCTCGGCATGATGCCACACCTGATCCATCGCCATCCTTTCCCCGGTCCCGGTCTCGGCATCCGTATTCTCGGAGAGATCACGGAAGAGAAAGCTACCATCTTGCAGAACGCCGATGACATCTATATGAGCCTTATGCGCGAGTGGGGGCTGTATGATCAGGTGTGGCAGGCCGGAGCCATCCTGCTGCCGGTTCGGTCCGTAGGCGTAATGGGCGACGAGCGTACCTACGAATACACCGTGGCACTGCGTGCCGTGACTTCTATGGATGCCATGAGTGCCGATTGGGTGCATTTGCCGTATGATTTTCTGGCCAAGGTGTCGAACGAAATAATCAATAAAGTGCGTGGCGTAAACCGCGTAGTCTACGACATCTCCTCCAAACCCCCCAGCACGATCGAATGGGAATAACAATGTCAGCCCATACAGGAATCTGTACAGCGACCACCGATCCTATTCACTATTATAAAAAACTGCTTTCATGTCCACGTACCAACCGGAAGATACTCGTAAGGTAACTACACATCGCCTCATCGAGATGAAGAGCCGTGGGGAGAAAATCTCCATGCTCACAGCTTATGACTACTCAATGGCTAAGCTGGTCGATGAGGCCGGTATGGATGTCATTCTTGTAGGTGATTCGGCTTCGAACGTTATGGCCGGCAATGTCACCACCCTGCCCATCACTCTCGATCAGATGATCTACCACGGCAAGTCTGTGGTCAAGGCCGTCAAGCGTGCTCTTGTGGTCGTAGATCTTCCTTTCGGATCCTATCAGGGCAACTCCAAAGAAGCCTTGTGCTCGGCCATCCGTGTGATGAAGGAGACACATGCCGACTGTATCAAACTCGAAGGAGGAGAAGAGGTGCGCGAGTCCATTGTGCGAATCCTCTCGGCCGGTATTCCCATCATGGGACACCTCGGACTGATGCCTCAGAGCATCAATAAGTTTGGCACCTACAATGTCCGCGCCAAGGAAGAGGCCGAAGCCGAGAAGCTGCTTCAGGATGCTCACCTCTTGGAAGAACTCGGATGCTTCGCTCTCGTCCTCGAAAAAATACCGGCCGAACTGGCTACACGTGTAGCTTCGGAGCTGAGCATTCCGGTTATCGGCATCGGTGCCGGAGGTGGAGTGGACGGTCAGGTGCTGGTGATGCACGACATGCTCGGTATCACGGAGGGGTTCAGTCCCCGTTTCCTGCGCCGTTATGCCAATCTGGCCAACGAGATAGATCGGGCACTCAAGCATTATATCGCTGATGTGAAGAGTATGGACTTCCCCAATAAGGACGAGCAGTACTGATCCTGTTTTCCCTGAATCTTACGTTTTCCTCGCAATTATCAGCGGTCGACTATGCATGGAATAGAAGAAGGGCTTACCGAATTTATCACTTGGTGCGATTACCTCGGAACCTTTGCATTCGCCATCAGTGGTATTCGTTTGGCTGCAGCCCGACGCTTCGATTGGTTCGGAGCCTATGTGGTCGGTGTGGTTACGGCTGTTGGTGGCGGTACGGTGCGCGACATTTTGCTTAATGTCCCGCCGTTTTGGATGCTCCGGCCTTCCTACCTTTTTATCTCTATGCTCGCTCTCATCTTCACGATTGTATTTCGGAAGTATGTAGTGCGACTGAATCATACGGTTTTCATTTTCGATACTGTCGGGATAGGCTTGTTCACCATAGTGGGTGTGGCTAAAACTTTCGAGTGCGGATATGCGTGGTGGCTGGCCATTGCGATGGGTACGATTACAGGGTCGTTCGGTGGTATGATTCGGGATATTCTGATCAATCAGACACCGCTTATTTTCCGCAAGGATATATATGCCATGGCGTGCCTGATCGGAGGAGCGGTCTATGTGGGACTCATGTACACGACTCTCCCGATCGAAATCATACAGTTCATTGCTGCCTTTATTGTCGTGGCTGTGCGGTTCGTCTCGGTGAAATACCATATCAGCATCCCCACTTTCCGCGGGGCCGTATAAACTGTTCCCAAAACAGAAGCTCTCTTTTGGTGGCAGCCCCCCCTTGACTATCATCTTATTACGATAGCCGTGGAGTGATATTCCGCTCTCTCTTTATCGCGTTTGCCTTCATATGCAAACTGAAAAAGTCGCCAATCAAAAGGCGACTTTTTTGCTTTTGACTGTACTTATGAGCGTAACGCACAAGTCATGGAGGAGCTTTAGAGGTATTCGTATCTATAACGACACTGAAAAATCAGTCAATTGACAATGAAATCTCCAAGAAAATGCCATGCGACAGGGTTTTACAGCTCATACGGAACCTCCGACTCCCCGAACCAGCCGTCCGACACATAGCAGATGGTATCTTCCATCAATAGACCATAGTATCCTCTCATGTGAGACCATAGTATCCTCTCGTATGAGACCATAGTATCCTCTCGTATGTGACCATAGTATCCTCTCATATGAGACCATAGTATCCTCTCATATGAGACCATAGTATCCTCTCGTATGAGACCATAGTATCCTCTCGTATGAGACCATAGTATCCTCTCGTATGAGACCATAGTATACTCTCGTATGTGACCATAGTATCCTCTCGTATGTGACCATAGTATCCTCTCGTATGTGACCATAGTATCCTCTCGTATGAGTTCATTCTTTGTATCTCAGGGAAAGATCAATGAGCAGGTTTATGACTGCCAAGTAAACAGAGATTTCCCAAAGTTTCCTTCAGGTATATACTTGAGGTTCGCAAAGACTGCATGAAGCTCTCCTTTCTCTGTCAAATCAATGCTTGTGTCTGTCTTGATCAATATGAGGGGGTGGAAGGGTTATTGTGTAACGGTCTAATGAAAACGAAAAGATTATTGCCGGGAGAGTTGTGCAACAGAAAAGCCATGAATCCGATAGTCGGGATTCATGGCTTTTCCGTTAGAGTGAGGGAGATTGTTGTCAGCTTAGCAATTCCTTTACGATCGTACTGATGAGGCTGCCATCTGCTTTGCCTGCCAATTCTTTGGTGGCTACTCCCATTACTTTGCCCATCATTTTACTGTCAGTGACGCCGAGACGGCTGATTATTTCCTGTAAGATGGGGGTCAGTTCCTCGCGTGAGAGTTGTTTGGGTAGATAGGCCTCGATAACCTCGGCTTCGGCGAGCTCAGGTTCGGCCAGTTCGGGTCTGCCGTTTTCTACAAAGATGGCAGCACTCTCGCGGCGCTGCTTCACCATCTTTTGCATGATCTTGAGGGCTGCATCTTCGGACAGAGTGCCATCGCTGCCTTTAGCTGTCTTGGCTTCGAGAAATTCTTTCTTCACTCCGCGAAGGGCTTCGAGCTTCACTTTGTCGCGAGCGAGCATAGCGGTCTTGATATCGTTGCTGATGAGTTCAAAGTAGTCCATTGTATAGGCTTGTATTGGTTCGGATGTATTGTTAATTGAATGAAATGGTGGTCGGAGAGCTTGGACGTTCGCTTTCGAAGGCAGGTCGTTCGCTCTCTTCCGATCGGACAACATCCTTCTTCATACGACCGGCCGATTCTGCTATCCGCATACGTATATTGTCGATACGAGAGAGCAGTACCCCGGTGCGACTGTAGGCCGGTTTCTCTTCGAGGGCCATGATCAGTTCGTCATTGTCCAACTCGTCGAGGTTGAGTATGATCGGTTTGAAGTCCACCACCTTCACTTTCTCCAGTTCATCGGGGCGATAGTAACGGTTGATCAGATCATTGTCCCGTTCATTCTGCGTCTCGATCTCGCGAGAAGAGATGGGGTCGTTGATGACATTGCCAAGGTTGTCTCCGATGCGGATACTTTCGCGTGTGGTGTCCAGATCGAAACCGGAAGCCAGAATGGTGATCTTCACTTTCTTGCCTAACTCCGGATCGGTGGTATAACCCCAAATAGTATCGAACCCGGTTTCTATCTTGGCCGTGAGTTCGTTGATGGCCGATAGTTCGTCCGTACCCAGGGGGTCTTCCGTGCCTTGATAGATATTGAAGAGTACACGCCTTGCCTTGAAAATGTCGTTGTTATTGAGCAGAGGAGAGGTAAGAGCCTCATTGATGGCCTGCTCCATACGGTCGGGACCTTCACCATAGCCGGTACTGATGATGGCTATACCACCGTCTTTGAGTGTCGTGTGCACATCGGCAAAGTCGAGGTTGATCGTCCCTTCTTTCATGATCATTTCGGCAATGCCGTTGGCTGCGTTGGTCAGTGTCTCGTCTGCCTTGGCAAAAGCATTGTCGAGCTTAAGATCTTTGTATATGATGCGGAGCCGTTCATTATTGACCACGAGCAAGGCATCTACGTTTTTGCGCATTTCCTCCACCCCTTCGAGTGCCTGCAGAATCTTGCGCTTGCCTTCGAAAACGAATGGAATGGTAACGATGCCGACAGTGAGGATATTGAGTTCACGTGCTATCCGACCGATGACAGGGGCCGCACCGGTACCCGTTCCGCCACCCATACCGGCCGTTACGAAGACCATACGGGTATGGCCATCATCCAATATCTTGCGTATGTCGGCTTCGCTGGCCTCTGCAGCTCGTCGTGCCACTTCCGGACGGCTACCGGCTCCCAGGCCGTTGGTCACCTCACGGCCGAGTACCAGCCGATCAGGTACCTCGCTTCGGTCGAGAGCCTGCACATCGGTATTACACAGGAGGAACGATACATCCCGCACCTTGCCGTGGTACATGTTTTTGACAGCATTGCCACCACCACCGCCGACTCCGATTACCTTGATAATAACGGGCAAACCGGAATCCGTATAATTAAAGTTCAGCAATTCGTCTTCCATATCTATCTGTTATTATCTTGATTAGTGTCTTCGTCGAACAAGGAGCCAAACTTGATGAAAGCTCCCTTGAGCTTATCTCCAAATGAAGGCCCGGTCTTTTCTTTCTTTTTGACCGTCTGTTTGGGGGTATCTTCACGTTGTCGGTCAGTATTGTCCCTTTGTTCGTTTTCCTTTCTCTCCGTTTGTCGGTCTTGTGCGAATAGATCTTGTACGGTATCGTTGGCCGGTATTTCTTCTTTGGTCTCTATCTGACTTACCAGTTCACCCAAATTGGTCGTGATATAATCCGTGCAGGGTTGGGTAGCCTTATATGCCAAACCGATGGTAGAGATATGCTCTTCGATAAAAGAAATAGCATTATCCGTGTCGATGCGATCCATTCGAATTTTGGCCGGAGTAACCTCTCCGAGTATCTTCTTCATGGCAGCCATATAGTTGTTGATCTTGGTGCCACCTCCATTGAGAATAATGCCGGCGCCGATATCTTCAAGGAGGCCTGAGAGGCGTAGGATGTTGAGGTAGTTGGCTGTGATTTCGTCCATGCGGGCCTTGGCCAAGCGATTGACTTCGGAGGAGCGGAACTCTCTTTCGGAGAATTTGTCGGCAAAGGTCATGCGGAATGATCCGTTGGACTTATTGTCGTTGATCATCGACACGTGGTTGAGCTTCATGTTCTCCGCCTCCTGTTCTGTCAGTCGCAGGCTGGTCAAATCGCGTGTGACGTTATAACCTCCCATCGGAAGTACGCGAAGCATGGCCAACAGCCTGTTTTTATAGATGGATACCGATGTACAGCCGGCACCTATATTGACGTAGCAACATCCCAATGTCAGCTCGTCGTCCGAGAGCAATACCTGTGCTTCGCAAAGCGGTGTGACGAGGATGCCTGCCAAGCGCAATCCCAGACGTTCTTCTATGGCGATGCGGATATTCTGCTTTACCGAACGGCGAGCAGTGATCAATTGGAAGCGGGCTTCAAGCTCATGACAAAATACTCCCTTGGCCTGTATCTCCTGTTTTCCGTCCACATAAAAGAGCGGATCAGTCACATCCAAAACTTCCTTATCGGGGAAAGAGGCTCCTCGCATTTCAGCCCAGAGGGATTCGATATGTTCTGTACGAATGACTTCTCCCTCGGGCACCATGGCTTTGCGGACGATGAATTCCTGAGAAGCGATCGACTGTCCTCCCACGCCCACATATAGCGAAGTAATATGGGTATTGTCCTCAAGATTCTCGTTCAATTGGTTGACGATGCGTCGAATAATGGCTGCTGCCTCATCGATATTGTGTACGCATCCATGACGGATGCAATTATTGGCAGGCTCCTCATAAAAAGAAATCGGAGAAACCCGTCCATCCTCCATTTTGCGAGCCACCATACCTCGGATATACCAACTGCCCAAGTCAATGACTGCATAAATTGTATTCATTCTGCTCATACTATATGGTGAAGGTAGCTACTCGCAATGAAATATCTCTATCCTCGTCTATTGCACTTGCGCACGCGCAACTGCAGGATAAAGAGGGGAAGAGGGAAAAGGAGTGGCAACCACCTGATCTTTGAACTCCAAATTTAATGTTTTAAACGTGTCCCATCCATATTTTGGAATGGCTTTGTCCATAAAAAGGCGTAAGTTCGACAATTTTTCTGCCCAATTAGGTGTACTGCCTATGATAATTTCAGTTTTGCCCAGACGGGGAACTAATATGATCTGACCGTTATCCGGCACATAAACCTGAGCGAAAAAGTTTGACCAGAATGGATCATCGCTGATAAATGCAATGAGGTCGAAGAGAGGGCCGGTAGCTAAGGACAGAGATATATCCCCTGAGGCCATCAGTACGGGGGCAGCATACTGCAAGTTGGGAACGATCACGCTCCTGTCGGTAGAGACATAGAAAGAGGTGTCGGATCGTACTACCATAAAGAGCGGATCTTTTTGTTCCACTGTCAGATACAGTTGGCCGGATGGAGAGGCATACAATTCCGCTCCGCGGAAAAGGGAATTGGTACGAAGGTTTCTTTCCATTCGGTAAAGATCGATAGAGTCGAGCGGCTTGCCATAGGGGGTGAAACCCAGACGCTTCAAGTCTCGCTCCACATCGACCTTTTGCATGAATGCATGTTTCGTCTTACCCTCGACTCGAACTTCCAAACCTGAGCAGCGAGTGCTATCGGAATAGTCCGAAAAGTAAACTATGGCTGCAACAAGATAGGCCAGTACAAGAAAGAACCCCAGTATATAAAGAACCTTCTTTAGCATAAAGTTTGGAGATATTGTTTGACAGGAATCACTAAACGATCGATATCGCCGGCTCCGAGTATCAATACGACATCGGGTATCTCGTTGCCGTGTAAATAATCGAGCAGATCGTTTTTGCTCACCAGCGTTTTATTGGGATTCTCGATCAAATCCAATATCAAACGACTGGTCACACCTGGCAAAGGGAGTTCTCGTGCCGGATAAATGTCCAATAAAACCACCTCGTCCAACATGGAAAGGCTTCTGGCAAAATCCTGATAAAAGTCTGCCGTACGACTATACAGATGGGGTTGAAAGATCCCCATGATATGTTTTCTCGAATAGATTTCACGTACAGAGCGAATAGCTGCATCCAATTCCACCGGATGGTGCGCATAATCATCGATCAGGACTACGCGCTCTGTATCCAAGACCTTTTCGAAGCGGCGGTGTGAACCTTTGAAAGAGGCGATACCGCTTCGAAGTTCTTCCACGGTGACGCCGTTAAGATGTGCAATAGCCATGGCGGCTACAGCGTTCTCTACGTTGATGTGTACAGGTACACCGAGTTCTACCTCTTCCAGTTGTCCACCCGGATAATGCCAAGTAAAAAAAAGGCGACCATCCCTGATCGTAATGTCGGAGGCGAAATAGTCAGCCTGCCGATCGTCAGATGAATATGTAAACAAGCTGACATCGCTTCCCAGTCGAGGATTGACCGGTGCACCGTACTTAAGCACCAGGGCTCCGCCAGACTGGATCAAAGAGGTGAAATGTTCGAAGCTGTCGCGATAATTCTCTGCCGTGCCGTATATATCCATATGATCGGGATCGGCAGATGTGATAATAGCCATAAAAGGTTTCAGATGGTGGAATGAACGATCGAATTCGTCTGCTTCGACGACTACTAAATCACTTTTGTCCGAGAGCAACAGATTCGACTGATAATTGTTGGAAATCCCTCCCAGAAACGCATTGCAGTCCACATGACTCTGTTTGAGCAAATGTGCCAGCAAAGTAGAGGTCGTAGTCTTGCCATGTGTTCCGGCGACACAGAGTGCACGTTCTATAAGAGTTATCTCGCCGAGAATTTCTGCTCGCTTCACCACGCGATAACCATTGGATCTGAAGTAGGTCAATTCCGAGTGGTCGGCCGGCACAGCAGGGGTGTAAACGATCAACGAATCGGTGGGAGAAAAAAAAGCTTTCGGGATCATATTCAGGTCATCACTGAAATGAACCTCAATCCCTTCTTTGATCAATTGATCGGTAATGGGACTCGGAGTCAGATCATACCCACACACATTAAATCCCCTTGCATGGAAGTAGCGAGCAATAGCACTCATACCAATCCCTCCTATCCCAATGAAATAGACCCTTTTCATCAATTCGCTCTTTTCTCGTGTTCCACTATTCTTGCTATCTCATCCACAATTCGATCAGCTGCCTGAGGTTTGGCCAGCGTTCGTATCTGTTCGCTCAGAGAACTCAATTCTGCCAGATTGCGAACCAAGGATAGAGCTGTGTCGGTTAACAGTTCTATTGCCTCGGTATCCGGAATCAGAACGGCAGCAGCGCGCGTAGAAAGAGCCAATGCATTCTTTGTTTGATGGTCTTCTGCTACATTGGGCGAGGGAACCAGTATCGTAGGTTTTCCCAGCAAGCAAAGCTCTGAAATGGAGCAAGCTCCGGCTCGTGACACTACCAAGTCGGCTGCACAGTATGCATAATCCATTCGAGTGATAAAATCATTAACATAGCATTTCAACCCGGGATGATTCTCTACTGCTTTTCTGGCTGTCTCGATATAGTTCTTTCCCGTTTGCCATATAAGGTGTACACCGCTTTCTGCCCATTTGCCGAGCTTGTCGGTGATACTCTTGTTAATAGTAAGGGCTCCCAAGCTCCCTCCGACTACCAAGACGACAGGCGATTCGGACTGCTCGAAGCCGAAAAAGCGAAGAGACTCCGAGCGGCTGGGGTGGCCGAATTCTATTTCAGGGCGAACCGGATTGCCGGTAAAAACGATCTTTTCAGGAGAGAAGAATTTATCCATTTCGGGATAAGCCACGCAGATTTTATGCGCTCCTCGGCTCAGCAGTTTATTCGTTACACCGGCATAGCTGTTTTGCTCTTGAATGAGGGTGGGGATCCCGAGGGAATGTGCTCTGCGTAAGGTTGGGCCACTGGCATAGCCTCCTACACCGATTACCATATCAGGACGAAAATTCCTTATGGTCTTATTAGCCAGCCTCATGCTTCGGATAACAGCAATGGCTACCTTGTAATTCGACAACAAATGCTTTCTGTCTAACCCTTTGATGGGTAGACCTACGATCTCGTAGCCGGATCGGGGTACACGCTCCATTTCCATCCGTCCCTCAGCACCCACAAAAAGGATTTCACATTCGGGATAGCGGCGACGCAGGGCATCAGCGATGGAAATAGCCGGAAAAATATGTCCGCCAGTTCCTCCCCCACTTATGATAAAACGCAGTTTGGCGTTTGATTTTTCATTATTCATGCGTCCAATATATTTATTTCTTGTAGTTCATCGTTGTCGGATACTTCGGACTCTATGGTCATTACTTCGGCTGTCTCTTCTCCGTTCTCTTTGTTCAAGGCTATTCGTCGCGAGATACTCATCATAATTCCGAAGGCCAGACTTGTGATCAGATATGATGTTCCTCCCTTGCTGATCAGAGGAAGAGTTTGTCCCGTCACGATAAATCCGGAGGCGACAATGAAATTGAACATAGCCTGTAACAGGTATAATAATCCGAATCCCATCAAAAGCATTCCTTCGAAGCGACTTGCTGTCCTTTGAGCTAATTGTGCCAATCGGAAGAACAGGACAAAATAAGCCAGCGGGATCAATATCCCTCCGACGATGAATCCCATCTCTTCGATGATGATGGCATAGATGTAATCTGAGAATGCCTGTGGTAAAATGTCCCTTTCGATACTGTTCCCGGGCATCACACCGAAAAGTCCTCCACGAGCGATAGCTATTTTAGCGTGCGATTCCTGAAAGTTGTCATCCGTAATGACGTACATCATCGAGTCTCGCTGCTCAGGACTCAGATCTTTCAATGCAGGATCACTTACTACACGATTTTTCCATGTTGGAGCACGATTTGACAGCTTACTCAGCGTTTGTGGAGGTAAGGTGAGCAACAGGATATATGCCAGAACGACGAAGAATAAACCTGCGATCAACAGCCAGAAAAGATTCTTGCCGGGAGCACCTCCGATCCACGAAATAAAGAAAAAGAACACCGCAATGAGGATGGCAGTGGACAGATTGTCTTTTGCAATGATGAGGATCGGGATTGCCACAAGTATCGAAAACCAGATAAATCTTTTCTTTGCGGACAAATGTCCCAATAATGTATAGATAATTGCAGCCACCATCACCAGAGCTATCTTCATCAGCTCGGACGGCTGGAAAGTGAGTCCGAAAGGTAAAGGAATCCAACGCGAAGCACCATTTATACTCGTGCCATTGAAAAACGCGATGATCAACAGTATGAAGGATAAGATATAAAGCCCTCCTCCCATAAACTTTAGTGTACCCGAGTTGAATCGGGATACTACCACTACCGTTACGATGGACATGACGATAAAAGCCGTATGCTTCAGTATAGGAGACATCATCCGTCCCTGATATGCCAAAGTACTGGAAGCACTATAGACTTCGACCAAAGAGATGACGACAAAAAAGGAGAAGATGACCCAAAGAGTCCTATCTCCTTGAAACAATTTTTTCCAAGCCATTTCCTAATGTCTCATAGATTTAACACCTCTTTCCGAAACTGATCGCCACGATCTTCGTAGTTTTGGAAAAGATCGAAACTGGCACAAGCTGGAGAAAGGAGTACCGTATCACCTTTGGATGCCATCTTGTATGCTAAAGAAACAGCTTCATGCATCGAGCATGCATCTGCAATCCGCGAGATCTTGCCATCGAAGAATTTGTGGAGTTTCTCATTATCTATGCCCAAAAAGATCAGTCCATCGACTTTAGACAATACCAGATTCTCTATATCTGTATAGTCATTGCCTTTGTCTGTCCCTCCGAGAATGAGTATTACTCTGGTTTTCATGCTCTCCAGAGCATACCAGGTAGAATTTACGTTCGTAGCTTTGGAGTCATTGATATAATCGACACCCTTTACGCGAGCAATCTTTTCCAGTCGATGCGGTACATTCTTGAAATCCTGCAAGGCTTCTCGAATAGCCTCATTCTTAATATCCATAGCTTTGGCAGCAATGGCAGTTGCCATAGCATTGTGCCTGTTGTGCATGCCGGACAGAGCTAAAAGTTCCTCATCCATAACAAAAGGTGAATTAAGATTCATGACAACCAATTCGTTCTTTTCATTGATCCAAGCAGTTGTATTATCCGTTCGAGCTTCCATGGCGAACGGTAGAAGACGGGCTACAGGAGGATGTTCGGCTACCCATCGGCTGATAAAAGGATCATCCTCCCAGTAGATGAAGCAATCCTCGGGTTGCTGATTCCGAGTGATTCTCATTTTCGCTTCTGCATAAAGCTCGAATCGGTGATCGTATCGATCTAAATGATCCGGTGTAATATTGAGCAGAATGGCCACATTAGCCCTGAAGTCGTACATGTTGTCCAGTTGAAAACTGCTCAACTCTATTACATAATAAGGATGAGGATCGTAAGCGACCTGTCTGGCCAGACTAAAACCGACATTGCCTGCCAAACCTACATCCAAACCTGCCTTACAGAGCGTGTGATACAACCACATGGTTGTTGTTGTCTTGCCATTACTACCCGTGATGCACACCATAAATGCATCGGTGTAACGTCCGGCGAACTCTATTTCCGAAACGATACCTATCTCTTTGGCAACAGCTTGTCGAATAACAGGAGCAGTGTCGGGAATACCCGGGCTTTTGATAATTTCTTTTGCTTCGAGGATTATCGCCTCTGTGTGCCTACCTTCTTCGTACGGTATGGCATATCGGTTAAGTTCTTCCTTGTATTTCGGGGCTATCTTTCCGTAGTCGGATACAAATACATGCAGACCTTTGGCTTGAGCCAAAAGAGCTGCTCCTACTCCGCTTTCTCCTGCTCCGAGAACGACTATATCATATTTCAATCGGTCCATCTTCCCAGATCGTTATTTATTCGTTATCGCATCTTGAGTGTTGCTATTGTAATTGCAGCCATGATAATCCCTACGAGCCAAAAGCGAACGGTGATTTTCGATTCGGGAATAGCCTGCATAGGCTTCTGTAGCCATGCATCTATGCCGGCATTACCGGGCTTTTGGAAATGGTGGTGGAGGGGAGTCATTTTGAAAATGCGCCGACCTTCACCTGTCCTCCGCTTCGTCAACTTGAAATAGAAGACCTGAATCATCACGGAAAGACCCTCTATGATAAATACGAAGCAGAGGATGGGCAGTAGCATTTCTTTGCGAATGATCAGAGCGAAAACAGCGATGATTCCTCCCAAAGTGAGACTTCCTGTATCTCCCATAAAGACCTGTGCCGGATAAGCATTGTACCACAGAAAACCGATCGTGGCACCAACGAAAGCAAAAGCAAAAATGGTCAGCTCCTCTGCTCCGGGGATAAACATGATATTCAGATATGAGGCCATCTCGATATGGGAGGAGACATAGGCAAAAATAGCCAGTACAACTCCGATAATAGCAGAAGACCCCGTCGCTAAACCATCCAACCCATCAGTCAGATTGGCACAGTTGGATATAAAGGTGACTACCACAACAGCTACGCAGACGAAGAGAATCCAGCCGAACAGCACTTTTGTTTTGCCTTCGAAGGGAAGTATATCGGCGTAGTCGAAATTATTGTTCTTGACGAAGGGGATCGTTGTCTTAGTCGATTTTACCTCCTGTTTGTTGAAGTGTACACGTTCGACCTGTCCATCCCGAAGCACTTCGCTATTTTCTTTGATCACGACCGCAGGATTCATATACAGTACTATACCGATGATGAAGCCAAGTCCGACCTGTCCGATTATTTTGTAACGTCCGTGCAAGCCCTCTTTCTTCTTACGGAAAACCTTGATGTAGTCATCCAAAAAGCCTAATGAGCCGAGCAAGAGAGTGGTGACGATCATGAGCAGGATATATACATTATCAAGACGGGCCAACAATAGAGTGGGGATCAGAATGGAGATGATAATGATCAGACCTCCCATCGTGGGTGTTCCTTTTTTGCTGAGTTGTCCTTCCAGCCCCAAATCGCGAATAGTCTCGCCTATTTGAGCCTTTCGTAGCCTTTCGATGATTCGGTTGCCGATGACGGTAGCAAGCAGCAAAGCCAAGATAATGGCCACAGCCGACCGGAATGACACGTAATGGAACAGTCGCGCTCCGGGGAGCTGTAGCTTTTCGAGATAATCAAACAGATAGTACAACATGGGATCTATAGAGTTTATTGAACGATACGATCTTTCGACATGGCATCGCAGACCACTTCGCGATCATCGAAATGGTGCTTGACACCTCTGATTTCCTGATAAGTTTCATGACCTTTGCCGGCTATCAAAACAAAGTCTCCCTTCTCTGCCAGCATGCAGGCCGTGCGGATGGCTTCCGCCCGATCAGTAATGAGCAGTGTTTTCTTCCTGTCTTCTGTCGAAAGTCCGATAGCCATTTCTTGGATTATTTCTTGAGGCTCTTCATCACGCGGATTGTCCGATGTCAGGATCAAACGTTCGCTTCTGCGGGCTGCCTCCTTTGCCATGATCGGACGCTTGCCTTTGTCCCGATTACCTCCTGCTCCTACCACTGTGATCACCTTGTGCGATTTTGCCAGTGGTCGTATGGTATCCAATACATTGACCAGTGCATCCGGCGTGTGCGCATAGTCTACGATGGCTACATAACCGTCCTTGGATGTAAACGTTTGGAAACGACCATCCACGGAGGTCAATTCCGATAGGATACGCAGTACTTCCTCCCTATCCTGTCCTAATTCGCAGGATGCCCCGTACACACACAGCAGGTTGTAGGCATTGAAATCTCCTACCAGACGGACAAAGACTTCTCTGTCATCCATATACATATCCATTCCATCGATATGTCTTTCTACTATCTTGGCTCGATAGTTTGCCATGCTCTTCAGTGCATAGGTACATACACGTGCTCGGGTGTTTTGTACCATTACGAGGCCGTTCTTATCATCGGCATTGACCAATGCGAAAGCTTGAGCACCGAGGCCATCGAAAAAACTCTTTTTGGCTCGCAAATACTCCGGTACGGAGCCGTGATAGTCAAGATGGTCACGAGTAAGATTCGTAAAGATTCCGCCGTCGAAGTCAAGAGCACCGATTCTCTTTTGTGCCGCTGCATGAGAGCTAACTTCCATAAAAGCATATTCGCAACCTGCATCTGCCATTCGACGGAAAAGAGCATTCAATGCCAATGGATCCGGTGTGGTGTGAGTGGTCGGTTCGGACCGGTCATCTACATAGTTGCAAACCGTACTCACCAGACCGGCTTTATATCCCATTTTTCGGAATAGTCGATATAGTAGAGTGGCAACGGTGGTCTTGCCGTTCGTACCGGTTACACCGACCAGAGTCAGATGGCGAGATGGATGTCCGTAGTATGCAGAGGCCAAAGAAGCTAATGCTTCGGCTGTATCCGATACTTGGACAAAACAGCATCCTTCCGGCTTTTCATCGGGAAGGTCCTCCACGACAAAGGCGCGACAGCCTTGTGTGTATGCTTGCGGTATGTATCTGTGCCCATCTGTCAGTGTTCCACGAACGGCTACGAAGAGTGCACCGTCCGTAGCCTTGCGAGAATCGGATGCAATATCTGATACTTCCTGTTCGATATTGCCAATGACAGCTATCGGCCGCAGTTCCGAGAGATATTGTTCGAGTTTCATTCCTTGTTCTTTACATAGATAAGTCTATGACGACAGTCTGCCCCACTTTCACTTTAGAGCCGTACGGAACGGACTGAGCCACTACATGTCCCCATCCGTTCGTCCTTACTTTCAACCCTGAGAGCTGTAGCATGTACAAAGCATCCTGTGCCGAGAGTCCATGGACATCAGGCATTACGCCACGTTTGACAGAGGGCAATGGCTTCAGGCTTATACGCCCGCTCTCCACCGTAGGACGTACCCACTGATTTTTGCCACATTCGGACGCTATTCTGACGGGCAGATTCAATGATTTCAATGCCGATACGATTGGTTCGCGTTGGCCGGCACGTACAGTCGGCAGATATTTGATATCCGGCAATGGGCTTACCGTGTCGAACGGCTCCGGCTCTTGAATGGCCAGCAGCTTTTCGGCTATCTGTTTTACCACTACTCCGGAGATTCCGCCGCCTGAGGGATATACGCCACGGGGCCCCCGTACAACCACCATACACGTGTACTTGGGATTTTCGGATGGGAAATAACCACAGAAAGATACCAAGTGCATGGTGCCACCCGCACGATAACCGCTTTTGCCCTGAGAGATCTGCGCTGTACCGGTCTTGCCGCTGATGTTTACCGTAGAGCTTTTGACCGGCGAGCCGGTCCCTTTGGCCACTACGTTCGAGAGCATATCCTGTATGGCGATAAGCGTAGAGTGCTTGCAGATGGAATCGCGTAATACTACCGGCCGGTGCTCCTGTACGACCTCCCCTCTATCCATCACTTTCGTTACGAAGTAGGGACGCATCATTCTACCACCGTTGGCAATGGCATTGTAGAAAGCCAATGTATGGATCGGCGGGATTTGGGTTTCGTATCCGAATGACATCCATGCAAGGGTCGTGCCATACCAGCGGTCAGGATTGTCGGCACGCTTGCGCACTACGGCCGGAGCTTCTCCGGGTATTTCCAGACGGAACTTGTCCGTGATACCGGTTCGCCTGACCGCCTCCACGTATTTGTCGGGATCGTGGGCAAAGCCTTTGAGAATGATTTTGGCTACGCCTACGTTGCTTGAGTACCAAATCGTCTGAGCTGCCGTAAGGGGGCCATACCCTCCTTTGTGTGCATTATGGTCTCTTACAGTACGCTTGCCTACGGAGAAGAGACCATTGCCCGTTTCGATGATGTCCTCCGGATGCACAATGCCGGCATCGAGTGCTACCATCATCGACACGGTCTTGAACGTAGAACCGGGTTCTGACATATCGGCTACTGCGTAGTTCTTGGATTCGATATATCCGCCGGAGGGCGTGCGCTGTAGATTGGTGATAGCCTTTACCTGCCCTGTAGCTACCTCCATGAGGATGGCGGTTCCACTTTCTCCCTGCACCTCTTCGAGCTTGCTGCGCAACTCCACTTCGACTATGCTCTGCATATCCATGTCGAGAGTGGTATAGACATCGCAGCCACGCTTGGGAGCCTGTATCGTATTCAGTATTCTTCGTCCTCCGACATACACACGGCTGGCTTTGCCTATTTCTCCCCTGAGCTGCTTGTCATAGAAGAGTTCTATACCGTTTTTCCCTTGTGACAAACCCCCTTCCATCGATCCGTAAACGCTGCCGATGGTACGACTGCCCAATGAGCCGAACGGCATCATTCGCTTGGCTTTCTCTTCCGGACGTATACTCCTCGGTATCGGGCCCGGCCCTTTGCGAGGCACACGCACCAGAGGTGCCATGTCGTACAGTTCTTTCATTTGCAGATAGGATATATCTCGATTGATCACCGGCCAATAGCGACTCTTCTTTGCCATGCCTTCTCGCCATTTCTTTTTCAGGTCGGCCGGTTTTATCTTTTCGTATTGGGTAGAGAGCCTGCGACTGATATTGAGAGCCAGCGTATCAAGCAGCTTATTCAGACTATCCTTTTTGATTGCTTTGAGCGGATCCGCTTGGAAATCGAAGTACAGACGAAAGTAAGGAGCCGTTATGGCCACGGCTCTCCCGTCTGCAGCGTATATATTGCCGCGAATAGGTGCCAGATCCACCGGTTCGGGGCGATGAAGAGTTTCTCCGATGGTACGCCACTTGTCCCCTTCAACAAAAATTGTCTTCAGAATCTTACCGAATACCACGAGCAAGAATACAATCATCAACGCTCCCACGATGCGGTAGCGGCGTACGGCCTTGATGGTCACCGGATTGTTTGTCTCTTCCTGTTTCATATCGGTGTTTTATTTCTTGCGCCGATCAGTATCGACAGGACGATAGAGAATGTATGGCGGAGTCTGCGAGAGTGTCAGCTCGAGGTTTTGCGATTGGATGGCTTTCTCTACATTCAGTTTCTGACTCATAGCAGTAACTTCAGAGGCTTTGAACAGGGCACGATAGCGATAATCTTTCACTTGTTCCTCCAGACGGCCTATTTCGCGCACCTGCTCGATGGCTTGGTAGCCGTTCCAAATGTTAATGACGGACATCACGACGATGACCAGTCCCAACTTCCAGTTGCTGGCTATCCATGGGTGATCGAGGAAAGATCCTCCCATCACGTTCCAAAAACTATTCTTTCTCTTTGAAGCCGCGGAGTAAGAGTTGTGAAGGAATGCTTCCTCTTCTGTCGAGGTCTCCCACTCAGGAGAGCCCCCTTCTTTCTCGCAAAGGATGTCCTCCTCTTCGCTGATATTGTTTTTCGCAGTGTCTGCCATTATATTTTTTCTGCTATTCGTAGTTTGGCACTTCTTGAACGGGGGTTGTCGGACAGCTCTTTTGTCGAAGCTGTCAGCGGCTTGCGAGTGATCTGTTGCCAAGGACTCTGTGGTGCTCCGTACAGACGCAAAGAATCTTCATCGGGTGCCTTTACGGTTCCGTAGCGAAGGAAGTTTTTGACCATCCTGTCCTCAAGCGAATGGTACGTCATTACCACAAGTCGCCCACCACTTCTCAGACAGCCGAGGGCTGCTTCGAGCATTTGCTGCAAAGCTCCCAACTCATCGTTTACCTCGATGCGCAAGGCTTGGAAGATGCAGGCCAACTGTTTCTTTTCTTCTCGCGGAGAGATGAGACCGCGCACGGCCTCGAGAAGTTGCCCCACGGTTTGCAGTCCGCCGGAAAGAGACTCCCTGTAGTGGACAATGGATGCAGCAAGACGACGTGCCTGTTTCAGTTCCCCATAGTGATAGAAGAGGGCGGACAGGGACGAGGCATCGTATTCGTTCAAGATGGCAGCTGCATTGCGGCCGGCACGAGCATTCATTCTCATGTCCAAAAGAGGACTTTCCGAACGGAAACTGAATCCGCGCTCCTCTTCGTCGAAATGATGTGACGATACACCAAGGTCTGCCAATATGCCGTCGACTCCATCCTCTCCGTAATAATCCATGAAGTTGGCGAGGTAGCGGAAGTTGGAAGGTACAAAGGTGAAGCGCTCATCTTGGAGAACGTTTCGACAAGCATCGGCATCTTGGTCGAACCCGTACAGCCGTCCTTTGGAGCTTAATTTTTCCACGATAGCCCGGGAATGTCCGCCGCCGCCGAACGTGACATCGACATAGCACCCGTCAGGATCAATACGCAATCCTTCCAAACACTCGCCGAGCATCACCGGTATGTGATAAACACTCTCTTTATCAGGACAATGCATGCTGGTTGGTCTCTTCTAAATCTTCACTTGCAGTAATTGTATTATACCACGCTCCAAAGTTAGCCAATAACGCATAAACGAGAGAAATAATCTTGGAGATACGAACAAAAACTTATCAACACCGAAGGTATATGTCTAGATTCATTGCTGTCCGATAAACCTCAGAGTAGGGATAAAAACGACAAGTAATTCCAGTAAATAGGTCGCTTTAGAGCGTTTTTCGCTTTAGTAAGCCCCCATCCAAAAAGATTAGGCTCCGGCGGGGTTTCTTCCCCTTGCAAATTGAGTTTCCCAATCACGTTCCGGATGATTAAAGTGACTGTAAAAGCCGACATATTCCCCAAGTTTCCATACTTGAGGTTCGCGAAGACTGCATGAAGCACTCCTTACTTCGTCGAATCAATGCTTGTGTCTGTCTTGATCAATATGAAAGGATAGAAGAGTTATTGTGCAATGGTCTCTTTTTCATATTGCTATCGGTAAAACTTGGGCAGTTAGGAAATTCAAGATAGAATCTTCATTTTTTACCGGACAGCAATATCTTTTTTAGATCGATTCTTATTGGAACAGAACATTATAATACGACAAAAGCAAACCCCGAAAGCAGGAGGGTTAAAGTTGGCTTTCGGAGTTTATCCTTTTCAGACTATGTCGCAAAGCGATACTGCTGTCAGCGAGCGAAATGTCCTTTGGCGATGAGATATTCGGCTATCTGAACAGCGTTGAGTGCAGCCCCTTTCCGGATCTGATCCGATACGCACCAAAATACCAAACCGTTGGGATTAGCCAAATCCTGCCGAATGCGCCCCACTATTACAGGATCTTGCTCCGTACCGAAGAGGGGCATGGGATACTGCTTCTCTGACGGCTCATCGCACAGCATCACTCCGGGAGCTTTGGCAAAGGCTGCACGAGCTTCTTCGGGAGCGATCGGGCGTTCCGTTTCCACCCAAATAGCCTCGGAGTGGGCACGCATCACTGGCACACGCACACAGGTTGCACTCACCATCACATCGCTATGCATGATACGCTTGGTCTCGCGATACATCTTCATTTCCTCCTTGGTGTAGTCATTGTCCGTAAAGACGTCGATCTGTGGAATCAGGTTATACATCAACTGGTAAGCGAATTTGTCCACGGTAGGCTTCTCTCCCCGAGCCAACTCTTCCGCCTGCTGTGCCAACTCCGCCATACCCAGCGCACCTGCACCACTGGCAGCCTGATACGTGGCCACGTGTACACGACGTATGTGAGAAAGGTCTTCTATCGGCTTGAGTGCCACCACCATCTGAATCGTTGTACAGTTCGGATTGGAGATGATATTGCGAGGGTGTACCAAGGCATCATCCCCATTTACCTCCGGCACCACGAGGGGAACGTCTTCCTGCATACGGAAAGCACTGGAATTATCGATCATCAGAGTGCCATGGCGAGTTATCGTATCGGCAAAAGCTATGGACGTATCGCCTCCGGCCGAACAGAAAGCGATGTCTATCCCCTTGAAATCATCGTTGTCCTTCAGTTCGCGAACCACGTATTCCTTACCCTTGAAGGAATAAACGCTTCCGGCACTTCGGGAAGAGCCGAAAAGATAAAGTCCATCTATGGGAAAATCGCGCTGGGACAATACTCGCAAAAACTCCTGTCCAACAGCTCCGCTAACGCCGACAATAGCTATTTTCATTTTCTTCTACTCTGTATTTTCTATTTGATATACTTCCCAAAAACTCGGAGAGACAGGCTCAGGCACAACGTCTGAACCACTTCTTTTCTCATTACCTTTGTTGTCCTTGGTGAGAATAATACCCTAAAAAGTATTGTTCTAAAAGAATGCACAAAAATACGGAAAAACCACGCTTCGAAACAAACAATAAAATTCATGATACGTCGTCTTACTGTTTGGCTTTTCTTGCTGAGCATCGTGTGTCCGCCTCTTTCGGCTCAGTGGGCTGAAAATTTCGACCACATAACAGCACTGACCTCTCCACCTTGGCGAGGACAGATCGCAGACTTTGCCATCATCAAAAAACAACTCAAGCTCTACGTGGAATATCCCGACGACTTGAACGAATCGCGCATAGCTATCACCGTCCCGTACTTCAAGACTACAACATGGAAAGGCGATGTCAAGCTGGACTTCCGCCCGACCATCAACAACTATCTCTATTGCTACCTGTACTGTTATGGAGAGATCAGCGACTCCGAGTTCGACTATGTAGCTCTTCGCTGGGGTAGCGGCTCGAAAGGGGTGGATCTGCTGGATGTCCGACTCCGCGTTCTCCCTTCAGGCGAGAGCAGCATCGTCCGATCCGATATTCTCATCGATGGTAGCGCATACCCGCTGGGAACAAAGCCATTCACGAGCTTTACGGTCACATACGCAGTTGGCAGCGGTTGGCAGCTTTGGGTCAATGGGGCCAATGATACCGGCAACGAGACTGTCCTCATCGGAAGCTCCTCTTTCGATGTCGAATCCCCTTTCCAATCGGGTGGCCTCGGCATCGACTGCTTCTACACCAAAAGCCGATCCAAGGCTTTCTCTTTCGACAACCTCAGTGTCACGGAAGGCACCGTGTCTCCACCAGAAGAAGAGGAAGAACCAATCCCTCTCGGAAAACCTACACTCAACGAACTGATGGCCAACCCACTGGAAGGAGGAAGCGAATACATCGAACTATACAACCCTACGGACAAACCTGTCGTTCCCTCTAAATTCGCCATAGGCATACTCCACAATGGAAGCTACACCACCACAACTGCACTGCCGACTGTAGCCGACACACTCTATCCGGGACAATACATCGTCTTTGCCAAGAAGAGTGAGGGAGTCACTGACTTCTACCCCCAAGCGCAAAATGTTGTCACGATGAGCAACCTGCCTCAGCTGGCCAATAAGGGATTTACGATCGGACTGTTCGAAGAAGGCCTTGATCAACCTCTTGAAGAAGTGGTCTATTCACCTAAAATGCTCGGAGAAGGAAATGTAACGAGACGAGGGGTATCACTTGAGCGTATCTCCTTCGAGACTCCGGCATCCGATCCGGCCAACTGGGCAGGCGGACTCCCATCGGCAGGATATGCTACTCCGGGCTACCTCAACTCCCAATCCTCCAATGCAGATACCACCCAGTTAGGGCTACCCAATAACGAAACAGAAGGCAACGGAAAAAGCTACCTGCCACCGGCAAGTATAGCCGAAGAAATTCTCCTCCTGCCGAAAGGCTCGCTATGCGGCAGTGCTATCTATCTGATGTCTGCAAAAACGGTCAAACACATGGACGGGACAGCTACCAAACGATGGTGCCGCAAATTCTCCGAAGGGAAGGATCTGGGTGAGTCCATGGGCTTGCCCAGTGGCTATTCCTACCTGATTGTCGTATGGATTCAGCGGCCGGATAGCATGGTCTACGCCCGAAAGTGTATCGTTACGCTCTAAGCCGGCACCGACAATTTTTCTTATTTTTGCCTCCGCAACAGGAGGCTTTGCCTATATCCCGAAGGATCGGCAGCATTTCGAGAACCGCCCCCTACCCCTTTCGTCATCATTAAAAAAACGATTATACCCAAATGGCTACAACGGCAGACTTTCGCAACGGCATGTGTCTCGAAATTGAGGGACAGTACTACTTCATCGTCGAATTCCTTCACGTCAAGCCCGGCAAAGGCCCGGCTTTCGTCCGCACCAAACTCAAGAACGTGGCTACAGGACGTATCCTCGATAAGACCTGGAACAGCGGCGTCAAGGTCGAAGAGGTCAGAATAGAACGACGTCCCTATCAGTACCTCTATCAGGACGAGATGGGATACAACTTCATGCACCCCGAAACGTTCGAGCAGATCACCATACCGGGTGCAAGCATCGACGGCGTCCAGTTCCTCAAAGACGGCGATATGGTAGAAGCCATGGTACATGCCACCAGCGAAACGGTGCTCACCTGCGAATTGCCTCCGCACGTTAAGCTGCGTGTGACCTACACCGAGCCGGGACTCAAGGGCGACACCGCCACCAACACCTTGAAGCCGGCGACTGTGGAGACGGGAGCTGAAGTACGCGTACCACTCTTCATTCAGGAGGGAGAACTCATCGAAGTGGATACTCGAGACGGTTCCTACATCGGTAGAGTAAAGGAATAAACAAGAAAAGGGACTCTATCCCTCACGACAAAAAGCAAGGCACCCGCCGAAGTTCCTGTCGAACTCCGAGCGGGTGCCTTGCTTTTTTATGCTTTCAAGAAAAGTTTCTTCGGCGTCTTTTCCCCATCGAACGGCTGACGATCTATATATAAAACGTTTTCGATTTATATACAAAATGAAAACGATTAATATATAAATAAAAATCGATTTATATATTAATCGAAAATACTTTATATATAAATCATTCGGACAACTCCGAATAACCGGATTTCAGCTCCCCTTACGAAAGCCGGAAGAGTGCTTCGAAGCCTTTTTCTAAGAAATACGGAAGCCGTTTTATATATAAAGAGCAAAGCACCCTTCGTTGTTGAAAACTTTTTTCTGCAAAACATTTGGACGATCGGATTCTTTACCCTTATCTTTGCAGTGCAAACAGAGAGAAGAGGATGGCGCCGAATCGATCTCTCGATTGCTATTATTAAATTAATGGACAGGAAAAGTCCGCATTATTAAATCATTAATTCTTTCAATTATTATGTTATTCTTCAAAAGAAGACAATCCTGTATTGCCCACAAGGCAACAGGCAAGAAGCTGTGGTATCCGCAGACAGTCATCAACGGCAGCACTGCCTCCACCCTGCACATCGCAGAACAAATCTCAGAACTTTCGGGAGCCAGCCCGGGCGATGTATTCGGTATCCTGCGCGATTTGGGCATCGTCATGCGCAGGGAATTGGCTTCGGGCAAGAAGATCAAGCTCGACGGCATCGGTTGTTTCCGTCTCATTGCACAGGCCAAAGGATCGGGAGTGGAGAAGAAAGAGGATGTGAAAGCCTCCCAGTTCAACTCCGTTCGGGTCAATTTCAGGGCAGAGTGTCGTTACAATACGGTCACTCGCGAACGGGATTGTACGCTGATCGCTCCGGATCTCAAGTTCGCCGAGTACGGCAAGCCGCTTCCGGCAGGTGCTTCATCCAATGCAGGCGATAGCAATTCTCAAACCGGTGGTGGCAATCAGGGATCAGGAGGAGGAGGGCTCTAACCCGAATACGATCCGGATACCAATAGACTGTCCATAGGACCAAACAACGAAAAGAGTGCGCCGATCACAAAGATCAGGCGCACTCTTTCTCACACTTATCTCCTACTTTCATGTTTTTAACGGTTTTTTCATTTATCCTTCTCCTTAAAAATTCTACCTTTGTTCGGTGTTCCTAAGACGAAATATTGGAATTAAAGATGACATATCTCGAGAAGGAGAAACCACACCTTTGCACAAAAAAACGATCCCTCATTGTGCGAAAATGAAACCATATAAGGCATTGACAATAATCAATACGAAAGAGATGAATAACATTAGGATTGCTATCATCGGTTTGGGATATGTGGGTCTCCCTTTAGCTCGTCTGTTTTCCACAAAATTTCCGACAATCGGCTTCGACATCAACCCGAACCGTGTAGAAGAACTAATATCAGGATATGACAGCACGGGGGAAATTGGAAATGAATTATTACAGGAAGCCTTGCAAAAGGGGTTACTTTGTACAACAAAAATTGAAGAGATTAGGGATTGTAACTTCTATATCGTGACAGTTCCTACCCCTATAGATCACAATCACACCCCGGACTTACGGCCACTTTTGGCAGCCAGCGAAACAATCGGAAAGGTAATCGACCAAGGAGATGTGGTGGTGTACGAAAGTACGGTGTATCCCGGTGTAACAGAAGACGAATGTATTCCGATTATCGAGAAAGTTTCGGGTCTCAAATACAATGTGGACTTCTTTGCCGGATACAGTCCCGAACGAATCAATCCGGGAGATAAAGTTTACACAGTAGAGAATATAAAAAAAGTGACATCCGGTTCTACTCCGGAAATAGCCGACTATGTGGATAGAATGTATAATACCGTGTTGGTCAATGGCACACACAAAGCATCTTCCATAAAAGTTGCAGAGGCTTCAAAAATCATAGAAAATGCCCAACGAGATGTAAACATTGCGTTTATGAACGAAATTGCGAAGATTTTCAATGCAATGGAAATTGATACGCGCGAAGTATTGGAGGCTGCAGCTACAAAATGGAACTTCCTACCTTTTCAGCCGGGCTTGGTCGGTGGGCATTGTATAGGGGTAGATCCCTATTACCTTATTCAACGAGCACAGGTATATGGAGTTTATCCTCGGGTATTGATGTCTGCGAGAAGGCTGAATGACAGCATGGGCTCCTATATAGCCTCGCAAACCATCAAGCAAATGAATAAAGCAGGCATCATGGTGAAAGATGCACGAATTCTGATTTTAGGATTTACATTCAAAGAAAACTGTCCGGATATCCGCAATACCAAAGTGATAGACACGTACAGCACCCTGCAAGAATACACGAAGAATATTATAGTACACGATCCTTGGGCAAATCCTTCTATCGCTGAGCAAGTATATGGCATAAAGATTCACAATGAATTCCCTAAAGGAAAATTCGATGCCATTATTATTGCTGTAGCGCATAGAGATTTTTCGAATATCGATCTCGAAAAATCATCCACAGCCAACACCATTATCTACGATGTGAAGGGCATTCTACCCCAAGGGAAAAAGTATCACAAACTGTAGTGTATCACTCCTAAAAGAAAAATCCTACAGACAGATAATCGGTCTGCAAACCACAAGGGGGGCTTCCTTCTTATCTTACCGGCATACTTTTTCTCGTAAATTTTTCATCGGCCTCAGATGAATGTCTTACGCAAACCGCAGAAAGAAACGTTTTTATCTGACACCAATGATTCTGATGATCGCAGTTTGCAAGAGAGCTGTTTCCTAAGGAATTAGTTTGCCGATATGTTTTATTTGGTACCTTTGCGCTGGCAAAAGATGCACCTATGCATCCAATGACTGCAGAACAAGAAAAATTACTAATAACTAACCACTTAAACATTGTTTTCTCAGATGAAGAAGCACAATTTCACCGCAGGACCCTGTATTCTCAATGACTTAGTTTTGAAAGATGCTGCATCAGCATGTCTCAATTTTGCAGGAACGGGTCTTTCTGTTCTTGAAGTTTCTCACCGCGACAAAGAGTTCGATGCTGTAATGCTCGAAGCTCGCAATCTCTTCAAAGAACTTCTTGATGTGCCCGAAGGCTATGAAGTACTGTTCCTCGGTGGTGGCGCCAGCCTCCAATTCTACCAAGTACCGCTGAACCTGCTAAAGAAGAAAGCAGCCTTTATCAACACCGGTACATGGGCAACCAACGCCATCAAGCAGGCCAAGATCATGACGCAGGTATATGGTGGAGAAGTAGAGGTTTTGGCTTCATCTGAAGACAAGAACTTCTCATACATCCCCAAGGATTTCGTTATTCCTGAGGACGTAGATTATTTCCACTTCACGACAAACAACACGATCTACGGTACTGAAATTCGTAAGGACTTCGACACGAAGACTCGCCTTGTAGCAGACATGTCTTCCGACATTTTCTCTCGTCCGATAGACGTTTCCAAGTATGACCTCATCTACGGTGGTGCTCAGAAGAACATCGGTCCGGCCGGAGCTACTTTCGTATTGGTAAAAACGGATGTGCTCGGACAAGTAGATCGTCCTCTACCCGATATGCTGAACTATCAGATCCACATCAAGAAAGACTCTATGTTCAACACTCCTCCCGTATTCCCCGTTTATGTAGCACTCCAGACGATGAAGTGGTACAAAGAACTCGGCGGTGTGAAGGTGTTGGAAAAGATGAATCTGGACAAGGCAGCCCTTATCTACGATGCCATCGACAGCAGCAAGATCTTCCGCGGCACGGTTAATCCTGAAGACCGCTCTATCATGAACGCTTGCTTCGTGATGAAGGATGAGTACAAAGAGCTGGAGAAAGAGTTCGCTACGTTTGCAGCTTCACGCGGCATGGTAGGTATCAAGGGACACCGCTCTGTAGGCGGTTTCCGCGCTTCTCTCTACAACGCATTGCCTATCGAAAGCGTACAATCTTTGGTTAGCGTAATGAAGGAATTCGAAGCTAAGCACTAATCGTGAATAAATTGAAAGAGATAAGATGATTGCCCGATTTCGCTGTGGCAGTCTCTTATCTCTTTTTTCATAACAAACATATTAATCGAAGATATCAGTCATGACAAAAGTATTGGTAGCTACCGAAAAACCTTTTGCTAAGGTAGCCGTAGACGGAATCAAAAGAATTATCGAAGAGGCAGGTCTCGAATTTGCTTTGCTCGAAAAGTATACCGATAAGAAACAACTCCTCGATGCTGTAAAAGATGCTAACGCTATCATTATCCGCAGCGACCAAATCGATGCAGAAGTTCTCGATGCAGCTAAGGAGCTGAAAATCGTAGTACGTGCAGGTGCCGGATATGACAACGTAGATTTGGCTGCTGCTACAGCCCACAATGTGTGCGTGATGAATACGCCGGGACAAAACTCGAATGCCGTTGCCGAATTGGTAATGGGTATGCTCGTATTCATGTATCGCAATCTCTTCAACGGAGCATCCGGTTCTGAACTTATGGGCAAGAAGCTCGGTATCCTCGCATACGGCAATGTAGGCCGCAACGTGGCACGTATCGCAAAAGGCTTCGGCATGGAAATTTATGCTTACGACCAATTTGTTTCTGCAGCGGATATCGAGAAAGAAGGAGTAAAGGCCGTTGCTTCTCGCGATGCTCTGTTCGAAACCTGCGATATAGTTTCGCTTCACATCCCGAAGACCCCCGAGACTGTAAAATCAATCAATGCCGAACTCCTCTCCAAAATGCCTAAGGGTGCCTGCCTGATCAATACGGCTCGTCAAGAAGTAATCGACGAAGAGGGTATCTGCAAGTTTATGGCAGAGCATACCGACTTCAAATATGCTACGGACATCAAGCCTACAAACGATGCTGAAATGGCAAAATTCGAAGGTCGCTACTTCACCACTCCTAAAAAGATGGGTGCTCAGACAGCAGAAGCCAACATCAATGCCGGTCTGGCTGCAGCTCGTCAAATCGTTGACTTCATCAAAAACGGCAACGAAAAATTCCGTGTAAACAAATAATTCGCCTCGACAAAAAATATGGCTATCATAAAACCATTCAAAGGAGTACGTCCTCCGAAAGAACTCGTAGAGCAAGTAGCATCTCGCCCCTACGACGTCCTTAATTCAGAAGAAGCTCGTAAAGAAGCGAAGGGCAACGAAAAGTCGCTCTATCATATTATCCGTCCGGAGATCGATTTCCCTGTAGGAAAAGATGAACACGATGCGGACGTGTATGAAAAAGCTGCCGAGAACTTCAGAATGTTCCAAGAAAAAGGCTGGCTCGTACAAGACACAAAAGAAAACTACTACGTTTATGCCCAGACCATGAATGGCAAAACGCAGTACGGCCTTGTCGTAGGTGCATATGTAGAGGACTATATGAACGGCGTGATCAAGAAGCATGAGCTGACACGCCGCGACAAGGAAGAAGACCGTATGAAGCACGTTCGTGTAAACGATGCCAACATCGAGCCTGTTTTCTTTGCTTATCCCGAAAACAAAGAACTGGACGCTATCGTCAAAAAATATGCCGCTCGTCCTGCCGAATATGATTTCGTGGCAGAATTCGACGGTTTTGGCCATCACTTCTGGGTGATCGACGAAGAAGCCGATATCAAACGTATCACGGAGCTATTCGCTGCCATGCCGGCACTCTATATCGCTGACGGTCACCACCGTTCAGCTGCTGCAGCCTTGGTGGGCGCCGAAAAAGCCAAGAATAATCCCAACCATCGTGGCGATGAAGAGTACAACTACTTCATGGCTGTATGCTTCCCTGCCGATCAGCTCACAATCATCGACTATAACCGGGTAGTGAAAGATCTGAATGGCTTGAGTGATGAAGAATTCTTGCAGAAACTGTCTCAACACTTCGAAGTAGAATGCAAAGGGACGGAAGAATATCGCCCCTCCAAGCTGCACAACTTCTCTCTCTATCTCGGTGGCAAATGGTATTCGCTGACAGCAAAAGCCGGCACCTATGATGACAACGATCCTATCGGTGTACTGGATGTTACGATCTCTTCGAATCTGATTCTGGATGAGATCTTAGGTATCAAGGATCTCCGCTCCGACAAGCGTATCGACTTCGTGGGTGGTATTCGCGGACTGGGAGAACTGAAAAAGCGTGTAGATAGCGGCGAAATGCGTGTTGCTCTCGCTCTTTATCCGGTATCGATGAAGCAGCTGATGGACATTGCAGATTCAGGCAATATCATGCCCCCCAAGACTACTTGGTTCGAGCCGAAACTTCGTTCCGGTCTGATCATTCACAAACTGAGCTGATTCGACGGTTAGCGAAAGACAACAATTAAATCGATTATGGAAAGAGGGTGTGTCGAAATCGCAATTAGGCGATTTTTGCACACCTTCTTTTTATCCCTTTGATACACCGCTCGTTCTTTTGTATTTTTGTGGAGTACAAATTATGAATACCACTTATTTAGAACAATGAGTACAAATAATATCACCATCGGTAGCCGTGTGCGGTTTCTCAATTCACAGGGAGGAGGGATCGTTCGCCGCATCAGTGGGAGGATCGCTTGGGTGGAAGGAGAAGACGGATTCGAAATACCTACTCCGATCCAGGAATGTGTGACAGTCGGAGATAATGACACCTTTATTCCCGCCTATAAGTCGCCCATGGAAAAACGCCGAGAAGAAGAATCGAAAAAAGAAGAGCGGAACAAACGACACAAAGAAGTAGCCGTTGCTTCCGACAGAAAGCCAACACCATCCGAGGAAAAACCGCGCTTGCTGCATACCGAACTGGCAGGACACGACAAGCTGAATGTATATCTGGCCTATCTGCCCATGAACGAACAACGCTTGGGGACAGAGCCTTATGAATGTTTTCTGATCAACGATAGCAATTACTGTCTCCAGTACAACTACCTCTCCTTAATGTCCACCGGTTGGAAGATACGAGCTACCGGTAGCATAGATCCGAATACCAAACTGTTCATCGAGGAGTTCACTGCTGCAGATTTGCAAAATATGGAAAGGATATGTCTGCAATTAACTGCATACAAGGAAAGGAAAACCTTTCTTCTGAAACCGGCCCTGTCAGTGGAATTGAGACTCGATACGATCAAATTCGTCAAACTGCATTGCTTCAGAGAAAATGATTTCTTCGAAGACAAAGCTCTGGTCTATCCCATAGTGGAGGACGATCGTCCTGTTGTGGAAAAGGTCTTCGATCCGGAAGCCATCGAACAGGCCATGAAGACCAAGGAGCTGATCGACAGGACTACACCCACGCCGGCCCGAAAGACTTCTACAGAGAAAAAACCGAATATAATCGAAATCGATCTTCATGCCGGCGAACTGCTCGAAACAACGGCAGGGATGAAGAATGGGGATATATTGCAGTACCAACTGGACAAATTCCACGAAGTCATGAAACAATACGCCTCCTGTAAGGGACAAAAGATTGTTTTCATTCATGGCAAAGGTGAAGGCGTATTGCGGCAGGCAATAGAAAAAGAACTGCGCACCCGCTACAAACAACATCGTTTTCAGGATGCCTCCTTCCGAGAATATGGTTTCGGTGCTACGATGGTGATCATTCATTGAAGGACAGTACCAGTTCCTGCCGAATGGAAATAGAAAGAAAATTCCTGGTCTTAAACGACGATTTCAAAGCCAAGGCTACGGCGGTACACCGCATTATACAAGCTTATCTCGTGGCTGATGAACGATGTACCGTCCGCATCCGATTGTGTAATGATGAAGCCTACCTCACCATCAAAGGGAAAACAAATGAAGGGGGATTAAGCAGATCGGAGTATGAGTATCCGGTGCCATTCGAAGAGGCTAAGGAGATGCTTACTCTATGCCTTCCCGGCTATATCATGAAGCAGCGGTATTGCGTCCCTCACAAAGGCCATGTATGGGAAGTGGATGTATTCGAAGGCCGGCACAAAGGGCTTGTAATTGCCGAAGTAGAGCTTGCCACTGAGGACGAAAGCATAGAGCTACCCGATTGGATCGGAGAAGAAGTGACGGGAGACAGGCGGTACTACAACTCATTCATTGCCGGCATTCAGAAGTGAGGAATGCCATCCACAAGGACACCAAGAAGAACAATCAACACACAAAATAAAACGAAGTAATAATGAAAAAAAGACTATTGCTCCCCCTCTTTGCAGCTCTCTGCCTGAGCCAGATAGCTCATGCGGACGAGGGTATGTGGCTGATGCAACAGCTCGGACGGAAGTATGCGCAGATGAAAGAACGCGGCCTTAAGATGAAGGAATACGACCTTTATAATCCCAACGGCACATCGCTGAAAGATGCCGTAGTGCTATTCGACGGAGGATGTACGGGCGAGGTCGTTTCCGATCGCGGACTGGTACTGACCAATCACCACTGCGGATACGATATGATCCAGGCTCACAGCACGCTCGAGCATAACTATCTCGAAAATGGATTTTGGGCGATGAGAGAAGCGGATGAATTACCGAACAAGGATATTTCCGTGGTATTCATCGACAAGATCGAAGATGTCACAGACTACGTCAAGAAAGAACTCAAAGCCATCAAAGATCCCAACAGCATGGACTACCTCTCTCCGAAGTACCTGCAAAAGTTGGCTGACAAGAAGGCCGGCAAGAACTTTTCTGCCAAAAATCCGGGACTTTCCGTAGAGATCAAAGCCTTCTACGGGGGCAATCTCTACCTGATGTTTACCAAAAAAACTTATACGGATGTTCGACTGGTGGGAGCACCTCCCAGCAGCATAGGCAAATTCGGTGCCGATACGGACAACTGGATCTGGCCTCGTCATACTGGCGACTTCTCCATCTTCCGTATCTATGCGGACAAGAATGGCAATCCCGCACCATACTCTGAAGATAATGTTCCGCTCAAGCCGAAGCGTTTCTTCAATATCTCCCTTGGTGGAGTACAAGAGAACGACTATGCCATGATAATGGGTTTCCCCGGTACTACGCACCGCTATTTCACGGCTTCCGAAGTAGACGAATGGAAAAGCATCGACAACGATATTCGCATCCGCATGCGTGATATTCGTCAGGGTGTCATGCTTAGGGAAATGCTGGCCGATCCTCAGATCAAAATCATGTATTCAGCTAAATATGCCGCTTCGCAGAATGCTTACAAACGTGCTATAGGTGCCAACTGGGCGATCAAGACACGCGGCCTGCGTCAAAACAAACAGGCGATGCAGGACAGACTGATCGCATGGGGAGCGAAGCAGGGTACTCCTCGATATGAAGAGGCCGTACACGAAATCGATGCTACGGTAGCCAAACGTGCGGATCTGCGCCGTCGTTATTGGATGATAGAAGAGGGTATCATCCGTGGGATCGAGTTTGCCCGTTCTCCTATCCCCACCGAAGATGAGACGAAAGCTCTGCAAGGCAATGATGCTTCGGCTCGCAAGGAGGCGATCGATAAGATTCGTACACGCTACAGCAAATTTGCCAACAAGGACTATAGTGCAGAGGTGGACAAGAAAGTGGCCGTAGCCATGCTGACGGAATACCTCAAGGAAATACCCTATGAGAATCTGCCTCTCCATTTGCGTCTCGTGAAAGACCGCTTTGCCGGAGACGTTCAGGCCTATGTGGACGACATATTCGCTCGCTCCGTTTTCGGTAGCGAAGCACAGTTCGATGCCTTTGCGGCAGTACCTTCTGTAGAAAAGCTTGCCGAAGATCCTATGGTACTCTTCGCCTCTTCGGTTTTCGACGAATACCGCAAACTCTACAACGAACTTCGTCCCTATGACGATCCTATTCTAAGGGCGCAACGCACCTACATTGCAGGTCTCTTGGAAATGGATGGCGATCAGGATCAATTCCCGGATGCTAACCTGACACTTCGTTTCACCTATGGTCAAGTGAAGGGCTATTCACCCCGTGACAATGTTTACTACGGACATCAAACCACATTGGATGGTGTGATGGAAAAAGAAGATCCCGATAATTGGGAATTTGTAGTCGATCCCAAGCTGAAAGCCGTATACGAGCGTAAAGACTTCGGGCGTTATGCCGATCGCAGCGGTCGCATGCCTGTCGCCTTTTGTGCCACCACACATACAACCGGCGGCAACTCAGGCAGTCCGGTCATGAATGCCAACGGCGAACTGATCGGTCTCAACTTCGATCGTAACTGGGAGGGAGTCGGTGGCGACATCCAGTATCTGGCCGACTACCAGCGCAGCATCATTGTGGATATTCGCTACGTCCTGCTTGTGATAGACAAAGTAGGCGGTTGCCAACGCCTGTTGGATGAAATGAATATCGTTCCCTAAAGCTATAAGAGGTGTGTCGAACGTCCGGCACACCTCTTATCTATTATAAATCATATCCGGACAGATCTCCTTCCGGTAAATTCGGAGATCGGCCGGTGTGCGACCGGAGGGGGCAGCCCCACGAAAGAAAACATTGACAACAAAAACGACAAGAAGATGAGATTGAACCTAAGCTCCATGATTTCTCTATCCGAAATACCGGAGCGATACTACCGTCCGCAGAATACTTACGAAGAGACCCTGCTACGTCGCTTCGAGAATATACCGACCAATATATACCGCACCAACGACGAAGCAGCAGAAGTCATTGCCAACGAAATAGCCAAGGATATACGGGAGTCGCAAGCACAACACAAATACTATACCCTGGCTCTATCCGGAGGCAATTCGCCGGTCATCGTCTACGACAAACTGATACAAAAACATAGCGAGGAAGGACTCAGCTTCCGCAACGTGATTGCCTTCACCGTATTCGAATACTATCCACCGGTCAGCGAGAACTTAGGCTGTCTGGCCAAATTGCGCAAGGACTTTCTCGACCATATCGACATCCTGCCGGAAAACATTATGGCACCCGATGTATATGCTTCGGAAGAAAAACTACTGCAAGCCTGTCAGGACTACGAATCCAAAATAGACAGCTTGGGTGGCATCAGACACATGCTCCTCGGCATCGGCTCGGCCGGCAGTATCGCCTTCAACAGCCCGGGGACGCACCCCAACACATACACGCGACTCGTCGTACTCGGCCATACGGAGCACAACGATGCTCTGACGATATTCAGCTCCCACGACACCATCCCCCCATCGGCTATCAGTATGGGACTGGCTACCATCCAAAAAGCTCACAAGGTGACCCTGCTGGCATGGGGAGAGAGTAAGGCAGAGGTAATAGCCCAAGCTATCGAAGGAAAGATTTGCGAGGCTTCTCCGGCTTCGTCCCTGCAATTGCATCGCAATGCCTCCATCGTGCTGGATCTGTCGGCATCGTCTTGTCTCACAAGGATCAGTCGTCCTTGGCTGGTGACGAGCTGTATCTGGAACAAACAGCTCATACGCAGGGCTGTGGTATGGCTGTGCGGACTGACCGGCAAGCCCATCCTGAAGCTGACGAACAAGGACTATACGGAGAACGGATTGGGCGAATTGCTGGCCAAATACGGCTCGGCCTACGAGGTGAACATCAAGCTCTTCAACGACATCCAGCACACCATCACCGGCTGGCCGGGCGGAAAACCCAATGCCGATGACAGCAGCAGGCCGGAGAGGGCACTACCCTATCCCAAGAGGGTGGTTATCTTCAGTCCCCACCCCGATGACGATGTCATTTCGATGGGAGGAACATTCCACAAATTGGTCAATCAGGGCCACGATGTACATGTAGCCTACCAGACCTCCGGCAATATAGCCGTAGGGGATGAAGAAGTGATTCGATATGTGTCGTACCTCAGAAATGTATGCCGCCAATACGGTCATGAGAGCAGCCCCATTCTGGCCAAAGCGGAAGAGGTGCGGCACTATCTCATGCACAAAAAGATAGAAGGAGATCCTGAGCAGGAAGATATCAGGTTTATGAAAGGAACCATCCGACGCGAAGAAGCCCGAACGGCATGCAGATACTTGGGATTGCCGGAGGATCATGTTCATTTCCTCGATCTGCCTTTCTATGAGACGGGATTGATCAGGAAAAATCCTTTGGGAGAGGAAGACGTGCGCATCATCATGGCTCTATTGGAAGAGATACAGCCGCACCGGATATTCGTAGCAGGGGATTTGGCCGATCCGCACGGCACGCATCGCATTTGTCTGAACGCTGTTTTGGCCGCTATAGACGAGCTGAAAGAGGAGTCTTGGTTCAAGGAGGATTGTCGCGTATGGATGTATCGCGGAGCTTGGGCAGAGTGGGAAATAGACTACATAGAGATGGCCGTCCCGATGAGTCCGGACGAACTTCGCTTCAAACGAAACAGCATCCTCAAGCATCAGTCGCAAATGGAGTCCGCCCCCTTCCTTGGCGATGACGAACGGCTCTTCTGGCAGAGGGCGGAAGATCGGAACAGACAAACGGCCACCCTGTACGAAAAACTCGGCTTGGCCTCCTATGAAGCCATAGAGGCATTCGTACAGTATAGGCCTGTCGAATAGAGAAGCGGTATAAAGAGACCTTTGCACGGCGATTGGTGTGTATTTTGTTTGTTAATTCATTGTATAATAGGGAGTTATTTTGTATATTTGAGCATTAAAAACAGCATAATATTCCTCCCATGGCATACCAATCCAAGAATACCGATGAGCATGTAACATTTGCAGACGCACTCCTTTCAAAGCGTTATCGCAAAGCACAAAACGACTTCCTCAATCAGGTTGACACGCTTATCGATTGGCGTCCGATCAGGACGCTGATCAACAAGAAATACACGAAGCGACAAAATGCCATCGGTGCCCCGGCTTATGACGTGATTCTCTTATTCAAGATGTTGCTTTTGGAGACATGGTACAACCTCAGTGATTGTGCTCTGGAGGAGCGCATCAATGATTCAATCACCTTTTCCCGATTCTTGGGGCTGAAGATGGAAGAGGTATCTCCCGACCACAGCACCATCAGTCGATTTCGTTCGGCACTGACAGAGTTGGGTCTCATGGACAAACTATTGGCGCAGTTTAACAAACAACTTTCGCGCCATCACATTTCGGTCAGGGAAGGGGTGCTTGTCGATGCAAGCCTTGTGGAGACGCCGCATAAACCCAACGGAAGCATTACGATTGAAGTCGCAGACGACAGGCAAGACAATCGGAGCGAGGCGGAAAAAGAGGCAGAGGAGGATTATCAAAAACAGGTTGTCCGCCGGCGTAAAGGGACGGATGAAGAAGCCCGTTGGGTGTACAAACAAAAGCGTTATCACTACGGATACAAAAAGCATTGTCTGACCAATGTTCAAGGCATTGTTCAAAAGGTGATAACGACAGCAGCGAACCGCAGTGACACGAAGGAGTTTATTCCGCTATTGCAGGGTGCAAACATACCTCAAGGTACAGCCGTCTTGGCGGACAAAGGATATGCTTGCGGGGAAAATCGTTCCTACCTGCAAACCCATCACCTTCAAGACGGCATTATGCACAAGGCACAACGCAACAGGGCATTGACCGAGGAAGAGAAGCAACGAAACAAAGCAATCGGTCCGATACGGAGCACCATCGAACGCACCTTTGGCAGTATTCGCCGGTGGTTTCATGGCGGACGATGTCGATACCGGGGACTTGCCAAGACCCATACTCAAAACATTCTTGAAAGCATCGCCTTTAATTTATACAGAACCCCGGGGATAATTATGTCCTCATCCGTAGGATAAGGCATAACCACCCTTGAGGAGCTCGTGCAAGTAGCTCCTCAAAGGGGGGATTTACAACTACTTTCACTCCTTACTGCCACCCTTTTCCCTCCCTCCGTTTTATGCCAAGAACTCCTCTTCCCTCCACCTCCTTATTTTTCAAAGGTCTCATAAATACAATAAGAGAGGCTTCCTTCATTTGTCCATTCGGGACGGAGAAGGAAGCCTCTTTATTTTGGTACCGACCTTTGCCAACGGCAGGCGGGGTTTATCTCCGGGCGAGCTGATGATCGATGAAGATCAGATTCTGCTCCTGAGAGAGACGGATCGTTTCGACGATTTCGGCAGCAGTGGCTTCCTCTTCTACCTGCTCGCGGATATACTTCCAGAAGAAGTCCTGTGATGCCATATCTCCGGCTTCGGAAGCAGCCCTTACGACAGCCTCGATCATTTCGGTCACTTTGCACTCGTGTTCGTACACCTGTTGGAATACCTCCAATACAGAGCCGAACTTCTGGGGCACGGCATCGATAGCTTCTATCTTCACCTCACCGCCACGCTTCAGGAGGTAGTCCATCATATCGTAGGCGTGCTCCATTTCCTCGAGGCTCTGCTTTTTGAGCCAATGAGCAAAGCCGTTGTACCCTACCTGCGCAAAATGCACAGACATGGACAGATAGAGGTTTGAAGACCACATTTCGGCCTTGATTTGGTCATTGATCGCTTTAGTTACGTTTTCGCTTATTTTCATTGTTCTGTAATTTATTATTCGGGCCTACACAGTGAAACCCGATGATTATTGACTTCTATATTCTCTAACCGAAAAATATCCCCTTTTGTTCACCCCTCGGAGCAATCTTGCCACGCCTTCCATATGCCTGCCTGTTCCGGCCGAATATTCACCGGCGAGAGAACATAGCACTTTATACTTAAAAGTCTTACCCCTTTATACCATAAAGCCTCCATACTTGATAATATGAAGATCCCTTGGGAGTCTCGATGGAGATCCCTTAGGAGTCTCGATAGGGATCCCTTAGACGTGAGTTCGATGTAAGCGATATGGTGCCAACTCTCTTTTGTTGGGATATTGACTATAATCGAATCAGAAAATGAAAGGGAAAAAGTTTGACGTCTCATTGGATGTCGAAGCCTCTCGAAGCTGAAATTTCTCAACCGAGAAATGAAATACGCTGACAAACAGCATATTGCATATTTTCTTCAGATCGAATCCGCATTGTTTTATAGCCGTTCGGAACATACGCCGAAAGGGGGTCGAGCTACGCCCTACAGCGACTCGGGCTACGCCGTAGAGCGTACCGAGCTGTGCTCTACGGCTCTTCGAGCTACGCTGTAGGGCTCACCGCGCCGGGCTCTAGGGCTCAGCTCGGCCACCTACCTCTACGGCTCCCGGAGCGGAACTCTACGGCTCGGCTCGCTACGCTGTAGAGCGTACCTCGAAGAGCTCTACAGCGTACCTCGAAGAGCCATACGGGGTAGCCCGTCATCCTCTACGGAGTACCGCCATCTTGCCCTATGGTATAGCCCATCTTCCTGTGCGGACTGCAACATTCTGTCAAAAGCAATCCGAATTTCAATGTTGGTTCGATCCAAGCAAAAGCAGGATTGCCCCCTATACAATTGCCTGAACGGTACAACCTATAACATACAAAATGTTAGTGCGTTAACCACTAATCAGGGAACGAATACATTGGCGTTTTCTTACGCCGAACTGACGTCTTGAGACCTTTGAAAAATAAGGAGATGGAGGGAAGAGGAGTTCTTGGCATAAAAGGAGCGAGTGAAAGGGGTGGCAGTAAGGAGTGAAAGTAGTTGTAAATCCCCCCTTGAGGAGCTACTTGCACGAGCTCCTCAAGGGGGGTTATGCCTTATCCTACGGATGAGGACATAATTATCCCCGGCGTTCTGTATAAATTAAAGGCGATGCTTTCAAGAATGTTTTGAGTATGGGTCTTGGCAAGTCCCCGGTATCGACATCGTCCGCCATGAAACCACCGCCGAATACTGCCAAAGGTGCGTTCGATGGTGCTCCGTATCGGACCGATTGCTTTGTTTCCTTGCTTCTCTTCCTCGGTCAATGCCCTGTTGCGTTGTGCCTTGTGCATAATGCCGTCTTGAAGGTGATGGGTTTGCAGGTAGGAACGATTTTCCCCGCAAGCATATCCTTTGTCCGCCAAGACGGCTGTGCCTTGAGGTATGTTTGCACCCTGCAATAGCGGAATAAACTCCTTCGTGTCACTGCGGTTCGCTGCAGTTGTTATCACCTTTTGAACAATGCCTTGAACATTGGCCGGACAATGCTTTTTGTATCCGTAGTGATAACGCTTTTGTTTGTAAACCCAACGGGCTTCTTCATCCGTCCCTTTACGCCGGCGGACAACCTGTTTTTGATAATCCTCCTCTGCCTCTTTTTCCGCCTCGCTCCGATTGTCTTGCCTGTCGTCTGCGACTTCAATCGTAATGCTTCCGTTGGGTTTATGCGGCGTCTCCACAAGGCTTGCATCGACAAGCACCCCTTCCCTGACCGAAATGTGATGGCGCGAAAGTTGTTTGTTAAACTGCGCCAATAGTTTGTCCATGAGACCCAACTCTGTCAGTGCCGAACGAAATCGACTGATGGTGCTGTGGTCGGGAGATACCTCTTCCATCTTCAGCCCCAAGAATCGGGAAAAGGTGATTGAATCATTGATGCGCTCCTCCAAAGCACAATCACTGAGGTTGTACCATGTCTCCAAAAGCAACATCTTGAATAAGAGAATCACGTCATAAGCCGGGGCGCCGATGGCATTTTGTCGCTTCGTGTATTTCTTGTTGATCAGCGTCCTGATCGGACACCAATCGATAAGCCTGTCAACCTGATTGAGGAAGTCGTTTTGTGCTTTGCGATAACGCTTTGAAAGGAGTGCGTCTGCAAATGTTACATGTTCATCGGTATTCTTGGATTGGTATGCCATGGGAGGAATATTATGCTGTTTTTAATACTCAAATATACAAAATAACTCCCTATTATACAATGAATTAACAAACAAAATACACACTAATCGCCGTGCAAAGGTCTCTAATTATTACTCCATAGCCAACAACTGCGCCCATGCCTTGAATAATTTCAAGTACATCATGGAATACAGCATGTACAAAACGTTTGCAGGCAAATACAAGTGCCGCACACGTGAGGTAAACAAAAAATATCGTAAGAACGGTAGGTTTATCATAAAACACATGACTAAAACAGGTGTAAAGGAAAGATACTTTTACGACGGTGGCTTCAAACGAAAGAAGCCCACCTATAAATCGGAATGTGACATTATGCCACGAACAATTTATACTGCGGGGCGGACAAGCCTTGTTGAAAGACTGAAAGCCCGTGAGTGTGAATTATGTGGAGCGACAGACGACCTTGTTATGCACCATGTAAGAAAACTAAAAAACTTGCAGGGTAAGGAAAGCTGGGAACGACACATGATTGCCCGCAAACGCAAGACGATTGCCGTGTGCAGGAGTTGTCACAAGAAGATACATGACGGAAAGATAGACTGAAATTAGTGGAGAGCCGGATACGCTGAGAGGTGTAAGTCCGGTTCGGGGGCGAGCATTTGGAAACCTACCATAGAAATATGATAAGGCGCTGGGTGCTTAGCCTACTTAAGACCGTCCGCAAGTTTTTCGGTGAAGCTATCGTGGTGACGCAGGAGGTCGATGATATCATCGCCTCGCCTATCGTCAAGGAGAGTATCATTAACAACAGTGATTGTAAGATTCTGCTTGACCAGCGCAAATACATGAATAAGTTCGACAGCATTCAGGCTTTACTCGGCCTGACGGATAAGGAGAAGTCGCAGATCCTTTCCATCAATATGTCGAATGTGCCCAGCCGTAAATATAAGGAGGTGTGGTTTGGGCTGGGCGGTGTACAATCGGCGGTTTATGCCACTGAGGTTAGTTTGGAAGAGTATTACACGTACACGACCGAAGAGTCTGAAAAACTGGAAGTGTTGCGTCTGACCGAACAATTGGACGGCAATATGGAGTTGGCGATTAAACAGATGGCCGAAAGAGAACGGCAAGGCAGGGAAAGCCTGTAAACTTCCTTTTATTAGAAACGAATCATTATCAATTATTAAAAATCAAAGAACATGAAACGAATTATTTTATCGTGTCTGGTAGCGGCTCTTTCCGTGTGTTCCTATCAGGCCAAAGCACAGTGGGTGGTAACCGACCCGACCAATTTGGTACAAAACATCATCAGCGCCGTGCAGGGAACTTCTACGGCAGCGAATATGATTAAAAACCTGAATGAAAGCATTAAAATCTACAAGCAGGGAAAAGAGTATTACGACGCGCTGAAGTCCGTACACAGCCTGATTAAAGATGCCCGCAAGGTGAAGCTGACCATCGAAATGGTGAGCGAAATTACGGATATCTACGTGAACGGATTCAACAAGATGGTAAGCGACCCGAATTTTTCTCCCGATGAATTGACGGCGATCTCTACGGGATATGCCAAACTGTTGGCAGAAGGAGGCGCTTTGGTTTCGGACTTGAAAAACATCGTAACCAAGGGCAATGGGCTATCGCTGTCCGACAAGGAGCGGATGGATGCCATCGACCAGATATACAACAAGATGTTGGAGTACCGCAACCTGACGAAGTACTATACCCGGAAAAGTATCTCGGTATCGTACATCCGGGCAAAAGAGAAAAATGACATGAAACGGGTATTGGCGTTGTATGGCAGTCCTTCCGAACGTTACTGGTAACTCAAAAAAGAGAAGAAGACATGAACTTTGATAATCTGCATCAGCTTCTTGCCAATCTCTATCAGGAGATGTTGCCGCTTTGCTCCGACATGATCGGCGTAGCCAAAGGCTTAGCCGGTCTCGGAGCTTTGTTCTATGTGGCCTACAGGGTTTGGCAGGCACTCGCGCGTGCCGAACCCATCGACGTGTTTCCTTTGTTGCGTCCGTTTGCGATCGGCCTGTGCATCCTGTTTTTTCCGACACTTGTTTTGGGAAGCATTCACGCCGTGATGAGTCCCATCGTCAAAGGATCGCATACCGTCATGGAGAGCCAGATAACCGATGTGCAGGCATTGCAACAACAGAAAGACCAGCTCCGTTACGAAGCCCGGTTGCGGGAAGGTAAAGCGTGGCTGGTCGATGACGAAGCCTATGACCAGAAGATGAAAGACCTGGGTATCATGGATACTCCCGAAATCATCGGTATGTGGGGAGAAAGGCTTTGGTACGACATCAAGACGTGGTTTCGGGAGGTTGTCAGAAACTTTTTCGAACTGCTTTTCCATGCCGCAGCCTTGAGTATCGACACGATACGTACGTTTTTTCTCATCGTACTGTCCATATTAGGGCCGATAGCCTTTGCTTTTTCCGTTTACGACGGATTTCAGGCGACACTCACCCAGTGGTTGGCACGCTACATCGGGGTCTATCTCTGGTTACCCGTGGCCGACCTTTTTTCGGCAGTCCTGTCGAAGATTCAGGCCTTGATGCTGCAACAGGATATTGCTCTGCTGCAAGACCCCAATTACGTTCCCGACGGATCGAACGGCCTTTACATCGTTTTTCTGGTTATCGGAATCGTCGGCTACTTTACGATCCCAACGGTTGCCGGTTGGATTATCCATTCCGGAGGGGCCGGAGCATACGGCAGCGCGGTAAACAAAACGGCAGGCAAGGCCGGAGGGGTGGCAAGCGGAGTCGCGGGAGCCACACTCGGAAATGTAGGAGGCCGGTTGCTCGGTAAGTAAAATCAAAAACAAAAACTATGGAGTTCAAAAGCTTAAAGAATATCGAAACAAGTTTCAGACAAATACGGATGATGGTCTTTGTATTTGTCCTTTTATGTGCCGGAATTACCGGGTATTCGGTTTGGAGTTCCTACTCCTTTGCCGAAGCCCAGCGGCAGAAAATCTATGTATTGGATGAAGGCAAGTCGCTTATGTTGGCGCTTTCGCAGGATTTGGCACAGAACCGTCCGGTCGAAGCCCGTGAGCATGTCAAACGTTTTCACGAACTGTTTTTCACCCTTTCGCCCGACAGAAATGCCATCGAATCGAACATCAACCGGGCCCTCTTTCTGGTCGACAAGAGCGCTTTCCGCTACTATCAGGATATGCAGGAAAAAGGGTATTACAACCGGATTGTGGCCGGCAATATCCATCAGATGCTCCGGGTCGATTCGGTTGCCTGCAACTTCGACACTTATCCCTACAGGACAACGGTCTATGCCACACAGAGGATTATCCGGGCAAGCAACGTAACGGAGCGAAGCCTCGTTACCCGTTGCGACCTGCGTAACTCCGTCCGTAGCGACAATAACCCGCACGGGTTCATGATGGAACGTTTCGAAATCATCGCGAACAGGGATATACGAACCATAGACCGGTAAGCCATGATAAGAAACAGCATCGCAATCCTGAAAAAACGGACGGAACGATACGTACGCTCTCGATTGGAACAGATGTCTCCCCAAAGCCGGATAAGGACGGTACTTCTCCTGCTTGTCCTCTTCGGAATGCTGGCCTTCTACATGACCGTTTCTTCTCTTTATGAGCTGGGAAAAGGCAAGCGGAATATATCGATAGAGCGCATCAGGTATCTGAAACCGGAATCGCAAACAGACAGTATAAAAACAATTAAACTCATTCCACGATGAATAAAGAACATGAAGGCAACGACCCGAAAGCGGAAGTTGTCGAGAAGCAAAAGAAGAAGGCGGATAAACCCGGAAAGGAGCTTACTCCGCAAGAGATTCAGAAGCGGAAAAAGATGCTGGTTTACCCGCTCTTCTTCCTGATTTTTGCCGGAGCGATGTGGTTCATTTTTGCTCCTTCCGGCAACAAAGAGAATACGCAGTCCGACGGGTTCAATCCCGAACTGCCTATCCCGAAAGATGAAGCCATTGTCGGGGATAAGCGGGAAGCTTACGAACGGGAAGCCATGCAAAGCAAGCAGCAGGAAAAGATGCGTACGCTGCAAGACTTTTCGCTCCTTACGGAAGAAGAACACGGCGATTATGTAACAGATGCCCGTGTAACGGAAGCGAACAACGCATCCGGTTATACGGATGGTCGCAATCCCCGTAATAGCGAAGGCCTCCGCTCTTCGGCACACGCTTATCAGAACATCAACCGTCAATTAAGCAGCTGGTACGACCAACCCGCAGAAGAAGCGGACGAGCAGACACAACTCGCCTTGGAGTATCGTGTTCAGGAGTTAGAAAGGCAATTGGAAGAAAAATCTTCCACCGATCAACAACTTGACATGATTGAGAAGTCCTATGCGATTGCGGCGAAGTATATGGCGGCATCGCAAGCAAAGCCTGTAACGGAGGGTGAACAACAGGGAACACAATCGGAAGAGGCTGTCAATACAAGCGGTAAACTCCCGCAAAAAGCTGTTTCTCTCCCCGTATCGCAAGTACGGCCGGACGTCGTTACCCTGTTATCCGCTCCGATGGAAGACGAAGCGTTTCTGGAACAGTATGCCCGGCCTCGCAATATGAGCTTTATCACCGTTGCCGGAAAGGAAGACGTAACGGAAAAGAACAGCATCCGGGCTTCGGTATATCGCACCGTAACCTTGTCCAACGGCAAAGAGCTACAACTGCGTTTGCTGGAATCGATGAGAGCCGGACAGTTCCTGATACCGGCCAATACGATCCTTATCGGGAGCTCCAAGCTCGGAGGCGAACGCCTGCATATCACCATCAGCTCCATTCAGTATGCCGATAACGTAATCCCGGTCGAACTGGAGGTGTACGACATCGATGGAGTGCAAGGCATTTTTGTTCCTAACTCGACCGAAATCAATGCCGCCAAAGAGATTGCTGCCAACATGGGAGCCTCTACGGGGAGCAACATTACCATCGGGGGAAATGCGGGTTCGCAACTGGCTGCCGATTTGGGACGAAACGCCATGCAGGGCATTTCGCAATACATCGGCAAAAAGATGCGTGAAGTCAAGGTTACATTGAAAGCGGGATACAAAGTATTACTGCTCCCCAAAACATAAAATCACAAGGAGACAATCCGCCACTAAAATATCCAAACAGTATCAAACAGAAAATCATTAAAACCAAATTCGTATGAAATCAATTCTTTTGGCATGCGCTCTTATCGGGTGCATCACAACGGCGCAAGCACAGCAAGCCGACACGCTCTCTTCTCCTTCCAAAGGAGATTATTTTGAAGGGCTGACACGCCCGCTCACCTTTAACCGCATGATACCGCCGTATGCGCTGGAGGTTACGTTCTCCAAAACCGTGCATATCATCTTCCCGGCAGCGATTCGCTACGTGGATTTGGGTTCCGCCGACCTGTTGGCCGCCAAAGCCGACGGGGCGGAAAACGTACTGCGGGTGAAGGCCGCGCTTCGGGATTTCTCCCGTGAGAGTAATCTGGCGGTGATTACCGAAGATGGAGCCTATTACACGTTCAACGTGAAGTATGCCGACGAACCGGTCAAGTTAAGCATCGAGATGGCCGACTTTATCCGCGATGGCGAAGCGGTGAACCGCCCGAACAATGCGATGGATATTTACCTGAAAGAGTTAGGGAACGAGTCGCCCCTGCTCGTCAGGCTGATTATGCAATCCATCCATCAAAACAACAGGCGTGAGATAAAACATATCGGGAGTAAACGCTTCGGCATCCAATTTACGTTGAAAGGGATTTACACGCACAACGGATTGCTCTATTTCCATACACAACTGAAAAACGCTTCCCATGTGCCATTCGACGTAGATTACATCACGTTCAAAATCATCGATAAAAAGGTAGTCAAGCGCACCGCTGTTCAGGAACAGGTCATTGCCCCGCTCAGAGCGTATAACCATCTGATGTGTGCCGGAGGAAAGAGAACGGAGCGAACCGTTTTTACGCTGCCGAAGTTTACCATTCCCGACGATAAGCATCTTGTGGTCGAGTTGCACGAAAAAGACGGTGGACGCCATCAGTCGTTCACCGTAGAGAATACCGATCTTGTGAGAGCCCGTGTAATCAGTGAACTAAAAGTGAAGTGAGTCTATGAAACAGCTGGTATTTATGTTCTCGGTTCTGTGGACGTTGTTTTCCACGAATCAGGCTTACGCCCAACGCTGCCTGCCCGGCATGCAGGGCATACGGATAACAGGAGGAATGGTAGACGGTATGCACCGTCTGGATAGCAGGAATAAGTTAGGATATTCTTTCGGACTGTCGATGGCCACATACTCTAAAGGCGGCCATCAGTGGGTCTTTGGCGCAGAGCACCTGAACAAGTATTATCCGTACAGAGCGAATCGAATCCCCGTCAGCCAGTTCACAGGAGAAGGCGGTTACTTCCTGAATTTTCTTTCTACGCCCGGTAAGACGCTGCTGTTTTCGCTCGGAGCATCCGCTCTTGCCGGATACGAAACAAGCAATTGGGGTGAAAAGACGCTCTTCGACGGGGCTACTCTTCGGAACAAAGACGGCTTTGTCTATGGCGGAGCACTCACCCTCGAAATGGAGACGTATTTGTCCGACCGTATCGTGCTGCTTCTGACTGCCCGCGAACGGGTGCTGTGGGGCACATCTACCGGGCGGTTTCATGCGCAATTCGGGGCAGGACTGAAATGGATGATACACTAAAAAGAGAAAGGAGGATACAATGAAACGAAAAGTATTAAACGCAATTTGGGTGACGGAGCTGCTTGCCCTCGCCATGTTTTGCCTGTCTGCTTGTAATCACGAGTTGGATATTCAACAGGCGTACCCGTTCACCGTGGAAACGATGCCCGTGCAGAAGAACATCATCAAAGGACAGACGGTAGAGATACGCTGCACGCTCAAACGGCAGGGTAAGTTTGCAAACACCCGCTATTCCATAAGGTACTTTCAACCCGATGGTAAGGGACGGTTAAAGATGGACGACGGTACAGTCTTCAAGCCCAACGAACGCTATCCGCTCACCAAAGAAAAGTTCAGGCTGTATTACACTTCTCGAACTACCGGCCAACAGGTCATCGACGTGTACATCGAGGATAGCTTCGGTCAGGTGCAGCAATTTTCGCTATCGTTCAATAATGACAACAACAAGGAAGAATAAATCTTTGAAATGAATATGCTAATAAACACCCAGTATTTTATTACTGGGTGTTTATTTGTGACTAATTTTGTGCAGAACTACAAGTTGTAGTCCGAAGTTACACTCTAAAGTACTGTGAGATGAAAGATTTAATTCCTTTATCCAAAAAATATTTTGACATAATAGCTCTGTTCTCAAGAGAACCTTTTGTTAGGTTGATTACAAAAGAGTTGGAGTATTATACAGATGGTAGCGATTTGATTGGTTTTATTTGTTTGGATTTGATTGATAATAATTACTCTGCTGGGATTTTATCAAGAGATAAATCTATGCAATACAGAGCAGTGAAGGTTAATGTTGATATGCAAACTATTACGGAAGCAAGAGAATGGATTAAGCAATCATTTAATGAGGATACTATTATTCAACACGATAATTATAGTGATTTTTTCGATTTATTTAAAGATTTGGATAATGAAAAAATAATACATCCTCACTATAAATTGTTAAAAGAATCTGATTTTCATTCAAGTGCAAAAGAAGTTATTAAAGAAATATCATACCATTACAAAGATATTGACGGGAATTTTATAGACCAATTTCAATCATTAAATGGCTTTGACTCTCGTATTTTTGAATTATATCTATTTTGTTTCTTTAGAGAACAATCTTTTTCATTTAAAAGAGATTTTGAAGCCCCTGATTTTATTGTAAATAAAATGGATAAAGAGATTGCAATCGAAGCAGTAACAATAAGCAGGAAACCTGAAAATATAAAAAATATCACTGATTACACGCCTAAATCACCGGATGAAATAAATTCGGAATTAAAAAATAATGTTCCTTTGATGTTTGGAAGCGCAATTTATGATAAGGCAAAAAAGAAATATTGGGAAAAGAAGCATGTCCAAAATAAACCTTTTCTTATAGCTATTGCGGATTTCCATGACACGATGTCTATGACATGGTCATTTAATTCATTAGTAGAATACTTATATGGATATAAGTACAACGACTACAAATACTCAGAAACAGGAGAATTAGTTATTAATCCCCAAAAAATAGATTTTTTCCAAAAAAGTAATGGGACACAAATTCCTGCAGGATTCTTGTTAGACGAAGCTAATAAAAATATTAGTGCTATAATCTTTTCATCAACAGCAACATTGTCTAAATTTAACAGGATAGGCAGACAGGCTGGAATGGGGAATGGAAATAGTTTATTAGTACGCACAATGACAATTTATAATCATAATGAAAATGCTGATAAACCTGATGTTGTTAATTATTATGTTGATGAGAATGCTAATGAAACATGGAGTGAAGGAGTTATGATTTATCATAACCCACATGCCCTATATCCATTAGACCCCACTTTGTTTAACGATTCTGTCGCACAATGTTTTTTTGATATGGAAAGTAAATTAATACGAAGTTTTATGCCTAAAATTTTCCCTTATTCATCACATACAATAAATGTGAAGCCAACAGATTCTATAAAAGAGAATGGGGAACAAATATAGATGATTATCCGTATTTATACGAAACCGTTCTCAATTAATTTTCCAGTAGCCCGTTTTCTTACTGCCCATGCGGGATACGATACCTCGCTCTTTAAGCCGGCTAATATGATTCTCGATGGTGCGGACGGGCTTTGAGAGTTTTTGAGCCATTTCAAAAACTCTAATATATTGGTTCTCTCTGATTAATGAGACAATCGCTTGCTCAACCTCATTTAATCCACCTTTTATTCCACCCCTTAAACCACCATTGTCTTTCTCTTCGCTTTCAACATATCGAACCATCGCGTTTCCGATAATATCAAGCATAAAGTCGATAAAGGGGCGACAGTCGGGCGTACCGCTGTTGGATTGCGATTGTTGCAGGGCTTGGTAATACTTTTCCTGGTTGTAGTAAATCATTGTCTCTACGGGAAGCCACTCAAAAAGCTCGTTCCATTTCGAGAGAATAAGTGTCTGCCAAAGCCGTCCTATTCTGCCGTTTCCGTCGCGGAACGGATGAATATGCTCTATCATAAAGTGCATGGCCGAACTCTTTATAAGTGCGTGCGTATCGGTTGTTTTTCCCCACTCCAATAGCTCGGCAACCCGTGCGGGCACTTCTTCAAAATTTGCTCCCGAATGCAACACCTTTCCCTTGCTATCGACAACGGCAACGCCAACACTACGGAATTGCCCCGACTCTTGAATGAGATTCTCGGTGATAGCCCTGTGTGCTTTCAGAAGGTCATCAACGCTATATGGATATAAATCGGGTATTTGCCCGTATGCCGAAAAAGCGTTTTTCACCTCTTGAATATCGTGCAGAGGAGCAAACACGACCTTGTCGTTAATCACATCAAACACCTGCTGGACAGTGAGCCTGTTGCCCTCAATAGCCGTTGTAGAGCCGACCGTAAGAATGCGGTTTGTTCTTCTCAGGTGCAATACGTCTTTCGACTGCTCCTCCGAAATCTTTACACGTTCCAACAGAGCATAAATCTTACCGATTTGCTCGTGCCATAAGGGATTATATGTAAAGAAAGTGCCCATTCGGTTTGCAGCCCTCTTGATTTTCGGATTATTGCGTATATAATTTTTTGTTTCATGCAAAGTTAAAACTTTTTTTCGGGAATATGCTTATTGGCTCTATGTAAATATGGGGCTGTAATTGTGATAACCTTCTCAAATTTAGCGATTCTCTTAATTGAGTTATTATTGAACAAATCGAATGAATTTCATTCCTTTTTGGTTTTTTGTTACTTTTTCTCCCCGTCCATCAGGCAAGTCATGGAAAAAGTAACGGGTAGAAAAACTGCCCGCTGTTCCTTATTCTGTCTTTTTCTCTATCCTGCCTATCCGCTTTTCCGGATGGATGTCGAATGCCCAATTTACTTCTTCATCGGGCAAGGTGCTGTAGATGTTTCCTCCCATTACGAGTCCGCAATCTTGCAGGACTTTTTGCCGTGCTTCCTCTCCGCTCTCGGCAAGCACTTCAAACACACCTTCAAAGATGTATTGTGTCCGTATTCTGTAAATTTGCTTCTTCATATCCTTAAAATTCAACCTTTAATAATCTGTTTGGCATCGGCTCACCATTGGACGGTCTGCGATGTGTAAGCCAAAAGTGATGTGCGCCGTAACCATAGGCGAAGAATTCGTCAAGTTTTGTTTCTTCAGCTATCTGCCTTATAGAGGTTCTCAATTCCTCCTCATTAGCAGATAGGGCTACGGCATTGATAACCCTTATAAGAATGTGAGGTACCTCGTCTGCCCAATTACATACGATACTTTCTATTTCTGTTTTCATATCTGTTGCATTTGGTGGGGCAGAGCAAACCTTGCCCCTTGTTATTTAATTCAATCCGAAATAATGGGCTAATCGTTCTTCTTGCGACTTCGGGAATATCCATCCTGCCGACTTCTTGCCGTTGTGTATTAATCGGCTGTTGAAGCGTCCACCCATTGCTTTAAGCTCCTCTTTGATTGCCCGTGTTTCCCCGAAAACGGCTACGGCTTTTTCGGAATACTCTACAAGCGTGTAATTCCCATCTGTTTGCTCAGACTGTTTGTCGGGATGTGTCGCTATGGCATTGCCAAGCCGTATGTTTTCTTCTTCCCCTGCCGTGTAAGCTAAATCCTTAATTGTCTGCTCCCGATTGTACACAGGTATTTTCTCGATTATCCAACCGCTGTATTTGCTTCTACCCAAATAATATCCTGCTCCCATCGAATATTTTTCCCGATGCTCATATTTTTCGTTCTTTTCGCTCAAATAGGCAGTTCCTTCAAAATGGGATGCGTATTTTCTCATTTCGGAAAACAGGTCTCTTTTATGTTTGGAAAAGCCTAAAATGAGACCTTTGAAAAATAAGGAGGTGGAGGGAAGAGGAGTTCTTCGCATAAAAGGAGCGAGTGAAAGGGGTGGCAGTAAAGAGTGAAAGTAGTTGTAAATCCCCCCTTTGAGGAGCTGCTTGTACGAGCTCCTCAAGGGGGGTTATGCCTTATCCTACAGATGAGGACATAATTATCCCCGGGGTTCTGTATAAATTAAAGGCGATGCTTTCAAGAATGTTTTGAGTATGGGTCTTGGCAAGTCCCCGGTATCGACATCGTCCGCCATGAAACCACCGCCGAATACTGCCAAAGGTGCGTTCGATGGTGCTCCGTATCGGACTGATTGCTTTGTTTCCTTGCTTCTCTTCCTCGGTCAATGCCCTGTTGCGTTGTGCCTTGTGCATGATGCCGTCTTGAAGGTGATGGGTTTGCAGGTAGGAACGATTTTCCCCGCAAGCATATCCTTTGTCCGCCAAGACGGCTGTACCTTGAGGTATGTTTGCACCCTGCAATAGCGGAATAAACTCCTTCGTGTCACTGCGGTTCGCTGCTGTCGTTATCACCTTTTGAACAATGCCTTGAACATTGGCCGGACAATGCTTTTTGTATCCGTAGTGATAACGCTTTTGTTTGTACACCCAACGGGCTTCTTCATCCGTCCCTTTACGCCGGCGGACAACCTGTTTTTGATAATCCTCCTCTGCCTCTTTTTCCGCCTCGCTCCGATTGTCTTCTCTGTCGTCTGCGACTTCAATCGTAATGCTTCCGTTGGGTTTATGCGGCGTCTCCACAAGGCTTGCATCCACAAGCACCCCTTCCCTTACCGAAATGTGATGGCGCGAAAGTTGTTTGTTAAACTGCGCCAATAGTTTGTCCATGAGACCCAACTCTGTCAGTGCCGAACGAAATCGACTGATGGTGCTGTGGTCGGGAGATACCTCTTCCATCTTCAGTCCCAAGAATCGGGAAAAGGTGATTGAATCATTGATGCGCTCCTCCAGAGCACAATCACTGAGGTTGTACCATGTCTCCAAAAGCAACATCTTGAATAAGAGAATCACGTCATAAGCCGGGGCACCGATGGCATTTTGTCGCTTCGTGTATTTCTTGTTGATCAGCCTCCTGATCGGACGCCAATCGATAAGCCTGTCAACCTGATTGAGGAAGTCGTTTTGTGCTTTGCGATAACGCTTTGAAAGGAGTGCGTCTGCAAATGTTACATGCTCATCGGTATTCTTGGATTGGTATGCCATGGGAGGAATATTATGCTGTTTTTAATACTCAAATATACAAAATAACTCCCTATTATACAATGAATTAACAAACAAAATACACACTAATTGCCGTGCAAAGGTCTCAAAATAACGGTTCGAATGATGCGACTTGCGTGATAATCCGTATATGGATCACTCTCATCCTGCATCTGACGTGCTACGATAACCGCCTGTGCATCTTCGGGGAAAATCCGTATTAAACGCTCCCTCCCGACTTGTTCGACTTTCTCGGCTCGTATTCGTTCTCGTTGGGTTTCTTCATCTTCTGCCTGTTTCTTTTGCTGTGCTTCCTGAAGGAGCATCGCCACTTCGAAGCTGTCCTTAAACTGCGGATTTTCGCTGTCGTAATAAAAGCCGATGCCGAATTTCTCTTTCAAGGGCCTGATAATGTTTGCTGTATTAACGTCAGTTCGATCTAAGCGGAAATAGGAAAGTTAGGGTTTCTGATGATTTCAATATTGAGTTCAGGCTTTTTAGGCAGGATGTTGTAAGCGATGATACCGGAGATCAGGTTGGTGACAAAATTGTTGACACTGCGATGTCTCGTGTGCTCTATCTGACAGACATTTTTGAGCATATCATTGACCGTTTCGATCAAGGCTCTCTTTCTCAATAAAACTTTGTCATATAGATGCATCAGGGAGTTCTTCATGTTCTTTTTGATTTTGGTTATCATGTGGATGTCATCGACAAAGAGCCGGTCAAAAAGGTTTTGGGAAATGTAGCCTCTATCGGCAATGAGTTTGCCAAAAAGATTCTTGGTGAATGTTCCGTCTTTCAGAGGTTCTCTGTCATCACAATTGCCCGGTGTGATTTGATAGTTGATGATTTCACCCCTGTCGTTGATAACAATATGTAGCTTGAATCCATAAAACCAACCCATGGTGCTTTTGCCTTTTTGAGCCCATCCCCTCATTGTCCTATGCCCATGAGCTCGTTTGATATGACAAGCCTTCAGTGGGGTGGAATCGATGAAAGAGATGCCTGTACATTGACCCAAACAACACATATTGAGAAATGCTATCAGCTTGAAACCTACCCTGCTTTGCAGCTCCACAAAGCGATTATAAGAGACAAGATGTGGGAACTCGGATCGACAAGAATGGGTGATGTATTGAAGATAAAAAGCTTTCAAATCTCGGTATCTTGACAGATGAAACAGGATCAGGATGGTCATGACCTCACTGTCCGACATCTTAAACTTTCTATTCCTGCGTTTTTTGTCTGCCTCTTCGAGGGTCTTTTTCTTGATTGCTTCATCAAAAAGCTTGGAGAAATCATCTATGATGCAAAAAACATCAACTATATTTGTCTTCATAAAGTAGCGTTTTGTTTGTTCGTATCTTATTGATTGTCAACAGCTAAGATACAAATAATTCGCTACTTTTTCAAGCATAATGCCCACGTTCTTTGGGCGTTTACCACTAATCAGAAAACAAATCCATTGGCTTTTTCTTACGTCGAACTGACGTTACTTTATGATGTAGATAAAACCGGGCTTGAGAGTTCTTCCAAACATAAAAAACAGTTGGCAGAATACGGCGTAAAACGCCTTCTATTACCACTTTCAGGAACAAAAGAAGAGAAAGATATATCCGATTATTTCAGGCTTGGGAATAACCGTGAATCGTTTCTGAAACTCTTCCTTGATTTTTTAGATACTCTATACAGCGATACTATGACTATGCTGAAATCGTGCGAAATAGACTTTAATAATCCTCCGGCAAAAGCACAGGAAATCATATCTGCCGGGGATGTACCACTGGGTACACAAGGAAATATCCTTTGTATCACAGGCGGTGAAGGAACTGGGAAAAGCAACTATGTGGCAGCACTGGTGGCTGGGTCGATAAAACCGGAAAATGTTCGTATAGATACGTTGGGAATCCATGTATACGAAAACAGTCAAAATAAAGCTGTTCTGCTGTATGATACAGAACAGTCCGAAGTACAGCTGTTTAAGAATGTTTCCAACCTATTAAAGCGGGCAAAACAAGCAGAAAAGCCGGAAGAGTTGAAAGCCTTCTGTCTTACCGGGATGTCCCGCAAAGAACGTTTACAGGCTATTGTACAAAGCATGGATAAGTTTCATTATCAATATGGCGGTATCCAGTTGGTTGTAATAGATGGTATTGCCGATTTGGTACATTCCGCCAATGATGAAGCCGAAAGTTTGCGGGTTGTCGATGAACTCTACCGATTGGCTGGAATATATCAGACCTGTATTGTTTGTGTATTGCACTATGTTCCGAACGGATTAAAGCTTCGTGGGCACTTGGGGTCGGAACTGCAACGTAAAGCGGCTGCGATTCTTTCCATTGAGTTGGATAATGATCCGACTATATCAGTCGTGAAGGCTCTGAAAGTTCGTGAAGGCAGTCCTTTGGATGTTCCGTTAATGCAGTTCACTTGGAACAAAGAAGTCGGAATGCACCTGTATCTTGGAGAAAAGCCCCGTGAAGAGAAAGAGAAACGGAAAGAAAAGGAACTGGTAAGCGTTACCCGTGAAGTTTTCGACCAACAAACATTTATCACTTATATAGATTTGTGCGAACAGATACAGCAAATTATGGATGTAAAGGAACGCACGGCGAAAAGCTATATCCGTTTTATGCGGGAGAAGGAAATTATCATCAAAGATCCTTCAAATCAGAGTTATTTTATCAAAGGTCATTTTTAATCGGTTATTGTCATGAATATAGATAGAGAAACATTCATCGCCTGGATGGAACGTATAATGGACAGGTTCGAAATGGCGGATAAGAAAATCGAACGATTGACAACCCAACGTAATTGCTTGGATGGTGAACAACTTTTAGATAATCAGGATTTGATGTTTCTCTTGAAAGTCAGCCTTCGCACACTTCAACGCTATCGAGCAAAGGGTATTCTACCTTACATCAAATTAGATGATGGAAGATGTTACTATAAGGCTTCGGATGTGCACAAACTGATTAGGGAACGATTTTAATTATACTCTTTCCTTCAAAATACAGTTTTAAGCATATCCACCACAAATAGATTCCATATTTCTCAATTTCAAAATGAGTTAGAAGTCCATGAGACAAATTATTCCTGAAATTGACATCTATCCCATTTTGTAGAAAGGATTCTATTTCATATAGTATTTCTTCGTCAATCACGCCTTGAAGCATCGGGAAAATTACACCTAAAGAAGGAGCCTCTTGACGTTTTTTCTCTAAAGTAGTTATGTTTCCCTTTGTGATTTCAGCAATATTATGCAAAGCATGCTCTAAATATGGCATTAGGATATGAGATGCACTTATAAAGTCTTTATTTAAGCCTGCGGCAATTCCTTTAGTCCAAAATATCAAGTTTTCTTCTTCTATATATACTGGTTTTTCCTTTTGCAAATAGAAATAGATAAAATCCTCTTCCGATTTTATATTTGACCATTGATGAAGATTGATATATGTCCATATTGCGTACAGCCTTTTTTGTCGAAAATAAATATGAGCTTCTGTTTTTAATGACTTCTCTGACTCTGCTACGCCTACGACATTTCCCTTTTTATCTAACTGATTGTGTCCAAACATAGAAGACACAGGGCTTGCCTTTCTCACTGCTGCTTCATAGGAACTGACTCCTTCCGAAGTCATGAAAGGAATTGAAAGCATCAGGTTAATTGTGTCAATAAAATTACCTATAGTGATTTTTGAAACGGATTTTTCTACACTTTTAATGAAATCATCAGAAAGTTCTATTTGAGTTTTAATACCGCAGAGAGAAAGCATATCCATAAAATCAGACTTTTCTTGTAGCAACTTACCTTTTATCCTTTCAAACTCTTCTGGTGCTTGATTTTTAATTTGAAAAATTTCATTATATGCATTTTGGTAAATATCAACTAAATTCGGATAAAAAGTATTCGGCTCTTTATTATTCACAGTGGCATCTGCTTCATTTTCAAAACATAAAGCCATTTCTTTATGAAACATCTGCTTACTTATTACTTTAAGTGAGTATTGGGCTTTTATATACTCTCTTTTTTCGGAATAATTACCGTCAATCAAGCTGTTTTTTTGACATTCAATATAATTGCATAATTTTTCAAGTTTTTCTACAGGGTATGATTTTTTTATAGAATCAACAACTCTCTGAATCCAAAATGGATGACTAAATTTATCGTTAATTGCAGATAAGATATCTTTCAAAAAATCATCAGTATTAAGAATCTTGATATCACGAACTGTAATTGAGCGGATTAAAAATTCAATCTCACCAAATAACTGATAAGCGACAAGATAATTATTTGATATTATTACTTTTATGAAACGTTTATCTTTCTCAAATCTACAAAGAACATCACTACAGCGTGATTTCACTTCTGCGTTTTCAGAATTGTTCCATTCGTGAAATAAAACAAGCTTCCGTTCTTCCTCTGTTAGGATTAAATCTTTAATTTGATTTGACTTGTGGAAATCCGTCAGATTTGTCATGCAAATTTTATGTAATAATTCAACAGCTTGTTTTTTATCCTCAGTCTCAAATCTATTAGGATGAAGAAAGCATAGCAATTTAGAACCATGCAAGTCTTTCGGAACTATAATTTTGTTTTTTACATCTGTACTCATTGTCTATTATTCTACATAAATAGCTTTTACGAAAAGCACACGGCGTCCCCACCGGGTGCTAACCACAAAAATCCTCAATTACGGATAGCATAAAATCTATTCATAATGGAATTTTCTGTGGTAAAGATACAGAATTTCAGATTATTTCCTTGATTTCCCTTTCTTTTCAGGGAAAACGAATACAACATTGAGCTGGTCGTCAAAAGCCAGTGAAGCATCGAAAGACTTCCTGGCTTTACTCTTGAAGCCTTTTATTAATCCGGTTTTCTTGGCTGTTACCAGTTCCATAACCTGTTTGTCGGATAGCTGCTTATCGCTTTTATTCCTGAAAACGATTAGCCCACAATCGGTATTATCACATTTGGCAACTTTCGGATACAGCATAATTTTACCTGTTTCGCATTTCGGACAGATTAAATCCAGCTGCGTTTTTAAGGTGAGCTGCATTCCTAACAGTTCGCTGGTTATTTGTGAAGCATAAACTTCGGTACTTTTATGGAAAGTATCGGGATTCATTTCCCCGCTTTCTATTTTGGAAAGGGCATTTTCCCACATCCCTGTCATTTCCACGTCTGCGATTTTCTTGTCCCGGACTATATCGTAAACCGCCAGTCCCTTTTCAGTCGGCACAAGGGCTTTCTTCTCCCTGACAATATATTGACGAGTAAAGAGAGTTTCGATAATCGCTGCCCGTATCGCTGGCGTACCGATACCGGAATCCTTCATGCTGGCTTTCAGTTCGACATCTTCCAGTTCTTTCCCTGCGTTCTCCATAGCCGATAGCAACAAACTTTCCGTATGCAACGGTTTGGGCTTAGTCTGCTTTTCCAGCAACTCAATATCGGAGAGAGCTAAATTATCACCTTCTTTTAATGCTGGCAAAACGGTATTTTTTTCGCCTTCTTCTTGGGTGTTGAAAACAGCCCGCCATCCGGCAGACTTTATTACTGTTCCTTTCACTGCAAAAATACTGTCGCCACTGGTGAGAGAAATTGAAGTAACTTCCTTGACACACTTTTGCGAAAAAGCTTCCAGCATCCTTCCGGCAACCAGTTCGTATATTGCTTGTTCATCCGCCTGTAAACTGCCGGGCTTATTCTCGGTTATAATCAATGCGTGATGGTCTGTAACTTTTTTATCATCCACTGTTCGACGGTTCAGATTACTACCTTTCATTGATTTTGCGTAGCCGGCAAACCGGTCGTAAGTATCCAGCAGGGAAATACGTTCCGGTATTTCATAGAAAACGTCCTGTGATATATAACGGCTTCCGGTTCGGGGGTATGAAATCAGCTTGCCTTCATAGAGTTTTTGTGCAATAGACAGCGTTTTATCTGCGGAGAAATTAAGTTTTGTATTGGCTCCCTTCTGCAAGGAGGTAAGGTCATACAAAAGCGGTGGTTCTTGGTTCACTTCCTTACATTCTACTGATTTAACCTGCACCTGACCGCTATCCTTTACTGTTTGCAGCTTGTCGATGGTAGGTTGCTGGCTATCGAATTTTTCTTCTGAAAGGGCTGAAAATTCGATGCTATCTTTCCCGGTTTGTAATTTCAGTTGCCAATACTTCTGTGGAACGAAGTTCTTGTTCTCAAGATAACGGGAACATATCATCGCCAGCGTGGGTGTCTGTACCCGTCCCAAAGAATACGTCCCCCGTCCGGCAGCTATACTTAACGCTTGGGAAGCATTAATACCGATAAGCCAATCTGCTTCGCTTCTTGCCTTTGCCGACCGGAAAAGGTTATCGTACATTGTCCCGTCCTTGAGATTCTGCAATCCTTCCCGGATGGCTTTATCCGTCAGGCTACTTATCCATAAGCAGACAAAAGGTTTCCGGCACTCAAGATATTGGTAGATGTACCTGAATATCAATTCACCTTCCCTTCCGGCATCAGTAGCAACGATAATTTTATCGCACTGGTCGAATACTTCTTTGATAACCTTGAGTTGCTTAACCGTTCCGCTATCGGGCTTATGTCCTTTGTCGGTTTTTACCTGACGGGGAATAAGCCGGAACGACTGCGGTAGTATGGGTAAATTTTCCCGACTGAAGTTTTCGATTCCGTAGGCATCAGGCATGGCAAGTCCTACCAAATGACCGAACGCCCAGGTAACGATGTATCCGTTACCTGAAATGTTCCCGTCATTCTTTTTTGTTGCACCCAGTACGGTGGCTATATCTCTTGCCACACTGGGTTTTTCTGCTATTACTGCTATCATTATATAATTGGATTTTTAGATAAATCCGGCTGCACTCGGCATAGCTCAAACAAGTTTGGCTCTGCGCTCGTTTACACGGCTTTTGTGGTTAATAATTATTTCATTTTGCGACCTTGCGACTTTTTAGGTTTGTCGGGCTTCTGTTCTTCTTTCTTTTCTTCCCGCTTTTTCTTCTGTTCCCCGGTAGGTGTAGCTTGTCCGGGCTTCAAAGGTTCTTTCGTATGCTTGGTCGCTTCGTTCGTTTTGCCTTCGGAATTGACCGCTACTTGTGTTTTATGTTCGTTGGCAGGGGTTATTTCTTTGGCTTTCTCTTTCACTTTATCAGGATTGAATTTGTAGAAATCCAGTTTTCCTTTTTCATGGTTTACCTTTACATAGGCGTTATATTCCTGACCTTCTTTATCTTTCAGCCCTTTTACATAGATGGTTTTATCTGCCCGCAAATCAGCCTGCTGTTTATCGGATAATTCCACTCCTGCAAGGAATTTGGGAATACGCACCCCTTCTGGCTGGTCGTTCCTCTGCTGTTGTCCCTGTTGTTGGGTTTGTTTTTGCTCTTTTTCAGGAAAGATAAATTCAAGGCTGCGTTTCTCCGCATTAACCTGAACGAAGGCAGAGAACGGCTTATTCTTGGCGGAAATCATATTTTCAAGGAATACCGCTTTACCTTCCATCAGGTCAGCTTTTTGTTTTTCATCCAGCTTAACGCCTTTTATTTCATCAGGGAGTTTGAGGGACGAAGCCTTCATGGATACCAGTTCATTGGTCTGTTTGTCGATACTGATAAAAGAAGGTATAAGTTCGCCTGTACGGTAGTTTTTTACATCAACAATCCTACCCATGTTTCCGGTTTCCCGAAGATTCTTTTTGTCTTCATCCGTAAACTGGTGTCCAAAAAACGGACGGTCAAGTTCCGGTCCTTTACGGGTGCCATGAATAGCCAATACCACATTCCCTTCACTGTCCGGACGGAACGAAAGACGGGCATCCGTTTTCATTACCATTGACCCGAAGTTGGCTTCAATCGGAAAGGTAGAAGGCGACTTATATCCCTGCAGCATAGGCTCCAAAGCCTTTGATTTTTCAAGCTGTTCTTTGGTGACACCCAGATTTTTCAGGTCGTCCCAGTTGATTTTGTTAGGGTCAATGAAATACTTATTTGTATCGGGCTTCTGTTCCTGTGTTGTGGATTCTTTCGGATTTTCCACTTTCAGGTCTTTAGGCTCGATACGGATTTTATCAAGCATTTCATCGGCAGCAGGTGTCGGGTTCTTGATATTCTCCTGAATGATTTTTACTGTCCGTTCGGTATCTTCGGGTGCTATTTTGAAGAAACTGAAACGGGTCGGGTCTTTTAGCTGGTTGAAAAAGTTCTTCAAGAAATTTTCAAGTGCGTTACCCTGCTTATCCACTTTCAGGAAATCGTTATTATGTTCCTGCTTCGGCGGAACGGTTTGCAGTTCCCCGTTTTCATCAATACCCTTTACGGCATTAATCGTTTTCTTTTCCTTGTCAAAGACAAGAAGAATGTCCATCATCTGTTCATCAGAGGCGGACTTGTTGTTTGAATTTACATCCATAACTTTTGATTTTTAAATGAATAAATATTTGATTATCAAATCAAAGGTATGGGATATAAAAAAATGCCACCCTGTTTTCAGGAAGGTGGCTGCAGATGGCGTTAGATGGCGTTAGATAGCTCACCTATATAATCTTCGTTCCCTCTTACACATAAATAGATTTCTCAATTTATCACAATATTTCATCACTCAGATTCTTTCGAAACATCTTTGAAGTTCAAAAATAGAGTTACATATTCCGATAATTGCTTACCAAGAATTCGTTGCATCTTTTTAAAATAGTCTTCTCGTATTAGTAACTCTACACCTTCAATTGTTGGTATTTCTTCTCTAATGCCAAAATCCCCATTACCAACGTAATTAGTTTTCCATTGATTATATTTTAATACAACTTCATCATTCTCATTTTTTGCGACAATTCCAGTCAAAAAGTCACTGATGACTATTCCTAGCCGTTCTAGTATTATTGGATTAAGCCAAAATAAATGATAATTCTCTAAAGGGTCGTACTGTATAAATTCAAATAACACTCCATGATCTGGTAAACAAAACGCATAATCATAAAGTGTTTCTAAAGCCAATGGAGTTGAATTATTAAAACCACCAAGACAAGTACCCCAAGTCCGATATTCTTTCAAATCAAAAAGTCTATCTCTTTTTTTTAATTCATTTTCGTAGTGAGCTAATCTTATCCATCCACTGTCATTCTTTATTGGATATTTTTCAGTTAAACTTTTTCCTTGTGATGGAAGAGTTAAATCTTTTGGCCGCAATGAAAATGATAAATTTTGAGCAATTAAAGCTTTAGTGTTAATCCTGAGAAAATCGTAGCAATCATCCTCTTCTTCTTTTTGTAATGTTCTTAAATCTTGATACAGGTCTGTGTTAATTCTTTGTAAGATGTAATCTGATGGATAGATATGTTTTACATACATTTCATAAGACCTATTTGCATATAGGTCTAATTTGTCTTTGTGTTTTGACAAATAAATGGTTTTGTGTTTGGCGACAACTGAAGTTACGTCTATCTCTATAGCATCTAACTTTTTTAATCTGTTATTAAAGGATAAAAACGTTTCTAAATCCTTTCGATTAATGGGGTATATCCCTGACTGAGACGGAAGTATAATAGGAAATGCTTTTTTATTTAAAAATCGTTCCAAAAGACAATCTATTAAGTAATATCTTTTAGGATAGATTTTTTCCAATTCAAAAGTAAAGTTTTTAATATATGCCGGATATAATTTATCGTATTCATAGAGAATATCTAATACACATAGTATAACCGATTCTTTAAAATATTCATGTTTGCAGAAAAACCACTTCAATGGTTTTATTAATTTGTTAGGCTCCTTATACAATAGTGTTGCAAATGCAGTGAGTGTATGTATAAGCCGCTCTGTTGTATAAGCTTTTGAACGAATTAGCATAATAGAAATTAATATTTCCTCCTGATTCATACCAAATTCATTTTCAAGCTCATGATTCCAATCTTTATTTTCGATAACAGGAATTTTATATTCGATACAATCAATGAGGTTTTTAACCGAATCGATTATGTTTTTTGAATCATATCCAGCTTCAACTAAGGCTGTTAATAAGTTGCATGCAAAATCCCGGTTTATTCCATTGAATATGATAGGAAGAAGCTCAAATAGATATTCGATGGATTTGTCTGCATCTATAGAATATGCTTCTTTAAATTTTTCTTTGAGATGAAAAATACTCCCATTACCACTAATCGTCCAGACGAATGCTAAAACGTTGAAGTAGATTTTTAATTCCTTATTTCTTTCGAATAATATACCCAGTTTTTCTAACGGAATGTCATCATCAAATCTGTAACGTGAATTTCCAATGACACAATCTTTGATTAGTTGCTTTGATTCTTCATCTATTTTTAAGTTGTCAAAGATATAGGTCAAGGAATGAAAGTCTGATTCTGACAGATTCCCTTTTTTAACGCAATTACCTATTTCAGACAATGACATATCTGAAAATTCTTTTGTCCGAAAGTTGTTTTTTTTCTCTGTTTGTATTTTGTTCCTTTGTGGAGTTTGTTTTTTTACTGGTTGGTATTCGATATTCAATAAAGAAAAATAGTTGTGCAATTTATCATTCAAGCTATCCGAATATTCAGAGCGACGTTCATTTTGAAGGCGAGTATAAATCTTTTTAGCAAAAAAGGAGTTTAAAAAAGGGGATTCATTTGCAATTTTCTCATTGATATTAATAGTGGTTTTGATGTAGGATTCATCATTTTCAACAATGAATGAGTTTGAAATGAATTGTTCTACAATAGGGTTTATACCGCCTTGTGTATGTTCTAACAAATTTTGCAGATTGTGTTCTAATATCCAATAGTACCGAGTTTTATAAAGTTGATTCATTAACCATACAGAGGCTTCGAACGAATCAATTTTCACGTATTCTTTAAACCAATATATGGGTAGCCATTTCGTATCTTTTCCGTCTGTATGATAAATTACGGATTCGGCCAACTCATATGTTCTTTGTAAGCTGTCTTTTGTTAATTCTGCGTCTAGTTGAGGTAAAAAAGATAAACATTCTACTGCCTCGAATAAGGTAATATCTCGTCTCCATGTATAGCTAACCATATACCGGGATCCTAAAAGAAAATATGCATCAGCATCGTCTTTTTTATTGGCTTTAAGGCAGAGCTTGCAAATAGAAAAGCAAAAATCCGAGAGATATGAAAAATATAAGGTTTCTTTATTAGCCTCATATATTTCGATAGCTTTTTCTAAAAGATATTCTGCATTTGATGGAATTGCTATTTCTTCAAATAATGCAAACAATTTATCTGTTCCTATTGGCCCTCCTATAGAACCTTGAAATGATGTGCCTGTTTTATAACTCACGTCTATAACCAGGTTTATAATATACTTCCATTCTTCTACAGAATTGACGAATCTTAACCCTTCTTTAATAGACTTATATATAACTGGTTGTATGTAATACAAATCACAAGTTCGAGGCTCTCCTTTAAATGGTTCTGTATCGTATATTAAATATGAAAAAGCCTCTTTAACCTCATCAAAAGTATAATCTGTCTTATTGTTGATTATTGTTATTTTTACACAGTAAATAAGCCAGTTATAGAACCAGTTTATGCCTGATAATTGTTTGGATATTTTTTCATATTCAATTTTATCTATTTCTTGAATGTTACATTGATTAATAAAATCAGCAACAATTTCAGTTTCTTTTTCAGAAAAGCCTTTGGATGTTTTAATCTGCTGTATTAAAGTATCAATGCCTTTGTGCTTGTCATCCTTTTTCTTAATACATATATTTGTAATAGAGGGTTCTGCCTTTAAAAGGTTCTTTTGGTATTCAGAATTTGAAATGGTTTCAAATTCATGTACAAAAATTTCTTCAAATGGTTTCAGCTTTTTTCTTACTACTTTTTTTGATATTTCAACTAATGCTTTGGTATCTTCCTGTGCAATGAAATATCTGACATAGTATTTAAAATCTTCAAGTTGAATTTTTTCACCTTTTTTAAAATAATCGAAATATAAATTCCAAGGTGCAAAAGCATTATGCCGTGAAGATATATAGCAAACCTGAAGCCCCTGTACAGGATTATCCAAAGTGGGTTCTCCCTCAAAAGTTAAGAAATTGGAAACGTATTCAAACCCTTTGGTCATTCCCATACATTCCATATAAGCATTGAATGAGCTCTCGTAGCTGTTTTCTACGCTACCAATAGTTTTGAATAATTCATTTACTATTATCATTAAACTAAAGTTTTGCAAATGGATGGCTGACTGAGCCATTATCTGAATGTTGCATTCTATCGACTTCCAAGGTTGTCCCCAAGAGACGCTGTTTACTATAAACTCTTTTGTAATATGTTGTTCTATTTCTTGGTATTGATGACAATTGTAGAAAAACTGTAAGCCATAACGGTACGCTTTTGTATATGAAAAAATATTTTTGCTTTTAAACCAATCAATTGTGGGCTTAAATACATTCTGCTCTATTGATACATTCTTATCTTTCAATATATCTAAAACATACCTTCGAAAACTTTCATGATAAATGATATAGCCATCCTGAGAAATATTAGTCTTTAGTATTGGAGAAAGTGCGGATAATGCTTCTTCTATAAAATCTCCTTCTCCTGTAATCTCCTTGAGCTCATTTTTTGAAAGGTAGAAATTAACACCGGAAAGTATTTTCGGTAAAGATTCCCGAGTGTTTAATTTTGTGAGGAGATATGTATAATACTCTTTCAAATTGTACGAGTATGCAGGAAGATTATTAATAAAGTTCTCTTCAATTTCGCCCGTTTTTTGCAATTCCTTAATGAGGTAGGTTAAATATAGAGGGTTACCTTCACTTTTGGCTAATAGTATCTGTGATAGCTCCTTTTCGTTTATAATGAAATTCTCTATATTGTGTTTTTTTAAGAGTGATATTATCTCCTGTTTTTTCCATTTTGGTATTTCAAATGAGTGAAAACCGGAAATATTATTCAACTTTGAAATAGGTTGAGAAGCTAATAATATTGAAACATTTTCCGTACACTCTATATTTTCAAGGATTTCTATTATTTCAATTTCATCTCTTGAGAGGTCGGTATAATTATGAAAGTTGTAAACCCTATCAATATGGTCTAACCCATCAATAATAATTATTGCAGGCTCGTCTATGTTTTGAATTAATAGATTTAATTCGGATAAGGTGCTTGCATATTTCTGTGTTTTCTTTTCTGAAAGATGAGGGAATACTTTTAAGATATCGAATATTAAATTTCCATAAAGCGTATTTTGTTTTATCCGTTCTTTTTGTAATTGGTCTTTTAAATCTGTATAGCAAAAATGTTTTACTATGTGTACCCCATTTTTTTGAGCAGTTGTCATGAAATTATTAACCAACCACGATTTTCCGCTACCCGGCTCTCCCCAAAGTACTACTTTCTTGTGGCCTTGGATTTCATGTATCAAATTATTGATAGTCCTTTTTGTTATTACATTTTTTTGTTTATCAATAGGAAAATTCTGCTCAATTGCTCCGTAGTCCGTTTTAATATTGAATGAAATGAATATAGATTGCGTATGAATGTTATGTCCTTTACTTCTGGCTTCTTTTACTTTTAGAATAAGCCGTGCTACAAAATTTTTTACTGTAATATGATGATTGGGAAACGTTCCGATACCCAATAATTCTGCCTGCTGAAACACTACAGTTTCTAATTCTCCCGGAGAATCAATATTCAGGCTAAATTTTGGGAAATTGGTTTCTATATATAAATGCATGCAGAATTCAGCAAAATCATTCCTATTTATATTTTGAGAAGACTCCCGAAATCTTTTCCACTTTGCTAAAGGCTTTTTGCCTACTGGCCAAAGTTTATCTATATTGATTTGAAATAATCGGGTTGGATGGGAAATAAATGTTTTATTTCCGCTTTGCTCCGATAGTATTTGAACTAAATCATCTGTTGGTTCATTCCATGCCAGGCATAATCGTACTTCATTATTTTTATTTCGAAGCCATGAGTGGTATAAATCGTCAATTGCCAGTTGGTAACTACTATTCGCCGAAATATCCTTTTTTTGTAATGTATGGGCATTACTATATTTAATTTGTTTTTTTAGAATTATTCCAGACCTTTCAATAGTTAAATCATCAAAGGCATCATCAGGATTTAGCTTTCTGTCAATTATGAAATTGGCATTATTTCCGTTCAGTATCTCTGATAGAATATAATAGACAGTTAGTAAATCTTGATATTCATATCCTTCATGTGCTGCGTTTAGACTCATTTCTACATTTGCTATATAATTGATAGCAAAGATACTGATTTCTTCTATGATCGTATCCTAAAAGACTCTCTAGTTACCAACATTTTACTATTCTTCCCTCTTCACCAAATGCTGTAACTCCCGGTCATCCTTAATGCGCTCCATTTCATCAATGACAATCTGTTTTACATCCTGCTTTATCCGGTCATAATTAAGTTGGATTTGTTCTTTCATCAGGTCGTTGCCATCTGCATCCCGGAAGTCAATAATTTCCGGTATCTTTTCATAGCGGGCTGTTTCACGTTTTACCTTTTCGTTATCCACCACAATTTCAGCATGGAAAATCTTTTGGTCTATTCGTTCATCAAAATTATCACTGACTGCACCCACAAACATTCCCTGGGTAAGATTGGATATTTTACTGGCAGGTATCAAGCTATCCATCTGCGTACTGATTGAGGTTGATTTATCCTGACGGTTGATTGTCATAGACTGGCGTTTCTGCAAAACTTTCCCGAATCGGTCTGACAATGTTTTTGCTGTTTCTCCTACAACCTGACCGCTAAAAATATTTCCAACTGTATTTTGGATTACTTTACTTTCTTTATCGCCATAATCCCTTGTTAGTTGGCTGTAATCCTGAAAACCCAAACAGACTGCTACTTTATTGGAACGGGCGGTGGCTATCAGGTTATCCAACCCCCTAAAGTAAATCGTGGGTAGTTCGTCTATAATAACTGAACTTTTAAGTTGTCCCTTCTTGTTAATAAGTTTCACTATACGACTGTTGTACAGTCCCAAAGCGGCGGAATAAATATTCTGCCTATCGGGATTGTTGCCGACACAAAGTACCTTCGGTTCGTTCGGGTTGTTAATATCCAGCGTAAAATCATCACCCGTCATTACCCAGTATAATGCCGGGCTTATCATTCTCGATAGCGGTATCTTAGCCGATGCGATTTGCCCCTGTAACTGGTCTTGGGCTTGTATTCTTTCAATGCCAAATACGCCAATGAGCCGGAAATGCTGAATATAGAAATGAAAGATTTCCTTGAGAATGAAAGTATAACCGATTATTCCCATACCCGGATGAACATTTACTTCCGTGAACTGGGTAATGAATCGCCGTTGCTGGTGAAACTGATAATGCAATCCATCTATAAAAACAATGACCGAGAGATACGCCACTTGGGATGCAAGCGTTTCGGGATACAATTTTTAATCAAGGGAATTTACGTGCATAACGGGATGTTCTATTTCCATACACAGGTGAAGAACTCTTCCAATGTTCCGTTTGATACGGACTTCATTAAATTTAAGGTGGTCGATAAGAAGGTGACAAAGCGCACTGCCATTCAGGAATCGGTACTTTATCCCGTCCGCAGTTTTAACGAAGTGATTACCATAGGAGACCTTTGCAAAATAAGGAGGTGGAGGGAAGAGGAGTTCTTCGCATAAAAGAAGCGAGGGAAAGGGGTGGCAGTAAGGAGTGAAAGTAGTTGTAAATCCCCCCTTTGAGGAGCTACTTGTACGAGCTCCTCAAGGGGGGTTATGCCTTATCCTACGGATGAGGACATAATTATCCCCGGCGTTCTGTATAAATTAAAGGCGATGCTTTCAAGAATGTTTTGAGTATGGGTCTTGGCAAGTCCCCGGTATCGACATCGTCCGCCATGAAACCACCGCCGAATACTGCCAAAGGTGCGTTCGATGGTGCTCCGTATCGGACCGATTGCTTTGTTTCCTTGCTTCTCTTCCTCGGTCAATGCCCTGTTGCGTTGTGCCTTGTGCATAATGCCGTCTTGAAGGTGATGGGTTTGCAGGTAGGAACGATTTTCCCCGCAAGCATATCCTTTGTCCGCCAAGACGGCTGTGCCTTGAGGTATGTTTGCACCCTGCAATAGCGGAATAAACTCCTTCGTGTCACTGCGGTTCGCTGCTGTCGTTATCACCTTTTGAACAATGCCTTGAACATTGGCCGGACAATGCTTTTTGTATCCGTAGTGATAACGCTTTTGTTTGTACACCCAACGGGCTTCTTCATCCGTCCCTTTACGCCGGCGGACAACCTGTTTTTGATAATCCTCCTCTGCCTCTTTTTCCGCCTCGCTCCGATTGTCTTCTCTGTCGTCTGCGACTTCAATCGTAATGCTTCCGTTGGGTTTATGCGGCGTCTCCACAAGGCTTGCATCCACAAGCACCCCTTCCCTGACCGAAATGTGATGGCGCGAAAGTTGTTTGTTAAACTGCGCCAATAGTTTGTCCATGAGACCCAACTCTGTCAGTGCCGAACGAAATCGACTGATGGTGCTGTGGTCGGGAGATACCTCTTCCATCTTCAGTCCCAAGAATCGGGAAAAGGTGATTGAATCATTGATGCGCTCCTCCAGAGCACAATCACTGAGGTTGTACCATGTCTCCAAAAGCAACATCTTGAATAAGAGAATCACGTCATAAGCCGGGGCGCCGATGGCATTTTGTCGCTTCGTGTATTTCTTGTTGATCAGCGTCCTGATCGGACGCCAATCGATAAGCGTGTCAACCTGATTGAGGAAGTCGTTTTGTGCTTTGCGATAACGCTTTGAAAGGAGTGCGTCTGCAAATGTTACATGCTCATCGGTATTCTTGGATTGGTATGCCATGGGAGGAATATTATGCTGTTTTTAATGCTCAAATATACAAAATAACTCCCTATTATACAATGAATTAATAAACAAAATACACACCTATCGCCGTGCAAAGGTCTCATAATGATGCTTTAATGTCTTCCAGTAACTTATTAAGCTGTGCACAAGACTTCCCGGTTGCTTTCCCTGCTTTTACATTCCAATTATCAGGTAGAATGCTTTGTTTTGTACTAAATTGGCTGATTTTTCCGTCAACGGTAACTCTTGCCATAATTGTTACCTCTCCGTTACGCTTTTCCGAACCTTTTTTTAGGTAAAAAAGGACTTTGAATGTACTCTTCATAATCTCACTTTTTAATGTTACAAAACCACTATTAATGTGTTAATTGTGAGACATATACAGACTGTACAAATTTGGACAGCAAGAGGTCATTTTTGGACAAATCGTTACCGTTTTTGTCCGGAACGGAATCGGTAACGATTTAGGCACAAATTTGTGTCTTTTGGGGGCTTTTTTCTGTCTTTCGTACAGGACAAAACACAAACAAAAAAGCCTACAAGTCATTAACTTGTAGGCTTTTGTCCGTTTATTGTCTGTTTTTGTCCAGACCTATCAGCGGAGAGAGAGGGATTCGAACCCCCGGTACCTTTCAGTACGGCGGTTTTCAAGACCGCTGTAATCGACCACTCTACCATCTCTCCTAATCAAGAAATACATGAGGCATCTCTTAATGACGGTGCAAATATAAGAATATTTTCTAAATGGACAATGCAGCAGGACGATCGCGTTCAGGGGTGACGCATTAAAATTGTATTGTGATTAGTTGTTGTGGCTTCATTCGAGCCAGTTTCTTTTGGATGCGAGGGATTGAGGACTTCATATTCGTTTTTAGAGACCTTTGCACGGCGATTAGTGTATATTTTGTCTGTTAATTCATTGTATAATAGGGAGTTATTTTGTATATTTGAGTAGTAAAAACAGCATAATATTCCTCCCATGGCATACCAATTCAAGAATACCGATGAGCATGTAACATTTGCAGACGCACTCCTTTCAAAGCGTTATCGCAAAGCACAAAACGACTTCCTCAATCAGGTTGACACGCTTATCGATTGGCGTCCGATCAGGACGCTGATCAACAAGAAATACACGAAGCGACAAAATGCCATCGGCGCACCGGCTTATGACGTGATTCTCTTATTCAAGATGTTGCTTTTGGAGACATGGTACAACCTCAGTGATTGTGCTTTGGAGGAGCGCATCAATGATTCAATCACCTTTTCCCGATTCTTGGGACTGAAGATGGAAGAGGTATCTCCCGACCACAGCACCATCAGTCGATTTCGTTCGGCACTGACAGAGTTGGGTCTCATGGACAAACTGTTGGCGCAGTTTAACAAACAACTTTCGCGCCATCACATTTCGGTCAGGGAAGGGGTGCTTGTCGATGCAAGCCTTGTGGAGACGCCACATAAACCCAACGGAACCATTACGATTGAAGTCGCAGACGACAGAGAAGACAATCGGAGCGAGGAGGAAAAAGAGGCAGAGGAGGATTATCAAAAACAGGTTGTCCGTCAGCGTAAAGGGACGGATGAAGAAGCCCGTTGGGTTTACAAACAAAAGCGTTATCACTACGGATACAAAAAGCATTGTCTGACCAATGTTCAAGGCATTGTTCAAAAGGTGATAACGACTGCAGCGAACCGCAGTGACACGAAGGAGTTTATTCCGCTATTGCAGGGTGCAAACATACCTCAAGGCACAGCCGTCTTGGCGGACAAAGGATATGCTTGCGGGGAAAATCGTTCCTACCTGCAAACCCATCACCTTCAAGACGGCATTATGCACAAGGCACAACGCAACAGGGCATTGACCGAGGAAGAGAAGCAACGAAACAAAGCAATCAGTCCGATACGGAGCACCATCGAACGCACCTTTGGCAGTATTCGCCGGTGGTTTCATGGCGGACATGTCGATACCGGGGACTTGCCAAGACCCATACTCAAAACATTCTTGAAAGCATCGCCTTTAATTTATACAGAACGCCGGGGATAATTATGTCCTCATCTGTAGGATAAGGTATAACCCCCCTTGAGGAGCTCGTGCAAGTAGCTCCTCAAAGGGGGGATTTACAACTACTTTCACTCCTTACTGCCACCCCTTTCACTCGCTCCTTTTATGCGAAGAACTCCTCTTCCCTCCACCTCCTTATTTTGCAAAGGTCTCCTATTGTTTCATTTTACTGTCCGGAGGCCCGGGTCGGATATTGATATTCATAATCTTGGGCAGGATAATTGTTACCCCCAACTCCATTATCTCTATAAACCTTCGGCCGATCTCAAGAGCAATCCGGTCTCGTTCTTCCATTGCAGGATTCGAAAACACGTCTCTGGGATTCAGTCCCAAAAGTTCACAGTACCGGTCGAAAAGCTCCATGCTTAAATATTTATTTCCGGCTTCGATCCGACAGACTGCAGTGGTACTAACATTCAGTGAAGCAGCAACATACTGTAAAGAATAGCCTTTTCTGTTCCGCTCCTGTTTGAGTCTTAATCCTACGTTCTGCATAACAATGTAAAGTTAGTTGCACCCCGGCAGCTTCCATTACTTTTATTACACATCTTTTTTCGCTTTCCGTAAAGAATTTTGCGTAGGATGCAATGGTTTTTATAATATACGTCTCTATATCTAAAATGAGACTAAAGTATAAGCCGTTGCGTTCAATGGAAAATATTTAACATCATTGCAATTTGTTATGATTTTTCAATACATATGCAGGAGAACCTCATTATCTGCTATGATTATATTTTAGAGGCTTGAAGAATGATACAAAAAACAGGAAGAAAAAAGGGAATTATGTTATCCGATAAAATTGGCTTACGTAGAGATTGAATGACTAAAAAACAACTAAAATCAGGATAATACAGATACAGGTTCCGTTAGTGCAAGTGCAAGCTCCCCTTTATATATAGGGGGCTTGCACTTGCACTAAAAATGTAACCCAAAATTTTTTTCAATTATTTATTTCACATAAAGTTTGGCTTAGGTTCAAAAAAGTAATACCTTTGTACCTGAAATTTGAGTAATGAGGTTTCGTCTATACATAGCCTGAAAATAACTACTCTGTGGTTCCGTTTTGGTTGCAATAGACAAATGCCATTCATTAAACAGTTGGAAATAAGGTTGTTGATACGGGTTGGTTCATATCCCGTACACACCGCTGGAACAATTAAGTTAGTCTGAAAGAAGTCTGAAGAGCAAAATGAATTTCCTTTGCTTCTTTATCTAAGGACATCAAAAAAATGCCGTCTGAGCATCGTCTGAAGATAATCTGTCTTTGGTTTCATTTTGGTTACATAAGCAAAGACTTCCTTTTAAGGAACTGAAAATAAAAAGGATACAATGGATGGTTCTTTTCCCGTCCATACCGCTAATAGGTCTCAAAGCGATGTCACATAGGATGTCAATTAGGCCTTCATATTCAAGATGAATCGCTGTAAAATCAAGGTTTTACAGCGATTTCTTTTTTATTCCCCTTGTTCTTTGACCGCTTATCTCTATGTTTTGACAGTCATCATTCGGTCATTTTCCGACACAATTACTGCTATAACTGCAGACCAGTTCTCAAAAGTGTAGTAGTGACCGGATGATGACTCCCTGTTTAAAAGCATGGATTCCCCTCTATTTCAATCTATCATGTAGATTTTCGGCATATTGCTACAGAAAAGAACGAGTAATGCCCCTTTGTAGATCCCCCAAGAGAATCCCCCCCGAATCTCGCCCAAGCTCTATCGCAAAATGACTCCCCGCCAGAGGGCGGATTTAGCGGCTGTCAACCGAAAGTCGTCTTAAAGAGTAAGGTGTGTAAACCCATAATGGACTTTAGAGAAATTTCTGTAATTTTAATCTCGAAATTAACCTCCCCGAGTGTCAACTTTTTTCAGTACACGTCATATATACTACCCTTAGGGATCGACCCTACAGGATTTTTCTCGCTCGAGAAAATATAGTCGCATACCATATTATATACTATTTTTGCGGAGAAATTGGGGTATTTTGGCCTTTTGGGAAACAATGACAGGCCACCGATCCCCTGAAACGGATCCGTCGATGATCAAAACCACCGCCGGCCGGAAGAGGGTGTCAGTCTCCCATTCTTTCTCTGAGATATAGCAATAAGAATGTCACAAAAGAACAAGAAGCGGTCTTCTGCCTTTTTCCATTCAAGGTTTTTGGCCATTATGAGTATTGCCGTTGTCCTCTTCCTTCTGGGGACTATCGGCATCATTGAGTTTGTCGGCAGAGGAATAGGCAATTCCGTGAGAGAAGACCTCTCCTTCAATCTGCTCTTATCCTCCGACATGGATGAAACGCAGGCACAAGAGCTACAGCGACAGATAGCGGCCACACCCTTCGTCAAAGATGTCAGCTATATCTCTGCCGATCAAGCACTCGAAGAGATGAAAAAAGAATTGGGCGAAGACGATCCGGCCAAGATGCTCGGCTATAATCCCCTGCAAGCGGAAATGTGCGTTCACCTCAAAGCCCAATACACCCATCCGGACAGTCTGAAAACCATAGACTCTGCCATCCGCACATGGAATGGAGTGGACAATCTGGAATACAGGGCGGATATGTTCGACATAGTACACCGCAATACACGCCGTATCGGTCTCGTTCTGCTCGCTCTATCAGCCTTGCTCCTTCTGATCAGCTACATACAGATCAACAACACCACCCGTTTGTTGATCTATTCGAAGCGATTCAGCATCCGTACCATGACGCTGGTGGGTGCCACGCCTCGCTTTATCCGTAAGCCTTTCGTTCGCTACAGTATGCTCAATGGACTCGTGGCAGCTTTGCTCGCCATACTACTCCTCGGTATAGCCCTCTATGCAACTGATGAATACGCATTCAACAGGAGTTTACGCCCCTTCTTAACGATGGAAAACCTCCTGACCATAGCCGGAGGCATGTTACTTGTGGGCATACTGATCTCTGCCTTTTCGGCACGTGCTGCAACGAACAAATATATCCGCATGGATGGAGGCAAAATGCACCTCGTATAAGGCAAGGAATATTGACAAACCAACTAAGACAATCAAACAGCATACTATGCTTTTCGGGAAAAAGAACTTTATCTTGATGGGGGTGTCCGCTATCCTCATCATTCTGGGCTTCATATTGATGTCAGGGGGAGGATCAGCCGACCAAGTAAGCTTCAATCCGGATATTTTCAGTGCCAAACGCATACAGATAGCACCGTGGGTGAGCATGGCCGGCTTCGTACTGATGGTATATGCCATCATGGTATCGCCGGATAAAAAAGACAATCGCAAGTAACTCTCCGGCGAGGGTCCTTCTGCCGATCAGACCGCAAACCGCACGTTGTGGGGGAGTAATTCTATGCCTGATCCGAGAAGGATGTACCTCCCTTCCTGCATGATAATATGACCATTCTACAAGCCATCGTTTTAGCCATAGTCGAAGGGCTGACCGAGTTTCTTCCGGTTTCTTCCACCGGACACATGATTATCGCCGAAGGCATAATGGGGGTGGAAAGCACTTCTTTTGTCAGAGCCTTCACCGTGATGATACAGTTCGGTGCCATCCTATCCGTTCTGGTGCTGTACCGGAAACGTTTCTTTTGTTTTCCCGTGGCTCCACGAGCTTTAGGGCAAGGCAAAGGGAAAGAATTTATGAGTCGCTTCGATCTCTATTGGAAGCTATTGATAGCACTAGTTCCGGCCGTTATCTTGGGATTCCTGTTCGAAGATTGGGTAGATAGAATGCTGGGCAGCGTCTGGGTAGTGGCCGTCGTATTATTCCTCGGTGGTATTTTCATGCTGTTTGTCGATAAGCTCTTCGCCTCATCGGACAGAGGAGAAATCACATACCCCAAAGCGTTCGTTATAGGGTTGTTCCAATGTCTGGCCATATTCCTACCCGGACTCTCACGCTCCATGGCTACCATAGTCGGCGGTCAGCAACAAAAACTGAGTCGTAAGGCTGCTGCGGAGTTTTCCTTCTTTCTGGCTGTACCTACGATGCTCGGTGCCACCCTGCTAAAGGCCTATAAACTCTACAAGGAAGGCGGAATAGAAATTTTCAGAGAACACATGATCGTGCTCCTCGTGGGCAATATCGTGGCCTTCATCGTAGCACTGGCCGCGATCAAGTTCTTTATCGGATTCCTCACCCGATATGGCTTCAAGGCATTCGGCTATTATCGTATCTTGGTTGGCGGTCTGCTTATCGTATTGATGCTCTCAGGGGTATCCTTAGCTGTCTGAATCGGAAAAATGAAACAAATAGATCGTCCGCTCCACCTGCGCGAGGGAGAAGTACTATACTTCGACAAACCTCTCACATGGACTTCGTTCGACTTGGTCAATAAATTCCGCTATCGGGCTTGTCGTCGGATGGGTATCAAGAAGCTGCGCGTAGGGCATGCCGGCACATTGGATCCGTTGGCATCGGGCGTGATGATCCTGTGCACAGGACGTGCCACGAAGCAAATCGATGTGCTGCAGGCCGGCACGAAAGAGTACATTGCCACCATCAGACTGGGTGCTACGACATCGAGTTTCGACAAGGAAACGGAACCGGATGCTTTCTTCCCGTACGAACATATCACGCGCCAATCGGTTCTGGACATACTACCTCGATTCACGGGAACGATAGAACAGGTACCGCCCATATTCTCTGCCGTTCGCGTGAACGGGAAACGCGCATACGATTTGGCTCGAAAGGGGAAAGAGGTGGAGATGAAAACCCGTACGTTGCAGATCGACGAGATCGAACTACTGGAGTATGCCCTACCCCTCATCACGCTACGGATCGTATGCGGCAAAGGCACTTATATACGTGCCCTGGCTCGTGACATTGCCACAGCCCTCGAATCGGGAGGACATTTGGAGGCATTGCGCAGGACAAGAGTAGGCAATGCGCGTATCGAAGACTGCCTTTCGATGGATGAGTTGGAACAATGGTTCGACCGTCTTGGTTTTGCTTATGAACCGGAGTTCGAACAAAAAGAGGACAATCCGTCTTCCACACCTACAAATAAAAATAACTAACGGCAACATATATCGCTATGAAATTATCCAAGTTCAAATTCAATCTTCCGGAGGAACTGATTGCATTAGAGCCGACCAAGTTCCGCGACGAATCGCGAATGATGGTCGTACATCGTCGTACAGGAGAAATCGAACATCGCGTTTTCAAGGACATTCTGGAGTATTTCGACAAGGGTGACACCTTCGTCTTCAACAATACCCGTGTTTTTCCCGCCCGTCTCTATGGTAATAAAGAGAAAACCGGTGCTCAGATCGAAGTTTTCCTCCTGCGTGAACTGAATGAACGACTGAAGCTGTGGGATGTCCTCGTGGATCCGGCCCGCAAAATACGCATAGGCAATAAGCTCTATTTCGGCAATGATGAAGAGCTGGTGGCAGAGGTGATAGACAATACGACCTCCAGAGGACGTACGCTGCGCTTCCTGTACGATGGCTCTCATGACGAATTCAAGGAACTGCTTTTCCAATTGGGACAGACTCCTCTGCCGAAGTACATCGATCGGGACGTGAACAAAGAGGATCCGGAGAGGTATCAAAGCATATTTGCCGAAGTGGAAGGCGCCGTGGTGGCACCTGCTGCCAGTCTTCATTTCAGCCGCGAGCTGATGAAACGACTGGAGATCAAGGACTGCCATTTCTCTTACATAACGGTACACCACGCTTTGGGAGCTTATCGCGACATCGATGTAGAAGATCTGACCAAGCACAAAATGGATAGCGAGGAGATGTATATCACGGAGGAGTCGTGCATAAACATCAACCGTTCATGGGATGAAGAAAAGAAGATCTGCGCCGTAGGAACTTCCATTCTTCGTGCTTTGGAAACAGCTGTAAGCACAGATGGTCATCTCAAGCCGTTCGAAGGTTGGACCAATCGCTTCATCTTTCCTCCATACGAGTTCCATCTGCCTTCTGCTTTGGTTACGAACTTCCATATGCCGCTCTCTACCCTACTGATGATGACGGCCGCTTTCGGAGGACATGAGCTGATTATGAATACATACGACCTCGCTGTAAAAGAAAAGTATCGTTTCGGTGCTTATGGCGATGCCATGCTCATCATCGATTGAGTATGGCCATAGTGTATCTTTCTTTGGGCAGCAACTTAGGCGATCGACATAGTTTGTTGTCTGCAGCATTGGAGATGCTACAAACGAGGGTGGGCAGACTGCTCACCCTTTCTCGGTTCTACGAAACCGAGCCGTGGGGATTCGAATCGCCCCATCCTTTCCTCAATGCGGTGGTGGCTTTGCGATCGGAACTCAAACCACAGGACATTCTGCACATCACACAAGCCATCGAAAGGGAATTGGGTCGTACACAAAAAAGCAATGGAGGGGTCTATCATGATCGTCCGATCGATATAGACATTCTATTGCATTCCGTATACCCGAAAGTACAGTCACCTGAGCTGGAACTGCCCCACCCACAAATGTGGCAACGGGATTTTGTGCGTATGCCGCTATCGGACGTAGCTCCTTGGCTGCATCCGGAGGCTCCGACTCCGAACCTCTGACTAATGAAAGAAATGAATGTAAACGACTTCGAGATAATGGCTCCCGTCGGTTCGTACGAATCGCTTATGGCAGCCATCAAGGCGGGAGCAGATTCCGTTTACTTCGGGATTGAAGGACTGAATATGCGCGCCCGATCTGCTAACAACTTCACCACAGAAGATCTGTACAAAATAGCAGAGATTTGCAGAGATAAAGGCGTAAAGAGCTATTTAACGGTGAATACCGTCATATACGACGAGGACATAGCACTCATGCGCTCCGTCATCGATGCGGCACAAAAGGCACAAATATCTGCCATTATAGCTTCCGACGTGGCTGCGATGACGTATGCCAACGAGATCGGAGTAGAAGTGCATCTGTCCACTCAGCTCAATATCAGCAATGCGGAAGCCCTACGCTTTTATTCGCGCTTTGCCGATGTGGTCGTATTGGCAAGAGAGCTGAATATGGATCAGGTACGTACAATCCACGAGACCATCGTCAGGGACAATATCTGTGGACCTAAAGGCCATCCCGTACGTATAGAGATGTTCGCTCACGGCGCTCTGTGTATGGCCGTTTCGGGCAAGTGCTATCTAAGCCTGCACGAACACAACAGCTCCGCCAACAGAGGAGCCTGTGCGCAGATCTGCAGGAGGGGCTACACCGTCAAGGACAAGGATAGCGGTCTGGAACTGGACATTGAGAACCAATACATCATGTCGCCGAAGGATCTGAAGACTATTCATTTCATCAATAAGATGATGGATGCCGGCGTACGAGTATTCAAGATAGAAGGAAGGGCACGTGGCCCCGAATACGTCTATACGGTCTGCCGCTGCTACAAAGAAGCGATCGAAGCCTACTGCAACGGCACCTATGATGAAGAGTCCATAGGCCGGTGGGACGAACAATTGGCTACGGTATTCAACCGAGGCTTTTGGGATGGCTACTACCTCGGACAACGGCTCGGTGAATGGACACATCGTTACGGCTCAGGAGCTACGCGACAGAAAATATATGTAGGCAAGGGAATCAAATACTTCAGCCGTCTCGGTGTGGCTGAATTCGAGATAGAGTCCGGCGAACTGCATATAGGCGATGAGATTGTGATCACCGGCCCTACTACAGGTGTGATCATCCAAAAGGTGGAAGAGATCCGATACGAACTGCAAACCGTGGAAAAGGCGACAAAGGGACAACGCATTTCCATTCCGGTAAAGGAGAAAGTGCGTCCGTCGGACAAGCTCTACCGGTTCGACAAAAGAGAAGAATAAGATGTAGGGACCGAGAGCGAATTATCACCTCTCAAACCCGACAAAACCCAATGATATGAAAGAGAAAGAATATCTGTTCTCCCTCGACATGAAGGTGAGAGACTATGAATGCGACTTGCAGGGTGTGGTAAACAACAGCAACTATCAGCGCTATATGGAGCACACCCGCCATGAATTCTGGGAAAGCCTCGGAGATAATTTCGGACAAATGCACGAAAAAGGTCTTGATGCTTTCGTTTACAAAGTGACCATAACGTTCAAACAGTCCTTGCGTAGCGGCGATCGCTTCCGTAGCTGTCTGACCTGCCACAAGAAAGGCCCCAAACTCATTTTCATGCAGGACATTATCAGAGAAGACGGTGTAATGGCAGCCTGTGGCGAAGTGGAAGTAGTAGCCGTACAGGACGGTGTGCTCACCCGCGGAGAGTATTTCGATGTGCTGATGAAAGACATTTTGTCCAAAACCACCAAATAACAAAAAACGAAGTAGAGAGGAAGCCCACCGATCACTATACAGACGGAGGCTTCCTCTTCTTTTTTGTCATCAGGATCAAGCCTTATGCTCATACTCCTTTCATGTGCCAAGACGATCGGTATTCCGAAGCGTTTGCCATCACATTTGACGACCACTTCGCCGATCTTCGATGAGCAGACCACAAAGATTGCTTTAGCTGCATCTTCCTGCGATATAGAGGAATTATCCCGACTACTCCGTATCAATAGAAAGTTGGCAGAAGAGAATCACCGACGCTGGCAGCACTTCTTCGAGGACGATTCACCCACTGCTCCGGCAGCATTGGCTTATACGGGTATGGTTTTCAAGAAGCTTGCTCCTGCCAATTTCAATGCTGACGATTGGCTCTATGCCTCCGAACATCTTCTTATCACCTCGTTCCTCTACGGTCTTTTGCGACCGAGTGACATGATTCGTCCATACAGGATGGAAGGATTTGCCCATCTGGGAGCACCCGTCGAAGATGAAGTATTCAACTTCTGGCGACCGCATCTTACGGATTTTCTGATCGAAAAGGTATGCGAAAAGGGCGGTGAGCTATGTTTTCTGGCCAGTGAAGAAATGAAAAAGCTATTCGACTGGAAACGAGTAGAACAAGCCGTACGGGTAGTGACACCCCACTTCAAGGTACCACAGCCCGATGGAGGTCTCAAACAGATCGTGATCTATACCAAAATGGCACGCGGACTGATGACAGCCCACCTCCTCACCCGCCGATGCCGCCATGTGGAAGAGATGCAACTCTTTTCGCCCGAAGGTTTTATCTTCCGGCCGGAGCTTTCGGATGAGATCAACTACCTTTTCGTCATGGAATGAATCGGTTTTTACGACCAAGATTCGAACCTTTTTCCGTTCATCATGTTCTTATAATGATTAAAAAGTTGTCGGTGTCGGTTTTACACTGCTCCGATACAAATTATTAAAAGACTTAATTACAATAAAAATCAGACGTTATGACTCACGAACTCATTTCCCTGCCTTATGCGGTCGATGCACTGGCTCCTGTTATCAGCAAAGAAACAGTGGAATTCCACCACGGTAAGCACCTGAAGACCTATGTGGACAACCTCAATAAGCTCATCATCGGCACGGAATTTGAAAACGCAGACTTGAATACCATCGTACAAAAGAGCGAAGGCGGTATCTTCAACAATGCCGGCCAAACCCTCAACCACAATCTCTATTTCACTCAGTTCCGTCCGGGCAAAGGAGGAGCACCGAAAGGCAAACTGGGGGAAGCTATCGACAAACAATTCGGCTCATTCGAAAAGTTCAAAGAGGAGTTCAACACAGCCGGTACCACCCTCTTTGGTTCGGGCTGGGTATGGCTTGCATCCGATGCCAATGGCAAACTGTCCATCGAGAAGGAACCCAATGCCGGCAATCCCGTGCGCAAAGGGTTGAACCCTTTGCTCGGATTCGACGTATGGGAGCACGCATATTATCTGACTTACCAGAATCGTCGTGCCGACCACCTCAAAGATCTTTGGAGTATCGTTGACTGGGATATTGTAGAATCTCGGTATTAAGAACTCCATGGGTGCACTTTGCACCAATACATAAGGAAGCCTCTGCCAAGAACCGATCGGGTGTCTCGGCAGAGGCTTCTTCTTTTTCTCTTTTCATTGTTCACTAACAGCCGAATCAAAGCAAAAGAAAAAAGAAACAGTTCCCTCAATCCTATCAAGCCTTTTCAGAAAAGAAGATCAGGAACATGTACTATTATAACCGAATTGGTTTAGGCTCCAAAATTTTCCCGTTTGCTACTCCTCAAAACGCGGTTCGTAAACTTTTTTATTTTGGCGTGGGAAGTAAAAAATTCTCACGCCACAACGAAAAAAATCTCGCGCCACTTTTTCAGGGAATACGCGCCACAATCGGAGCATTTCCGGTTCGTGTTTTTTTGAATAGCTCCTTTTGCAAACAAGCCGAGGCAATCGACAAAAATCTGCCAAGAATTCACCTTCCGGAAAAAGACTTTCCTGAGGAAAAGATCGAAAAGATTCGTTCGCACATACATTTACGACAAAAATTGTCCGACAAAAAGATTACATTTGCACCCGAATAAAGATGGTCAGGTAGCTCAGCTGGATAGAGCAATAGCCTTCTAAGCTATCGGTCCTGGGTTCGAATCCCAGCCTGATCACCTGAAAAAGGGATGCGCAAGTATCCTTTTTTTTCTTTCTGCAAACTTTTAATAATGGCTCTTTTTTATCTTAGTGCGGCTTAAAGAGGATGACGGATTATCGCTTCTTCTGCCTCTCCTGCTTCGAACAACAAAACAAAATGCAATAATGAAACGTATCTTCTACACCTTAGGGCTATTATTACTGTGTCTCCCTATGCTCCAGGCAGGACCGGTGACACGATCCAAAGCCGAACAGACGGCTAAGAACTTTTTTGCCAAACGACAACCCACGCTGTCTTCATCGACAGCGAGTCTCCGGATGGATTTCGTTTACAAAGCTGCAGAAAGAGAGGAGGCACTATTCTTCGTTTTCAATCGAGGAGAGAAAGACGGATTTCTCCTCGTCGCAGCGGATGATCGGTTCCCGGAGGTGATCGGATATGCTTTCAAGGGGCACTTCGATGCGGCCCGTATACCGAACAATCTCAGGGGGTGGCTCAAAGGCTATGAACGTGAAATGCTTGCTGTAATGGACGGCAAGGCAGAGCCGATAGATCCTATCCGTGAAGCCAAGCCTACGCGGGACCTGCCATCATCCATTGCCCCTATTTTGGAAACGGGCGAACATGCATCGGATCCGATCTTGTGGGATCAGGGCTATCCATTTAACACCTTGCATCCCCTGCTTCCTTCCGGGCAGCAGGCTTATACCGGTTGTGTTGCCACCGCCATGGGACAAATCATGCGTCACTACAAGTGGCCGGAGAAGGCTTCCGGCGGATATGACTACTACGATGATATGACGGGGACGCATACCCACTATTCAGGCACGTTCGGCGACACATACGACTGGGAAAACATGCCCGGTACAGTTGACGATAACGTCAGCACTGAAGAGGTCAAAGCACTGAGTACTTTCATGAGAGATGTCAGCTTTTCTGTCAATATGCAGTTTGCCGATTTCGGCAGTGGCACTTTCTCCATATTTGTCGAACGCGCCCTGCGGGAGACCTTTCATTACAAGAAATCGCTTCGTTACATCCATCGCTCTCTCCTTCCCGGTAAGGAATGGAAAGACATGATTCGTAAGGAACTGGCAGAAAACAGACCTGTGTATTATGCCGGTGCAGACGGATCGATGGGACATGCTTTCGTTTGCGATGGATACGAACCAGACGGAACGTTCCACTTCAACTGGGGATGGGGTGGCATGAGTAACGGTAATTTCTATCTCAATCTACTCAATCCGGGTTCGCTTGGCACAGGCGCAGGCGATGGAGGCTACTCTACTGACCAAGAGGTTGTCATAGGCATAGAGCCGGCCAGCAATGAAGTCCCCGGTATCGTACCGGATCCGACCATCACGCTCTATGGATTGCAACACAATATGTCTGATGAAGCACTTGACCTGAGTGTAAAAATCAAGAACTACTCCACTTATGCAGGGGATGTGAAATTGGCTTACCGCCTGACGCTTCCCAATGGAACGGAAACGACTAACCCAGCCGTCACCGTCCCTATCGTTTGGGAAGACATTATCGGAGAAAGCACGAGCAACATAACCATACCATGCAGTCAATTTGCCGAGGGGAAAAATACCATCTCCATACTCTATCGAACAGATGGCATGGCAGATTGGAAAGAGCTTAAGCACATACTTATGGGGCTTGTCAATAAGATAGAAGTGACTATGCCTGCCGGAGATGTAGCTTACTCCGTTGCCGATGCCAGGATCGTTCTCAAAGACGGTTCTCTTTCGCACAACCTGAAAGCATATTCCGACTGCAAACTCAGTGCCACAGTCTACAACCCGGGTACGGAAGAATTTCGTAGTCGCGTCACCTTTGCCCTCCGCAATACAGAGGGACGGCTCTATTTCCTTGGCAGACATTTAGTAGAATTACACCCGGGAGATGAAGACGGCGAAAAAGTTTCGCTGACAATAACAGGGCTCAAGTCTCGTGCAGGACAATACATGCTTGTCTGTACGGGCGATATGGAATCGCTTATGGAAGATGCCTCATGGATAGAGTTGGCTTCCATAGAAGTAGCAGAGCACACGAGCACCCATTCATCGTTACTGGTGGCCTCCAACCCACAGATCGATCTTCTCACAGTTCATCGGGCCAATCCCGAGACATTGCCGACTTTCAGCATTACAAATGAAGGTGGTGCTACTTTCTCCGGGAAAATCGAAATAGTGGCTATAAAGGCTTTCTCGGAAACTTTCTTCCAAGCGAAAGAAGAACACATGAGTCTCGCCCAAGGGGAAACCAAAGTATTGTCTCCGGAGCTGACTGCGAACTCTTCTCTCTATACAAATGCCGAACTCTTTCCCGATGGCATCTATTACATTGTCATCAGAGAGCAGGGATTTTGGGATCCGATCGATTTGTTTGGGGACTACTACTATCGTATCCGTCTCATTACGGATCTATCCTCTTCGGACATCGCTGGTAAGGATATTTCTACTATAGTACTTTATCCCAATCCTGCTCACGACTATGTCCATGTAGCCATTCCTCCCACATATGCGGGCAGCACACTTCGTTTGTTCGATATTCAAGGGCGAATGCAGCTCTCCACGAAGATCGAATCTGCCGATATGCGTCTCGACGTCGAACGTCTTCCGAAGGGCACCTATATCGTTGTGGTAGAAGACATGGTAGGGAAGCTCTTTATTCGTTGATTCAGTCTTTCAACAGCAAAACCGACAAGGGCAATGCCGGAAGGGAGATCCCCTCAGGCATTGCCCTTGTATCGTTTGTTAGGATATACCAAAGAAAGGAGATAAAGAGTTCGGTTTGCTTCGTAATAATAGATGATTTTCCTTGTCATGCCATAGCTTTATGTCATTGATTATACCTAAATACACGAAATAATCGGCTGACACACAATATAATGAATGAATAAAAGCACCTGTTTATTGAGCAAAGGTCTCTATAAGAAAACAAAAGCTATATAGCTTTCGGTCGATTCCTATATAGGATTGAGCTGATTACTATATAGCTTTCGTTTGATTGCTATATAGGATTGGGCCGATTGCTATATAGCTTTGTTTACACTCCTATATAGTCATCCCCTAAAAAGTCCCTTTCAGGGAGATATTGTCAGCAAACAGTATCTCGCAGATTGTTTTGATAAAGTCCAAAAGAGCCTTCATAGCTCTCTTGAATTCATAGGCTGCTGCCGCAAGAAGTATGTTCACGGTGTCCACTCTCATCCCTTTGTATAAGTTGCAACCTAAACGATAACCTTCTCTTTTTCAAAGGCCTCATTAGATGATTTTCCTTGTCGTGCCATAGCTTTGTGTCATTGATCATACCATAAACACACGGAATAATCGGCTGATACACAAATAATAAATGAATAAAAGCACCTATGTATCGAGGGCTTTTTCATGTGCAATTCCAGTATTCCCAATACCACTTATTTAGTATAAATCCGACTTTAAATACCTACAAATTGGGATTGCTCGTTTTTTGTGAACATCTCAACTTTGCAGCCGGATGAAACCTATTAAAAGTAAGGTCAGATAATTATGAAAAAAATCATTTTCTCCGCACTCTGTGCATTGCCATTGATTGTGTCTCTAACTTCTTGTGGGAAGAAGAAAGACGAGCCGAACCAACCCTCCACACCCGAAGCAGTAACCAAAACCGTAACTATCGATGCTTCGAAATACGAAACGTGGCAGTATTTCTCTTTTTCCAAAGGTGAAGTCGTAAATGTTACCGACTATAAGAACGATTTGAACTGGGACATGGCTCTTCACCGCTATGACGTTCGTCTCAATTGTGGCGAAAGTGGCAAGGGAAAAGGTGGTGCCGTATTCTCCGGCAAGACAGAAATGGATCAGGCTACTTCCGTTCCGACAGACGGATATACCGTAGATGTTCTCGGCCGTATTACAGTCAAGTACGAAATGGGACCTGATGGTCATCAGATGGAATATGAAGAACAGGGCTTCAGCGAAGTGATTACCGGCAAGAAGAACGCACAGGGATTTGCTTCAGGTGGTTGGCTGGAATTCTCTCACGGTCCTGCCGGTCCCACTTACAAGCTGAGCAAAAGAGTCTTCTTCGTTCGTGGTGCTGATGGTAATATTGCCAAAGTGCAGTTCACTGACTATCAGGATGCAGAACTCAAAAAAGGAGTCATCACTTTCACTTATACATACCCCGTTAAATAAGTTAAGAGGGAAATATGAAAAGTGTAGTAACAAAGCAGGCCCTCATCGGCCTGCTTTTCTTTAGTATAAGTATATACTCCCATGCGGCCAACCCTCCGGCCCAACCTACCGACACCATCGTATCCGGCAATATCGCACTTGAGGATATAGTGGTGACCGGTAGCCGTACAGCCCGTCTGCTTAAAGATGTACCTGTCCCCACAAAGGTGTTCAAGGCCAAAGATATCAAAGCTATAGCCCCATCTTCTTTCATTGACGTACTGCAGTATATTCTTCCCGGGATCGAGTTTACCAAGCATGGTTCCAGAGATCAGCTCAATGCTCAGGGATTTGACGAAAGTTCTATTCTCTTCCTCGTCGATGGCGAATTGATTTCAACGGGATCTACCAGTGGAATAGACTTCGAACGAATCAATCCGGATGACATCGAGCGAATCGAAGTGCTTCGTGGAGCTTCCTCTGCTTTGTACGGATCTAATGCCATCGGAGGTGTTATCAATATCATCACCCGTACAGCCAAGGATCCTTTTCGCGTATCTGCTTCGGCTCGATACGATAGTCGCGACGGACAGAAATACGATGTGGCAGCAGGAGTGAAACGTGGGATCTTCACCAGTCAGTCCGGCGTACAATATAGAGCAGACAAAAGTTATATTTTGGCCGATCAGTTCGAGCAGGAACTGAATGTTGCAGGCAATACGACATGGAATATAAATCAGAAGTTTACAATCTCTCCGACGGAAAACTTATCCTTCAACCTTACCGGACTGGTGAATCTGCGTAAGCAGCACTGGACGGATAAGATCGATTTTCTGTACAACTCCTACGATGTCAAAGCCGGTGCCAACTGGCGTATCAGCGAGACTTCGGATCTGGACATCTCTTATCATTACGACAAATACAGCCGTGATACCTGTCTGATCAAGACTGAGAACCAAAAGAAACTTCCCATTTTCGATGAGGATATGCACCATTTGCGAGCACAATACAATCTCAATCTTGCTGAAGTCCACCTTCTCAATGTGGGTCTGGAGTATATCCATGATAATGTAGCATCGCCCCGTCTTTCCTCTCCGAACGACCCGGGGGAAAAGTCCGTGAACAACAAAATCCTATACGGACAGTACATATATAAAGTTACCCCCAAACTCGTATTGAGCTATGGAGGGCGCTTGGACAAGCACTCCGGATTCGGCTTGTACTATACATCGCGCCTGTCTGCCATGTACAAGTGCAGTCATGTCACCAATCGCTTGTCCTACGCGGAAGGGTATCGTGCCCCCTCTTTGCAGGAAATGTACTTTTTCTTCAATCATGGTGCTTTCTTTATTTACGGCAATCCGGATTTGAAGCCGGAGAAGAGTCGCATGCTCTCATACTCGGCAGAAGCTCACTGGAACAAGCTTACACTGATGGGGAATGTCTTCTTCAACCATGTTCGCAATCGGATCGATTTCACCTACAAAGGCACAGATTTGATCTACACCAACGTATCGAAAGAAATGAGAATATTCGGCTTTGAAGGACAAGCGAATGTGGTACTGCCTTACGGCTTTGGTTTTCGAGCTTCATATTCCTACACTTATGATCGATGGAAGGCGACCGATAAGGCCGGAACTGAGATGAAGCTCTCAAACACCCGCCCTCATGCAGCTACTGCCACTCTCTCTTATGGACATAATTTCTCGAAGAATTACAGACTAGCCTCCAACTTCTCCACGCGCTTCCTTTCCGATCTGAAAACAGGGCGTATGAACTCTAACGAGTTGTTTGAGGAAATAACGTATCCGGGTTATACGATCTGTCGTTTGGATATTGAAAATCATTTCTATCGGAACTATACGCTCCATATCGGTGCGGAGAACCTGTTCGATTATAAACCCAAAGCATTGGCATTCAATTCCCCGACATCACCCGGACGTATCATATACGGGTTGGTTCGGATCACTTTCTAATACGACTTATTTGCAACAGAAATATAATTCGCCACGATGAAGAAAAAAATAATTTATCTGTCGGTAGCCATCTTATTGGTGGCTATCGGCTTTGCATTTTGGATGTTCCGTCCGCAACCCTCGCGTGTGGCATTGGTGAACTTCCCCCAGTTTATGGTGGCACGAATGAGTCTTTCGGCCGATGCACGAAATGTGACAGTAAACGTCGAGGACGACCTCACCAAACTGAAGAAGTACGATGCGGTACTATGCTTCGGCATGGGTGCGAAATGGAACGAAGACGATCGTGCCCAAATCAAAAGTTTGGAGGAAAAACAGATTCCCTATCTCGTGATGTCTGCCACCAATCCGGAGAATGACCTCTGCTCTATCGATAGCACAAAGGCGGAAATACTCTCCAAATACTTCAGCTACGGAGGTGGCAAGAACTATAGATCGGGATTCAACTACCTGCGTCAGGAGATTCTTGGAAAATCTCTTCGGGAAGGTAAGATCGAGGCACCGATCGAGTATGCCGGCAACCTCTTCTTCGGCAAGACCGATGAGGATATTTTCGAATCCATGGATGCTTATATGCAGTACTATCGTACGCATGGTTATCGCGAGGGTGCTCCACGCGTAGCACTACTGATAGGCTTCGGCAATCCCTTCAACTCGAATCGCGAGCATATAGACGAACTTGTAGCCTCTTTGGAAAAAAGCGGACTCAATGTCTTCCCTTTTTCAGCAGGCAATAAGCGTCTCGAATTCTTGGAACTCATCAACCCCGATCTTCTGATTTATATGCCTCACGGACGTTTGGCGGCAGGCCATTCCACTGAAGCGGAAATATGGCTGCGCAAGCAAAATGTTCCTATTCTGGCACCTCTTACAATCGGCAATCTTCGAGAGACTTGGTTGGAAGACAAGCAAGGTATGGTAGGCGGCTTCCTGGCACAAAGCGTATCGACTCCCGAGTTGGACGGAGCCATGGTTCCCTTTGCATTGGTTGCTCTCGAAAAAGATGCCAAGACAGGGTTACAACTCTTCAGAACTATCCCCGGACGACTGGAGGTATTTACCAGTCTGGTGAACAAATACATCACCCTAAAAAACAAACCTAACAAGGAGAAGCGCGTTGCCATCTACTATTTCAAGGGACCGGGACAAAACAGCCTCGTAGCACAAGGAATAGAGACCCTGCCTTCTATATATAATGTATTGCGCAAGATGCAGAGCGAAGGCTATGATCTCACCGGATTACCCACCGATGAAGCAGCTTTCGAAAAGATCATCATGACGCAAGGAGCTATTTTCAATAGCTATGCCGAAGGCAATCTGGCACGCTTTACCGAAAGCGGCTATCCGGCATTCGTACCCACAAATGATTTGAAGCAGTGGATGCAAGAAGTCCTTACACCGAATCAAATCCAGCTTCTGCAAGAACGCTATGGAGAAGCTCCCGGAGAATACTATTCGATGGAGCAAAACGGAGTAGGCGGCATCGGTGTAACCCGTGTGCAGTTCGGCAATGTCGTTCTTTTGCCTCAGCCCGTACAAGGTGGAGGGGCCAACGACTTCAAGGCCGTACACGGCTCTAATCCGGTACCCCCTTATGCCTATGTAGCCTCATATCTGTGGACACAGAAAGCATTCAAAGCGGATGTGATGATGCACTTCGGCACGCATGGCAGCCTTGAGTTTATCCCGGGCAAGCAGATCGCACTCTCTTCTGAGGATTGGACAGACCGCCTCGTCAATGACCTGCCTCATATCTACTACTATACCATCGCCAATATCGGTGAAGGAATGATCGCCAAGCGCAGAAGCTATGCCGGTACGGTATCTTATCTGGCTCCTCCTTTCATCGAAACGCGCATGAGGGGTCAAGTAAGCGAGTTCCTCAGCTTGACGGATAAATACCTGGAGCAGGACAACGATGATAAAGCCCTGTCTCTCCGCATCAAGGCCTTGGCCGTGAAGAACGGCTACCATCGGGATCTGAAACTCGACTCCATCCTCGACAAACCTTATACACGTGAGCAAATCATCTCTCTTTCCGACTTTGCCGAAGAACTTGCTGTCAGCAAGATCCCGGGTGGTATGTACAAGACAGGCGTTATGTTCCCGGAAGAAAAGATCCGCTCTTCCGTGAAGCATATTACTACAGATCCTATTGCTTATGCTTTGGCCGCTATCGACCGTCAGCGTGGACGCTACACACAGGAGCAGCAAGATAGCGAACGATTCTTTACCAACCACTATCGTCGTCCTGCCGAAGCACTGGTGGAGCGTTACCTCGGACGCGAGGCGGTAGATGTGAATGCAGCATTGACTACGCTGGGTGTACTGTCCAGCGAAATTGTCCAATCTGAAGCCGTGGTCCGCTCTGCAGAGGATAAAGCATCTTCCATGCGCGAGCAAATGATGGCTGCATCCGGTGGCCGTATGCCTACATCGGCCGAAATGGCGATGATGAGGAAGATGGGCGAGCAGATGAGAGCAAACGGAGGTTCCGGCCCCGACTCAGCTCAAATCACTGCCATGAAAGCAATGGCCGCCAAGATGAAAGCAAATGGAGGGAAGGGCCCCGACTCGGCTCAAATCGCTGCAATGAAAGCAATGGCCGCCAAGATGAAGAGTGATGGAGCACAGCACGCGATGCCTTCTCACGGCAAGGATTCTATGCAAGCGGCACATTCGGAAAAGGCAAAAGCTATGATACCTGATAAGTCGGAAGCCAAGCAACCGGCCATGACGAATCAGCCGGTACGAGAGCTTACGTCCAAAGACAAAGCCATGGCAGCGAGCATCAGCGAACTCAAGCATGCTATTGCCCAGATACCTTTCTACTATAAGGCACTCAAAAACAGCCCACAGCTGGAGCTGACCTCTATGATGAACGCTCTCTCCGGCGGTTATACGGCACCTTCGCCGGGTGGCGACTATATCGCCAATCCGGAGACGCTTCCTACCGGAAGAAACCTCTTCTCTATCAATGCCGAGGCCACACCATCAGCAGCCGCATGGGAAAAAGGAAAGAAGATGGCAGAGGACATGCTGGCCGACTACGCTCGCCGTCACAATGGCGAACTTCCTACGAAAGTCAGCTTTACGCTATGGAGCAGTAGCTTCATCGAAAGCGAAGGTGCTACCATAGCTGAAATACTCTATCTGCTCGGGACGGAGCCCGTACGCGATCCGATGGGACGTGTGCAGGACATCCGACTGATACCGATTGAAAAACTCGGCCGCAAACGTATCGATGTGGTAGTACAAACGTCCGGGCAGCTTCGCGACTTGGCTGCTTCTCGCCTGTTCCTTATCCAAAAGGCTGTGGATCTGGCTGCTGCCCAAAAGTCCGAGAGCGACAACGAAGTTGCTCGCGGTGCAGTGGATGCGGAGAAAGTATTGCTCGGCAAGGGCCTTTCTCCGGCTGATGCACGTATGCTCGCCACACAGCGTGTATTCGGTGGCGTGAACGGCAACTACGGTACCGGTATCCAATCCATGGTCGAAAGCGGCGATCGCTGGGAAACCGAAAAGGAGATTGCAGATGTTTACCTCAACAACATGGGCGCAATCTACGGTATGCAAGGTCGCTGGGGAGATTTCCAGCAAGGTATGTTCGAAGCAGCTTTGCAGAATGTGGATGCCGTGGTACAACCTCGCCAAAGCAATACGTGGGGAGCCTTGAGCCTCGACCACGTCTATGAATTCATGGGAGGCCTCACGCTCTCTGTCCGCCAAGTGACGGGCAAAGATCCGGAAGCATACTTCAACGACCTGCGCAATCGCCACAAGACGCGCGTGCAAGAGCTGAAACAAGCCATCGGCGTCGAAGCCAGAACCACAATCCTCAATCCTACTTATATCCAAGAGCAGCTCAAAGAAGGACAAAATGCTGCCAACGGCATTGCCGAAACTATCCGCAACACCTACGGCTGGAATGTCATGAAGCCTTCGGCCATCGACAAGGAATTGTGGGATGACATCTACGCTACTTATGTGAAGGATGAGAAGAATCTCGGCGTCCACGAATTTTTCCGCGAAAACAACCCTGCCGCTTTGCAGGAATTCACTGCCGTAATGATGGAGACCGCACGCAAAGGGATGTGGAAAGCTACCCCCGAACAGCTAAAGGCTATTGCCGAATTGCATGCCAAATCCGTGGCTGAATTCGGAGCCGGCTGTAGCGGATTCGTTTGCGACAATGCCAAGCTGCGCAGCTTCATCGGCGAACGCCTCGATGCAAGTGACAAGAAAGCTTACGAAGAAAAGGTAGCCGATGCTCGCGAAGTATCGATCAAGGATGCCCAAAAGGGACAGCGACTCAAGAAAGAGACCCGCTCGAGTGAGGATACCTCCAGCCCTGTCACCTCTTACCTGCTGCCTGCAGGAGTAGCCCTCGTGGTGATAATCCTGATACTCTTCCTCATTGCCAAGCGCAGAAAAGGAAAAGAATGAGAGAAGTCCTGCTGACTATAGCCTTATTGGCTACGCTCAAGTATCTGTTCGAGGAGGGAGTACATAGTTCCCTCCTCGTCCGTTGCTTGCATGCGGCGGTCTACGCGGCTTTCATCGCACTCGTACACGGACTGACGCAGCACGTCAGCCGGATGGAAGTCGAGACCCTCCTGTACTCGCCCGAAGCCCTGCGCAATGTCTCTCTGGCCGTCATGGTGGATCTACTGTACGTCGTATATATATGTACGCACCGTCCTTCCTCCTTCCGCTTGTACCGCACCTGGGTGCGCCATCTGCCCCCGCTCCTGTTCTTCCCCACCCTCTTCTATCTGCGTCTGAGTCTGTTCTACGTCCTGCCGGGCTATTCATTCGTTGGAGTTTCCATCGTGATGGCCCTCATAGTGGCAGCCCTGAGTATAACGGCTCCCTATCTGTGGAGAGCACTCGGACTCAAGCGAGAAGCCTTGCGAGAACCACTTGTTCTACTTTCGCTCTGCACCTTTGTCTTCGTCATTGCAGCCGGGGTATTGCACCCCGACTCCGCGGTGCGAACAGCCGGCATCACTACCGACTGGTGGCAGGCGCTCTATCTCTTCCTGATCGTCTTGGCAGGTGCCTCGATCGGCTATTTTGCCCCTCGCTTGTGGGCTATAATCAGAAGAAAAAACAACTGAAAAAATTAATCATCGAATCGGACCGGATCATCATCCCACGCCGAATCACTCACTAACAATACTTTCCCAATGAACTTCTTGTCCAACGTCATGTTTTGGGTCTCCAACGGCCTGTTGGTACCGGTAGTCGCCGGACTCATCTATCTCTTCATCAAATCCCTTCTCCTCCTCGGCACCCTCTTCGGCACGTGGCAGAGCTACCGCCGCCGGCAGGAGACCTTCGCCTGCATCATCGAAAACAAAGCCGGCCTCGACACCGAAGCCCTCAGAGCCGAAGCGGCCAAACGCCCCCACGCTCCGTTCGAAAATGTGCTGGCCGAAGTCCTCGATGCAGATTCCGCCCGTCGCAATCTGCTCATCGGTCGGTACGAACTCTCTCGTGAACAGCGTCTGAGTTCGGCCAAAGTACTCACCAAGTTCGGACCCATACTCGGTCTGATGGGTACGCTCATCCCGATGGGACCGGCCCTTGTCGGACTCTCCACGGGCGACATCGGACAGATGGCCTACAATATGCAAGTAGCCTTTGCCACCACGGTCATCGGTATGTTTGCCTCGGCTGTAGGGTATATAGCCCTGCACATCGTACGCACTTACAATCGGAACGACCTCGTTTGGCTCGATTACATCAACGAAAAACTCTCCTGATCGCCATGTCCAGAAGACGCTTCCACGAAGAAGACACGGATCCTTCCTCACTCGTATCCAACCTCTTCGACGTAGCCATGGTCTTTGCCGTGGCACTGATGGTTGCCCTCGTCACCAAATTCAACATGACCGAAGTCTTCAGCAAGGAAGACTACACAATCGTCAAAAATCCCGGCAAGGACAACATGGAAATCTTGATCAAGAAAGGCGACAAGGTGGAGAAGTACACTCCGTCCGACGAATCCTCCGATGGAGCCGGCAGCAAAGGCAAGCGCGTAGGTGTAGCTTACCAGCTCGAAAGCGGCGAAATCATCTACGTGCCGGAAGACTAAGACGGAGAAATCGGCTATTATCATCCGCCTTCAAGCCCAAAAGCTCTTTTTTCTATTTCCTCCGGCCCTGACCCTGCAAAAGCTCTTTTCGCAGGGCCGGTTTTTTATATCCGCTCCCCTTCCCTCTCTCTCTGCATGTTCTTCAGACTAATAGCTTTTGCTTGGTCCTTTGCATTGTATGAGACTTTTGCACAACAAGCAGGCACATTTGTTCATTCTTCTGTTTGCTTGGCAGTCATACCCCTGCTTGCTATTTGATCTTTCCCGGAGATACAAAGAATGAACCCATACGAGAGGATATTATGATCTCGCATGAGAAGATACTATGGTCTCATATGAGAGGATACTATGGTCTCGCATGAGAAGATACTATGATCTCATATGAGAGGATACTATGGTCTCGCATGAGAGGATACTATGGTCTCACATGAGAGGATACTATGGTCTCATATGAGAGGATACTATGGTCTCATATGAGAGGATACTATGGTCTCATACGAGAGGATACTATGGTCTCATATGAGAGGATACTATGGTCTCATACGAGAGGATACTATGGTCACACATGAGAGGATACTATGGTCTCATACGAGAGGATACTATGGTCTATTGATGGAAGATGCTATCTGCTCTGTGTCGGATGGCAGATTCGGGGAGTGGGAGGTTCCGTGTGAGCTGTGAAACCGATAGATGTGTATAGGAACAGTCTTTCGACAAGAGGGCAATCGAACCTTTTTCCATTTCTTTTTCTGATTCGGTTATAGTCAATGCTCCAACAAGAGTTTGATCGTTAAGTTCTTATGAGAGTCAGCACCATATGCTTATATCGAACTCATGTAATGAAAGATAAAGTCTTATAAAAACAAATCCATCAGCAAGGCAGACCTTTGCTGATGGATTAGAAAAAAAACTGTCGTTGTCCTAAGACCTGTAATGCTTTTACAGGACAAGACAATGCCCCGACTATTTGCGGAATGGGGGCTTCACGATCTCAGCCTTGAGTTGACGACCGCGTACCATGATGCCAAGCTCTGTGCCGACCTTGCTGAATTCCGTAGCCACATAGCCCATACCGATACCTTTCTTAAGGCAAGGAGACATCGTTCCGGAAGTAACCTCTCCGATGATTTGCCCTTCGGCATTGGCAATTTCATAGTGCTGGCGAGGGATACCCTTGTCTTTCAGTTCGAAGGCAACGAGCTTGCGCTTGAGACCTCCGGCTTTCTGCTCTTCCATGATCTTACGGCTCGGCATATCCATTTTGTCGTCGGTGAACTTGGTGATCCAGCCCAGCCCAGCCTCTATGGGAGAAGTGGTGTCGCATATATCATTGCCATAGAGACAGAAACCCATCTCCAGACGAAGCGTGTCGCGAGCACCGAGTCCGGCCGGTTTGATACCTTCGGGCTTGCCGGCTTCGAAGAGGGCATCCCATATCTTCTGAGCGTATTGGGGATAGAAATAGAGTTCGAAGCCACCTGCTCCGGTATAACCCGTAGCCGAAATAATTACGTCGGGACATCCGGCGAAAGAGCCTACTTTGAACGTATAGTAAGTGATCTCGTTCAGGTCGATGTCCGTGAGGCGTTGCATCACTTCCGTTGCTTTCGGGCCTTGTACGGCAAGTTGGGCGATGTTGTCCGAGGCATTTTCCAATATGGCTCCCATCGTATTCTGCTGCCGGCACCAAGCCCAGTCCTTGGCGATATTGGCAGCGTTGGGTACCATCATATATTTTTCCTCTTCGTAGCGATAGAGCAGGAAGTCGTCCACTATACCACCGTCGTTATTGGGGAAGCAGCAATACTGAACTTGACCGACTGCCAGTTTGGAAGCATCGTTGCTGGACACTTTCTGTAAGAAGCGGAGGGCATTCGGGCCTTTTACCCAAAATTCGCCCATGTGCGATACGTCGAATACGCCTACATTGTTGACCACATTCATGTGCTCGTCTATAATGCCACCATATTCGATAGGCATATTGTAGCCCGCAAACTCGTGCATCTTTGCTCCTAATGCAATGTGCACATCGGTAAAGGGAGTTGTCTTCATTTTTTGATTCCTTGTTTATTGTGATTTGTTTGGTTGATTGATTCGGAAACGATGACAAATTTAGCCAAAAAGCACTATCGTTCGGAGTACATCTCGTCGTAGTATCGGAGGTAGTCGCCGCTGGTCACCCGATCCAGCCAGTCTTGATTGTGAAGATACCAGCGGACGGTTTTCTCGATGCCTTCTTCGAATTGGAGAGAGGGTTCCCAGCCCAGTTCGTTTTTCAGCTTAGTCGAGTCGATGGCATAGCGCAGATCGTGTCCGGCTCTGTCTGCCACATAGGTGATCAGCTTCTCCGAAGAGCCTTCCTCTCTGCCCAAAAGACGATCCACCACGCGGATCATCACCTTGATGAGATCGATGTTCTTCCATTCGTTAAAGCCACCGATATTATAGGTATCGCCATTCTTGCCCCGATGGAATATCAGATCGATGGCACGAGCATGGTCTTCGACATAGAGCCAGTCACGGACGTTCTCCCCTTTCCCATAGACGGGTAGAGGCTTATTGTGCCGGATATTGTTAATGAAGAGAGGAATGAGTTTCTCCGGGAATTGATAGGGCCCATAGTTGTTCGAGCAGTTGGAGATCACTGTCGGCAGACCGAAAGTATCGTGATAAGCCCGGACAAAATGGTCGCTGGAAGCCTTGCTGGCCGAATAGGGAGAATGTGGGTCGTATTTGGTTTCTTCCGTAAACAGCGTACCGTCGAAAGCCAATGCTCCATATACCTCATCGGTCGATATGTGGTAGAAACGCTTGCCTTCGTATTCCCCATGCCAAGCCTCTTTGGCCGTTTGCAGGAGCGTCAGCGTCCCCATTACGTTGGTGCGGGCAAAAGCTAAAGGATCTTTTATAGACCGATCCACATGACTTTCGGCCGCCAGATGAATGACTCCGTCGATGGCATAATGAGCAAAGACTTTCTTCAGCGTATTGGCATTGCAAATATCCGCCTTTACGAAACGATAATTCGGCTTGGACTCTATATCCTTGAGATTGGCCAGATTGCCGGCATATGTCAGCGTATCGAGATTGATGATCTCATAATCAGGATAAGCATTGACCATGAGTCGTACCACATGCGATCCGATAAAACCGGCACCGCCGGTGATGAGAATATGACGTCGGAAGTTCATCGTTCTTCAATGTTTTAGCAGATTCAGACACGCAGCCAAAGAATCCTGCCAGTGAGGGATGCTGATGTCGAAAGTGTTTTTAATAAGCGTCTTATCCAAGACGGAATAATGCGGCCGTCTTACTCTCGTCGGATATTCATCGCTATGGCAAGGGCTGATCCTGCATGCTGTATGACCACTCATTCGGGCAATGGCCACTGCAAAGTCGAACCAGGAGCATACACCTTCGTTGCTAAAGTGATACAACCCCGTCTTAACGGGCAGTTGTCCTATAGCCAGACGGTGTATGAAAGCAGCCAAGTCTGCAGCATAGGTAGGAGTACCGACCTGATCGAAGACTACGTTTAATGTATCGCGTTCAGCTGTCAGCCGAAGCATCGTTTTCACAAAATTATTGCCGAACGATGAGTACAGCCACGATGTGCGCAGTATCATGTATCGGCAGTCGGCTGCCAGCACAGCCTGTTCTCCTTTTAACTTGGTACGGCCATATGCACCGAGAGGAGCTGTCGGGATGTCTTCCCTATAGGGGATATTAGCCGTACCATCAAATACATAATCCGTAGAAATATGTATCAGCAGGGCATCATACTTCGCAGCAGCCGCTGCCAGATGAGCCGCAGCTTGGTGATTGACTTTCTCGGCAGAGGCTTCATCGTCCTCAGCTTTGTCCACAGCTGTATATGCGGCACAGTTGATAATGATCCCGATGCTATATTCCTCCATAAAACGGAGGACAGCATCTTTATCTCTAATATCCAGTTCCGCTAAGTCGGTGAAAACAAAACGGCTGTCAGCCGAAGCCAACAACCGAAGTTCACTACCCAACTGACCATCGGCTCCGGTTACCAGTATTCGGTTCATTCGTATAAGTCTTGATTGTAGGGGAAGAGATTCCGGAAATCCTCGCTCGATATCAATTCCGTCCATGACGGATTGGCCTGATCTTTAGCTGAGAGGATAATGTCCTCTACAGGGATTTTCCAGTCAATATCTAAGTTCGAATCATTCCAGGCAATGGCTCCTTCGCTTTGTGGAGCATAGTAGTTGTCGCATTTGTACTGAAATACGACTTCGTCACTTAGCACGACAAAACCGTGAGCGAATCCGCGCGGGATAAACAACTGTCTGAAGTTCGTATCGGAAAGCTCCACTGCTACATATTTGCCGAAAGTAGGCGATCCGAAGCGAATATCCACGGCATAGTCAATCACACACCCACGTACTACTCGTACCAGCTTGCTCTGAGCATGTGGAGGTTTCTGGAAGTGAAGCCCTCTTAGTACACCATATCGGGATGCCGATTCGTTGTCTTGTACAAAATTAATGGGGCGAATACCCGTTTCTATCTCTTGGCGACTGAATGATTCGAAGAAATAGCCTCGATCGTCACGGAACAATCGTGGCTCAAGGATAACGACTTCGGGTATTTCGGTGGGGATAAAATTCATGAAAGGGATGCTCTCTATTTGATCAGTCCAAGCAGATACTTTCCGTATTGATTCTGTTTCATCGGTTCAGCCACACGAGCCAGATCTTCTTTGGTGAGCCAGCCATTATTGTAGGCAATCTCCTCCAAGCAGGCGATCTTCAAGCCTTGGCGTTTCTCTATGACCGATACAAAAACGGAAGCATCTGTCAGTGATTCGTGTGTACCTGTATCCAGCCAGGCAAAACCACGCCCCAGTTGTTGGAGACGGAGCTGCTTGCGAAGCATGAACTCCTGATTGACTGAGGTTATTTCCAATTCGCCCCGCGCCGATGGTTTGACATCTGCTGCTACATCAAGTACATCATTGGGATAGAAATAGAGTCCCACTACTGCGTAGTTGCTCTTCGGCTTTTCCGGTTTTTCTTCCAGGCTGATGACCTTGCCGGTAGCATCCACTTCCGCTACACCGTATCGCTCAGGATCATTCACATAATAGCCGAAAATGGTGGCCATACCCTTTTCCGCATCAGCAACTGCCGACCGAAGCATCTGGCTGAAGCCATGCCCGTAGAAGATATTATCTCCTAAGACGAGACAGGCACAATCGTCTCCTACAAACTCACGTCCGATGATGAAAGCCTGTGCCAATCCATCGGGAGAGGGTTGCTCTGCATACTCCAACCGGACACCGAGATCACGGCCATCGCCCAATAGCCGTTGGAACATGGATAAGTCCTGCGGCGTGGAAATGATCAGGACATCCCGAATACCCGCAAGCATAAGCGTAGAAAGCGGGTAGTAAATCATCGGCTTGTCATAAACGGGTAGAAGCTGTTTGCTCACACCCCGAGTTATCGGATATAGACGAGTGCCGGATCCTCCGGCAAGGATTATTCCTTTCATAGCAAATCAATTTGCGAGACAAAAATAACTTTATTACGATCAAATGGCAAATAGGATCACAGCAATAGCTTGATGCAATTGCATTGCTCTCCTCTTACTCATGAATTTAATTTGTTATTTATCGGCAACGAGTCTGTTTGTATTCATTCGGTGATTGAAAGACTGGATCACTGCTTCTATTCGACATGTCATACTGTCAGCCCGTGCAGCTTGTGTTTTGAGCAGATTTGTACGAAGTTCTTTATCATTAAGATAGTCGTACAAAGCAAGAGGATGATTGCCATCGTGCTGCAGGACGAGGCCATCCTCCAGTAACTGAAGCGTACCGTCGTAATCGGTGACGGCAAAATGCGGAGCTTGCCGGCTAAACATGTTGTTCCCGAAAGCCAGAACAGGAGCAGAATAGCCCAAAAGGCTTAGCACTGTCGGAAGAATATCAGCCTGTTGTACGGTAGTTGTCCTATCAAATCCTATCAAATCGGATCCCGGAGCATAGAATAAAATGGGTATGGCATAGCGTCCAACGGCACTTCTGTACTCAGGACGGAGATCTCCGGAAGCATGGTCGGCTGTGATAACGAAGAGCGTATTTTCAAACCAGGTTTGCCGGCTTGCTTTCCGGAAAAATTCTCCCAAAGCATGATCTGTGTATCCGATGCACTGCACCAGCGGTTCGCCTTCGTTGGGAAAAAGACCTTCGCGATGGCTTGGAATATGGAAAGGCTCATGGCTGGAAAGCGTGAACAGCGTACCTACGAAAGGTTGTTTCATACGGCTGAGTTCGTCCACGGCATGTAGTAAGAACGGCTCGTCCCAGATGCCCCATACGCCATCGAAATCTTCATCGTGGGCATACTCTGTCTTGCCGAAATAACGTTTGTAGCCGGCTTGTTTGACAAAAGCATCGAAGCCCATTGATCCGTTTGGAGCACCATGTAAGAAAATGGAATGATAACCGATCCGCCCGAGAGCCATCCCCAATCCTTCAATCTCATTGCCCGAATAGTGAGATGTAATGAAGTGTGAGCGGAGGGAAGGCAACGAGCTTAATATGGACGGCATGGCATCGATACTCTTGCGCCCGTTGGCAAAAGCCTGTTCGAAAAGGTAACCCTTTTGTGAAATCGAGTCGAAGCAGGGTGTATATCCTTTGTAATCGGGAATGTCTTGGTTCAGCCGTCCCACGTATTGGCGAGCAAAGCTTTCGATGATTATCACCATCACGTTGCGTCCACGCAGCTGACCGAAACGAGCCGTCGTGTCCGTCGCCAAATGATGAATGGGATTGAATACTTGCTCCAACTTTTTTTCGGAGGCATAAAAACGCTTTTCCTCCAGTCCCTGTTTGCCAATGGTACGAATGATGCTGTAGGGCGTGTTCAGTACCAAAGCCCTATGTTCCACTTTGTCCACCGACAGATTGGCATAGCTCATTGTCATAGGACGCCACGACTTGGCAAAACTGCCTCCTCGTATACCCCATACGATAAATGCGATAGCAGCAACGAGGGCTACAACGTGAATTGTATAATAATGCAGGCTGTCTTTCGCTTCGGCATAGGTGCGTACCGGCTTGACCCGATGATACAGCCATACCATAGCAGCAACGAGGACTATAGCCAGCAGGCTCATATACCAGTAATTCAGGAGAAGATGCCATATCAGTCCTCCGCCCTCATGGCTGAATTCAGAGAAAACCGTCGAGGATGTTCGTTTCAAGGTGTATGGATAGTAAATACAATCGGCCAGACCTGCCGCCAGCCCCAAAGCATTTGGCACGAAAAAGGTCCAGTCGGTCAGGATTCGATAGGATCGCTTGGTACGAAACCTGAACGGCAGAAAGCTCAACAGAATAAAAAGGGCATTCAAATACAAAACGGAAGCCGTGTCGAACCTAAGCCCTCCCATCCATGCACGCCATACCTGCTCGGCAGTCATGTCGGCAAAAAAGCGATAGTTGAAGAGGTAGAACAGTCCACGGGCAATACCGAAAAAGAAATAAGCCAATGCCATACGATAGGCAAAAGCCCACCAGCTGTTCGTTCGTATCGTCCGCTTACAAATATTCATATCTCTTTGTGTGTGTTCTATTCGGATTGGAGGCTGGGAGCGAGGGTAATGAATGATTTCGGTCACATATCCCCCCGATTGAGCCTATTTCATGATTCGGTGCACGATGTATTCCGTTGCACCGGCATTGGATCTGATGTAGTCTGCTGCTGCGTAGGATGCGGCGTCCCTATAGGCCTTGTCCGTTTGTATTCGCTTGATCAGGTTGCCAAATTCCTCTGCTGAGGATACGGAGAAGCCTCCGCCGACATCTATCAATTCACGGGCTTCCTTGAATTTCTCATATCGTGGTCCGAAAATAACCGGTATACCATAGACTGCGGCCTCGGGTGTATTGTGAATGCCTTTGCCGAATCCTCCTCCGATAAAAGCTACTTGACCGTAGCGATAAATGGAGGATAGGAGACCGAAGCTGTCTACAATCAGACAATCCTGCCGGGCAATATCGCTTTCCGTAGCTTCCGAAAGTCGTATGAAAGGCCGTCGTATATGCGATATGATCTGAAGCAAATGTTCCTTGTCGATTTCGTGCGGTGCCAATATGAGTTTGATCTTGGGATTTCGATTGAAGTAGCGTACGAGTATCTCTTCGTCGGGAGGCCAACTGCTACCGCCCACAATGACCAAACCGTCTTCCGGCACGGAAGCAGCAAAACGCTCTATCAGCGGAAGCGATTTCCGAGCTTCATATACGGAGATCACCCGGTCGAAGCGCGTATCTCCCGCTACGGATACATGGTCTATCCCATGCTTTTCAAGTAGCAGGCGTGAAGCCTCGTCCTGAACAAAAATGTGTGTAAAGCAGTGTAGCAAACGTTTGTATGCTCCTCCATACCAGCGGAAAAACAGCTGTGACGGTCGGAAGATGGATGAAACCAGATAGGTAGGTATCTGCCTACGCTCCAATTCTGTCAGGAAACAGGGCCAGAAGTCGTATTTGATGAAAATAGCCATCTCGGGCTTGACCAGATCCAGAAACTTACGCACTCGGGGCAAACGATCTGCCGGCAAATACACGATCACGTCGGCACCTTCGTAATTCTTACGTACCTCATATCCCGAGGGGCTGAAGAAGGTAAGCACGATCCTATAGTCCGGATATTCGCTTCGGATGCGTTCTATCATCGGTCTCCCCTGCTCGAATTCGCCCAAAGAAGCTGCATGAAACCATATATAGCGCCCGCCCGGCACTATGCCCTCACGCAGCTGACGCCACACCTTCCATCGCCCACGAACCATCATGCGGGCTTTGGGATTGAACGGAACGGCAAGTTTGATCAGCGAGGAATAGGCCAATCCGATCAGGCTGAAAAGGAATCGCATATATTTCGAAAAAAATTATTGCTGTCAGCCTAAGATTTCGATGGCACGACGTATGCGTCCAACGGTCTCTTCACGCCCGAGCACTTCCATGATGTCGAAAATATGAGGTCCCTTGCTCTCGCCCACGAGTGCCAACCGAGTGGCATTCATGATATTGCCGAGATGATAGCCATTGGTCTCGATCCAATTCTTCACAGTGGGTTCGGTTGCTTCGGCTGCAAACGATCGGTGAGAGTCCAGCAATTCGGCTAGTTCGCCCAACTGCTTGGCCGTATCTTCTTTCCAGCGTTTTTTCACTGTTTTTTCATCATAGGATAGCGGTGCGATGAAGAAGAATCCGGCTTGCTCCCATAGCTCTCCGATAAAGTTTACACGTTCCTTGACGAGGGAGATTACATGAGCTGTTTTCTCGTCGGTAGCCACTACTCCATTTTCGCGAAGGATGGGACGGAAGAGTTCGGCCAACTCCGCATTGTCCTTACGCTGGATATATTGGTGATTGAACCAGCGTCCTTTCTCGTAGTCGAACTTGGCTCCGGCCTTGCTGCACTTTTCGATGTCGAACAGTCGGATCAATTCGTCCATGCTCATGACATCCTGATCATTGCCCGGATTCCAGCCCAGAAGCGCGAGGAAGTTTACCACTGCTTCAGGCAGATAACCGCTTTCACGATAACCTTTGGATATATCTCCCGTTTGGGGATCTTTCCACTCCAGTGGAAATACGGGAAATCCCAAACGATCGCCATCGCGTTTGCTCAGCTTACCATTTCCTTCGGGCTTCAGCAGCAGTGCCAAATGGGCAAATCTCGGCATCGTATCTTCCCAACCGAAAGCACGATAGAGCAGTACATGAAGTGGTGCACTGGGCAACCACTCCTCACCACGTATCACATGGCTCACTTCCATCAGATGGTCGTCCACGATATTGGCCAGATGGTAGGTGGGCAAGTCGTCGGCACTTTTATACAGCACCTTGTCATCGAGGATGGAAGAGTCGATCACCACTCGTCCGCGAATCAGGTCGTTCACTTCTACGTCCACATTCGGCTCCACGAGGAAACGAACCACATACTGCGTCCCCTCGGCAACGAGACGCTCCACTTCTTCGGCAGGCAGTGTCAGAGAGTTGCGCATTTGCCCACGAGTAGTGGCATCGTATTGGAAGTTGGGCACCTCGGCTCGCCGAGCTTCCAGTTCCTCCGGCGTATCGAAGGCGATATATGCCCGTCCCGAATCCAGTAGTTGGCGAACATATGTGCGATAAATATCGCGCCTTTCGCTCTGCCTGTAAGGGCCAAATCGGCCACCATAGCCTACACCTTCGTCGAATTTGATGCCGAGCCATTCCAATGCCTCTATTATATACGCTTCGGCACCGGGCACAAATCTGTTGCTGTCCGTATCCTCGATGCGCAGGATCATATCACCTCCATGCTGACGGGCGAAAAGATAGTTGTATAGAGCCGTACGTACCCCTCCTATATGCAACGGCCCGGTAGGACTCGGAGCGAAACGTACGCGTATGCGCCTGTTGATCGTATCCATTATTTGGTAATCTTTTGTTTGTACAATGCCACAAAAGTAGCATATTATCTCCGTAATTTTTTCGGCAAAAAAGCCTAAAAAGGGTCTTAGACTGTCTAATAGCAAAGCAAATCCAAATACATATCGGAAAAACGAGAGAATTCGGATCCATTCGATCTCATCGATATGTTCGTGCCCATTGATGCAATCTATGTCTTTTACATCCCGGAGAAAAAAAATCGAAAAGAAATTAGGAAAAGGCTGATCTCGAAAAGAACATCACTTTGGATGTCAGGGCAGAGGCATTCAAAACAGCGTTCTATAAATTTTATAGTCGTTGAATGAGCTGTCAGTCATGTATTCAGTCACTATCGGAAAATCTCTTTATGGTCTCGGACCCACACGGATAGAGAGCAAAGAAGTTTATCCTCTTGACTTTTTATTCCTGATCGTTTTCCTCTCTACGCTCTCAGGTGATACCTCTTGGTACGAGATTGAAGATTATGCAGAGGAATACGAAGAAGTGTTGAAAAGCCGGTACGAAACACTTACGATCGTAGGCGTACGATGCCTTCCTGCACGATGCAGGAGACCGGCGTAGGCCTACGGTGCTCATTACAACATGCTAATTACCAGTACATTATGGCCAATTAAGGTGAAATGAAAATAATCTTGGAAGTTTTCCCTGTTTTGCGTCTTCAAAATTCGTTTTCCCCCCCTGTTTGGGAAGATCAGGACTCATTTCTTATAATAGAAAGACACCCGTGATTGTAATTTCCAATAGTAAGAGCAACACAGACTACAGAAAATTCCCCGAAGAGGCCGGCCCCTTCGGCAGAGGGCTATCGTATTTGAAAGATTGTACTCCGTATCCTTGGTCTCTTCCTTCTACAATTAGGATCTCCAACACATTAATTCGTGCTTATTCCGGACGGAGCATCATCAGGCTTATATTTCAAATGCGATTGCCCTGCTTTGGATGTGATTTATAGGGTATAGAAAGCGGTAATATCGGATTTTGAGACCTTTTGCATGCTATAGACAGCAGAGTAAAAGAGAATAGGATTCATTTATATGATGTAAAAAAGGATTGGTTTTATGATGATATTCTTGTCTTCGGAAAGACAAAAATTCAAAAACCAATCCTTCTTAATAGAGAAAGAGTTGTAACGGTCGAAGTCTTTCTCAGACTTCGTTATCACTGATCGCCTTTCAGAGAGGCTACATGCCCCCAGGTGCCTCCATCGAGTACGTTGGAGAAGCCGTTGCGTTCGAGAATGCTCTTGGCCCGGCTGCTTCTGTTGCCGCTGCGACAGAAGACGATGATGGTCTTCTTATTCTTTAGTTCATTCAGGCGAGATGCTATCCGGTCCAGCGGAATATTCACGGCTCCGGCTACACTGCCTGATGCAAATTCACCCGGCGTACGCACATCGACCAGAAAGGCGCCGTTGCGAATAGCCTCACTCAGAGCCTTATCGTCAGACTGCGAGAATAGATTTTTCAGTAATCCTAACATGACAATTGCAATAATGATGGTTAAGGAAAACGATATTATTTTTTTGACACTTTGCTTTGACATACATAGTCCGTTTTGGGAACACCGGTCTGCGCAATGCTTGCGAATCCACCTTCGATGTCCGTGAAATTACGATAGCCTCGCGAGAGTAGGATGCTGGATGCAATCATACTGCGGTATCCACCTATACAATGCAGATAGAAGTGGCGGTCTCGGGGAATATCCTGTATCCAGTCATTGATATAGGCGAGCGGACGGCTATAAGCTCCTTCCACGTGCTCAGCTGCGTATTCGCTCTCCTTGCGCACATCGAACACGAGACTCTCTTCAGGGCAGAATCGTTCGGCAAATTCGTTGGCCGTAATGCATTCGACGTGGTCGATTTCTTTACCCGAGGTATTCCATGTATCGAATCCGCCATCCAAATAGCCCAGTACCTGATCGAATCCCACACGGCTGAGCCTTGTGATCACTTCCTGCTCACGTCCCGGATCTGCCACAAGCAACAGAGGTTGCTTCACGTCTACGATCATCGTACCGACCCAAGGGGCGAAATCCCCATCCAAACCGATGTTGATCGAGCGAGGAATGAAGCCTTGGGCGAACACACCGGGAGCTCTCGTATCGAGCACCAGAGCATCGGACGTTTCGGCTATCGCTTCGAAGTCCGTGGCCGAGAGGGCGGAGAGTCCGCGCTCCATCACGTTGTCGATGCTGTCATATCCCATCTTGTTCATAGCCACATTGCCTCCGAAATAAGCCGGCGGTGGCAGCAAGCCCTCTATCACAGATGCTATAAACGCTTCCTTGCTCGGTTGATTAAGAGCGTAATTAACGCGCTTTTGGTTGCCAAGGCTGTCCACTGTCTCCTGCATCATATTCTTGCCACAGGCCGATCCTGCACCGTGAGCCGGATATACGATGATGTCGTCCGACAAGGGGAGGATCTTGGTGTAGAGACTATCATAGAGCAGGCCGGCCAGTTCTTCCTGTGTCAAGTTTGCTGCTTTCTGCGCCAGGTCAGGACGGCCGACATCCCCCAGGAAGAGTGTGTCGCCACTGAAGAGAGCCGTCTCGCGTCCGTTTTCGTCGATAAGCAGGAAGCAAGAGCTTTCCATCGTATGTCCGGGTGTATGAAGCACTCGGATCTTTACATTACCCAACTCGAAGATCTGATTATCCTCAGCTACTATCGCATCGAATCCGGGCTTAGCCGTAGGTCCATAAACAATGGGAGCACCTGTGGCACGGCTCAGATCAAGGTGTCCGCTCACAAAGTCGGCATGGAAATGCGTCTCCAATATGTATTTGAGCTTTACCCCGTCGCATTTGAGACGTTCGAGGTAGGGCGTGATTTCACGCAGTGGGTCGATGATGGCAGCCTCTCCCATCGAAGTGATGTAGTATGCACCCTGGGCTAAGCAGCCTGTGTAAATCTGTTCTATTTTCATATTTGTCGAATGTTATTATTGCTTGTCTGTCAGTGCAAAGATCAACCACCTTTCCGGCTCGTACAGCTACTTTAATCACACAATGACGCGAGCTATACGAGTATGGTCTCTTTGAGAATGATGTATAGCCCCATGACAAAGACGAACCAGCCGAATGCCGGCTTGAGTTTGTCTCCGTCAATATATTGGGAGAGTTTCATTCCGATGAATATCCCGATGATGGCAAAAGCTGTTACCGAGAGGAGAAGCCCCCAGTCGAGACCTGCCGGATTATTCTCTCCCAGAAATCCCAAGAGCGATTTGGCTGATATGATTACAAGTGAGGTGCCGATAGCTTGTTTCATCGGTAGGCCTCCGAGGAAGACTAAGGCAGGGATGATCAAGAAGCTTCCTCCGGCACCGACAAGCCCTGTGAGCGTACCGACCACAATTCCCTCAAGGAGGATCAGGGCATAACGGGGCTGTTTCGGCTTGGGGGGTCTCTGTGATGCTTTCTCCTGCATTTTAGCCGGTCTGATCATGCTGACGGATGCCGTAAGCATCAGTACGGCAAACAAGAGCATCAGGAGCATGTTCCGGTCGATCGCAAAACTGCCCGGGCTCAATACACACTCCGGAATCGCCGGTACCAGATAAGCTCTCGTCAGGAATACGGCGAAGATCGATGGCAGACCGAAAAGCACTGCAGTACGAACGTCCACGAGCGAACGGCGGAAGTATGAGATACTCCCGACCACACTGGTAGCTCCCACGATAAAAAGCGAATAGGCCGTGCCCAAGACAGGGTCTATGCCCATCAGATATACGAGTACGGGAACGGTGAGGATACTCCCTCCGCCACCGATAAGGCCGAGTGACAGGCCGATTAAAATAGATGCCAAGTAACCTGCTATAAGCATACAGTCTCCGGTTTTATGATGAGGCAAAGGTCATCATATCCGGAGCGGTGTATAGCTACTTTGGTCACATAAGGGTGATTTTGTTACGCCCTAAGCGAACGATGCCGGATTCTTCCAATTGTTTGAGCAGCCTTGATACCACAGCTCTGGCTGTTCCCAATTCATTGGCCAGTTGTTCGTGCGTGATCTGTATGGTATTACCCTCCACGAGTTCGGCTTTCTTTTGAATGAGGGCCAGTAGGCGTTCGTCCATCTTCTTGAAAGCAATGGCATTCACCGTATCTAATAGCTCCTCGAATCGCTTGTGATAGGAGCGGAAGATGTAGTTGAGCCATTCGGGATGCTCCTTCATAAAGAGGGAAACCTTATCGACGGGCAAGAAAAGAATCTCGGCATCGTCTTCGATCTCCACCTTCACCTTGCTTGTCTCATTGTGCAGGCCCCCAAGAAAAGACATGATACAGCTTTCGCCTGCCTTGATATAGTAGAGCAGGATTTCTCTGCCATCCTCTTCGGTACGGATTACTCTCATGACCCCTTTGATAACGATAGGAATGGACCGGACATGTGCATTCTCATTGAGGATAACGCTGCCGGCCTTGTAGACCTTGAGGATGCCATGCTTATACAGTTTGTCCACAAGCTCAGGCGAAGAGCGAAATTCGGTTATATCTTCTATCTGCTTCATAGGAGCAAACTTAATAAAACAAGTACGCAACCGAAAGAAATGGAACGAAAAGCCTTTCGCTCTATCTCTTCTCTGCCGTAATTTAATGCTTGCATTTTGTTTATTCTTTTTTCCTCCATATGTACCTAAAAAGGATGATACATAGCCCAAAAACAGGAGCGAAAAAAATTTTCAACAACGAAGATGTTACTCGGATTTTGATGTGGTTCCCCTGCGCTCTTGCACATTCCGTTTTTCAAGTATAAGCACAGCGGTCATTGGCAAGGGAAAAAGAATTGACTAATTTTGCCTTCCGAAAAGCATTGCTCCGAACAGTGAATTTCCCCGTGTATTGGAAGCGAGCAATTAACTGAAAAAAGAGAGTATTATATTATTATGCCACACATCCATAAACTACCGACTATGCCCCATCACCTGACATCAAGCCCGAACAGGCTCCTATTCGGATCCCTCAGCACAGCAGCGACAGTCCTCGATCCGGTCCGAGACTGTAGAGGGGAATCGTGCAGCTACATCGAATCACATGCAGCAAGATAGCATCTTGGCATAGGCCCCACCACATACATATCCGGACTGCACCCGTCGGAGTTCTCCGTAGAACTCGGCGGGTGCTTCTTTTATATCAGCTTCGGAAAAGGCTTTTTTTGAGCCCACGATTTATATACAAATCACTTACGATCTATATATTTATCAAAAACGATTTATATATAAAATGAAAACGATTTGTATACAAATTGAAAACGCTTTATATACAGATCGTTGTACGGCTTGTTTTAAGTGGAATTTCGATCTATGGCAGTTCCTTTTCCTTCCACTTTTCCCTTGCTTTTCTCCTCTCTACAGATACTTATTTGGAATCGTTCCAAACTCGTCTTCGTTGTTGAAAACTTTTTTGGCGCATGATTTTTGAGCAGATTATTATTTTCGTGGTCTCCCTTTTTTCACAGGGAATAGCTTTCAGATTTAGTAATGTTGTTGCAACGCACAGCTCGGAGACGTCTTCTTTTATTCGTAATCGTGTTAATCCGCCTTTAGACCTTTAGCTTACCCTCCATCTCTCCCTGCCTTCGGATAACCTTTTATTTGCTTTATCTTTGCGGGCATATCAATTTGTCCGGAATGAATCGGTTTGATTATATCGTAGTCGGAGGCGGCCTTGCCGGCCTCTATACGGCTTTCAAGGCTTCGAAGCATGGTCGGGTAGCTCTGATAACCAAAGCTGACATCCATGAGAGCAATTCGTACTTTGCACAAGGGGGAGTCGCAGCGGTTACTGCTGCTGACGATGCACCGGACAACCACTATAACGATACGGTCGAAGCAGGTCGGGGCCTTTGTGAGGATGAAGCCGTAAGGGTACTTGCCGAAGAGGCTCCGGAGCGGATCGATGAGTTGATCCGTTGGGGGATGCGTTTCGATACGGAAGCCGATGGCCTATTGGCTCTGGGGCTTGAAGGCGGACACCACCACAAGCGGATTCTGCATGCAGGGGGTGATTCTACCGGTAGGATGCTCACGAGCTTTATGATCGATAGCGTGCTGCAAACTTCTGCAATAGAGATATTTGTCAATCACCAAGCGGTCGAATTGCTGATAGACGACCTCGGTTGCCGTGGCGTACGTACATGGGATTGGGGACATGGGCGTGAAGTCGTTTTCTATGGCAAGCATACGGTGATGGCCACCGGGGGATCGGCTGCCATCTACCGAAGATCTACCAATCCGCAGGGTACCCTCGGAGATGGGATTGCCCTCTGCTATCATGCCGGCTGTGAGGTGCGCGACATGGAGTTTGTCCAATTTCATCCCACAGCTCTGTACAATCCGAAAGGAGAAGCCTTCCTGATCAGTGAGGCCGTACGGGGAGAAGGGGCGCATCTATATAATAGTAGAGGCGAACGCTTCATGCAAGGCGTTCACGAATTGGGCGAATTGGCTCCTCGCGATGTGGTGGCACGGCGGATCTTCTTAGAGATGCGACGTTTGGGAGACGAATATGTCTATCTCGATTTACGACATCTGGATCCGGATCATATTCGCAAACGTTTTCCCACGATATGTGCTCGCTGTGCAGAGTTGGGTTTGGATCTGACAGACCGTATTCCTGTGGCTCCGGCTGCACACTACACAGTGGGAGGGATTAGTACGGATCTGAATGGCTGTACGGCCGTACCTCATCTATATGCTGTGGGAGAGGTGGCTTCTACTGGAATAATGGGGGCAAACAGGTTGGCCTCCAATTCTCTGATCGAATGCCTCGTGTTCGGTCATCGTGTTGTGGCTGATACGATTGCCTCGGATTCGATTGACTATCCGACAATGCCATTGAGCGTGGTTGGCTATCCTAAGCCGAAAGATGCATCGCTCTATCATAAGGTAAAAGAGCAGTTGTCCCGTCTGATGACCGATTATGTCGGTATCATTCGTAACGAAGAAGGTCTTCTGTCCGTGGATCGGAAGATAGAAGAACTTCGGCGGACACTACTCGGAACAGAAGATCTTTATGCTTGTTTTGCCGAGCAGCTGCTGACAGTGGGTCAGCTCATCGTTCGGGGGGCGATAGCTCGCCGAGAAAGTAGAGGAGGGCATTATCGGGAAGACTATCCCGATACGAGCGAAGCCTATCGCAAGCACTCCTCTTACACCCTTGCCGGCGGAGCGGGAAATACCAAATAAACATCCGTAATACCCTCATCACTTTTAAGTTATGACTCATGAAGAAATGCTTTTGGAAAAATTGATCGATCTGGCAATTGCAGAGGACATTGCCGATGGAGACATTTCTTCCAATGCCATTATCCCCCAATCGGAAGGAGCTGCAGCCACAATGGTAATGAAGGCTGATGGCATCATATCCGGCATGGAGGTAGCTCGCCGTGTCTTCGAACGATTCGAAGCCGTGACTTGGACTCCCTATGTATCGGATGGCGACTCCGTAAAACGCGGTCAAGTAATCCTGCGTGTGGAAGGCAGTTACCGGGCTTTGTTGCAAGCCGAACGATTGGCACTTAATTTTTTGCAAAGAATGAGTGGTATTGCCACTATGACCGCGCGCTATGCCGAGGCTTTGAAAGGTACGGCTGTAAGGCTTTTGGATACCCGTAAGACGGCACCCGGTATGCGAATAACGGACAAGATGGCCGTTCGCCATGGCGGTGGACATAATCATCGCATGGGACTCTATGATATGATTATGCTCAAGGACAATCACATCAAGGTAGCCGGAGGGATACCCCAAGCCATCGAAGCGGCGAGAAGAGCACTCCCTCTCTCGATCAAGCTGGAAGTGGAAACGTCCAATTTGGCTGAGGTCGAAGAAGCAGTACGCTATGGTGCAGACATAATCATGCTGGACAATATGGACAACGATACCATGTGCGAAGCGGTGAGGCTGATTGCCGGTCGGGCCAGGACAGAAGCCAGCGGCAATATGACACTCGAACGGCTGCAAAGTGTGGCAGAAACGGGTGTTGATTACATCAGCGTAGGCGCTTTGACTCATAGCGTTACGGCCATGGACATCAGCATGAATTTCCTCCTTACTCAGTAAGCTTTAAGTTGGTTTTTGTATGCAAACAAAGGATATTCTTAAGGAGATAGAACTTCTCAAGAAAGAACGGAATGCCATTATTTTGGCGCACTACTATGCACGCCCTGAGGTGCAGGACATTGCCGATTATATCGGCGATTCTCTTGGTCTGTCCCGTCAGGCTGCCGATACGGAGGCGGACACGATACTCTTTTGCGGAGTCCACTTCATGGCCGAAACGGCTTCGATTATTTCGCCACAGAAGACTATCCTCACTCCCACGAAATATGCCGGTTGTTCTTTGGCCGAAGGTGCCTCTGCTGAAGGCTTGCGTCGGTGGAAGGAGCAGAACCCGGATGGACTCATCGTTAGCTATGTCAATACGACTGCCGAGGTAAAGGCTTGGACGGACTACTGCTGTACAAGCAGCAATGCACTCAAGGTAGTGGAGAGCTTGCCTCGAGACAGAAAAATTCTCTTTGGCCCGGATAGAAACCTTGGAGCTTATATCTCGCGGAAGACAGGACGGGAGATGGAACTTTGGAATGCTTCGTGTTTCGTACATGAGCGGATTACGGAAGAATCCATCTTAGAGGCTATGGAGCTGTATCCCGATGCTGATATTCTCATTCATCCGGAGAGCGAGGGTTCTCATTCGCCACGAGTGCTGAGTAGCGATCGCTGCTTTATGTATTCCACGGCCGGTATTCTTAATCATGCTCGGGAGTCCGACAAAAAAATGTTTGTTATTGCGACAGAGCCGGAGACGCTACACGTGTTACGGAAAGAAAATCCGGGTAAAACGTTTATTGCCATTCAACCCGACAACCGCTGTTTTCATATGAAACAAACAGGTTTGTGGGAGGTCTTGGAAGCTCTCCGCCACAACCGTTATGAAGTAAAAGTGCCTGCCGAAATCAGGGAGAAGGCTTTGCTCTCGATCGAGCGAATGCTGGCCGTTGGCTGAACTTCGCGCTTAAACCCTGCAGGATGCTATATGTCTATCTCAACATGAGATGGTGTGCATAATCTTCATTAGTATTTAGCAAGAAAAAGATATAGAAAAAAATGAGTGAAACCATTGACATAAAGGCTCTTACAGAGCTTATTGAGCAGAAAAGCTCATTTGTGAATCTCATCACGCACGGTATGGCGCAGAATATCGTCGGACAGAACCATTTGGTGGAGTCGCTTCTGATCGGACTGTTGGCCGATGGACATATCCTGCTCGAAGGAGTACCGGGATTAGCCAAGACTTTGGCTATCAAAACTCTGGCCGGACTGATTAGTGCCAAGTACAACCGCATACAATTTACACCGGACCTCTTGCCAGCTGACGTGGTAGGTACCATGATGTACAGCCAGAAACGGGAGGAATTTCAAGTAAAGCAAGGCCCTATTTTCGCAAACTTTATTTTGGCTGATGAGATCAACCGTGCTCCTGCCAAAGTGCAGAGTGCTCTGCTCGAAGCGATGCAGGAGAGACAGGTTACCATTGGGGAAACGACTTTCATGCTCCCTGAGCCTTTCCTCGTAATGGCTACCCAGAATCCTATCGAGCAAGAGGGTACTTATCAGTTGCCAGAGGCACAGGTAGACCGATTCATGATGAAGGTGCTGATAGACTATCCCCAAAAGAAGGAGGAGATGCAGATCATTCGTCAGAATATCGGTGGCCGGTCGGCAGAGATTCGTCCGGTGATCACTACGGAGGAAATACTGGAAGCGCGCCAAGTGATAAGGCAGGTGTATCTGGATGAGAAGATCGAGCAATATATAGTTGATATTGTTTTTGCCACGCGCTATCCCGAACAATTCGGCTTGAATGCTCTGAAAGATATGATCAGTTTCGGAGCTTCGCCCCGAGCTTCTATCAATTTAGCATTGGCTGCACGTGCATACGCCTTCATCAAGCATAGAGGTTATGTGATTCCTGAGGATGTACGTGCCGTATGTCATGACGTGATGCGTCACCGTATCGGACTCAGCTATGAGGCAGAGGCTAATAGTTTGACTCCGGATGCTGTCGTCAATGAGATCCTGAACAAAGTAGAAGTCCCTTAATCAGAGATAAGTGCAGACAAGCGACCTACTTAAGAAAGTTCGACGGATCGAAATCAAAGCGCGAGGCCTTTCTCGACAAATCTTTGCCGGACAGTATCATTCCGCATTCAGAGGACGAGGTATGGCGTTCAGCGAAGTGCGCGAGTATACTGTAGGAGATGATGTGCGCGACATCGACTGGAATGTGACGGCACGTTATGCACGTCCCTATGTGAAAGTCTTCGAAGAGGAGCGTGAGCTGACAGTTATGTTGATAGTCGATATGTCCGGTTCGTTGTCTTTCGGTACAGAGGTGGAGACCAAGCGAGAGTTGACGGCTAAAGTAGCTGCTACATTGGCCTTTTCCGCTATCCAAAATAATGACAAGATCGGAGTCCTTTTCTTTACGGACAGGATCGAAAAGTATGTGCCGCCCGCCAAGGGGAAGAAGCATATCCTATATATAATCAGGGAGCTGTTGGAGTTTCGTCCACAGAGCAGGGCCACGGATCTTTCAGTTCCGCTCTCTTACCTGACCCGCTTGGTGAAGAAGCGGTGTACAGCGTTCCTGATTTCCGATTTCCAGTCAGAGAAAGATTCTTATGAAAAGACCTTGCTGATGTCTGCTCGTAAGCATGATATTGTAGCCATCAGGATATTCGATCGGCGAGAGGCCGATCTGCCAAATGTAGGGTTGATGCGCTTTCGCGATGCAGAGACTGGGCAGACCCATTGGGTGGATACCGCTGATAGCTCCGTTCGGAAAGCGTATGCGGATGCCTATGAGCGACGGCAAGTAGCACTTGCCGTTTTGCTCAAACGATGTGGTGTAGATACTACTGAGATACGTACGGGGCAGGATTTCGTGCAGCAGCTTCTTATCTTATTTAAAAAACGCTCATGAGACACTCTCTTGCCATTCGCTTTGTTCTTTCTGCATTTTGCATGCTCTTTGTCTCTTCCTTTCTGAAGGCGCAAGAGCTTTCTATCATAGGCAAACTCGACCGTGCAGAGATGCAAATAGGAGAGCAGGCAGTGATAGATATTACTATCCGCACGGCAGATTTGGCGCATACTCATCTGCAAATACCTACTGATTCGACGATGAGCCGGATCGAAATTTTGGCATTCGGTATTACTGACACGGTTGTAGTGAAAGACCCGGTCGTGGAGATAAAAGCCAAGATGGTGATTACCTCATTCGATTCAACCCTGCTGGAGATTCCTCCTTTTATTGTCACGGATGGTCGGGACCAGGTTATGTCCAAAAGTCTTTTCCTGAAAGTTACAATGCCGGAGGTCGATCTTTCCAAACCGGATTCTATTTATGACATCAAGGAGCCGTGGGGCGTGCCTTATACGTGGAGAGATATTTTCAATATCATGCTTCGTCATCCCCTTACGTGGATCATACTTGCCACCTTTTTGGCTGTATTGTCTTACCTCTTTTATAAGAGATACAAGGAGCACCAAGCTCGCCATCCTGTGGTGATTCCTGAGACTCCGGCTATTCCGGCTTATGACCGAGCTATTGCAGCCTTGGAATCATTACGTGCAAAAAAACTGGTGGAAGCCGGTTTGTATAAGGAATACTTTACGGAATTGACCGATTTGCTTCGGAGCTATATTGCCGAAACTCGCGAAATAGATGCCAGGGAGATGACCAGCAGCGAGATATTACAAGCTCTTCAGCGGATCGAACTTTCTGAAAAAGGAAGTCGCCTGCTGCATGGAATATTGCAAACGGCCGACCTGGCCAAGTTTGCCAAGTATAAACCGATACATGGAGAGGATGTGGAAGCTATTCGAGATGCTCGCGCCTTTCTCGATGAGGTGCATAATATCCGGGAGTCATGACATTTGCATATCCTGAATTGCTTTGGCTGCTGATCCTGCTGCCTTTGATAGCGACTTGGTATATCCTGCAAGCACGTAAGACTTCGGCAACGATGACCATATCTTCATTGAAGCCCTTTGAAGGAGGTCGCCGAGGTTTGAGAGTCTATCTGCGCCATTCGTTGCCGATATTGAGAGCTCTTTCGGTCGGTTTTCTCATTATTGCTTTGGCTCGTCCGCAGAATACCAATAGCTGGCAGAAAGATTCGATCGAGGGCATAGATATTATGTTGGCCATGGATGTGTCAGGCAGTATGCAGGCCATGGACTTCAAGCCGAATCGCTTGGAGGCAGCCAAAGATGTAGCGATTTCCTTTATCAACAATCGTCCGAACGACAATATCGGGATGGTTACATTCGCCGGAGAGAGCTTTACTCAATGTCCATTGACTACCGACCATACCGTATTGCTTAATATGGTACAGGACTTGCAGATGGGTGTTCTGGATGATGGTACAGCTATCGGAATGGGATTGGCTACGGCCGTCAATCGACTGAAGGACAGCAAAGCCAAGAGCCGCGTGGTTATTCTGCTGACGGACGGATCAAACAACATGGGCGACATCACACCCCGAATGGCAGCCGATATTGCCAGAACGTTCGGTATTCGTGTGTACACAGTCGGTGTAGGCACACGAGGAGAAGCTCCTTTCCCCATTCAGACGGAATTCGGAGTTCGGATTCAGAATGTGCCTGTGGATATAGACGAACCCACATTGGACGGAATTGCCGAGGTATCGGGTGGAAAATACTTCAGGGCTGTCGATAATGAAACGCTGAATGAAATCTACAAGGAAATCGACAAATTGGAGAAGACGAGACTTATGACCAAGAGCTTCAAGGCTTATGAGGAAAAATACTTTGTCTATGCCCTTATTGCTTTTCTCTTGTTGCTGACAGAGTTTTTGCTTCGCAATACACTTCTTCGTTCCAACCCGTAAAAAGATTCCCATGTTCAGATTTTATTCACCCGAATACTTATACTTACTGCTGCTGCTCCCATTGCTTGTGGGGGTAGGCTTCTATGCTTATCGCAAAAGACGGGCGCAAGAAAGACGGTTTGCCGAACTTCCGCTGCTAAAGGCTCTCAAACCGGAAGCAAGTACCAAACGTCGGATCTGGCGCAACGGATTTCTTCTTCTTGCCATCGTTTTCTTGATCGGGATGCTTGCCCGTCCGCAAATAAGTATTCGTGTGGATGTGCCTAAAAAGGAGAAAGGTATCGAGGCTATGATTTGTTTGGATATTTCCAACTCCATGCTCTGTGAAGATGTCAAGCCCAATCGTTTGAGTTTTGCCAAGCAAGTGTTGGGAAAGCTCTTTGACGGCTTGCAGAACGACAAGGTTGGATTGGTTGTATTCGCAGGTAATGCTTATACGCAAATACCGATTACTACGGATTTGTCTGCAGCCAAACAGTTTCTTGCAGATATAAGTCCCAATATGGTTACAGCCCAAGGAACGGCTATCGGAGCGGCTATCGAACTTGCCTCCAAATCTTTTTCCGATAATAAGGAAATCGGTAAGACTATCATTGTCCTGACGGATGGAGAAAATCATGAAGGAAATGCCATCGAAGCGGCACAGCAAGCCCATGAAGCAGGCATACGGGTCAATGTTATTGGTCTCGGAACAGCCTTGGGGGCACCTATACCTATTGAAGAAGGATACCTCAAAGATGAAACGGGCAATCCTGTCGTTACCAAATTCGACGAAAAGATGTGCCGTGACATTGCTTCAGCAGGAGAGGGTACTTTCTTTTCCGGGCAGAGTGCTTCTGCGCTGGTTCGGGCTATAGAGAGTCAGCTGGACAAACTCCCCAAAGCCGTACTTTCATCTTCGTCTTCTTCCGGCTATCGCGAAGTGTACGGATGGTTCGGATTTGCGGCTTTGATATGTTTATTGTTGGAATTCCTGATTCAGGAGCGGAAGAGTAGGTTCTTCAGTAGGATCAAATTGTTTGACAGATGAGAAATTCATGGCGATATGCCACCTTCATAACCTTCTTCATGCTTCTTGCTTCATCGAGCCTTTTGGCACAGAATATGCGAGAAGAAGTACGTCGGGCTCGACAAGTATATCGACGCCATCAATATGCCAATGCCGAGGTCGCATATCGCAAAGCTCTCTCTAAGGACAGTACTTTCACCGAGGCACGATTCGGTTTGGCCGGTACACAGTATGCACAAGGCCGCACCGATGAAGCTCTCCAAAACTATGCTGCTCTTGTACAAGACCCGACATTGACACCTAAGCGTAGAGCCGAACTGATGCACAATCTCGGCAACTCCTTTATGAAAAAGAAAGACTATCGGCAGAGTGTGGAGGCCTATAAGCATTCGCTCCGAATTAACCCGACCGATGAAGAGACTCGCTACAATCTGGCTTTGGCCATGAAGTTGCTTCAGAAACAGCAACAGCAAGGAGGAGGAGGAGACAATCAGGATCAGAATAAGGAGAATAATCAGGACAAAAACCAACCGCAAAACAATCCGAATAACAATAACCAGGGCGGACAGCAGCAGCCCCAACCGTCCAAACAGGACAATACACAAAAAGATCAACAGCCACGACAGAATGAAATGAGTCGTGAAAGTGCTGAAAAGATATTGAAAGCCTACGAACAGGACGAGGAGAAAACGCGCGAAAAAGTTGAGCAGATGCGTAAGCAGCGTATGAAGCAGCAAAAAGGTAATTCCACCAAGCAGTGGTAGTCCGCATCTTTGCGATCAGCTGTTTCAATCTTGTTATCTCCGCACAGCTCCAGAAAGTAATGTGTACTTTAGCATCCTCTGCATAAAAGCAATGACTCAACGGAAGAACGCTTCGGATAATTTTTAATGCCGGTGTTAAGAAACAAAACAGATCTCAATAATCACTGACTGTACTGTACGATGACAAAGGTGCGATATATTCTTACAACCCTTTTCCTATGCCTCGCTTGGTGTACCCATGCGCAGGTTTCTTTCACTGTACAAGCTCCTGCGAGTGTGGCGATGGGGGAACAATTCAGAGTGAGTTTTACCCTCAAAGATGCTAATGGAGCGGAATTCAAAGCTCCTGCCATGAGTGACTTTGAAGTCCTTTTTGGCCCGGCTACTGCTACAAGCTCATTCAGTTCCATTTCCAATGGCAAGACCACTTTGTCTCGAAGTATCACTTATACATATACCCTGATGCCCAAATCGGTCGGCACCTTTCAGATCGGTCCGGCTTCCATCCGCGCCAACGACCGAGATTATAAGACCAAGCAGGTATCCATCAAGGTGCTTCCGGCCGATAAAAAATCATCGAAAAATACTAAGTCTTCCTCTTCTTCCTCACGGGTCGATGCCGGTAGTTTGTTTGTCCGAACCATCATCAATAAAACCAAAGTGTACGAGCAGGAAGCGATCCTTGTTACTTATAAGCTCTACACTCTCCATCCCAATTTGCAGTTCGAGCAGGTCAAATTCCCCGAATACGAAGGATTTATCTCTCAAGATGTGGAAGACAATGCAGAGAAGCAGTATAGCCTTGAGAGTTATGAAGGGCGGAACTATCAGACAGCCGTTCTCAAGCAGTCGTTGCTCTTTCCTCAAAAAAGCGGTAAGCTGACTATTCCATCGGGCAACTTTCGTGTCGTAGTAGCGGTCCGACGGGAGATAGACGACATAGATGACTTCTTTGTACTCCAGCCGTATGAGAATGTGCGGAGGACTCTGACCACCAATCCGGTCACAATAGATGTCGCTCCCTTGCCTGAACCGAAACCCCAAGGATTCGATGGTGCTGTCGGTAATTATCGGATCTCAGCCTCTTTCAATGACCGTCAGGCCAAAACAAACGAAGCCCTTACACTCAAGCTCGTAATTAACGGAAGCGGAAATATCAAGTTGATGGGAGATCCTAAAGTGAGATTTCCCGACAGCTTCGAACAATACGACTCCAAAGCCGAGAGCAGCCTTCGCATAAGTACTTCGGGTGCCGATGGACAGCGTACGATCGAGTATTATGTGGTACCTCGTCAGACGGGAAAGTTTACCATACCCGCCATAAGCATACCCTATTTCGACCCTGTATCCCGTTCTTACAAAACTGCTTCCACACAGGATTTCACTATTCAGGTAGCGAAGGGAAAAGGCGAGAGTGCTACCATGAGTGGCTCGGGATCCGACGCAGTCAAGATGTTGGGACAGGATATTCGTTACTTGAAGCCGCTTACAAGCTCTTCCTCTCCCTCTTCCTTCGCTTTTTCGGTTGCTTATTGGGGCATCTATCTTTTCTTGCTTCTGCTTGCACTCTTGTTGCTTTTCCTCTATCGTCGAAGGATGAAGATGATAGCTGACGAAGCCGGTATGCGATGGCGCAAGGCTAACAAAGTTGCTGTCAAACGTCTGCGACGAGCGGCCGAATATAAACAGAGCGAACGGGGCGATCTTTTCTACGAAGAGGTGCTTAGAGCCGTTTGGGGCTATTTGGGTGATAAACTGGGAATAGCCGTGTCGGAATTGAATAAGGATAATATCGCCGAACGACTTGCTCAGGCCGGTCATGTGCCTGAAACTCTTATCGAGGAGCTTATGCAGCTGATCGAGACTTGCGAATTTGCCCGATATGCTCCTGAGAGCAATGAGCATGCGGCGATGGACTCCGTGTACGAACGTGTTTGCAGCATAATCGAACAGATTGACAGCACTAAAACCTTGAAAAGATGAGAACGCCTGTACTACGCCATATTGCGGTTTTACCCCTGATCCTTTTTCTGTCGATCGGCTCGTTGCTGTCATTGCAAGCACAAAACCAGGATACTTCCATTCGCCGGTCCGTATTCTTGCCGGTGGACTCTTCCTCGATCGCTACGTCGGAAGTAGAGACTGAATCGGCTGCCGATTCTTCGGCTACCGGAAAGATTTTATCCGCCGAGGAGATCCGTCGCTTGTTCGATGCCAAGCAATATGGCCGGGCTGCTACTGCATACGAACGAATCCTGCGCGAGACTGCCCAACCCGATGCTTCGTTGCTTTACAATCTCGGTTGCTGCTATTACAAGAGCGGTGAAGTGGCCCTTTCCATCCTTATGTTCGAACGGGCGTACCGACTGGCTCCGAATGACAAGGATATACGCGTCAATCTAGAAATGGCCGGACTCAAAGCCTTTGACAAGATCTCGGATAGTGAGAGTATTGCCGCCAAGCTCTGGCGACGTCTTTGCTATTCTGTCTCGTCGGGCGTAATCGTAGTGACGGGGATTATCTGCTTTATTATTTTTCTCGGGAGCATTCTGCTTTTTCTGTTGGGAGGAAGCAGAAAGTTGCGGCGAGGAGGGTTCTATGCTGCTTGGGTCAGTATGTTCTTTTGTATCCTGTTCAATTTAGCCGCTTTCCGCCGAAAAGCTGATTTCAATGACGATAGCTATTGCATCATGATGGCATCCGTAGCCAATGTCAAAAGCTCTCCGGACGAAAATGGCACTACCCTCTTTGAACTCCATGAGGGCGTGCGTGTTAGAATTACAGGGGAAGCTATCGACGGCTGGTACCCGATAGAACTGGCTGATGGCAAGGAAGGCTGGCTTCCTGCTACCGTCCTCACTCGTATTCATGTCTCTCCCGCAGACTGATATTTACCTCTCTTGCATATATGTTTTTGGAATACATTCTTGAAGTAGAAAGGAACCTCTTTTTGACTCTGAACGGAGTACAGCATCCTTTGTTGGACGGTTTTTTCTATTTGATCTCGGCCAAATGGACTTGGGTGATAATGTCCATCGCGTTTCTGTTCTTCCTTTTTTATAAGAAACCGACAAAGGAAGCTCTCTTCATCGTAGGAGCAGTCTTATTGAGCGTACTCATCTGCGATCAACTCTCCTCTTCTTTTTTCAAGCCTTTCTTCGCAAGATTCCGCCCTTCGCACCACCCTGATTTTATCGACTATGTGAAGACGGTCTACGGCTATCGGGGAGGAAAGTACGGATTTATCTCAGGGCATACGACGAACTACATATCGCTGGCATTATTTACGAGCCGTATTTTTCGGAATAAATTCTACACGTGGACGATCTGGAGCGTCGTCGCACTCGTCATCTATAGCCGTATTTATATCGGAGTGCATTTCATCACCGATATTATCCCGGGTATCGCCGTCGGACTTATCGTAGGACACTTTGTTTATAAAGTCTATCTGTATGCACGTTCCCGTTGGTTGGGAGCCTCATGCCCTGCCCATCCGTCGGCAGTCTATGCCGGCGATTCCATTCGGCTCTGGACACTTAGCCTCATCGGCTTTGTCTTTGCCATGCTGTGTATGTCCCGCCAGTTGACGGAGATACTACAGTACTATGTCTTCCTGCTCTTCTGAGGAAATTCCTCGGCATCAATCTTCGAGGAAGAGCTGTAGTTCGTCCGTGGTGATATCCTGATGAATCTCCCCACGGTAGGCGAACGAAATCCGCCCTCTCTCTTCGCTGATAATAATGATCTTGGCATCCGTCTCCTGCGAGAGACCCAGAGCAGATCGGTGGCGCAATCCCAAATCCTTGTTCAGATCCGTATTGTATGCGACCGGCAGGATACAGCCGGCTGCAATGATACTATTGTCCGCAATCACCATGGCACCGTCGTGCAGCGGACTGTTTTTGAAGAAAATGTTTTCGACCAGACGGGCATTTACTTCGGCGCGGAACACTTCGCCCGTATGGGCAAACGGAGTGAGGTCTATTCCCTGCTGGATGGCGATGAGAGCGCCGGTCTTCTTGCGAGCCATGTTCATACAGGCGAGCATAAGCGGAGCTATGATACGGCGTTCGTCCTGCAAATCCTGTTCGCGCTTTTCCTTATTGAGAAGACGCTTGAGCGAACGCCATCGGCGCGTAGAGCCTATCGCCGTGAGCATCTTGCGCAGCTCTCCCTGAAAAAGAATGACCAGTACGAAGAACCCCAAGCTGACGAACTGATTGAGGATGGCTCCCATCAGACGCAGCTGGAATATCTGCGATACGATGATCCAAATGACGAAGAAGGTGAGAATCCCCGAGAAAAGAGCCTTGCTGCCCGAGTGCTTGAAAGTGGTATAAACGGCATAGATGAATAAAGCCACGAGCAGGATGTCTATTACATCCTTGATGGTAAACTGGAGAAACATGAGATTGAGATGTTTTTTGTGGAGTGAGAATTTCTGTTTCCGATAGAGAGGCGTTGCCCTTACTTGACGACGCCGAGTTTGTCGGCTATACGGCATACTTCCACCGCTTCCCGCACATCGTGCACCCGAAGAATGTCCGCCCCATGCATGACACTGTACATATTCAGTGCCGTGGTACCGTTGAGAGCTTCCTCCGGAGTGGTGCCGAATAGTTTGTAGATCATACTCTTGCGCGAGATCCCGACCAGGATGGGAAGCTCCAGCTCGCCGAAAGCCTCCTCCTGCCGCGATAGCAATTCGTAATTCTGCTCCAGCGTCTTGCTGAAACCATAACCCGGATCGAGGATAATGTCGTGCAGACCCAATCCGCGCAGCTCTCCGACACGCTCCACGAAGTAATCCAGTATATCTACCGCAATGTCTTCGTAGTCGGTGAGGCTCTGCATCGTAGCTGGTGTGCCGCGCATGTGCATCAGGATATAGGGCACTTGCAAAGCCGCCACCGTACGGAACATATCGCCGTCGAGCTGTCCGCCGGAAATATCGTTGACGATGGCTACCCCGTACTCTTCTACACACATCTTCGCCACATCGGCACGGAAGGTATCCACCGATACCGGCATGTCCGAAAACTCATCCCGCAATACTTTCAGTGCCGGGCGCAGTCGCTCCATTTCCTCCTGTGCCGATATGTGATCCGCATTAGGACGTGAAGAATAAGCACCGACGTCGATCAAGGCCCCTCCTTCTTCCACGATTTCGCGTGCCCGACTCCGCACACTGTCCACGCTCGAGAGGCGGCTGCCGGAGTAAAAAGAATCGGGGGTGATATTCATAATGCCCATTACGACAGGCTTTTCCAGACTGAAAAGCCTGCCGCCGAGGTTGAGAGTCTTCCGTTTCATCTGCTTGCTGCTTTCTTTTGACACCCCCAAAAATAGCCAATTCGATCCATACCGAGGTCGTAAGATATTCACACCCATTGGATGCACATTCCGGTCTCGAGTGCAACGTGACCGATTGGGTTTTATAGCCGGATACGGCAGTGTAGGGGTGCAGAAGTTCTGTTCGACTTTTTAGGTTCCGGAGTTTTCTCGTTTTACAGTCAGCAAAACGTGGTTCGAGAAAATTTTTGTTTTGGCGTGAAAAAAAATAATTTATCGAACCAAAACGAAAAAAATTACGCGCGAGTTTTCCCGTTTTTAGGAACGGCAATTTCATCATTTTTGGTTCCAAAATCGGGAGGCACTCCTATCGAATCACTCGAAAGAGGAGCTTGAACTGCCTGTAATGAGGTGTGGAAATTCCATTCGACGGCCACTGTCGGCTGAAAATTGAGAAGAATTGGCCGCTAAGGAGCTTGCATAATTGAAAGATATATGTACCTTTGCACCGCTGCTCGCAGGAGTATCCATTTATGATGGTGGGCGTAGTTCAGTGGTAGAGCAACGGATTGTGGTTCCGTCTGTCGTGGGTTCGAGTCCCATCGTCCACCCCAATCATTCCGAGAGACCGTTTCAATATCGCATTGGAGCGGTCTCGTTTTATTTATATGGCACAATCTCTCACACGGACTTACTCTTTTTGCTTTTATCTTTGTGGGACTGGCGGTAATCGAATTATAGTCTGTGAGCGAACGTGTTGCATGCCGGTAGCGTTCGTCTTGCCCTATATCAGGAGCTATAATTTAACTTTCTCGCAATGAAGATGAAGATGAAAATTCAGTACAAATCGTTGGTCTTCTTTTTCCTGACGGCAATGATGCTCACGCTTTTCGCCCCACAGGAACTGAAGTTCAAATACCAATTCTATCGTGGCAAACCATGGCAATATGAACTGCTCACGGCTCCTTATGATTTCCTCATATACAAGCCTCAGGTGATACTCGATGCCGAGCGCGACAGTCTGCGCAGTACCATCAAACCATATTTCACCATGGACGAAACGATCGGTGCAAAGATGCAGATGGCCTGGCGCAACGATTATGACAAGAACCTCAAGGGCAGATTGTCGCCAGTGTACGATCACTACGTCGTCGATTTCCTGCGCAATATATACCGGCAAGGCCTTATCAGCAATGAGGATAGCAAAGCTCTCCATGCCGATGACGTGATGGAGATCAACCTCTTACAAGCCGATCGAAGCTCGAATCGCGAGCCCCTTACACGTTTCTACACGCTCAAGGAGGCTTATGAAATGTTCGTGGAAGAGGCTCCGTCCGGGTTGGATCGGGAAGTTCTTCGCGGACTGAACCTGACCAACTACTTGCGAGTGAATCTCACGGAAAGCCCCGAAATGCACAGACAGGTGGTACAGGAAGAGCTACAGAATCTATCGGTATCGACCGGAATGATACAGGCCGGCGAACGTATAATCGGTACGGGTGAGATTGTAGACGCCTATACCTATAATGTCCTTCAGTCGTTCAAGAAGACCTATGAAGAGCGTTCGGGAGGTACGACCCTCAGATTTACACGCAATCTCGGCATCTTTCTGATTATCTTCTTCCTGCTGCTGGCTCTTTGGGCTTATATGCTCTCGTTCCGACCTGTATTTTTCGATCGGCTGCACAATTCCTTCTTTGTGCTTTCGCTCATTCTGGTGATCAATCTGATTACAGAGTTGGCTATCAGCTTCGGATGGTTCAATATCTATATCATCCCTTTTATCATTCTGCCCATTCTGGTACGTACGTTCCATGATTCGCGCACGGCATTTTTTGCCCATGTGATCAACGTACTGATCGTTGCCATGTTCGTGCCGGACATTTACGAGTTTATCCTCTTGCAAGTGCTGGCCGGTATCGTGTCTGTGACCAGTATGCGCCGTCTGACATCACGCCTGCAGTTGGTTCGGACGACCTTTTTGGTTTTCCTCACTTATTCCGTCGTACAGCTTTCGTTCTCGCTGATGCAGGACGGTCGGGTAGAGATGGAAGACGGGCTGAACATTCTCTATTTCGGTGTGAATCTGATCTTCCTCATGTTCAGCTACCTGCTCGTCTATCTGATGGAGCGTGCTTTCGGCTACGTTTCCAATATCAGTTTGGTTGAGCTGAGCGACGTCAATACGCCGCTGCTCAGTCAGCTCTCGGAGGTGGCGCCGGGTACCTTTCAGCATTCGATCCAAGTGTCCATCCTCGCTACGGAGGCAGCCACCAAGATCGGAGCAGATGTACAGCTTGTACGCACCGGTGCTCTCTATCATGATATAGGAAAAATGAAGAACCCATCTTATTTCACAGAGAATCAGGGAGCAGAGAATCCGCACTCCAAATTGCCTTTCGACGAGAGTGCTCGCATTATCATTCGTCATGTGACCGATGGTATTGCCTTGGCGCAGAAACACCGTTTGCCGGACTCCGTTATCGATTTTATCCGGACGCATCACGGACGGGGTAAGACCAAATACTTCTATAATTCCTATTGCAATCAGTATCCCGACAAAGAGGTGGATCCGGAGTTGTTCACTTATCCCGGGCCGAATCCATTCAGCAAGGAGACCGGTATACTGATGATGGCAGACGCCATCGAAGCATCGAGTCGAAGCCTCAGCCGCCATACCGAAGAGGGTATCAAGCAACTTATCGACAAGATAGTCGATGGCATCTTACAGGACGGTTTGCTGGTGGATACACCTCTTACATTCAAGGATATTCGTGTCTGCAAGGAAGTTTTCTTCGAGAAGATCAAGATCATGTACCATTCACGCATCACCTATCCCGAGTTGAAGAAGAAAGCTCCGGAAAGTGAGAGCACCACTGAAGAGACACAAGGAGCCGTCTGATCGTTTCAGGTGCTTCACTATTGGTGGTAATAAGAAGATGAGGTAAGATGCACGCTCCGATTTTTATCGTTGGCTATATGGGTTCCGGCAAGAGTACGGTAGGGCGTAAGATGGCCGATGTACTCGGTTGGCGTTTTATCGATACGGATTTCTTTATCGAGAACCGATTCCGCAAGCGCGTGGCGGATATATTCCGTGACGAAGGCGAGGCGGTTTTTCGCAGGCGCGAGCGTGTCGTCATCGAAGAACTATCCGGAATGGAGGATGCTATTATCGCCACAGGGGGCGGATTGCCCTGTCATTCGGACAATATGACGCTGATGAACGAAGCCGGCTTGACGCTGTATTTGGAAGTTTCGGATGAGGTTCTTGCCGTTCGTTTGGAGTTATGCAAGCGGACAAGGCCGAAGGTGAAAGACAAGACCGGCGAAGAGCTGCTCTCCCACATCCGGGAGGAAATGGCTTTCCGAGGCGATATATATCGCCGTGCAAAGGTGATTGTAAATAGCGATAAGCTGGTGGATGAAGAGGATGAGAGACAGCTTGTCACTCGTATCGTCGCCGATTTGCGCGCCAAAGGATACCTACCGCAAGCAATACAGCCATAATACATAGTACGACCGGCATCGAAGGTTGCCAGGCGTATTCCACGCTCGGCGACACAGCAGCCGCCGCAGTAACCAATCTCTCCACTCCATCGGCACAAATACCGACCACTCGGGGCAACAACATCAAGGGTAATCCGACAGCTGCCAAGACCATATAGATAAGGCTAAGGGGAATCAGAAAAACGACCAGCAGAGTAAGCGGAAGATTGACCCAAAGGAAAATAATGCCGACATGTCCGAAATAATGTGCCGCCAACGGCAGGGTGAAAGCTTGCGCTGCAAGACACAGCGCCATAGCATCACGACACAGACGAAGGAGAGGCTGCCGCACATCGGGGAGTAAGGACGCCAGCGGTCTGAAGAAGATCAGGATAGAAGCTACCGCAGCATAGCTGAGCACAAATCCCACGTCATAAAAAGAGAGGGGATCTATCACGAGTGTAATGCACGCTGCCGCAGCCCAAATATTCAATCCATCCGTCGGTCTGCCCGAGCATTTACCGACTATATATAAGGTAGCCATCAGCATGGCTCGGACTACAGGAGCACCCAAACCGCAAACGAATGCGTATATCCATCCCCCTGCAAGCGGAAGCAGCCACTCTGCCCGACGCCATCGCTGCGGTATCGGCAGAATACGCATGAGAAAACCGAGGGCAGCCAATACGATACCCACGTGAAAACCGCTCACAGCAAGGATATGTGCCACACCTGCCGCGACGAACTTACGGCGAACGTCGGGAGCTTCGCCCTCACGCCCCAGACACATGGCTTCGAGCATCGCACGCTGCGAATCGGACAGTAGCGAAGGGGAGAGTTCGTACAATGTGGCAGCCAAGCGATCCGACAGATCCAAAGCCTTTTGCCTGAGGGAGAACGGCCCTTTGGCTGTCGACAAGATTTCTACATCTCCGGTCTTGGCATGCAGACTGCCGGACAGTCCTTTGCCCGCCATATACCGCCCCATTGCCGGAGCTTTCTGCTCCCATTCTTCGGCCGATCGAGCATAAAATTTCCTGAGCTTGAGCATATCGCCGCGAGCGACCGGCTCGTATTCCCCTTCGTGTCGGATGTACAGGATATAAGATGGGGAGGAAGCTTCGGACAGTTGCACTTGCATCCGCAGCTTGCCCTCGCGTGGCTCCGGATTCCCGATGACCCGAAAAGTGTCGGATGAAGACAGCTTGTAGCGTGAAGAAGCTGTCAGTCGCTCTCGTGTCAGCTGTGTGGAGAAAGCTCCCGCTGCAACGAGAAGCAGGCCGATCGGGGCGAAACGAAGAGCCGCGACAGTCCTTTTCTCAACGGCCGGCCGGAAAAAGAGACTGAGGATATAAAGAAAAAATCCTGTCGTCAGCGCACCAAGCGCAACGACAGGAGAGCGAAAGTATTCCGTCAGGCCTATGCCTGTCGACAGGAAAAGCAATACCCACAGAAACGGTCCGGGGCGAAAATACGGCTTCGGGCAGACCGGCACGATCGTCTAACGGCTATAACTCTTCAGCAGACTGATGGCTTCTTCCGGCTTCTCTGCTCCGAACACATAGCTGCCGGCTACGAGCGAATCGGCTCCTGCTTCGATCAGACGTTTTCCCGTGGCGGCATTGACACCGCCATCGATCTGAACAATCGTATCCAGACCTTGGCTATCGATCATTCGGCGCAGGCGTTGCGTCTTGTCTATCGTCCTTTCGATGAATTTCTGCCCTCCGAATCCCGGGTTTACGCTCATCAGAAGCACCATATCGGCCTCTTCCAGCACGTCGGTCAGCACCTCCACGGGAGTATGCGGATTGAGCGTGACGCCCGATTTCATACCGGCCTTGCGAATCGCCGCCAGTGAGCGATGCAGGTGCGGACTGGCTTCATAGTGGACGTTCATCATATAAACGCCCAGTTCGGCCAACCTGTCCACGAACTTCATCGGCTCCACGATCATCAGGTGAACATCGAGCGGCTTCTTGCAAATCGGTCGGATAGCCTCGAGAATAGGAAAACCGAACGAAAGATTGGGGACGAATACGCCATCCATGACGTCGATATGCAGCCAGTCGGCCTCGCTGCGATTGATCATTTCGACATCGTCGGCCAGATGCAGGAAGTCGGCCGACAGCAAAGATGGAGATACGATAGGTTGCATAAGATAGTATCGGGTTTATTTTTTGTTGATTCGATGCTCGCAAAGTTATGCCTTTCTGCGCGATCCCCTATAATTTTCAGACGGGCTATCCTATGTTTACAAAATAAATAGAAGGCTGGAGAATAACAAGAAATAAAAAGACGATGAACTAATTGACCTTCATCAGAAAAACGAACCTTAACGACCAATCAAGTATAAAAGCGACAAAAGCTCCCCCGGTCTCCTTCTTCGTCAATGAATCGAAGTTATAGTCGAGCGAAGCTCATTGAACAATGTTTCGGGCGGAAAGATTATCTTTGCTCCCATTCTTATAGACACTCTGTTTAGCGAAGTTAAAATTTATGAGTCGCAGATTTGCCGAATACGAGAGCTTGGATTTGTCCCGTGTCAATGAGGAGGTGTTGGCCGATTGGATGCAACACCGTCTTTTTGAAGAAAGTCTGAAAAGTCGCGAGGGTGCCCCCTCGTTCGTTTTTTATGAGGGACCTCCCTCTGCCAACGGGATGCCCGGCATCCACCACGTAATGGCTCGTGCCATCAAGGACACTATTTGTCGTTACAAGACGATGAAGGGTTTCCGAGTGGACAGGAAAGCCGGCTGGGATACTCACGGCCTGCCTGTAGAGCTGGGAGTGGAAAAAAGTCTGGGCATAACGAAAGAGGACATCGGCAAATCGATCTCCGTGGAAGAGTACAATGCTGCCTGCCGGCGCGATGTGATGAAGTTCACCAAGGAGTGGGAAGACCTCACGCACAAGATGGGCTACTGGGTAGATATGGAGCACCCCTACATTACGTACGACAACCGCTATATCGAGACGCTTTGGTGGCTGCTGGCCGAGCTATACAAGAAAGGTCTGCTCTACAAAGGCTATACGATCCAACCCTATTCGCCTGCGGCGGGTACCGGTCTGAGCACGCACGAGCTGAATCAGCCGGGTTGCTATCGCGATGTGAAAGATACGACCTGCGTAGCCCAGTTCAAGATAATGGATCCGAAGCCGGAGATGCAGTTGCACGGCGATGCCTTCTTCCTCGCATGGACTACCACGCCGTGGACACTTCCCTCCAATACAGCCCTTTGCGTGGGGCCTGAAATCGAGTACTTGGCTGTACAGACATTCAATCCCTATAATGGTATTCCCATCACAGTCGTATTGGGCAAGCCACTACTCCACACCCTCTTCAACCCGAAGGGCGAATGCGAGGAGATACCCGCTTCTTACGATCCGGCGCAGAAGCTGCTCCCCTACAAGGTGATTGCATCATGGAAAGGGAAGGAGTTGGAAGGTATGCGGTACGAACAGCTGATACCGTGGGTGAATCCGGGTGAAGGTGCTTTCCGAGTGATCACAGGCAATTTCGTGACCACGGAAGATGGTACCGGCATCGTGCACATAGCACCTACGTTCGGTGCGGACGATGACCGCGTGGCCAAGAAAAGCGGTGTGCCTCCCTTGATGCTTCGTGACAAAGAGGGGAATATGCGCCCTATGGTGGATCTGGCCGGCCGCTATTTCCCAACGACAGATTTGGATCCTGTCTTTGTAGAGAAGCACATGGATCTGCCGCTCTATGACGTATATGCCGGCCGCTACGTGAAAAATGCGTACGATGCCGGAAAGACGGAGAAGGACGAGACTCTTGACGTCGAACTCTGCGTGATGCTGAAGATGCAGAATCGCGTTTTCCGCATCGAAAAGATGACACACAACTACCCACACTGTTGGAGGACGGACAAGCCCGTTCTTTACTATCCGCTCGATAGCTGGTTTATCCGCACGACAGCCTGCAAAGAGGAGATGATAGCCAACAATGGTAAGATATATTGGAAACCCGAAAGCACCGGTACGGGACGCTTCGGCAAATGGCTGGAGAATCTTCAAGATTGGAACCTTTCTCGCAGTCGCTACTGGGGGACGCCATTGCCCATTTGGCGTACTGAGGATGGTTCCGAAGAGATCTGTATCGGTTCGGTCGAAGAGCTGTACAACGAGATAGAGAAGGCCGTCAAAGCCGGTATGATGGAGCGCAACCCATGGGCAGGCTTCAAGCCCGGTGTCTACACCGAGGAGAACTATGCCAAGATCGACCTGCATAGGCCTTTTGTGGATGAGATCACACTTTGCTCCCCCTCGGGTCAGCCTATGCGCCGCGAGCTGGATCTGATCGATGTATGGTTCGACTCGGGTGCTATGCCTTATGCCCAGATGCACTATCCTTTCGAGAATCGCGAGCGAGTGAAGGACGGTTCCGTCTTCCCTGCCGACTTCATAGCCGAAGGGGTGGATCAGACGCGTGGATGGTTCTTCACCCTTCACGCCATAGCCACGATGATATCAGGAACGAGTTCGTTCAAAGTTGTGGTATCCAACGGCTTGGTACTGGATAAGAAAGGCAATAAGATGAGCAAGCGTCTCGGCAACGCCGTAGATCCTTTCGAGACCATCAAGAAATACGGATCCGATCCTCTTCGCTGGTATATGATCACCAATTCTTCACCGTGGGACAATCTCAAATTCGACACGGACGGAGTGGAAGAGGTACGCAGGAAATTCTTCGGTACTTTATACAATACGTATCAGTTCTTTGCCCTCTATGCTAATTTGGACGGCTTTACAGGAGAAGAAGAAAGCATTCCTTTCGCCAAGAGGCCGGAGATCGACCGCTGGATACTTTCCGAACTGAATACATTGATTCGTGAAGTGGATGATCAACTGAGCGACTACGAGCCTACACGTGCCGGTCGTGCCATCAGCGATTTTGTCTCCGAGAATCTGAGCAACTGGTATGTGCGTCTCAGCCGCCGTCGCTTCTGGGCAGGAGATATGACCGAAGATAAGCTCTCTGCCTATCAGACGCTTTATACCTCCTTGCTTACCGTATCCAAACTGATGGCTCCGATCAGTCCTTTCTATGCTGACCGACTGTACCGAGATCTGACGGGCAAAGACGAAAGCGTGCACTTGGCACTCTTCCCCCAGCTGGATCAAAGTCAGGTGGACCGTGCACTGGAACAGAGCATGCAGATGGCTCAGCAGATTTCGTCTATGGTGCTGGCACTTCGCCGAAAAGTGAATCTGAAAGTACGCCAACCATTGGCTACACTGATGATACCGGCTATAGACGATGAGCAGCGCAGGTGCATCGAATCCGTACAGCCGCTGATCCTTAGTGAGGTGAACGTGAAAGAGCTTCGATTCGTGGATGACAGCATGGGTATTCTGGTCAAACGAATCAAACCGGACTTCAAACGACTCGGCCCACGCTACGGCAAAGTGATGAAGGCTTTGGCAGAAGCTGTAACGGCCATGACGCAGGAAGAGATACGCTCCCTCGAGAAGGCCGGCACTTTCCGGATGGAAGTGGCCGGGACTCCGGTAGAGCTTGAATTGGCCGATGTGGAGATCGTCTCGGAAGATATTCCGGGATGGCTCGTAGCCAACGAAGGCAATCTGACCGTAGCCCTTGATATTACAGTGACAGATGAGCTTCGCTCCGAAGGACTGGCTCGCGAACTTGTGAATCGTGTGCAGAATATCCGCAAGCAAAGCGGTTTCGAAGTGTCGGACAAGGTGAATGTCCTTCTCTTGTCTAACGATATTATGGATAAAGTGGTGGCAGAACACCATGACTATATCGCCCAGCAAATCCAGGCCGAATCGTTGGAGATCAGCGATGCTGTCAGCGATGGAATGGAGCTGGATTTCGATGATTTTGTCCTTAGCATACAAGTTGTTAAACATCAGGGATAGACTTCGGAGGCAGATATGAATTTTCTGTCTGCCGAGAAATCTGTTCCACTAACGATTATTTAGATACAAATGGTAGAAAAAACACGCTACACCGACGAAGAGTTGGAAGAATTCAAGCAAATAATTTTGGCCAAATTGGATCAGGCTCGCAAGGACTACGAGCAGTTGCGTGCGGGCGTCAGCAATTCAGAGGGTAATGATGTGTCTGATACCTCTCCCACGTTCAAGGTGTTGGAGGAGGGTGCAGCTACACTGTCGAAAGAGGAATCCGGACGCTTGGCACAGCGACTGATGAAGTTTATCCAAAACTTGCAAGCTGCTCTGATACGTATCGAGAATAAGACTTACGGCGTTTGCCGCGAAACGGGCAAACTTATTCCCAAAGAACGACTTCGCGCCGTACCTCATGCTACGCTGAGCATAGAGGCCAAAATGAACGAGAAGAAATAATAGATGGCTTCTTTTCTCTCCCGTCTGCCTCAGGGAAAAGTAGTCGCAGCTCTCATTGTCTTGCTTCTGGTCGTAGATCAGGTGATCAAGATATGGGTGAAGACGACTATGGTACTGGGGCAGTCGCACGTTGTCGCCCCTTGGTTTCAGATCCATTTCGTGGAAAATCCCGGGATGGCTTTCGGAATAGAATTAGGGAGCAAACTCTTCTTGAGTCTCTTTCGCATCGTTGCCATGGGCTTTTGTATCTATTTATTGGCCAAATTGGTACGAAAGCGAGAGCATACACTCGCCTTTCTCTCTTGTTTGTCTCTGATCATTGCCGGTGGTATCGGGAATATTATCGATTCTATTTTCTATGGGGTCATCTTTTCCGGCAGTCACGGACAGATTGCACAACTATTTCCTTCAGGAGGTGGCTATGAGACGTGGTTTCACGGTCGAGTAGTGGATATGTTTTACTTCCCTTTGATAGAGGGAGTATTTCCTTCGTGGCTTCCTTTCTGGGGAGGTGAAGAGTTTGTCTTTTTCCATCCGGTCTTCAACTTTGCCGATTCCTGTATCTCCATCGGGTTGATACTGCTATTGGTATGTTATCCGCGTACGGTGAGTCTCCTGCTCGATGGGAAAAAGACATTGCCGGAAGGCACCACAGAGGATTCCGAGCCAACAAAGAGAGAATGAGACGTTTGTACGTCATATTGATTGTGAGCATAGCCTCTCTTGCACTACTGGGAGGTTGTAGCCGAAGCGGCTATAAAAAGATCCCGAAAAAGAAGTTGAAGGATCTGATGGTCGAACTTTATGTGGCCGATGGTCACTTTGCTAATATATACGATCCGAATTTGACGGATAGTGTTCGTGAAGCGGTTTACACCAATCTGTTTGCCAAGTACGGCACTACTCGCATGGATTACGACAGCACGCTGATGTGGTATGGTCGCCATGATTTGGAAGAGTATATCGCCATCTGCCAAAGCGTTCGGGATGAACTGGAAAAGCAGCGAATCGATCTGGACAAGCAGATTACGTTGGAGCGTGAGAAGAAAGGGATGGATATGCTCGATGGTTCGTTCTACGAACTGGATTCGATCAATATGCTGGCCGGAGATAGTACGTGTTTCTACCGGCAGGAGATGCCATTCCTGAACAGGTCTTTCATCATCACACCAGGTACAGCTTATAAGGAAGGCACCCGATTGGAATTTGTCACGAGGCTGAGAGGTCTACAACTTCGTCCTGATGCAACGATGGAGATGTTTCTCCAATTGGTTTGCACCGACAATACCGTTCTTACGGTCAGCCGACCTGTGAATCCGGGAATAAATATGCTGACAACTTCAGTGCCGGACTCTGCGAGTGTGAGCCGTGTCTATGGCTATTTGCGAGGCTTCCCTGATTCGGCCGGAATCATGTCTTTGAGTCCGTTCGTTATCGACAGTTTTTCTCTTCGTAAGTTCAAACCTTAACTTTCCCTTCTTGCGCAGCTCCTCTGCGTCTGCTTACAATCCGACCAACGGCTTGAGAGAAACCGGAAGTTTCCTGTCCAAAAACTTGGACAGGTAAAGCGGTATGAACAAACCGGCTATGAAACTAATGGCAATAGCTCCATTGATCATCATGGTGCTCAGCTCATAGCGGTCATAAAGGACTATTCTCAATGCGACCAGCACGAACCATGAAAAAATGAATATAGGATAGCTGTACAACCCTATACCGTGGAGCAATGGAGCAGGCATCACCTTGTCTCCGATTTTTACCGACACGCCATAAAGGACAACAATGAACAGGGTATAATAAGACCAGTTCAATACCCCCAAGAACGATGACTGCTCGGGCATAAAGAAACGGGAGAAAAGTGCCACATGGAAAGCGATAAGCAGGGCTACCGATACTCGTCTGGAAACTATACGATCGGAATAGCGGTATAACATCATACCCAGAACGAAGTAGTGAAAATTGTTAAAGGCTGCTATAATACAGAAAGGATCATCCTCGAATGCCACAGGGATGTATTCGGTGACTATATGCAGAAGGCAGGCGATGAGGTAAGCTCCGAAAATCTTCGGTCCCTCCATCCACTTCCGAGGATAAAAAACAACCAGGCAAAATAGACTGAACAAGCAGGGCAAAAACCACAGAAAGCGAATAGCATTCGTTGCCGGAAAAAGAAAGCTGCTGACATATCCGGAAAGGGAGGCCTCCATCGGGTGGTATGTGTAGGCACTCAGTAGGACTTTAGGCAGGAATGCCACCGTCCCCATAAAGAGGTAAGGAAGAAGCAAACGCTTGGCTTTTTTCCTGATCACCTGATAAGCCGTTTTCCCTACCCTCTTTCTTTCCCCCAAAGCCCACAGAAAACCAGAAATAAAAAAGAAGAGGGGAACTCTCATATAGAAATGCTCTATGTAGAAAGGGAACCACGACGGTAAGTTGTCCAGCTGACGAGGAGCTGCATGGCACAACACGAGAGAGGTAACAGCTACGAGTTGCAGAAAGAGAATGTCGAGACGATCGGATTTTCTCATAAGGAAGTCAGAAACAGGTAATGGAACAATCTAATCAACAAAGGACATAGGCGATTTCTTTGAAAGCATATGAGGACTTTCTACCATCGGCACGCACCAACAACAGCTCTCCGGAAGGCAATACATCGGCAATTATGGCATCGAAACGCCCTTCCTTATCTTGGAAGGGATGGTACCCTACCCTCCTGTAAAGACACTGCATATAACGAGTGTGAAGCTGGTCGGCAGTATGCTCTTCTATGTGTCTGTAGAGTGAACGCATCTCCTGCATAAAAGAGCGGAATATCTCCATACGATCTACCGAATGCCCCAGAATGATCCGGACCGATGTAGGATTGGGGAGATAGCTCGGATAGTCGCTTTCGTTGATATTGAGACCGACACCCAGAATGCTGTAGTCGAGGTTGCTGCCCGTCAGGCTGTGTTCGATCAGTATGCCTGCTATTTTCCTGTCTCCATAGTATATATCGTTCGGCCATTTGATGCTGAGCATCTCGGCAGAAGGAAGAAGGTCGGAGAGTGTATGGAGCACGGAGAGAGCACACAATCGGGAGAGATCGAATTGCTGCTGCGCAGGAAGCATGGTCGGCCTCAGCAGAACGGAAAAGGTCAGGTTCAAGCCCGAAGACGCGAACCAGCTATTGCCCTGCTGTCCTCGTCCCGCAGTCTGATTGTCTGTCATGACCACGGTCCACGCAGGCAGGTCGGGATCCTGCATCAAAAGATCGGAGAGATAGGAGTTGGTGCTGGCCGTTTCGGGCAGATGGATCAGATACTCTTCAGACCAACTGTTCTTCTTGGACTCCATCGAAAGGCGGTTGTGTACGGATGTATTTAGGGAGTTTGGATACAACAAGAGCGTACGAATGTCGGATGAGCCGTGCAATCAGATCGGCAGGGACATCCGAGTCCAAAGCTACGCTGTTCCAATGTCGTTTGTTCATATGAAAAGCCCCTGTGATACCCTCGTAGTGCATCCTTAAATGTTCGGACCGATCGGGATCGCATTTGAGTGCGATGACTTTCTTTTCGGAATCAAGGGGTATCAGAGCAAACATTTTGCCGGCTACTTTCATAACCAACGTAACATCATCGAACGGGAAACTCTCCTCCACCTGTGGCAGTGACAAGCATAGCTCTCGAGCTTGCTCTATGTCCATATATTATTTTATTTTTGCTACGTTATGAATTTCGCTCCACTTTTGCTTGGGGCACGGTCTAACAAAAATAATGGAAAAACTCATTTTTGCCACAAACAATCCACATAAGCTCAACGAGATTCGTCATATTCTTGAGGGAAAGGTGGAGATTGTCGGGCTGGACGAAATAGGTTGTCGGGAGGATATTCCCGAAACGGCCGACACACTACAGGGAAATGCTTTGCTCAAAGCAGAATTTGTTCACAAACGATATGGTTTACCTTGCTTTGCTGACGACACAGGCTTGGAAGTAGAAGCTCTTGACGGAGCACCCGGCGTCCACTCTGCACGGTACGCAGGAGAACCGACCAATGCCGATGCCAATGTACGGAAACTACTCGAAGCATTGAGCAGTGTACCACATCCCAGAAAAGCATGCTTCCGTACCGTGATCGCCCTGATCGATGATCATGGAAAACACTTCTTCGAAGGGAAGATCGAAGGTACCATAGCATCTGAATGCAGAGGATCGGGCGGCTTCGGCTATGACCCCGTTTTCATCCCGGAGGGACACACGCTCAGCTTTGCAGAAATGGGAGAAGAAACCAAAAATCAAATCAGTCATCGTGCTTTGGCGGTGGCACAGCTCCGCGATTTTTTATTATGTGCAAAATAAGATTCAGCCTCTTGCAGGCTCTTGTCGTCTGCTTATTGTTCACCTCTTTTTCTCTCCAAGCTCAAGAGGAAGGCATTTGGAATACCCTCTTGGCTATCCACAAGACGGAAAAAGCCGTAGAAACGCCCAAGAAAGTCTTTGCCGTAGCCAACGGAGTACTTTACTCGGTGGGCAAAGAAGCTCCCCATGAGGCAAAGATCTTCGACCGTATCAGCGGACTCAGCGATACATCGGTAAGCAGCATAGCCTACTCCGAGCAACTAAAATCCTTGGTCATATACTATGCATCAGGCAATATCGACATCTTGGACGAAGCAGGCCGTGTGACCAACGTACCTGCATTGAAAGACAATATCGATTTGATAGACAAAACGCTCAATCGCCTTTTGATCGTAGGCAACAGGGCTTATTTGGCAGGAGGATTCGGCCTCTCCGTTCTGGATGTCGCCGAAGCTCGCATACCGGCTACCTACGCCAAGGGAACTAAGGTGACCGATGTGGCTAAGTTGGACAATGATCGCTTGCTGATGCTGAAAGAAGGGCAGCTCTTCATCGGAAAAGAGACCGATAACCTGCAAGATCCGGCCGCATGGACAGCCTTGTCTTTGAATTTGCCGATGGGCTCGGTCACCGGTCTGGGCATTGTCGGGGAAGACATCTGTTTCCTGCTCGCCGATGGCCGTGTATATGTCGCTGCAAACCAATCGTTAGAGCCGGAGCTATTGCTCTCTTCCTCCGCCGATTCACGACTGCATGTGACAGATCGTGGTCTGTTCATCTGTGCCGAGAATCGAATTTATTTCATAGAAAAAGGTCGCAAAACGACACAATTTCCTATAGCCGACGTCCTTGGTGTCGGTGCCATGAGCGAAAGCAATACGGCATACATAGCATTGGGAGAAGAAGGTTTGGCTTCACTTCTTCTCGCAGAGGGAAGTACGGCCGAAGCCATGCCTGTAGCATTCGACGGACCGGGGGACAATGATTTCTACGAGATGCGGTTTAGTCACGGACGTCTGTATGCAGCCAGCGGACTCTGGGGAACAAACCTGATGGGACATGCCGGTATGGTGAAGCTATACGACGGCAACCGATGGACTAACTTCGACAAGAAGACCGTACAGGAACAGTTGGGCGGCGGATTCAGTTTCAATGATGCTGTCGATATAGCTGTTTCCAACGGAGACCCCGATCACTTTTTTGTCGGTACATGGGGAAACGGTCTGTTCGAATTCAAGGATGGCAAAGCGATAGCTCGCTATTCGGGAAACGAAACTGCTATCGCAGAATGTAATCCCGGAGATGCCCGTGTGAAAGCGATTGCCTTCGACAATAAGGGCAACCTCTGGGGGACGCTCGGTGCCGTAGGCAAGAACATCTTCATGTACGATCCGCAGAGTAGCACATGGCATTCTTTCAGCTATCCGGATGTAGCCAATCTGGCCTCCTTCGGCAATATGATTATCCTACCCAACGGAGACAAATGGGTAAATATACTTCACCGTAGTGGCGGATCCACGCGCAAAGGTGTCTTGATCTTCAACGATCGGGGTACACCGGAAACGACTTCGGACGACAGCCATCTTTACGTCGAGCAGTTTGTCAATCGCCTCGGGGCAGCCATAGGACATAAGACTATCTATGCAATGGCCGTCGATCATAACGGCTCTGTCTGGATGGGATCGGATATAGGCATTTTCGGCGTCTACAATGCCGCCGGAGTATTGTCCTCGACTTCTACCCCTATCGCTGTTCGGCCGGTCGGAGGAGAAGAACCCAATTTGTACTATGTGCTGGACAAGGTGACGGTGACAGACATCGTCGTGGACAAACTCAATCACAAATGGGTCGCCACCCAAGGGACAGGACTCTATCTCCTTTCGGAAGATTGCAGTAAGATCCTCGCGCAATTTACCGTAGAAAACAGCCCTTTGCTTTCTAACAACATACTATCCCTGGCCTTAAATGACGATAACGGACTGCTGTACATCGGTACGGCGGACGGACTGATGACGTTCCAAACGGGTACGGGGAGTGGATCAGCTTCCGAACTGGACGGCGTCTATGTATACCCCAATCCGCTAAGACCGGAATATCCCGATGGCGTCACCATTGCCGGACTGCAAGCCGGCTGTAGTGTCAAAATCACCGATACCACCGGCAGACTGCTATACCAGACTGAGAGCGTAACCACCGAAGTCAAATGGAATGCTCGAGGTGCCGATGGCAATAGGGTAGCTTCGGGCGTATATGCCGTTGCAGTGTACGATCCGGCATCGAAAAAGTCCAAACTAATTCGCTTCGCAGTGATTCGCTGACACACAGCCTTTTTCTCTCGCAAACAACATTTTAATCCAAACTAATAGGTAATGAACAAAAAGATTTTTGTTGCATCGCTTGCGTTTGCTGCTGCTTCCGTAGCAGGATCGATGCAGGCTCAGAATGCAAAAGGAGCTCTCACACCCAAAGTGCTCGAAGAGATCCGCTCATCTTATGCCGGCACACCGGCCGATAGAGCTTTGCGCAATGCAGTCATAGCTAACGGTATGACCTTTACAAACAGTGCCAAGACGGATTTTCCCGACGCTCAGTTTAGCCATCGTGTCCAAAGCAAAGGCATATCCGATCAGCAGCAAAGTGGCCGTTGCTGGCTCTTCACCGGCATGAATGTCCTGCGATCAAGGATGATAACGGACAACAATATGGATTCTTTCTTCTTCTCCCACAACTATTCGTTCTTTTGGGATCAATTGGAGAAATCCAACCTCTTCTTGCAAGGGATCATCGACACCAGAAACAAACCGATTGACGACAAAATGGTGGAATGGCTCTTCAAAAATCCGATTGGCGACGGCGGACAATACACCGGTGTATCGGAGAATCTGATGAAGTACGGTCTCGTACCTGCCGAGGTGATGCCCGAGACTCGCAATAGCAACAATACCACATCCCTCAACCGCATCCTCTCCAAAGTACTGCGCCAAGGTGGTATGCGCTTGCGTCAGGCTGCCGAAAAGGGAGCCGGTGAGGCGAAGCTGGAAGCACAGAAGAAAGACATTCTCAAGCGTGTCTATCGTCTGCTCGTCATGAACCTCGGGGAGCCTCCCACGGAGTTTACATGGAGCATGCGCGATGCATCCGGCAAGGTGATCTCTACACAGAAATACACACCGCAGAGCTTCTTCAAGCAGTTTGTGCATGAAGATATGCGCGAGGATTACGTCATGATCATGAACGATCCCAGTCGTCCTTTCTACAAACTCTTTGAGATCGACTATGACCGCCACAACTACGACGGCAAGAACTGGACATACGTGAATGTACCGATGGAAGACCTCAAGCAGATGGCTATCGCATCCATCAAAGACAGCACCATGATGTACTACTCTTGCGATGTTGGTAAGGAGTTGGATCGTACTCGTGGCATATTGGCTATGGACAATAACGACTATGCCTCACTGCTCGGCGAAGAATTCACGCTCAGCAAGAAGGAACGCATACAGACATTCGATAGTGGTTCTACGCACGCCATGACACTTATGGCAGTGGATCTGGACGCGAACGGCAAGCCCACCAAATGGATGGTAGAGAACAGTTGGGGAGCCAACAACGGTGCACAGGGTCACCTGATCATCACTGACGAATGGTTCGATGCCTATACATTCCGTTTGGTTGTAAACAAGAAGTATGTACCGGCCAAGGTGCTCGACATCCTGAAGACCACGCCCATACGCCTGCCCGCATGGGATCCCATGTTTGCCCCCGAGCAATAAAACTCTCGCCCTACTCCTACTAAAGCATTATACTGTCCTTAGGACAATTATAACAATCCCTCAGCAAGGCCGACCGCCTTACTGAGGGATTTGTTTTTTAGCACTGCCAATGTATTTAATCGGGAATCTTATACCTTCAAAACAGATTAGAATCTAAACAATGCATTGGTGTCAATCTATCTCCTCCAATCGGAAAAGAATACAACTTGCCCCTTTCGTTGTACAACCATCTATTTGATAATAGAGTTCATGAGTGGAATTAAGTGGAAGCGGTATCAGCTGTTATTCTGCTCAATATCAGGCAACAGCAGCAATAAGATTGACAATCATTCTTTTGTTTCTGTTTCTTCTTTTTTGTTATCTGAGACAAATAAGGAAGCAATATAGGCTGTAAAAGTTCCGAAAAGCCCTACTCCTGCAGTCATCAAAAACATTGCAATGATTCTTCCTTCGGTTGTTACGGGGTATTTGTCTCCATAGCCGACAGTTGTGATCGTAACGTAAGACCACCAAATAGCATCTTCCGCTGTTGTGATATTGCTGGTCGGCGCATTTTCGACTTGAAGAATCGCTATGGAAGAGAAAATGATCAATAAGATGGCTAAAATCGTGGCTGAAGTAAATGCGCCCTGTGCTTTGATTCTAAAAACATAGGTAACAAATTCCTTTGTCGTGCGAAAAGCCCTCAAAATTCGGAATAGACGAATCAATCTAAAAACTCGACCAAACCGCAAAAAATTTATCATCGGGATACTCGAAACCAAATCAATCCAACCCCAACGCATAAACTTCATCTTACTATCAGCATGGTACAACCTGATACAAAACTCGGCAAAAAAGAATATACAAATAGCAAGATCAATATAATTCAGAAGTCGGGAAGTTTCTTCGGGCAACTTTATTGTCGTATCAACGATCAATGCACCAAGAACATAAACGGAAAGGACAAGAACCGCTAAATTCAAGGAGCCAAATTTATTTGTAGAGTCGTCTTTCATTCTTATATTATTATATTTAAACCATTGTATAAATATCCATTTACTCTTCATTTGCAAATGGGCTTTCACAGACAAACTTTAGTCTATTTTTTGATCAGATTCAATGATTTAAGCAAAAGAAATTGGCTATCAACAGCTCGCACTTTTCAATAGCAAGTGTAATAACGGAACAAATTTAAGGCAAAAACTGAGAAATGAGTTCAGAGCTTCGTCTTTTCGAACAAGCTGTTCGATACCAATAGCGATAACGATAAAAGTGCAGCAACCGGGCCTATACGGCTGGGATTTTTTGCTACTTTTGCAGAGCGATAGAGTGCTCTCGGCAATGTAAATGGTGGTATATCAGAGAGGGTTTGTCTATCGAACAGCTTTACGAACGTTTACTAACTACTTAATTACAACAAATATGATACTCTCTGACTTCTCTCTTTCTATACGGTCATTAGGCGGGTTTCATCCGGCCTATACAGGTATATACCATCGTGGTATGTGGACAAAAGAGTTTTTATTCCATGAGGAGTAAGCACGAATAGGCATTCGATAGCTTCTATAACATATAAGGCACCCACCCGATTTATAAGAGAATCGGGTGGGTGCCTTTGTTTTATCAGCTTACGAGATAGCGTTTTGGGGGCTGCGATTTATATACAAATCATTTTCGATCTGTATATATATTGAAAACGTTTTATATATAAATGAGAAACGATTTATATATAAATTGAAAATGGTTTATATATAGATCGTTATTCGACATGAAGGGAAAGGTATTTCGATCTGAAAAAGGGCGTATGCCGATCTCTTTTCATCAAAATCAGACTTCTTAGAGCCGACTTATTTGGAATGATTCTAAACTCGTCTTCGCTGTTGAAAACTTTTGGGCTCCTATTTTTCGGTCACAATACCGATTTTCTTAGTTGTTTTTAGGCCTAAGATCCTTCTCTCTTCAGCCTGCAGCGGTGCAGGCTGAGACGTTTTTCACTTCTGTCGATGCCCTCTTCGAGCAAGGATTGGAAAAATAGCTGTCGTATTATTAGCGCAACTGCTCCTTGCCGGATGCAAAAGAAAAAACCGCCCACCGAACAGAAAAGGCTGTTCAATGGACGGCATATTGAGATTATGGAAACTCTCTTAGGCGAGGAATCCGAGTAAGATACCGGCAGCAACCGCCGAGCCGATCACACCGGCCACATTAGGCCCCATAGCGTGCATCAGCAGGTAGTTTGTCGGATCGGCCTTTAGGCCTTCGATCTGTGAAATACGTGCAGAGTCGGGTACAGCAGAAACCCCTGCATTGCCGATCAATGGATTGAGCTTGTGTCGCAAGAAGAGGTTGAGAATCTTCACGAACAAAACACCGGCCATCGTAGCAATGATGAAAGAGAAAGCTCCCAAAATGAAAATCTTGATCGAGTTCCATGTCAGGAACTGAGTGGCCTGGGTAGAAGCTCCCACCGTAACGCCCAAAAGAATGGTAATGACATCGATCAACGGGCCACGTGCCGTCTCAGCCAAACGCCGAGTAACACCGCTCTCTTTCAAAAGATTACCGAAGAATAGCATTCCCAGCAAGGGCAAACCTGAAGGCACAAGAAAAGTAGTAAGCAGCAGCCCCACTATCGGGAATATCTGCTTCTCCGTAGTAGACACGGCACGTGGCGGTTTCATCCGAATCATACGCTCCTTCTTCGTGGTCAGAAGACGCATAATAGGAGGTTGGATGATCGGCACCAAGGCCATATAGGAGTATGCAGAGACTGCGATGGCACCCAGCAAGTTCGGAGCCAACTTGGACGAGAGGAAGATAGCCGTAGGCCCATCTGCTCCTCCGATAATACCGATAGCACCGGCCTGGTTGGGTTCGAACCCAAGGTACAAAGCCAATATGTAGGCACCGAAGATACCGAACTGTGCTGCCGCACCGATCAGCATCAGCTTCGGATTAGCGATAAGAGCAGAGAAATCGGTCATCGCACCGATACCCAAAAATATGAGCGGCGGATACCATCCTTTAGTTACCCCTTGATAGAGGATATTCAGCACCGATCCTTCTTCGTAAATACCGATCTGCAGACCGGCATCTTTGAAGGGGATATTACCAATGAGGATTCCAAATCCGATCGGAATGAGCAACATAGGCTCAAACTCATACCGGATGGCCAGAAAAATGAATAGCAATCCGACCAGAATCATCACCAAGTGGCCGAGTGTGGCATTGGCGAAGCCTGTGTAAGAGAGGAATACCTCGATATTGTTTGCTAAGAAGCTCCCGAATCCGGTCATATCATTAGCCGATTATAACGATATCAGAACCCTCGAGGATGGAATCGCCTTTGTTGACCTTCACGGCAACGATTTTACCGTCTCGATCCGCATTGATATTATTTTCCATCTTCATGGCTTCGAGAACAGCAACCTTCTGGCCGACCTTGACTTCGTCTCCGACCTTAACGCAAACGTCAAGGATGACACCGGGAAGCGGAGACTTGACGCCTGTACCTTGCCCTCCGGCTGAAGCTGAAGCTGAAGCTGCAGGGGCAACGGGTGCAGCTGCTACAGGTGCAGCCGTGACGGTCGGATGTTTGATTGCAGGCTTCGATGCTTTTTTCTTCTCGGCAAGTATTTCCACCTTATAGGGAGTACCGTTAACTTCGATGTCTGCCAATCCATCTTCGATGCTGTTGATAACGACATTGTATTCGTTTCCGTTGATTTTATATTTATACTCTTTCATTGTTTTGTCATGTTTTTTAATGTCGTGATTGAATGAGATTATTTAGGAAGCTGACGAAGCATAAGCGTCTTCAAACTCCAAGCAGAATGACGATGACGCTTGATCGTGAGCCTCATAGGTTCAGCATCATGAGCTTCATAGGTCTCTTGATAGAGAGCCACCGAGATAGCAGCATAGATGTCGTCCGTCATAGCTCCTTTCTTCGCCTTTCCGGTCTTGGGGGTAGTAGCTTTTGCTTTTTTAGTGGGGGCAGCTTTCTTATCTTTTTCTTTCATTGTCTATCATGTTTACTTGTGAACATATGCCTTTCGATAGGAGATCTCAATCCATATATCTTAGAACTCCATGGTGAATACTTGCGCTCCACCCGTCGGATAGTCAATATGGTATTCTCAATATCATGAACGTCATTCTGCGATTCGCTCAAAGCCATACAGATAGCAGCAGTAACCTCGCCGCTTATACCGGCGCGGGTGGCTGAACGCATGCGCAGACCTGCACCGGCCTCGATAGCTCTACGATTGGATATCCGAATCGAGAGAGAGCCGATGAGCCAAAAGACAAAGGAGAGCACCAACAGACCGAAGAAGACAACCATCATAGCTGTCAGTGTCATAATACCGCCTAAAGGATCGGATTCCTTCAATCGATCCAGTTTGGCATTCGAATCGAGAATTATGTTGTTGGTGCTTGGTGTAACCTTTGGCAATATATCCCAAGCAGAAGCATCCCCTATCTCTCCTACCCCATCGATCAAACGCCCGTAACTACAGTCAGCCGGTATACCGGCAGGAATACGGATGCTATCGATGATCGTTCGTCCGTCTGCATCCACCAAGGCAATGATGGTGGAGACTTCGGGGTCGAGGGTGAAGTTCAGGTGGAAAGTTCCTTTGTACGGATCATTATCTGCCCAAAAGAGTAGATGCTGATGCGGTTTTATCGCAGTCATAACATCTCCTTTGGGAATCATATACTTCTTCAACTTGGATAGATCATCGGTCAAATAACAACCTTTGATATCCACCGTAGCGGCTGAAGAATTGTATATTTCAATCCACGGCTTATGATTGCCATAGCTGTCCTGATAGTTGTGCACATTCAGGGTCATCACTTCATTCAAGCGAAGCTGTGCTGCCTGCTGGGCAAAGAGCTGTCCGGAGGCTATGACAAACAAAGTCAGAAGGATATGGCTAAACCTGCTAATATTCATGGTCGATGCACTAAACTCCTCTTATTAAAGAGGCACATTGTCGTGTTTCTTAGCCGGAATAGTTTGCTTTTTCGTACGAAGCTGTTCAAGAGCACGAATAATGCGGAAACGAGTATTGCGAGGCTCGATCACATCATCCATGTAGCCGTAAGAGGCTGCATTGTACGGATTGGCAAAAGCCTGACGATATTCTTCTTCCTTTTCCAATGCTGCTTGCTGAGGATTCTCGGCTGCTGCCACCTCTTTGGCAAAAATTACTTCTACAGCTCCGCTCGGACCCATCACTGCAATCTCAGCAGAGGGCCATGCATAGTTGATGTCACTGCGCAAGTGCTTAGAGCTCATCACGATGTAAGCACCGCCGTATGCCTTGCGCAGCGTAACCGTTACCTTAGGCACAGTAGCCTCACCGTAAGCATAGAGCAACTTGGCTCCGTGCGTAATCACACCATTGTACTCCTGGCCAGTACCCGGCAGGAATCCCGGCACATCCACCAGAGTAACCAAAGGAATATTGAAAGCATCGCAGAAGCGGACGAAACGAGCTGCCTTACGCGATGCATTGGAGTCGAGACAGCCGGCCATCACCTGTGGTTGGTTGGCTACGATACCTACGCTCTGGCCATTGAAGCGAGCAAAACCAACGATGATATTCCTGGCATAATCACGATGTACTTCGAGGAATTCGCCATGGTCTACGATAGATCCGATCACTTCGTACATATCGTAAGGACGGTTAGCCTCGTCGGGGATAATTTCGTTCAATGAGTCTTCCAGACGATCGATGGGGTCATCGCACTCCACATAGGGAGCCTCTTCCAGATTGTTCTGGGGCAAGAAGCTCAAGAGGTGGCGGATCAGACGGATACCGTCTTCTTCACTATTAACTGCAAAGTGAGCCACACCGCTCTTGGAGGCATGCACGTCTGCTCCTCCAAGCTGCTCCTGCGTTACATCCTCACCCGTTACGGTCTTTACAACCTTCGGACCTGTGAGGAACATATAGCTCGTACCACGCGACATGATGGTAAAGTCTGTCAGAGCCGGAGAATACACGGCACCGCCGGCACATGGGCCGAAAATGGCGGAAATCTGAGGAATCACACCGGAAGCAAGGATATTGTTTTCGAAAATCTCGCCGTATCCTTTAAGAGCATTCACACCTTCCTGAATACGTGCACCGCCCGAATCGTTCAGACCGATCACAGGAGCACCCATACGCATAGCCAGCTCCATCACCTTACAGATCTTGGAAGCAAGCATTTCCGAGAGAGCACCACCGAATACGGTGAAGTCTTGTGCGAAAACATATACCAAACGGCCGTCGATCGTACCACTACCGACCACTACACCATCGCCGAGGAATTGTGTCTTGTCTATTCCGAAGTTGGTACAACGGTGCTTGACGAACATATCCAATTCCTCGAAGCTACCCTCGTCCAACAGCATTGCTATACGTTCACGAGCGGTGTATTTACCTTTTTGGTGCTGGGCCTCAATTCTCTTTTCTCCACCACCAAGGCGAGCTTTTTCACGCAATTGGATCAGCTCTTTTACTCTTTCCAGTTGAAAACTCATATTCTTTTCTAAATAGTTAGGTTTGCTATTTCATGACATACAGGCATACTCGCCGGAAAGCAGTCGGCACTGTCCGGTCGCCCGTAGGGTCGTTACTATTATTTATGATCACATACCTCGGTCAGCACACCCATAGTACTCTTCGGGTGCAAGAAACCGATATTCAAGCCCTCTGCTCCTTTGCGAGCTTTTTCGTCGATCAGCTTAATGCCTTTAGAGGCGGCATCGGCCAATGCTTCGTTGGCATCTTCCACACAAAAAGCAATGTGATGGATACCTTCTCCACGCTTTTCTATGAATTTGGCAATAGGGCTTTCGTCAGAGGTCGGCTCCAACAATTCCAGCTTGGTCTGCCCTACCATCATAAATGCGGTACGCACCTTTTGGTCGGGTACTTCCTCAATGCTGTAACACTTGAGTCCCAATACATTTTCGTAGTATGGGAGGGCTTCTTCGATACTTTTGACCGCAATACCGAGATGTTCGATGTGAGATAAATTCATTGCTCTCTACTTTTTTATTGTGTTGACTCTTCTACCATTGTCCGAAGATCTTAATGCAAAGCATTTTCGCAAATGTAGAAATTATTCTTGATTGACTGATTAAGTATTGACCATATAATACGAGGAAATACACTTGATATAATCCCATATCACGGCATGCTCCGAAAACAGAAAGGTCGTGCTCGGGATTCGTTCCCTTGCACGACCTCTTAAAAAAAATCAGGAGGAGCGATCAGTCACGATTCTTAGCGACGATGTACTCCCTGTTCAGACGAGCAATGTGGCTGATCGATACGTTCTTCGGGCATTCCATTTCACATGCACGTGTATTCGTACAGTTCCCGAATCCGAGTTCATCCATCTTGGCCACCATAGCTTTGGCACGGCGCGCAGCCTCGATACGTCCCTGCGGAAGAAGAGCCAACTGGCTCACCTTGGCCGATACGAAGAGCATAGCCGAACCGTTCTTGCATGCTGCCGCACAAGCTCCACAGCCGATACAAGCCGCTGCATCCATGGCCTCATCCGCATTCTTCTTGGAAATGGGGATAGCGTTGGCATCGGGGATACCCCCCGTATTGACGGAAACGAATCCGCCGGACTGAATGATCTTGTCATAAGCCGAGCGATCCACCATGAGGTCTCTGATCACAGGGAAGCCGGCCGAGCGCCAAGGCTCTATCGTGATCGTATCACCATCATCGAAACGACGCATGTGCAGCTGACAAGTGGTGATGCTATCGTCCAGCCCGTGGGGATGACCGTTGATGTAGAGTGAGCACATACCGCAAATACCTTCGCGACAGTCGTGGTCGAACACCACCGGAGCTTTATGCTCCTTGATCAACTGCTCGTTCAGGATATCCATCATTTCGAGGAAAGAGGCACTTTGCGAAATGTTTTGCAATTGATACGTCTCGAAGTGTCCTTTTTCCTTCGGTCCCTTCTGACGCCAAACCTTAACCGATATATTGATATTCTTATCCATTTTGATTCTGTATTTAGCGGTGGACTAATTAGCTCTTGTAGTTACGTTGTGCACGGACAGTCTCTTCATATACCAGTTCTTCCTTGTACATGATCGGATCCTTGTCTTCTCCCTGATATTCCCAACAGGAAACGTAAGCGAAGTTCTCATCGTCACGTTTGGCTTCACCCTCTTCTGTCTGGTGCTCGATACGGAAATGCCCGCCACAACTTTCTTCGCGGTCCATGGCATCGTGCGCCATCAGCGTACCTATCTCGATGAAGTCCGCCAATCGGAGGGCTTTCTCCAGCTCTACGTTAAGGTCATTGGCTTCACCCGGCACATAGACATTGCTCCAGAACTCTTTCTTCAGCTCGTCCAGCTTCACAATGGCTTTTTCCAAACCGGCTTTGTCTCGTCCCATTCCCACATTATCCCACATGATGTGGCCCAGCTCCTTGTGAAGGTCGTCCACGGACTTATTGCCTTTGACATTCATGATACGGGTTATGCGGTCTTGCAACTCTTTCTCGGCAGCTTCGAATTCGGGACGATCCGTGCTGAAGCGCGGCACCTGAATCTGATCGGCCAGATAGTTCTGCATCGTATAAGGAATAACGAAGTAACCGTCAGCCAGACCCTGCATGAGAGCAGAAGCACCGAGACGGTTGGCTCCGTGATCAGAGAAGTTGGCTTCTCCGATGGCAAACAGGCCCGGGATGGTAGTCATCAGCTCGTAATCCACCCAGAGACCACCCATCGTATAGTGGATAGCCGGATAGATCATCATCGGCGTTTCGTACGGATTCTCATCTGCGATCTTCTCATACATCTGGAAGAGGTTGCCGTACTTCTGCTCCACCACGTCGCGTCCCAAACGTTTGATGGCATCGCCGAAGTCGAGGAATACGGCAAGGCCCGTATTGTTCACACCATAACCGGCATCGCAACGTTCTTTGGCAGCACGGCTGGCCACATCACGAGGCACCAGGTTGCCGAAGGCCGGATAGCGACGCTCCAGATAGTAGTCGCGCTTCTCTTCGGGAATGTCTTTTCCTTTGATCTCACCGCGCTGAAGACGTCCGGCATCCTCTATGTCTTTAGGCACCCAGATACGACCGTCATTACGGAGCGACTCGGACATGAGTGTCAGCTTGGACTGGTAGTCCCCGTGTACGGGAATACAAGTGGGATGGATCTGAGCCATACATGGATTGGCGAAGAAAGCACCTTTCTTATAGCACTGCCATGCGGCAGAGCCGTTAGATGCCATTGCATTGGTAGAAAGGAAGAAGGCATTGCCATAACCACCCGTGGCAATTACCACGGCATGTGCTGCAAAGCGTTCGATCTTGCCCGTCACCAAATTGCGAGCCAGAATACCGCGAGCACGACCGTCGATAAGCACCACGTCGAGCATCTCGTAGCGAGTATAAAGCTTCACCTTACCCAAACCGACCTGACGGGAGAGAGCCGAATAGGCTCCGAGGAGCAACTGCTGTCCCGTCTGACCACGAGCATAGAAAGTACGAGATACCTGCGCTCCACCGAAAGAACGGTTGTCCAGTAGGCCACCGTATTCGCGAGCAAAGGGTACACCCTGAGCCACACACTGGTCTATAATGGCATTGGACACTTCGGCCAGACGATATACGTTGGCCTCGCGAGCACGATAGTCACCTCCTTTGATCGTATCGTAGAAGAGTCGATAAACGGAGTCGCCGTCGTTCTGGTAGTTCTTGGCGGCATTGATACCTCCCTGTGCAGCGATGGAGTGCGCACGGCGAGGAGAATCCTGTATGCAGAAGTTAAGCACATTGAAGCCCATCTCGCCGAAAGAAGCAGCAGCCGAAGCACCGGCCAGGCCGGTACCGACCACGATAATATCCAGACGACGTTTGTTGGCCGGGTTCACCAGCTTCTGATGATCCTTATAGTTGGTCCACTTGTCTTTCAGCGGGCCGGCGGGTATTTTGGAATTTATTGTAGCCATAGTGAGAATACTTTGAATTAGGGTGTACTATCAACCGATGAATGCCTGACAAGAAAATACTATCAGGACCAAAGCGAAACCGCCTACCAATACGGTAGAAACCACATTAGAGATGCACTTGACACGATTCATCCAGATGGTATTGTTCCATCCCAAGGTCTGCAGTGCACTCCAGAATCCATGTGTCAGGTGGAACCACAAAGCAATCAGCCATACGGCATAGAGCACCACATAGATCGGTTGGTTGAATGTGTAGCGGATCAGCTCTGCTCCCTTGGCCGGATGGTCGAAACCATCAATACCGAATCCGGCTACATCCATATGGCAGATTTCCGCCAACTGCATCTTAGCCCAAAAGTTGAACATGTGCAGTCCGATACCCAACAGGACGATGATACCGAGCACCAGCATGTTCTGCGAGCTCCACTCCACTCCTTTGGGTCTACCCGTAACAGCATAGCGATCGCGACCTCGAGCACGAAGGTTCTGCGCATTGAGGATAAAGGCATACACGATGTGCAGAAGCATCAGTACCGCCAAGCCGATGGAGGCGACCAGAGCATACCAGTTGGCGCCGAGAAACTCACATATCATGTTGTAAGCCTCTGCCGAGAAGAGAGCCACGAGGTTCATGGACATGTGAAACGTCAAAAACAGGATCAGCGCCAGTCCGGTGACACTCATCACCACTTTACGGCCAATCGAGGATTTAAGTAACCACATAAGTTTTTTACTGTTTTAGTTATTTAGTTGATTCTTTCTTTTTCTTCTAAGATCCATTCAACCAATAGGCGAAACCGACTCTGTATTCCGCCTTGTGAAGAGGTGTTCCGACCTTCGTGCACAAAGATAACGGAAAAAAATACACAATCACGACATATAGGGAAAAAGCCCCTTCATATCGTCTCCCCTCATCCCTATTGTTTGGGATACCACCGATCCCGACATACCTCGATCCCCCACACAAACCACTCAAATACATATACTTGCAAGGCACATCGCCATCCGCACATATTGGCTGTTCGGAGACAAAAAGAAAAGGCACCATTACAAGCCTTCCGTCCCCTTCGTCTCTTATGGAAATAAAAAAGGAGAGTCCGAAACGGCAGAAACCTGCCACAGCAATTTCGGAACCGCAACTTCTTCGATTCTCACGCCGCAAAACCAGAATTTGCGCCTGAGATTTTTTTCGTTTTGGTTCGACTTTTTTTCTTTTCTCGCGCCAAAACGAAAAATTTTACGCTCGGCATTTTCAGGAACATGAAACAAGTTTTTTTCCGCACCACTTCGCATTTTCATCTCGACCACTATCCGCAGTCCGGCGAACCATCCGACTACTGATTTTGTTTCGTTTATATATAGTAGACAGAGACTACAGTCGGGGACGATGCAGGAGTCCGGTATGCATACCTTACAGTAGTCCGAACGAGGGCTTGCCGTAGATCAGCTATGTACAAGCCAAAGTCAAAAACAAAGGATCATAAGAAAAAACTACTCGTCAAGATGAAAACAACGACCTTTTCCGTAGAAGGCATGATGTGTGGCGGTTGTGCTGCAAGTGTAGAGAAAGCAGCTCTCGGTGTACAAGGCGTACAAACGGCATTCGCTTCTCTGGATTCCCATAGTCTTACAGTGGATTATGCTCCGGAGACAACCTCACCGGAGGCAATAATGAAGGCTGTACGCCTCGCCGGATTCGAGTGTAAGCTCTGACAAGCCCAATCCTTATAACCGATAGTCCCCGTGATATGAAGGAGCAAAAACGTTTTCCCGTAGTGGGAATGCGGTGTGCCGGCTGTGCGCATAGCGTAGAGCAGGCTGCCTCCAAGGTAGAAGGCATTAGCGATGCGAACGTCCAACTCGCCGAGAATATACTCTCCGTATCGGTGGACGAAAGGTTGGCTTCGGCAGAGGATCTGCGCAAAGCTATCCGCAGCATAGGATTCGACCTGATAGTGGAGGATTCGGAGGCAGAGCAACTTCGCCGGCGCGATGCCATGGAAGCAGCAGAACTGAGACGGATGAAGTGCGATACGATCATAGCTTGGTCGTCTGCCATCCTGCTGATGCTCCTGATGCTAATGCCGCATTTCCAGATAATGCCCTACCTGATGATGCTCATAGCCTTGCCCGGATACACATGGGCAGGAAGGACTTTCCACCGATCGGCACTCAAGCAGCTGCGCCACGGCGTATTCTCAATGGATACGCTGGTGTCGTTGAGCACCACTATCTCCTTTTTTTATAGTCTGATAGTCCTGCTGTTTTTCCGCGAAGGGCCGGCCGGGATGAAGCTCCACCTCTACTTCGATGCTTCGGCCATGATCATCGCATTTGTCCTACTGGGCAAACTCATGGAAAAGCGTGCCGGCCGAAGTACGGGGCAAGCCATTCGTGAACTGATGCGACTACAGCCGGCGGAGGCATTGGTCGTGCGCAACGGACGCGAGACCGTGATGCCCATTGCTGCGCTCGTCGCAGGCGACTTCGTTCGCGTACGTCCGGGCGAGCAGATACCCGTGGACGGTATCGTGACCGAAGGCAGCAGCTCCGTACAAGAGAGCATGATCAGTGGCGAGCCCTTACCGCGAGAAAAGGAAGTCGGCTCTATGGTTTTCTCCGGCACGATCAACGGCTCCGGTGTCCTCACCGTACAGTCTACTCACGTAGGCAGCGACACGGTACTCGGGCGCATCATCCGCACAGTCCGCGAGGCACAGGCCAGCAAAGCGCCTATCCAACGTCTGGCTGACCGGATCGCCGGCATATTCGTACCCATAGTCATCGGGCTATCCATCCTTACCTATATTATATGGCAACTGACGGGAGCAATCGATGCTTCGGTCTACGGACTCCTCTGTGCCATATCGGTGCTGGTGATTGCCTGCCCGTGCGCACTCGGTCTGGCTACGCCTACGGCTCTGGTCGTAGGGATCGGACGCTCGGCACGAAATGGTATCCTCGTACGCAATGCCGAAGCACTAGAGCGTTTTGCTACCATCGATGCCGTGGTCTTGGATAAGACAGGCACGCTCACCATAGGCAAGCCGGAAGTGACCGGCATCGATTGGTTTGTATCGGATACCGATGTACCGAAAGTACGCCGGCTGCTCTACTCCGCCGAGATTCTTAGCACGCATCCACTCGCAGCTGCCATTTGCCGAGCCTTTGCCGAAGACGGCAGGACGGAGGAGCTGTCGGAAGTGCAGAATTTTCCCGGTCGTGGGATCGAATTTTCCTTCGAAGGAGAGATCTACAGAGTGGGCAACCAGACCTTTGTCGAGGAGCTTGGCGCACAGATACCGACGGATATAACCGCTCTGTCGGAGGATGCAGCCGTCCTCTATTTCTCACGTGCCGAAAGATTATTGGGACGTTTCTGTGTGACCGACGAACTGCAACCTCAGGCAGCAGAGGTGCTCGCACAGCTCCATCGACATGGCATTCGCACCATTATGCTGACGGGCGACCGCCCCGAAGCAGCGGAAGCATTGGCTCGCAAGCTGGGTTTGCAGGATTATCGTGGCGGCATGATGCCCTCGGACAAGGCCGACTATATACGAATGCTCAAGGACAAGGGACACCACGTAGCGATGGTGGGCGACGGCATAAACGACTCCGAGGCACTCAGTACGGCGGACGTCAGCGTAGCCATGGGTGATGGCAGCCATATAGCCATAGAAGTGGCAGGAATCACGCTGATGCGCTCCGATCTGCGCCTGCTGCCTGCTGCTTTCGAGCTGTCGCGCGCCACAAGACGTACAGTCAAAGAGAATCTCTTTTGGGCTATGTGCTACAATCTGATTGCCATCCCGATAGCCGCCGGTCTGCTCTTCCCCGTGAACGGGTTCCTCCTGAACCCTGCCATTGCAGGGGCCGCCATGGCTTTCAGCTCTATTTCGGTGGTGACCAACAGCTTGCGACTGCGTACCAAGCGACTACCTTTGCTCCGATAATCCGCTTATGAAGCCACATAAAATCCTATTCGTATGTCTCGGCAACATCTGTCGCTCTCCGTCTGCCGAGGCTGTCTTTCGCTCGTATGTAGAAGAGCAGGGGTATGCCGATCGCTTCCACATCGATTCGGCCGGACTGAGCAATTACCATCAAGGGGAAAAGGCCGATGCCCGAATGCGTGCACACGCTGCTCGTCGGGGCTACGATCTCACTTCGCTCTCCCGTCCGGTGGAGTATGAGGATTTCGAACGATTCGATTATATCATCGGCATGGACTTTGCCAATCGAGAGCGGCTGCAAGAACTGGCTCCGAGCGAAGAGGCTGCGGCCAAGATCCGTCTGATGACGGATTTCAGCAGTAGCGGTATTCACGACCATGTCCCCGATCCGTACTATGGAGGAGCATCCGGCTTCGAGCTGGTGCTGGACATTCTGGAAGAGTGCACGGCCGGACTGTTTTCCTATCTGACCGAACCTCATGACAACTCCTCCCAATCCGCATGCGACTGAGTAGGGGGCGTGAGATGGACAGGCGCATCCTGCGCTTGGCTATTCCGAATATCATCTCCAACATTACCGTACCGCTCCTCTCCATCGTGGATGTAGGGCTGGCCGGTCGTATGGACACGGCCGACTCTATCGGGGCAGTGGCTGTGGCTTCGGGGGTGGTCAATTTCGTCTTTTGGCTCTTCGCCTTCCTCCGTATGGGGACTACGGGATTCACGGCACAGGCTTTCGGGCGTAGCGATGTACGAGCCATCACACGCTATCTGGCACGCGGCATCGCGATGGCAGTTGTCGCAGCCCTGCTTCTTCTCATAGCAGCTCCTCTGATAGAACGCTTCGGGTATCTGCTGGCTTCGGGTCAGGAGACCATCGGACGAGAGGCACGCGAATATATCCGCATCGCTCTGTGGGGAGCGCCCGCAGCCCTGCTCGTCTATGTCTTCAACGGCTGGTATGTGGGGATGCAGGACACACGCGTTCCGATGGTTGTAGCCATCGTTTCCAATATGGTCAATATCGGCCTGAGTATTTTCTTCGTACAGGGACTTGATATGAGAGTGGGAGGGCTTGCCGCCGGAACGATCGCTGCCCAATATGTCGGTCTGGCATTGCTCTCCGGCATTGCCTTTTTTCGCTACCGACGCGTACTGCGCTTTTTCCGCGCAAGCAGCCTGACAGATACTTCGGGCTACGGAGCATACCTGCGCACCGGAGGCGACCTTTTTGTTCGCACCGCCTTGCTCGGTACGGTGACCCTCTTTTTCACCTCTGCGTCCTCTGCTATGGGAGAGATCACTGTGGCGGCAAATGCTCTGCTGATGCAGCTCTTCACCCTCTTCTCCTACTTTATGGACGGATTCGCCTACGCCGGCGAAGCACTTACGGGACGATACATAGGTGCACGCCGGTCGGACGAATTGCGCCTGATGATCCATCGCCTTTTTCGCATCGGGACGGTCGTCTCCCTCATGGCCACCTTGCTCTATCTGCTGTTCCCGGCCGCTTTGCTTTCGGTGCTGAGTGACAAATACGAAGTGATAGAGCATGCTCGCCGTTTTGCTTTCTGGGCAGGAGTGGTACCGATCGTCTCCTTTGCCGCTTTCCTGTGGGATGGAGTATTCGTGGGGGCCACTGCATCAAAAGCCATGCGGAGAGCCATGACAGCTGCTTTCGTTGTTTTCTTCGCCACTTTCTTCCTCCTTCGTGGAGTCTTGGGCGAGACAGCCCTTTGGCTCGCCTTCGTCCTCTACCTCCTCACGCGCAGCCTGATGCAGACAGTATGGTACCGCAGGCATTTTTTCGCCACGAATCGTCTGCAAAGGTGCTGACACCGGAATTGGCTTGTGCATAACTTTCCCGAATCAAGCAGGAGAAGAGAGAATCAGATACTCGGATCGGCAGCGGCTCTTTCGGTTGCATACCGCACTTTAGCCCAAAACAATAACTTTGCCACCAGTGTGAAATCCAAAAACAAATCCAACCAATGAAACGAATAAATCTTCTCGCAGCTACAATGAAGCTGACTTATATAGCAATAGCGGCCACGGCTATCACCCTGCTATCCGCCTCATGCTCTGACAAAGGAAAATCCGGATACAAGATCGTTGGCACTGTGGAGTATGCCGCCGATGGCGATACCGTATTCCTCGAATCTATCGAAAACATGGAAGTCACCCGTCTTGATTCGGCCATCATCCGCAACGGCACATTCAGCTTCAAGGGCAGACAGGATTCGACCGTCGCTCGCTACCTCTCCTGTATGACCGCTACCGATGTATTCAGCATTCCGTTCTTTCTTGAGAACGGACACATCGAGGTAAAGATGAAGAGCGGAAACGAATCCGTTACCGGTACCCCGACGAACGACATCTATCAAGAGATACGCAGCAAAATGGCCGAAATTATGAACAAGATGAACGAAATTTACAGCGATTCCACCCTCACGGAAGAGGTAGCAGAGGAGAAAATGGATCAGATGGAACGGGAATACACCATCGCGCAGAAAGAGGCCGTGAAGAAAAATATCGCCAATCCTGTAGGAGTCTTTCTCTTCAAAGAACAATACTTCGAAAACAGTCTGGCCGAAAATCAGGCACTATTCCGACAGATTCCCCCCAAATACCTCAACGATCCCGTTCTGATGGGTATGCAAAAGCAAATGGAATCCCAAGAGAAAACGGATATGAATACCCCCTTCACCGACTTCACCATGCAGACTCCCGAAGGCAAGACCGTAAAGCTATCCGACTACGTAGGCAAGGGCAAGCTCGTCCTCGTCGATTTCTGGGCCAGCTGGTGTGGCCCCTGCCGTCAGGCCATGCCCGATCTGATCAAGGTTTATGCTGACTACAAGGGGAAACTTGAGATCGTAGGGGTTTCGCTCGATGAAAATCCGGGAGCATGGAAGAAAGCCATCGCAAGGCTCGGTATCACATGGCCACAAATGTCCGATAACAAAGGCTGGGCAAGCCCGGCAGCTATGCAATACGGCGTCCATTCTATCCCTCATACCCTGCTGATCGACAACGACGGCACTATCATCGGCCGTAATCTGCATGGCGAAGAACTGACCGATAAGCTTTCTGCAGCCCTGCTCTGATCCAACGGGAGAACCTGATCTATCAAGGAAGTAAACCTGTCGGAATCGGGCCTACCCTGCATGGATGCTTAATACCTTCAGGTATTCCTCCGGCGAATGACACCATACGGAAAAAGGGTTGACAGTTGAATCGATTCTCTCCAACTGTCAACCCTTTTTCTGTACATGCCACACCTTCGAAGCGGTTCGAAACTTAAGCGAAAATGAAATGTAGAGGGCACAAAAATTCGTACTTTTGTCAGGATTCGAACGAAATAAAATCTGCAAACAGCAATTCTCCCCTCTGTGGGGATCACAGTTTTTTTGAGATGGCTACAAAACAACGCAAAGGGAGCAGAAGCTCCGGACGAAATACATCCTCGACCAATACAAGAAAGGGAGGCAACTTTCTGCGCCGTATATTCATCACACCCATACGGGACACTTTCAGCCGAGACAAGGTCGGCTTTGTCTTTGGTGCCATACTTCTGGCCATTGCGCTCTATACGACTATAGCCATAGGTTCGTTCTTCGTACATGGGGGAGTGGATCAGAGCGTTGTGCGAGATGCACCGGTCAGCGACATCCTCCTCGGTCGCGCTCCTGTGGCCAACCTGTGTGGCATCCGCGGTGCAGTATGGGCGGAATGGCTGATGAACGGGCTGTTCGGATTCGGAACGCTCTTCCTCCTTTTCTACGTTTTTTCGCTATCGCTCAAGCTTATGGGTGTCGTCAAACGTATATCTGTCGTGAAACGGCTGATATTCTGCGGTGTGATGACCTTTTGGACGAGCCTTGCAGCTGCATTCATCTACAAACTTTCAGGTCTCGAAGGTTTTCTTCGTTGGGGCGGTATGCACGGTCAAGAATGGACACTGTTTCTCGAACGCAATATAGGTAAGGCCGGACTGATCATAGTTCTGCTCGTCCTTGCCGTCATCATAGCGGTAGTGGTACGCAGCGAATGTATGGGTTTCTTCCGCCGTTTGCTGGGACTAAGCTGGATCTCTATCCCCAAACTGCCGAAGAAAGAGAGGAAAAATAATCATGACGAGTCCGAAAACGAGTCGCTCGGCAATGGCTACGACAGGGGTGAAAGCGAGAATCTCTCCGGCTATCTCAACAATTCGGAATACGAAGACGGCCCCGCAGGCGAAAGTGCTGATGATCCGGATGATTATATTCCACCTCATAAGGAAGAAGGGGAAAATGATTCTTCGCAGTCCATACAGATGGGATCGATGACTGTGGAACTGGCTCAAGAGGAAGAAAAGGCGGACGAAGCTCTGTTGGCGGAAATCAAAACGGATCCCAGAATGGACTTGGCTTCATACAAATTTCCTTCGGTCGATCTGCTTACCCAGTACGATCTGCAGCAACCCCCGATCGACATGAATGAGATAGAAGAGAACCAAAAGCGAATCATCGCCACGCTGGACAGCTTCAAGATTCATGTGACACCGATCAAGGCTACAGTAGGCCCTACGGTAACGCTCTATGAGGTTGCACCGGATTCGGGTATCAAAATCAGCCGCATTCGCAATCTTGAGGACGACATCGCCATGAGTCTCAAGGCTGTAGGAGGCATCCGTATCATTGCGCCGATGCCGGGCAAAGGGACGATCGGTATAGAAGTGCCCAACCGAAAGCCACAGACCGTGAGTATGTACTCAGTCTTGACTTCCAAGAAATACCAAGAGTCCGACATGGATCTGCCTGTGGCACTCGGCAAGACGATCACGAACGAAGTGTTCATCTTCGACCTTTGCAAGATGCCTCACCTCCTGATAGCAGGTGCTACGGGACAAGGGAAATCCGTGGGTCTGAATGCCATGATCACCTCCCTCCTGTACAAGAAGCATCCGGCCGAACTGAAGTTCGTACTCGTAGACCCGAAGATGCTGGAGTTCGCCGTCTACGAAGCCATCGAACGTCACTATCTGGCCAAGCTTCCCGACGAGGACAGAGCCATCGTGACGGATATGACCAAGGTGGTACCCACTCTGAACTCTCTCTGCATCGAAATGGACAATCGTTACCGCATGCTGACGGAAGCACGGGTTCGGAACATCAAGGAATACAACGATCAGATTATCAGTGGCAAGCTCAGCCGCTTGCACGGTCATAAATTCCTGCCCTATATCGTGCTGATCGTCGATGAGTTTGCCGATCTGATCATGACATCGGGTAAGGAGGTAGAACGTCCGATTACCCGCATCGCCCAGAAAGCGCGTGCCGCAGGTATTCACATGGTGGTAGCCACCCAACGGCCCTCCACGGACATCATCACCGGTATCATCAAAGCGAACTTTCCTGCTCGTATCGCCTTCAAAGTATTCTCCATGATCGACTCCCGAACCATTCTGGATCAACCGGGAGCCAATCAGCTCGTCGGCCGTGGAGATATGCTTTTCTATCAGGGAAAAGACACGGTACGTCTGCAATGCGCTTTCCTCGATACTCCGGAGTGCGAAGCCATCACTCACCACATTTCGCTACAGGAAAGCTATACCTCGGCTTATGAGCTGCCGGAGTATGTACCCGAAGGTGAAGAGGGAGGACCGAAAGCATTCAATCCGCAGGAGAAAGATCCTCTCTTCGAAGAAGTAGCCCGAATGGTAGTAAACTCACAACAGGGATCTACCTCTAATATCCAGAGAAAGTTCAATATCGGTTACAACCGTGCAGGGCGATTGATGGACCAACTGGAAGGTGCCGGTATCGTTTCGCCGCAGGACGGCAGCAAACCGAGACAGGTATTGATCCAAGACGAAATGAGTCTGGAACGCCTGTTCGAAACACTCCGATAATCCGAAAGAAACAATGAAAACATCCTTGCACCGGATCCGGATGTTCCGGATCCTCTTTCTGCTTCTTTTCATTCCTGCTACGGGTTTGGCCCAACGCACAGCAGAAGGCGAACTGCAAGCAGCAGCCAAGCACCTTGCAAACCCCGATGGAACACGAATAGACTTTCAGGCAGAGACCATAGCTCCCAACGACATGGGCTCATCACCCCTCTCTTCCGGTAGCCTCATCCTCAAAGGCAATCAGTTTCGGCTCAGCTTCGGCTCTATCACTGCCGTATTCGATGGCAAGAAAACGCTCTCTTACTACGATGCTTCCGAGAACACGCTCAACATTTCCCACCCGACGAATGCGGAATTGGCTATGATCAACCCGCTGATCATTCTCACCCGATCCGAAGCCGGCTATCGCACAGCCATGCTGCCTCCGACGAAAGGAGGAAAGGTGATCGGTCTCACGCCTAAAACGGCTAACGGCATCAAACAAATCGAGCTACAGGTTGATTCTCGGGACTCACGTCCGACCGGTGCCATGATTACTCTGGAAGATGGGACAAAGATCGTTACAAAAATCACCGGTATCAGTCGCACGAAAGCTTCTCCCGGCCTGTTCCGACTCATGAAGAAAGACTATCCGGGCGTAGAAGTTGTCGATCTCCGATAATAAAAACCGATCTTAGTCCGTTTCCTCTTTGATAGAAAGAGGTTATTAACGAACAACGAAAAACTATGAACCAAACAACGAAAACACTGTCGATCATTCTTATCAGCATGCTGACCTTCCTTGTCGGGGTAGCGCAAAACTCAACGCCCCCCTTTGTAGGGACGTGCTGGAGGAGGTACCTTTCTCCCGAAGAAATCAACCTTTCGGCAGACAACGTCAGCCCTTCTTTCAAAGCCTATATGGAATTGGCATTCAACGAAGGAAACAAAGCCATGCTCACCATCCGAATAGAAGGGATGGGGACAAAACCGGCGGAATCAAAAGAGGAAATCGACTACGAATGCAACGGTGACGATGAGGTTGTCATCATCACCAGACGAGACGGGGGTGGAGAAAATAGAGAGAAAGCTGCCATCAGCTGGACGGACGAGACGATGAAGTTAGTCACCGAAGGAGAAGAACAGATCTTCAAGCTCATCAGGAAAAAGTAATTCCACCACCCCCACTATCTCTTCCGTTCGGAATGGAAGCAGATAGGAAAAGAGGATATGCTCCATGCACCGAGTGCCGGCATATCCTCTTTTCTTTTTCAGCTATTGCTGCTGATGAAACAGTGTCCCCCGTCAGTCTAACCTGCGAGAGCCATCGCTGATAACGACATTGTACACCTTGGGTTCGCGGCCGAATCGCTCCTTGAATCTCTTCTTGGCATTCTCGACAAAGAGATCGTACAGTTCTTTCTTGACGAGGTTGATCGTACAACCGCCAAATCCGCCACCCATGACGCGCGAACCGGTCACGCCACAATCCCGTGCTATGCCGTTGAGGAAGTCGAGTTCTTCGCAGCTCACCTCATAGAGACGACTCATACCATCGTGCGTTTCGTACATTTTCTGTCCTACGGTTTCGTAGTCGTCGCGCTCCAATGCATCGCACACATCGAGCACTCGCTGCACTTCTTCGACGACGTACTCGGCACGCATATAATCCTCGGCAGAGACTTCGTCCTTCACCTCTTCCAACATACTCATCGAAGCATCTCGCAGGAACTCCACTTCGGGATGTTTTTTCTTAATCTCCTTGACCACATTTTCGCAGGACTCTCTCCGTTTATTATACGCTGAGGAAGCAAGTTCATGCTTTACGACCGAATCCAAAAGCACCAGCCTGTACCCTTGGGGATGGAATGGAAAATATTTATGTTCGAGCGTCTTGCAATCCAAACGGATGAGATGGTCTTTCTTCCCGAAAAGGCTGGCAAACTGATCCATGATGCCGCACTTCACACCCACATACTTATGCTCCGTAGCCTGACCGACCTTGGCTAATTCGAATTTGTCGATCATACCGTTGCCGAAGAGTTCGTTCAGGGCAAAAGCATAGGTGCTTTCCAAGGCTGCCGAAGAGGACATGCCGGCTCCGAGCGGAATATCCCCGGAGAAGGCCGTATTGAATCCCTTTACCTCCACGCCTCGGGCTATCATCTCGCGACAGACGCCATAGATATACTTTGCCCAAGTGGTACGGGGAGCATCGTCCGGCCCGAGCCCGAACTCCACATAGTCCTTGAGGTCGATCGAATATGCCCTTACCTTGTCCGAACCATTCGGTTTTATTTCGGCCATGACGCCCTTGTCTATAGCACCGGGGAAGACGAAACCGCCGTTGTAGTCCGTGTGTTCGCCGATCAGATTGATGCGCCCGGGAGAAGTGAAGATCTGACCCGTAGATCCGTCAAAGTGCTTGATGAATCTACTCCTTACGAAGTCTAATTCCATAATTTCTGCTTGTTTATGATTGGTTTGATACAAAATCCTTGTGAGAAGATCACTCGACGATACCGAATCGGAACGCCGTCCGGGACTCGAACACTTCGCCCGGGCGCAAGAGGGTCGTAGGATAATTCGGTTTGTTCGGCGAATCGGGATAGTGCTGCGTCTCGAAACAAACGGCCGAGCGAGCCGGATAACGCCGATCGGACTTCCCCCTCAGCTTTCCGCTCATCCAGTTGCCCGTGTACACCTGCATACCCGGTTCGGAGGAATAGACATCCAATACGATTCCGGTCTTGGGCGATACGCAACGGCTGCAAAAGCCATATGCCCCCGACGGCTTGTCCACGATAAAGGTATGATCGTATCCCTTTGCCCAAATGAGCTGATCCATCGCACTGTCGATCCGATCCCCTATGCCGTGAGGCGTGAGGAAATCGAACGGCGTCCCCTCGACCTCGGCAGGCTCGCCGTAAGGGATGGCCGTATCGTCTGTGGGGAGATAATGCCGGGCTTGTATCATGAGGGTATGATCATGCACGGAGGGATCGCCTGCACCCGAGAGATTGAAATAGGAGTGATTGGTCAGATTCAGAACCGTAGGAGCATCCGCCGTAGCACGATAGTCTATGTGCAATGCGCCCTCATCCGTGACGCTGTAAATGATCCGAACGACCAGCTCGCCCGGATACCCCTCCTCTCCATCTGCCGACACGTATTCCAGCACAAGCGAAGAGGGGCCGGCGGATTTCACCTCCCAGACCTTCGTATTAAATCCGCTGATGCCGCCATGCAGAGAGTTCGGCCCATTGTTGATCGGCAGGCTGTAGCATCTGCCGTCTATGGAGAAAGAACCGCGGGCAATCCTGTTGGCATACCTGCCGCAGACGGCACCGAAATACTGCTCCTCCGAGTCGATGTATTCCTGTAGGGAGTCGTGCCCCAGGACGACGTCCGTCCGATTGCCGTCTTTGTCCGGCACGATGAGGGCAACGATTCGGGCACCGTAGTTGGTAATATAAGCGTCTATTCCTTTTCCATTGGTCAAATGGTAGAGATCCACATCCTTACCATTCAGGCAGGAGGTAAAGGAGGATCGTTGCGGAAGGCTGATCTGATTCATTTTGCAGTCTGTTTTTTAGAACCTTCCAAATATAGACATTCCACAGCTAAGTAAATGCTCCGCCTTTGATGGGACAGTCGTATCTGCAATACCTGTTTGAGTCTCCATAGAGCATCGAGACAAACAATAACCTCCCCAAAAAGAAAAGGGGGGGCCGACCACATGCCGGCTCCCCCTGCTTTTCCCTTATCAAGGTCTTGTTTTCTTAGAAATGAACATTGAATGTAGCCAAGGCTGCTAAGATTTCATGTTCGAAATCGTATGTTGCGGTAGCTCCTGCTCCAAGGGTATTGGAGATGCGATATTCGTAGGCCAAACGCGCTCCATAGCTCAACTTGGCATGTGAGTATGTACGCACGAGGACATGCATCTTGTCCTCATCCCTATATAAATAGTTAGCATGTTTGTAAGAAAGGCCTGCCTGACCGGCTAAAACCAAATCATGACGGCTGTTCTTCCAAATCAGCTTGATGGGGCTGAAACCGGCAACAGCCATATAGGAGGTAGCACTCCCGGCTTCAAGACGCTTCCATGTGGCATCCTCATACTGCGTAATGTGTATATAATAGTACGGAAGATCCGTTGCCTCCGCATAGGAGAATCCGTATTCTCTATCCTGACGCAGCAAATTATATACTGTAAATCCTACTTCGATGGCATCGACAAACCTTTTGCCGACATAGAAACCGGAAGCAAAGGATTGACCTACATACTCTGTATCGCCATACCCTATTCCGGCTTGTAAAGTCCACGTCTTACTCTTCTCCTGCGCTACAGCCTCACTGCCGATACTGCACAACAATACTGCTATCAGCAACAATACTTTCTTGTTCATTTTCTTTGTCTTTTTATGTCTTTATTATTTTATCTTGATCCAGAAAGAGAAGTCTTCTCCCACATCGTAGCGGAACTCTTCCAAAGCCGGATCTGTGTATGAAACTAAGGCACCACCAATTTCGTCATCACGATTACCTATTTTTATTGATAGAAAGTCTCCTATATTGAGACCAAAAAGGTTACCAAGAACAAGAGGGTTTATAGAGATTTCAGTAGAGGATGGATCTTCTTCAACCCAATGAACCAGATAATAATCCCCCAAAACCTTTCTATCCCATCTGAACAGTCTAAGATCAATGGGTCTCTTGTTTCCATTCCACCAGCCTTTATTATCAAGACGATGGATTAATTGCATATTTGGCTCCTTAATAGGTATAATTGTATATCTCATCTCCGGTCTTCCCCCAAATCCACTTTCATATTTTCTCATTGCTCTTTGATCTCGGAACTTTGCGCTTGACATATAGTCATAAAACGTAGGATTTTTTGCCCGATCACAAAAAGTCATAGGAGAGACAACAAGATCACTAATTGAAATGGAATTAAAATTTCCTCTCATATAATAATTATGCGATGTACCTCTATAGAAAGGTGTCGCACCATTTCCCGGTGCAGGAGCACTTTTCGGAAGTGCCAGTACACGTTCGTTTCTACCTACGACAATAGTTGGTTCCGTAGGATCTGATTTGGAGCTAATGTAGCTGAGGCGACCGTTTCTATCGTATGCACGAAGCATCACCTCTTTCTTTTCATCGAAATTGACAGGCAAATATACGGTTTTGATTGTCGGTGAGCTGAGGTCTACTCTTTGAGTATCATCATATTCATGAGGGCCAACCACGGCAATCTGAATCAAAGGATCGGATGAAATCAAACTGGTTACAAAACCTTCAAATTGATTTTTTTCATCCCTTTGGCCGTTCTGGCGAGTAGGAGTATTATTCAACTGTTCGAATGCTTCTGCAAAGGCATCTTTAAGAGAGACATTACCAGAACGAAGAATACCGGTTTCAGAGTTGATGGCTTCATCTAATAAGACTTCGAAGTCTCCATCTCTTTGTTCAGACACAAGATCCGACAATCGATCACAAACGCCCTCACTTTGCAGAGCAAGAGCTACTGTTTGGGCTAACAAGGCTGCATCGTCGTCAGAAGGTCCGGATACTTCTGATGAACGAGCCTGAGAGATACCGGCTTCCTGTCCGGCAGGATCAAATGCAACTTCTTCTTTGTTGCATGATACAAGTGAGAAAGCAGCTGCAACTATGCAGCCGAGAAAAATTTTTTTCATTTTTCCTTTTGTTTTTGGTTATAATAAATTGTGGTTTTTTCGTTCCTGTATTTATCTGTTTTTGAGGATATTGCAACTCAAAAAACATCCATTCAAATCAGACAAATTCCAAAAACAGCCGCAAAGGTATTTTTTTTTCTCAAACAAAAAAAATTCTTGACAAAAAATTTTTCTTCCGGGTACCGATCGGCAGAAAAACTGTATAAAAACACAGGAATGTCCGCTGTCATACCTTTTAACTGTTCCAATAACCACACGACAGACCATTTTGGTCGAGAAGATGCTATTGTTCGTCGGGAAAACCTGCAAATACAATATGAGATTATTGAGGAGTTGGGGCTACCTGAGCATAGACACCAAGACATACCGGTGGATCAAAAGATTCGTTTTACCGATGTGCAGACTCAATACAAATACGATAAGCCTTTGAGGCATATTGCAGTCTTCAATCAAGAGAGTGGCCAGAGGTGGTAGAGCTATTGACGAACATAAACGCGCTGTCGGCAAGTAATATCGCCTTATTGTATCGCTCCGGATGGCTTATTGAGACCTTCTTTCGGAATTTGAAGCAACGCTTGAGTATCAAATCCTTCCTCAGCACAACAAGAAACGCAGTAGAGGTGCGGATTTGGACGGCATTAATCACGATGCTCTTTGGAGACTGTTGCGGGGGAGTTTCATTGAGCTCTTTTGCTGCAGAGCTGATTCTTAGTGTCTTCGGGAAAGGTCAAACCTCCGGTATATGGGCACCGAGCAAATAGAAATTTCACCAAGTTTCCATCAGAGAAGTATTCCTTTCCTCGTCAAATCAATGCTTGTGCCGATAGGCGAGAAATAAGGAATGATTGTCAGCTGTTTCTTGCTTCCTGCACGATGCAGGACGCGATTGTCAGCTGATTCTTGCTCCCTGCACGATGCAGGACGTGATTGTCAGCTGATTCTTGCTTCCTGCACGATGCAGGACGCGATTGTCAGCTGATTCTTGCTCCCTGCACGATGCAGGACGCGATTGTCAGCTGATTCTTGCTTCCTGCACGATGCAGGACGCGATTGTCAACTGATTCTTGCTTCCTGCACGATGCAGGACGCGATTGTCAACTGATTCTTGCTTCCTGCACGATGCAGGACGCGATTGTCAGCTGATTCTTGCTTCCTGCACGGTGCCGGACGCGATTGTCAACTGATTCTTGCTTCCTGCACGATGCAGGACGCGATTGTCAGCTGATTCTTGCTTCCTGCACGATGCAGGACGCGATTGTCAACTGATTCTTGCTTCCTGCACGATGCAGGACGCGATTGTCAGCTGATTCTTGCTTCCTGCACGATGCAGGACGCGATTGTCAGCTGATTCTGCTCCCATCAATGCGCTAACTATCAGCTGTTTGCAACTATTTTATAGGACTTTCATTGAAGTCTTTTGCCGCAGAGCTGATTCTTAAGTGTTTTTCAGATTACTTGAGGTTTGCAGAGAGATCGCATGAAGCTCTCCTTTCTTCGTCAAATCAATGCTTGTGTCTGTCTTGATCGATATGAGAGGGGGGGGTTATTGTGCAACAGTCTCCTTTGGTATATCTCAAGTATAAGGCTAAATACGCTTGGTGTCTGTCTAATTTGGTCTCTTCCCTGCGGATCAACACTTTCTCCAAAATTGATCTGAAGCAATGGCTGAATGAGCCTTTTACTCCTCCACCGGAGAGCGAAAATCAGCTCTTTGAATAGGCAGGGGGGATCCCCCTAAAATCAAAAAATGATAGTCCCGGAGTTATTCCACTCCGGGACTAAGAACTCGCATCCCCCTAAAAACATTGAGGATACTATTGGTCTATAGGTCAAACTGCAGGCTGTTATGATTGAGTTGTGGTTCTATTGGTCAAAATCTCAAACCAAAATCTCCAAAAAATGGCGCGAGAATCTTTTCGTTCCGGCGCGAGATTTTTTCAACTCCCGAACCAAAATAAAAATCTTCTCAGACCACGTTTTTCAGAACCGAAATACACGTCAAGCTATTTTCTCAGAAGCGATACGACATTGTCATTGCTAATCTGAAGTTAGAGCGAGTGAGTTTTGCCGGTGCAGGAGATTCCACTTCCAACACATTGGCAGGATTCGGGTCGTCCGATACCATTCGGCCAAAAGTATAGTAGTAACTCTTCTCATTACGATAGATCACAGCCAAATCGCCCGAAAGATTACGCGTGAAACGGTAACCCAAGCCTCCTGTCACGGTATAGGAATTGCCCGGAAGTTCGTAATGAGGCATAGCCCCCATAGGGAAGACGGTCACCTGTGCCGAGCCATCGAAAGCTTTCAATTTTTCATTTTTAATGGGATTGGAAGTGTGTGAATACCCGGCACGCAGACTCAGACGCGATATGGGACGCAGTTCTCCTCCCAAACGGATGGTGTGGCGTGAACCAAAATCCTCTGAAATGAACTTATTATCAACGTAGGCCGTACCGTTCTCATCCTTTAATTTGATCTGGCCGTAAGATTCCAACTCATAATCCATACTGAGAAGGCCGATTTTGCCAGCGACGACTGCCAAACTAGCCACAAATCGTCCCGGACTACTCATTTGATAAGTATTATACGATTCGGGAGTCTGGCTACTCATGAAGTAGAGATTCTCCGGAAGCGGCTGACCATTGGAGTCTACCCCTTGAGAATAATAAGAAGAGCCATAAGCCCTATAGTAACTCTTCATCCAGTACCATGTAGGCGTATAGTAGGACAAACCTATCCGAACAGCATCAGCCGGACGATAGATGGCTCCGATACCGATATTCAGTCCGCTTCCTGATGTAGAGAGAGTATTTTCGAGTTTCAGGTAGTCATTGATAGCACCATTGTTGAAAGAAAAATTCTCCTGATAGAAAGTGTTCGTGTCAAATTGCAGATCACTATAAGTCATGCTCGCACCCAAATACCATGTGTCTTGGATGTTAATGCCCAAGCCAAAGTCATAGTTCCATACGTGCCCCGTCTCTTTCAGGTCGAAAGCCGTGGAGGAAGGCCCGAAGATCTGGTACTCACCATTCTGTTTATACTTGAATATGGACTCAAAACCATACCCGCCGGGAAGCTGAGCTATCCAACCGGCATTATACCCTAAGTCCGTAAGCCAACTGCTCTCCAATCCATTATAATTGAAATGAGACGGATTGGCTTTGCCGGGAGTCTGAGCTGCCACATAGTCCGCCACGGAAAACTTCTGCTCACCTCCGGCTATCCGAAACGATCGCTCGTAGTCCAGCACTCGCTTCGCCCCCAGCCCGAAATTGACGCTTACATCTTCGTTGGCTTTGCCCCATGATCCGACATAACTGATACCCGTAAAAAGCAATTTATTTTTATTGAAGGTCTCACTTGATCCCTGCCAAGCTGCCCGATTGGATATGGAAGAGAAATCAATGGTAGCCGAGACTTCCGAAGAGCGAAAAATGCCCAGGCCGGCCGGATTCTGTCCTATAGCAGAAAAGTCACCGCCCAAAGCACCGAAAGCACCTGCCATGGAACGGAAACGAGCCGAACCTCCAAGCTCTGTGCGACTGTAACGAATAGCATCGGCTTCGCCTTGAGCATAAACTGATGGCACGCCGGAAGCAACCGAAAGTGCCGCACCAATAACATATGCTGATATCTTTTTCATCGTTTTCAGAGAGGGCTTGATCCTCATAAATTTTAATTGTAATTATGCCATACCCCGAAAGAAGGGGGCAACTAAGAGATAGACCGAGTCTTTCAGGATAACCGGCAAAGATGTGTTCTATTCTATTGTGGTTAATTGCGTCCCCGGCCACTACGTCCGCCACCTCCGCTCATAGAGCCGGAAGAAGAACGAGAAGGCGTGGAGAAGCCACCGTTACTGTTGTTACGAGAAGGAGTCGAAAATGTCCTATCGTTATTTTCCCCCTGTCTCTCGCTGCGGATATTCCGTCCGGTCGGTCGGTCATTGCCGGACTGATTCTGCTGGAATACGGGACGATTCTGCTTTTGGCCGTTGTTTGGAGTTACCGTTTCTATATTTCGGTCTCTATTGGCTCGGCCGGTACGTCCCGGCTTGACATTTTGCAGATTATTATTGGGTTTGTTCGACTGCAATCCGAACTTATTTTTTTGCGAGGACGAATTTTGAATTCTATCGTAGCGTCCTGTCCCAAGTTTGGCACCGGACGTTCCACCTTTGATACGATCCGGTCGGCCATAAGAATAGTAAGCTCCGGAATGCTGACCATTGGAATAGGTCTTCTTGGGGTAGTGGTGGTAGTGATGTATCACTCCCGGATAGCCACCCCAACCGTAATAGCTGCCCCAGCCATAAGGATATCCCCAACCCATACCGATTCCATAGGGATTGTAGAAAGGATCATAGTAGTAGCTCCAATACCAATTATATCCGGGGTAATAACCGCCCCATCCGATATGGCTACCGTAGTAGAACCATGGATAGTTCCACGTATAGTTATACCAGCCGGAGAAAGATGGATACCATGACGTATAAGGGAACGGATCGCACCAAGGACTGTTGATGTAAATGTTTACAGACGACGCGTCATCATAGTATTCGTCTCCATAGACGAAATACTCACCATCATCAGTTACATATACATTGTCGGCACCTGAAATGACGATCGTATTCGGCTTATAGAATCGAGCCAAGCGGCGACTATAGCGACCGGGGACAGAAGAACGAGTGGAGTCTCTTTTCTTGTCTTTGGACAACTTTTTCCCGTCGTAGGACTGGCCATCTCTACGATTGTAGGCGTCAATGTCCCGATCGGAAGCCACGGTATATTCCGTATCGTCGCCGTATCCGTCGTCCTCTTGGTTTTGCCAGTCTTTAACTTGGTTTTGTTTACGTATTTCTTTTCGCGATGTATAGATGTCATCTTCGAAGATGTCATCATTCTGCGAGTACGCAGGAAGCGTAATCAGCAGTACCGCTCCAAGCAGGAGCAAACTTCTTTTAATCAGCTTCATAACCATCTCTTTTTTGTCGTTACTGTTTGCAGGATACTCTCCCTATCGTATCTCTCTATTGATTTAGAGTGCGTTCCGAGAATGAGTTTAATCTATTTTTCGTGGGGCAAGATACGAATTTTTCAATTCCAGCAGTCTTTCCCCTCTTGCTTTCTGCCTTTCAGTCCGAGAGCCTCGAAACAGGCAAAAGGATAAAGGATGCGCGACGAAGTATCTCTACAAAGTTCCAGAAAATGATCACCGTCGGGACTGCATATCGAATAGCTGACCCTGTGCGCTTATAACGGATCAGACGAGCAAAAAGATAAAGGGTACGGAACAAAGGACCGAAAGCAACGACGTAGGCCACAGGGTGCCTATCCCCCAATAAAGCATTGTCATAGACAAACAGCAAGAGGAGATAGCACGTCCATAAAACGGTATTTAGCTCCATAAAGGTGGTGACAGCCACATTGCGAACGACAGGCATGAAAGAGCGAATCTGCTCACAGCGGAGCACGTGTCGTTGTACCCAATTGAAGAGATTGCATCCCGTACGGGAGCTGAGCAGATAGCCAATCATCACCGCCAAGGAACCCTCGCCGGATGGCATAATGAATATGCAAGAGAAGAAAAAACCGTGAATTTGTAGTTTGTGACTAAGAGACTTCCCGGCCTTTCTACGTTCGCTCTGTCCGAATGCCCATGAACCACTCTGCTACAGCCGGATTGCCATAGGCAAGGATGAATTCATTATATTTGCACGTAATCATTGGCATACTGCCACAAACATAAAAACGCCCATGTTGTCTTCCCGTACATTTCGTTATCTGCTCAATCTGATTCTGCTCCTTGGTGGTATCATATTGGTGACGGGATTTGCCCGTGCCAATAAGGCCGGATCCGAATCAAAGCAAACCGCCAAAGCCGATACGGCCTCGCAGGCTTTCTCCAATGAGATCACTCGTTTCTACCCGATGGCAGCCGGTATCGTCCAAGAGGATAGTACTCGTACCATTGTCATGGATACCAAGGCGCGTCAATTGGGTTACTTGCTCTACACATCGCCCTATACAGACCACGTGGAAGGGTACAACGGGCCTACTCCCGTAGTCATTGCCTTTGGTCCGGATGACCGCATCCTCGGCACGATGCTGCTGGAGCATGACGAGACACCGAGCTTTGCTCGTAGAGTGGAGAAGGCGGGGTTATATGAAAGCTGGAATGGCAAGACCGCCGAAGAGGCATTGGCCGAAGAGGTCGATGCCGTATCGGGAGCTACCTATACGTCCGAAGCCGTTATCACTTGTGTGCAGAAACGCTTGGAGATATATATCGGTCAAAAAAAAAACAAAAAAGCTGACGTTTGGGGGATCGTCCGCACAGGGGGAACCATCGCCGTCATTCTGACAGCTTTGGTTTGCTTTTTTTTCCCGTCAAAGGCCAAACCTTTTCGCCTCTATCTCCTTGCGCTTAGTATTGTATTCCTCGGTTTTCTTAAAGGGACGTTCCTTTCTTTGGAGGGTACTTACCATTGGCTGAGTACCGGATTTCCCTTTGCAACACAGTGGTTGCTCATCGGGCTGTTTGCTTTGGCCGTATTGTTGCCTCTGATCACGAACAAACCGTTTTATTGCCGCTGGGTATGCCCTTTCGGAGCAGCTCAGGAATTGATGGGGAAGCTATCCCGACGGAAAGTGCATATACCGCCACAGTGGATAAAGATACTCACCTCGGTAAGACGCTATTTGCTCCTGCTCGTCGTCGTGTTGTTGATCTTCAACGTTGCCGGTGATCTCTCCAAGTGGGAGCCTTTTGCAGCTTTTTCTTTTCGTTCGGCATCGGTATGGGTGCTTGTCTTGGCGGGGCTGATACTCTTGGCTTCTATCTTCGTTCAGCAGCCGTGGTGCCGTTTCTTTTGCCCAACGGGACAACTGCTCGAAAGCGTCAGAAAATGCTCGCCTCGCAATTTGCGACACAGCCATCCAAAGAACTAACGGATTTTCCTTACCCCCTTCCCTTTCTTTCAACTGAACAAATCGATCTATTCAAATCAAATGACAGATTCTTTCGACAACGAACAACCGGATATAGAGTCATCTGTGTCCGATCTGCTTCCCGAAGCCGGTAATCGCCTGCCGGTCGATCATCCTGCTATGGCTACACACCATCTCGGGGGCATGTATCGAAACTGGTATCTCGATTATGCTTCTTACGTAATTCTGGAGCGTGCCGTGCCCCATATAGAAGATGGACTCAAGCCCGTACAACGCCGCATCCTCTACACCATGCACCATTGGTTCGACAATGGTCGTATGAACAAGGTAGCGAAGGTGACGGGACAGACTATGGCTCTACACCCGCACGGCGATGCTTCTATCAACGATGCTCTCGTACAGTTGGGGCAAAAAGGCTATCTGATCGAAACGCAGGGGAATTGGGGTAATATCCTCACGGGGGACGAAGCGGCAGCCGGTCGTTACATCGAGGCCAAACTCTCAGCTTTGGCTCAGGAGACTCTTTTCAATGATAAGATTACGCACTGGAAACGTTCTTACGATGGCAGCGAGGACGAGCCGGTGGCTTTGCCCGTAAAGTTTCCACTTCTCTTGGCACAGGGCACGGAAGGAATTGCTGTAGGTTTGAACTCCAAGGTCTTGCCGCACAATCTCGGTGAACTGCTCATGGCATGTATCGCACATCTGAGAGGAGAGTCTTTCGATCTTTATCCCGATTTCCCTACCGGTGGCATGATGGATGCCAGCCGGTACAATGACGGCCGGCGCGGAGGACAGATCAAGAGCAGGGCTAAGATTCGCAAACTGGACAATCGTACTCTCAGCATTACCGAACTGCCCTGTGGCAAGACGACGTCTTCCCTGATCGAATCCATTCTGAAAGCCAATGAAAAGGGCAAGATCAAGATCAAACGAATAGATGATATGACGGCTGCCGAAGCCGATATACGTATTCATCTGGCTGCGGGTGTATCTTCGGACAAAACCATCGATGCGCTCTATGCCTTTACAGACTGTGAAGTAAGTCAGTCGCCTAATGCTTGCGTCATCATGGACGACAAGCCGGTATTCTTGGGAGTGACTGATTTGCTGCGTTATAGTGCGGAGCGAACACGGGAGCTGCTGAAGCAAGAACTGACGATCCGTTTGGAAGAGAAGCGGGAACAGTATTTGGCAGCTTCGCTCGAGAGGATTTTCATAGAAGAGCGTATCTATAAAGATCGTGAGTTCGAAGAGGCCGAGAGCGAACAGGATGCGCTCATGCATGTAGAGGCGAGGCTGGAACCTTATGCCCATCGTTTTATTCGCCCCGTTACCTACGACGATCTGAAGAAGTTGTTGGAAATACGCATGGCTCGGATCCTTCGCTTCAATTTGCCCAAGCACGAAGCCATGATGCTTCAGCTCGAAAAGGATATTGCCGAACTGGAAAAGAATATCCGTGAGATTACTGCTTACACCATCCGTTGGTTCGAGTATCTGCACGAGCACTATGCTTCCCGTTTCCCGCGAAGGACACAACTTATCGGTTTCAGCACCATTCAGGCCACGAAAGTGGCAGAAGCCAATGCAAAGCTCTATATCAACCGCGAAGAAGGGTTCATCGGTATGGGACTCAAGGGCGATGAATTCGTATGCAACTGCTCCGACCTCGACGATGTCATCATCTTTTTCCGCGACGGTACGTACCTCATTACGAAGGTTGAGGAAAAGAAATTTATCGGCAACCGTGAGGTGATCTATATCGACCGATTCGAACGAAACGACAAGCGAACTATCTACAACGTCATTTATCGCGACGGCAAGTCCGCTCCGTTCTATATCAAACGTTTCAGCGTCACCGGTGTTACGCGAGACAAGGAGTACAACCTTACGCAGGAAACGGCCGGTAGTCGGGTGATGTATTTCACCGCCAATAAAAATGGCGAGGCAGAGACCGTGAGGATCATCCTCAAACCGAAAGCTCGCCAGCGGGTACTTTCTTTCGAGAAAGACTTTAGCAATGTCGCCATCAAAGGGCGAAGCAGCAAGGGCAATCTGCTGACCAAAGCAGAGGTGCACAAGATCCTGTTCAAACAGCAGGGTGCTTCCACCCTCGGAGGGCGGAAGGTTTGGTTCGATCGGGACGTGATGCGACTGAACTACGACGAGCAGGGCGAATATCTTGGCGAATTCCAAGCTAACGATTCGATGCTGGTAATCTTGGATAACGGGGACTGCTATACTACATCCATAGCGGAAAACAACCACTTCGACCCCAACATGATCAGAATAGAGAAGTATCGTCCCGAAAAAGTTTGGACAGCCATCTATCACAACAGAGAAGCCGGCTTCCCTTATCTGAAGCGTTTCAAGATAGAAAACGGCAGTCGGGATAATATGCTGGGAGGAGAAGCTGAGGGCAATAGCCTGCTTCTACTCTCGGATACGCGCTACCCACGTTTTGCTCTTACTTTCGCCGGAATAGATGCCACTCGTCCGGAACTGATCGTAGAGGGAGAAGACTTTGTCGCTGTCAAGGGCATACATGCCAAAGGCAAGCGACTGACTACCTATAAGCTCGATGGAGCGAAAGAATTGTCTCCCGTTCGTGATGAAGAACCGGACGAGGAAACAACCGATCCGGACGAGAGCTTCGCCGAGGTTGCACCCGAAGCCGTTGCTTCCGATGAAGATATAAGAGACGAACTCTTGGGTATCCAGCGATTGCAATTCGACGACGATGAAAACGAATAGACGATACGCATTTGTTTTGCCGCTTCTGCTGCTCACCGGATTGTTGGCATGGGGGCAGGATTCTTCCCACGGTAGCAATACAGCTTTTGCAACTGATTCTTCGAGTAGAGAGTTGCCCACGGAGCAGTCCGCCTACCGCATTCATTCCGCCTATATGGTCGGTGGTGGCGGAAGCATAACGCGCGACACCTATTTGTCACCCCTTCGTTATGGAGGATGGACACTGAATTTGTTGGCAGAGAAGACGTTCCCTCTCAAAGTCTCCGATTCCCGTTGGATGATCCGTACCGGGCATGAACTGGATTTTGCCCTGATGGACAATCCGGCCAATAATGCTCATTTCTATTCCCTGCTGTATAACGGTTCCGCTGCGGCTCTTTACCGCCTTGGCGCTAAGCATCTGCGAGCCGCGTGGATGGACAATCTGCGCTTGGCATTCGGCCCGGGCTTGGAAGTCGGGCTTGGAGGAATTTATAGTACACGCAACGGCAATAATCCTGCGACATTGAAGCTCTACACCAATGCCATCGCCCAAGCCTCGATAGGATACTACGTCCCCTCCGAAACTTTTCCCCTGTATTTTCGGTTGCTCTCCCAAATCAATCTCTTCGGTATAGCCTATGGAAATGGTTTTGGTGAGAGCTATTACGAGAATTTTTTGCTCAATAACGGCATTGCAGGCTCCCTGCATTTCACTTATCCGGGCAAGTTTACTCGGTTCACGACACTCATAACGGCGGATATTCCCATTCGGAACTTCTGTACGCTTCGTGTCGGTTATCGCTATTCCCATTTGGGCTCTTCGCTTAACGCATTGGATACTCGAATCCACAGTCATACGGCTTTTATCGGTTTCGTCACGGAATTTTACCGATTCCGTGGGCGCAAAGCCATGAATACCGGTCGGAGAACCAGTCTTTACTATCATGATTAGAACGACGATGAAGAGATTGCTCGCTATCCTCCTGTCTGCATTGGCTTTCAGCTCATGCTCCACGAAGGAAGATTTTACCTTCGATCCCTATCGGAACTACGATGCTCTATGGAAAATCTTGGATCGGGGATATTGTTTTTTCGATCTCAAACTGCCTGAGGACTCTACATGGCGGGATATGTATCACAAGCATTATAGGGACTTACGTCCCCAAATGAGCAGTGACTCTCTCTTCCTCGTCATGACACAACTCCTCTCCGAACTGAAAGACGGTCATGTCAATCTGAGCAGCTCGTTCGACTACGGCCATTATTGGAAATGGTACGAAGACTATCCTCTGAATCTGAGTCTCGACCTGAGACGCAAGTATTTGGGGCACGATTACCGTATAGCCGGCGGACTCAAATACCGCAGACTTACATACAACGGTCATGCTCCCGACAGTATCGGCTACATCGTCTACGAAAGCTTTGGGAAACCTATTTCCAATAGTAATATAAGCGGTATGCTTTCGCGGCTGACCGAGTGTAAGGCTCTGATCATCGACATTCGTGGCAATGGAGGAGGACAGCTTACTTATGCGGACGAATTTGCCCGTCACTTCACCAAGGAAAAGATGCTCACCGGCTATATCCGCCACAAAACCGGCCCGGCACACGATGCCTTTTCCGATCCTCTCCCCCTTTATTTGGACACGCTTTCTTCCGGAGTCGTATGGATGCGCCCCGTAGTACTACTGACGAATCGGGAAGTATTCAGCTCTGCCAATGATTTTGTTCTGAAGATGAGGTCCCTGCCTTTCGTCACCGTTATGGGCGATAAGACCGGCGGTGGTGCCGGATTGCCCATCTCATCGGAGATTCCTTGTGGTTGGGGTGTTCGTTACTCAGCCGGCAGGATGACCGATCCGAGTGGTGCGGATGTGGAGTTCGGGATAGAACCGCACTACTATGTCTCCCTCTTGGATAGCGACCTGGCCAATAGCCATGATACCCTCATCGAAGAAGCTGTACGATATATCAAAAGAAAAATAGCCGAGTACAACCAAAACGGACAATGGATTAAGTAAATCGGTAACCGTATGCCGCCTCCTGCATCCTACTTTGCAAGGAAATAAAGTGGAGTATAGGTCAGCGTAACTTGTCCGTCCGGGGTGGAGAACCGTTCCCGATACGCCTCATCGAATCGTGCCAATCGGCTCCGTGTCCATACCTCTTCGTGTCGGGGTGTCGCTGTAACGCCGGTGCGCTTCAGGTGCATGAGTACATCGCGAGGCGAATCGAACGTCAGTACAATCCGCTCCTCATGCTTATACACAGCAGAAAAAGCAGCCCCCAGCCATTTCATCAGTGCCTCTGTCGAAGGATAGTGCAGCCCTCGGTTTGTGAGCGTTCTTATCTCGGGAAGATTGTCGGGAGAGAAAGTATTGAAGAGAAAGATGCCATCGGGACGCAACAAGTCTGCCACCGTCCGAATGAATGACTCCGGATCCTTGAACCACTGAAAGGCCGATGCCGAGGTGATCAGATCGTAAGTATCCGTGTGGGGCATTGTCTCGGCTTCGCCTGCATAGAAAGAAACAGGGCTTACGCGTATATACTCCTCGCAGACCGGACATAAATCATTGAGCGTCCACTGCTTTACCGTAACGGTTTGAGCCAGTTGGCGCGTATAGACACCGCAGCCGCAGCCGTATTCCAGCACATGTTCGAAATGGTGACGCCCCATAGCCGTTAGAAGATCGGTCAGCCGCTCCCCTATACGATGCTGCGCCACGGCATACTTCTCGTAGTAGGGCAAAGCCGAAGTAAACCGTTTGATGACCAGTTCGCTGTCTACCTCTCTCAACTCCAAAGCTGCTCCCATTCGGTGAAACGGTTAAACAAATAGTGATCGCCTTCCGCTACGGTCTCTATGTTCCGACAGCCTCGCATCTGCCAAAAAGCCTGTTGATTCTTAGCCGGTATGATCCGATCCTTTGATCCTATCAGAGCTTTATCCCAGCTAAGCGGAGCAACAGGGTGAGGATCATCGCTTTTCAGCCTCTTCTCCTCTTCCTCGTAGACGCGTCCCAACTCTGCTTTAATTTCGTCGGTTTCCCGCGCTGCCAGTGCCTCGAACAGGTGTTTCAGCGATTTGCCTCCGCACATCCGCCTGTTGAATCGCAGGCGGTTTTCTTCCGTCAGACCGTCCAGCGTACCACGGAAGATATCCAAGGGTATTCCCATCGTATCGTCCATCGGATAGCCGGTGCCGCATATCGCTGCAGCCGAAACGACCGAAGGCAGCCTCCCCTCTCTCGAAAGCCTTTCGGCCGCCCATACGCCCATAGACCATGCCGACAAGCATATCTCGCGGTAGGGCGACCAATCGAAGTGCAGCGTATCCGTTCGATAGTCCCACACGTGCAGCAAGTCGTATTCGGGAGGAATAGCCAAATGAGAAACGGCTTCACGGGTCATAGCCCAGCCGTTGAAAAAAAGAATGAGTTTATTGGAATCCGGAGATTGCCGGAATAATTCTTTTTGCATACGCCGGCAAAGATAGTGAACTTCGTTGCTCTCTATCGTTCTCGCTGAAGGCTTCTCATTTTCCACCTTTTAGCCCTGCCGTCTCTCGAATGGAAGGAAAAGGATAATTATCGAAAAGGGGCAAAATGAAATTCTCAGGCCGGAAACGCTCCGATTGCGGCGCGTGTTTTCCCGAAAAGCGGCGCGAGAATTTTTTCGTTGCGGCGCGAGAAATTTTTACTTCCCGAGCCAAAACCGAAAAGTTTACGCGCCACGTTTTTCGGTACTGCGAATGATCTTTTTTTCGCGCGTAAATGCCAAAGACTGTCGGCTTCGAGGTACAGATCGAATTCGGATCGCTCCTTCGGAGCTGACAGTCTTTCTTCTCCGAGAAGAAAAAAGGAACCTGTGGGAGTCGCTCACCATGGGTTTTCTTGCTATTTTTGTTCGTATTCGGATTTCATCCTAAGAGGACGACCAACCTATGATTGCACTCTTAATAATCGTATACATGCTGATGACGGCTGCCGTCAGTGCCGTCATTATCAGCGAGAATCGCAATCCGCTGAAGGCTACTTCGTGGATTCTGGTCGTCTCTTTTGTACCCGTCTTGGGGCTTATTGTCTATATCTTTTTCGGACAGGATCAGCGCAGACGGCGTATTGTCAGCCGCCGTATATACAAGCGCATCATGCTGAAGCCTCACTATCTGTCCATCCCCGAAGCACAGTTGGAAGCCATGAACAATATCCAGCTGAATCCCATCATGAAGCTGATCAACAACAACTCGGACAGCCCCGTCATGCTCAGCTCGCCGCCGGATATATTCACGGCAGGGAAGGATATGTTCGACTGCTTCTTTCGCGATATAGAGGCTGCCCGCCACCATGTACATATTCAGTTCTACGTCATAGAGGATGACCATCTGGGCAGTCGCCTGTCCGATCTGCTTATACGCAAGGTGCAAGAGGGCGTGAAGGTGAGGGTCATATTCGATCATGTGGGTTCGTGGGCTACGAGCCGTGGCTACTGGAAACGACTGCGCCGAGCCGGAGTGGAAGCCTATCCTTTTATGCCGGTCTTCTTCCCCATACTGTCCAGCCGCGTAAACTACCGCAATCATCGGAAGGTAGCCGTTATAGATGGTAAAATAGGCTATTTGGGCGGTATGAATGTGGCCGATCGCTATTACTCGGGCAACAGGCTCGGTCTGTGGCGCGATACTCACTTCCGTATGATGGGCAATGTGGTGGCCGGTTTGCAGAGCAGTTTCCTGCTGGACTGGTATGTCGTATCGCGACGAGTCATCAATCTCTCCGGCTACTATCCCGATCTGCCGATACCCGTATCCGACGAGGGTGTGAAGATACAGCTCGTACGCTCCGGCCCCGTAGGGCAATGGCGTACCATCGAGCAGGCCACCATCTACTGTATCGAACGTGCCTGCGAACATGTCTATATCGAGACTCCTTACTTCCTTCCGACCGAAGGACTGAATAATGCTCTCATCACGGCAGCTTTGGCCGGCATCGATGTACACCTGCTGGTGCCCAAACGAAGCGATGCCCGTCTGCCACAAGTGGCTGCCTTCTCCTATGTGGAGGACCTCTTGCAGGCCGGTGTACATGTACACCTCTATACCAACGGGTTTCTCCATTCCAAGCTGATAATGGTGGATAGTCAGGTGGCTTCGATCGGCTCTACGAATATGGACTTCCGCAGCTTGGAAAATAACTTCGAATTCAATGGTATCATCTATGACGAGCCTACTGTCCGCCGATTGGAAGCCATCTTCTTCGAGGACTTGTTGCAGAGCGAACCGCTCGATCTCAAACGCTGGCGAAAGAGAAGCCGGATAAAAAAATTCAGCGAATCCTTTGTTCGCCTTTTCTCTCCTCTGCTCTAACCGATATGCTTTCCGACTACAAGTATGATCCATCGTCCACTATTCATTATCCCATCCTGTATCCCTCATGACAATACACGACAATACTCTTTTCTCCGCCGATGAGCGGAGTCGCTTCCTCTCCTCATACGCGAGTTTGATTCGTACACTGGCTCCCGATCGGCAGCTCGTGAAGAAAGTACGCAGTCTGCTGAGCCGTTTTACGGAGCTGGGATGTTTCGATCGCGACAAAAACGGTATGCACGGACTTTTGCGCAACATGGAAGTGGCACGCATAGCCTCCTGTGAGATCGGGCTGGGGATAGAGACCATCGGAGCACTCCTCTTCTATCGTCCGGCGATGAAGGGACTGATGAGACCGGAGGAGATAGCCGAGCTCATGGGCGAAGATGTGGCTCGCCTGATCGACCTCCTGCTGAAAACATCGGAGATCTACATGCGCAATACGGCTATCAATACGGCCAACTTCGAGCACTTCCTCCTCTCCATCGCCGAAGATATTCGCGTGGTGCTGCTCATCATCGCTGACCGTTCCTATCTGCTGCGCCAGGCCAAAGACATGGTCTGTGCCGAAGAGCGTACGGCCCTGGCTGCAGAGGTGTCTTATCTCTATGCTCCGCTGGCACACAGGCTCGGACTCTATGCCATCAAGAGCGAAATGGAAGACCTCTGTCTGAAATATACAGACCGGCAGACTTTCGACTTCATCAAAAGAAAACTCGGAGAGACGAAGCGTAGCCGCGATGCCTATATCGAAGCTTTCATCGCTCCGCTGCGCCGTCGGCTGGACGAAGCTCTGCCCAATATCCCGTACGAGATGAAGGGGCGTACCAAGAGCATCAACAGCATTCGCAACAAGCTTCGTCAGCAGGGTATCGAGTTCGAATCCATATACGATCTTTTTGCCATACGAATCATATTGGATGTGCCCGTGAAAGATGAGAAAGCTGCCTGCTGGCATGTCTATTCCATCATCACGGACATGTATCAGCCCAATCCACAGCGAATGAAGGACTGGATCTCCATCCCCAAAAGCAACGGTTATGAGTCGCTCCACGTTACGGTGATGGGACCGCAGAATCGGTGGGTGGAGGTGCAGATTCGCTCCCGTCGCATGGACGAGGTGGCCGAAAGAGGATTGGCTGCTCACTGGAAGTACAAAGGTATCAAGAGCGAGAGCGGATTGGATGAGTTCCTCACTTCCGTACGCGAGACGCTTGAGGCACGCGATCACTCCTCGGACGATTCGGCGGAGACGGTGAAAAACTTCAAGATGAACCTCTTCACCGATGAGATCTATGCTTTCACTCCTACGGGAGAACTGATCAAGTTGCCTCAGGGAGCCAGTGTGCTGGACTTTGCTTTTGCCATCCATTCGCGCATCGGCTGTCAGGCCGTCGGAGCTAATGTCAATGGAAAGAATGTGCCGCTCAAACATAAGCTCGAAAATGGCGACTCCGTTTCGATCATTACCTCTGCTCAGCAGACCCCGAAGAAGGATTGGCTTTCCTATGTGGTCAGTTCCAAAGCACGCAATAAGATCAAGCAGCAGCTTCGCTTGCAGATGGAAAGCAGTATCGGCGTGGTCAAAGAGCTGCTGAACCGCCGTCTGAAGAACCGTAAATTGCCGTTTGAAGAAGCCGTATTCACGCGCGTGGTACGACGCAAGGGGTTCAAGCATCTGACGGATTTCTATATGGAGATAGCGGCCGACAGACTCGATGTGCAGGAGGTACTGGAGCTATACTCTCATGAATTGGAGGAAGAGCAGAGACGCGATGCCGGTTCGGGTGCAGCTCGTCGCAGTGCCGATACCTTTGTGGCGCATCCGCCCAAAGAGGAAGAAACCGTCAAAGGGGGAAAAAGCGACGTATTGGTTATCGACAACAATATGACGGGGGTGGAATACAGCTTTGGCAAATGCTGCAATCCTATTTACGGGGATTCCGTATTCGGATTCGTGAGCAATAGCGGTATCAAGATACACCGCACGGACTGCCCAAATGCGCCGGATATGTTCAGCCGATACGGTTATCGCATCATCGAAGCTCGCTGGAGCGGTAAGGGATCGACCGGATACGAGGCTACACTTCATGTCATAGGACAGGACAATCTGGCCATCGTGACGAACATAACTTCGGTCATCAATAAAGAACCGGGCGTATCGCTCCGAGCCTATTCGATCAATTCGAAGGACAATCTCTTCGAAGGGGTGTTCACGGTCGAAGTACCCGATACCTCGACACTATCCATCCTCCTTCGCAAGATCCGTGCTACGCATGGGGTCAAGTCGGCCGAACGACATTGACAGCCCCTTGCAAGTCTTTAGTAGTGGAGTACATGGTTTCAGACAGAATAGCGTATATTTACTATCAATATCGTGTAATGTTATAAGCGGATAAGGTATGGCGAGAATCCTTGCCACCGGCAGGAAAAAAGCTGACGGCTATGCGTTTATCACAGGCCTTGTCAAGGAGGTATAAAATAAAAGGCAATGGCTCAGAGTTAGTTAATAGGGCATTACGACCTGCTTCTCTGAAGACAAATAAGGAAACAGACTGATCAATGAAAAAACTGATATTATCGGCTCTTGTGCTGGGTGGAGCAATGACTTTCACGGCACAAGCCCAAAATAAAGCGGCAGAGCCCGCCGAAGAGTTTTTCCTCGAAGGGAGAGCGATGTTTATCCGCCAAAATTATGTGGGAGCCTTAGACCAATTCCGTCTCTATCGCTTGCACGGAGGGCAAGAGCACACTTTGGAGGCGGATTATTATAGTATCATCGCGGACTATCTGTTGGGAGCGGATCACGATTACGTCCTCGGCGCGGCAGACAATTTCTTGGACAATTTCCCCGAATCGATCGACAAATCCTGTGTGCGACTCCTCACAGGGGAGCTGATGATCCGGCATGAACAGTATTTGCGTGCCAATACCATTTTCTCCGACATCGACGATCGCACGCTCAACGATGAAGACTTGGCTGCATACCTGCTTTATTATGCATACGTGCGTATGCAGTTGAGCGAGAGCAATGCTTTGGCCGAGCAGATGCTGCTGAAGGCTTCCAAGAGCAGAGGTGAGCTGGGCGGACGTGCTCGTCTCCTCCTTGCTGCTATCCAAATAGAGGATGGCCGAATCGACGAAGCCGAACAGACTCTTTCGCGACTGAAGAATCACCCGCAATTTGCGGATGAAGCCGATGCTTATATCGCGGAAATCCAACTGCTGCGAGGCGACTACCGCGAAGCGGCCGAAATAGCCGACAGACTCTTGTCGCGCAATTCGTCCATGAGACAGCGACCTCAACTCCTGCGTGTGGCAGGCAATGCTTACTACCGTTTGGGCGATTCGAACAAAACCATCGACTATCTTTCCGACTACAGCGAAAAGGTAGGGGATCGTATCGCGCCTGCCGATGCTTATGCACTTGGTGTCACTTACTATAAGCAAGGTCTGATGAAAGAAGCACTTCGGCCACTTGCCGCTGCTACCACTGACGCCGGTTCTCTCGGTGCAGAGTCGGCTCTCTATCTCGGACAGGCACAGCTGGCCGAGGGGATGACGAGCGAGGCCCTTATGGCTTTCGAGAAAGCTGCGACTCAGGACGTCAATCGGCCGGTACGGGAGGTCGGAATGTACAATATGGCTATGCTCATGCGTAGTACGGGACAGTCGAGCTTCGGTCAGTCCGTACGCATTGCGGAGAACTTCCTCAATGAGTTTCCCCGATCTTCCCACCGCGAACAGATGGCTGCTATTCTTGTCGAATCATATTTCACCGGCAAGGATTACAATTCTTCCCTTAGATCGATCCAAAAGATTGCACAGCCGACGGCTTCCATTCTGGCCGCCAAACAGTTTGTGCTGAACCGTATGGCAGAACAAAAGGAAGCAGCGGGCTATGACAGTGAAGCGCTTTCTTTTGTGTCGAGCAGTATATCTATGGGAAACAAAGGGGAATATTTCCCTGAAGCATATTTCCTTCGAGGCAATCTGCGGTATAGAGCCGGTGACTTTCCGGCTGCAGCTGCGGATTACAGAGCCTATATCTCGGCCGCCGGTGATCGTGATGCGGCGAATCTTCCTTTAGGATATTATCGTCTGGGCTATTCTCTATTCAATGCCGAACGTTACGATATGGCTTTGGAGGCCTTCAAAGAGTATGTATCCCGATCCGGTATTGCCCCGAATCTCTCGGCTGATGCCTATGCCCGTATCGGAGACTGTAGGTATATGAAGCGCGACTTCCACGGTGCACGCGAAGCCTATTCCATGGCTTACCGCGTCTATCCTTCCGGAGGTGATTATGCCCTTTTGCGTCGTGCACGGTTGGAGGGACTGGCCAAACAGTATGCCGATCAGATCCAAACGTTGGACAAGCTCATTCGGGAATTCCCCGATAGCCGCCATCTGACAGCTGCTCTCTATGAAAAGGGGTGTGGTGCAGTGCTTAGCGGTAAGCATAACGTGGCAGAAGAAGCTTTCAATGCAGTTGTCAAAAGAAGCCCCGACAGCCGTGAAGCCCGACAGTCGTCCTTGCAGTTGGGTCTGCTCTATTATAATACGGGTCGAACGAAAGAGGCTATTCGCACATACCAACGGATCATTGACCGCTACCCTCGTAGCGAAGAGACGACTGTAGCCCTCTCGGATCTCCGTTCTATCTATTTGGAAGAGGATCGGATAGATGAGTATTCTGCCTATGTGCGTGGTCTGAAAGATAAGGTGTCCATTGCTCCATCCGAGACGGAACAGCTCGGTTTCCTTTCGGCCGAGCGCAAGTATCGCCGTCGCCAGCCCGATGCTCGTCGAGATTTGGAGGCTTATCTGGAGCGCTATCCACAGGGAAGCGATCGGCACAAAGCGGAATTGTACTTGGCCGATCTCGATTATCAGGCCGGCAATGCCGATGCGGCTTACAATCGCTATTCACGGTTGGTGAACAGCCCCGGTTTGCCCGAAGACTATAAGATCGATGCTCGCCTGCGTCTCGGTCGTATGCAATACGAACGCAAAGAGTACAAGGCTGCGCTGCAATCATTCCAATCCGTACTCGATACGGATGGTGCCGAAGCTGTCCGCGATCAGGCGGTGCAGGGAGTAACCGAGTCTGCCTATGCCGATAAGGATTACCGGAGGGTGATCGACGTCATTGCCGGATTGAAGAATCAGGCAGCTCTGCCTCATACTCTTCGTCTCTATCGTGCCAAAAGTTATCAGGCTCTGAAGATGAATCGGGAAGCGATTGCCGACTATGAACTCCTTGCCGAGGATTTCTCAACGGCCACAGGTGCCGAAGCCGTCGTGATGCAGGCACAGCTGGAAATGGAAGCCAAGCGTTTGTCCAAGGCGAAGTTTATCCTCGAAAAATTTATTGCCAAGAGTACTCCTCAGCAGTATTGGTTGGCACGAGGTTTCATCCTCTTGTCCGATATTTATAAGAAAGAAGGGGATACGTTTACGGCAAGGCAGTATTTGGAAAGCTTGGAAAAGAACTATCCCAATCATGAGGATGACATTCACGAACAGATAGCCCAACGGCTTGAATAATCTTCTGTACGATTCATCACTCTGAGTTGGAAATAATGAACAGCATCATGAAATATCAATTATATACGGCCGTCATAATGGTTCTCTCTGTATCATCCGTTTGCGGTCAAACCCCACGAAATACAGAAACCAAACGCCCCGACACGCTGCGCAGGGAGCTTACTATCGTTAATGACCAGACTGTGGAGATGGAGCATGCGGATCCGCTTCCGGCTGCATACAAGGCCATCGAACCTCGATTAAAACCTTTCCGTCCGGAATATAATAAGCGTACATTCGGATTTGTCCCTGAAGTTTCCTCTTCAGGCAGGAACAATCTTCCGAATATCCTGCCAACGGAAGGTCATATGAAGCACCGGGGGTACCTGAATATCGGTATCGGTCATACGCTAAACCAGCGAATGGATGCCGGCTATCGTCTGATAGATGCAGAGCAGGAGAGACTGAATCTTTTCCTCTCCTATCGTGGGATGAAATCGGCTTTCAATACCGGTGACTTCGACGGCGACAGAAAGGATAGACGAATGATGGCAGGAGTGGACTACGAGCAGCGCAGGCCTTCCTTTGTGCTTGCTACCGGCTTGTATTATTCGAACCATTATTTCAATCACTACGGACGGGGAGCTACCACCAATGTGGGCAGCATCCCTCAGCTATCGACACCTGTTACTCCTCAGATGGACAACGGGACCCACAACGTCCGTGTATACTTGGGTGCAAAAAATGATGTGATCGATGCCAGGATCGACTATCGTTTCTTCCGTTCTATTCCCTATCTGGGTACCGATCCGATGAAGGCTCTCACAGAACATACGCCTGAACTGAACGTGACGATGAGTAATGAGTTGTCCGATGATATTAAGCTCGGTGTCGAAGTTCGTACGGGAGGATTGTTTTTTGCCAAAAACAGCGAAATGATTCAAACGGGCGTTCTGTCCGAAACCGACCGCAACCTGTATTATGTGGAGGGCGCGCCCACAATCGGATTTGTCGGAGACTCGGACAATATGCAATGGAACATACAGGCCGGAGTAGGGATTTCTTCCCATTTCGGAACCAAAGGGAGGTTGTTTTTCTGGCCTAAACTGGATGCTTCGCTTAGTATCTTCCCTTCATGGCGTGTGTATGCGAAAGCCTTCGGCGGTGTGATTCGAAATGGTCTCGCCGATGTTATGCAGGAGGAGATGCCCTACCTGATGCCCAATACGATTGTACTCCCTTCGCGCAATGCTTTGACCGCCCAATTAGGGGTGAAGGGGAATATAGCCGATGTGGTACGTATGGAGGTTTATGGCGACTTCTCCAAGCTGACAGGTGTGCCTTTCTATACTCCGACTCTACCCTTATATAATCCATCCGACTTGTATCAGTATAATGTGAGTTTCTTGCCGTTATATGCCGACGGCAGCCGCTGGCGCGCAGGTGGTAAGCTGGAATACTCTTATCGCGATATGCTCCGCTTTCTGGTAGACGCATCCTATGGCAAGTGGAATTTGGATGGAGGGCTTGTCGCCTCCATGCAGCCCGATCTTATATTGAAGGCAGAAGTAGGTGTTCATCCCATTGCCCCATTGGATGTCAGACTCCGATATACACAGCTGAACGGACGGTATCGGTATTCTTTCGGCTCGGCTGGCTCGGAAGCCTTGGGTATCGGTAATGTACATCTTCTTAGTGCGGATGTTTCATACAAGCTGAAAAAGAACTTGAGCCTCTATCTCAAAATCGATAATATGCTGGCGGAAACGACAGAGCTTATCGGTTATTATCCGATGCAGCCGTTCCATTGTTTCGCCGGTTTTAGCTGGACTTTCTAATTCTCTTTTATAAATTTTACTGCAATGAAGTATAAAATCATAGTCATAGATGTATTCAACACCCTGCTCAATAACAAGTATGAGCTGACGGAAGAGAACCGCAATGCACTCCTCTATATCCAGAAAGAGCTGGGGATCCGTGTCGTACTCACTTCCGGTCGTACTGTGGCGGCACTGAAGCCACTCGCAGAGGAGTTGAATCTTAGGGAATATAGCGGCTATCTCATCCCTTATCACGGAGGACAGATCGTAAACTGTCGCTCGGGCAAAGTCATCGCTTCGCACCGGATGGCTACCTCTTTTGTCGATGTGTTGGAGGCTCGTGCCCGGGCCGAAGGTGTTACCTTGTTGGCATTCGGCAAGGATTCCATATTCTCCACCGATCCCCATGATCCCCTTGCAGTGAAAGAATCGGATATTTGTGGCCAGCCGCTTGTATCCAAACATCCTCGTTCTTCGGAGGTGATCAAGTGTTCTTTTGTCGGTGAGGCAGAGAAAATCGCAGAGCTGGAGGTCGTGATGCGGCGCGACTATGGAGACAAATTGAATATATTCCGCTCTTCGGAAACGCTGCTTGAGTGCCTTCCGTCCGAGGTGCAGAAGATAAAAGCCATATCCGACCTCTTGGACAAGTTGGATTTGTCGCGCGACGAACTTGTTTCGGTCGGAGACAGCTACTGCGATGTGGAGATGATCCAACTGGCCGGCTTGGGTGTGGCCGTGGCGAACGCTCGGGAGGCGGTCAAAGCTTGTGCCGACTATATTACGACGAGCAACGAGGAGAATGGCGTCGCCCACTTGGTGGACAAGTATATCCGACACGAATATGAAGCCGTTCCTTTCTCCGTAGAAGATGTCAATAGCATTGTGCCGGGTACGCTCATGGAGAGCCTTGGTATTCGCTGCACCAAGATCGCGCGTGGCTATGTCGAGGCAACGATGCCGGTGGATATTCGCACTCGTCAGCCTATGGGTATTTTGCATGGAGGAGCCAGCTTGGCTTTTGCAGAGACCCTTGCCGGATTCGGTTCCGTGGCACTCTGCAATCCGGGAGAGATACAGGTGGGATTGCAGGTGAGTGGCAACCACGTCTCTTCGGCTCTTGAAGGCGATGTGCTTCGGGGCGAAGCCTCCATTATGCACCAGGGACGCAGCACACACGTATGGAGTATCAATATCTATTCGACCAAGAGTGGCAAGCTGATTTGCACCTGTCGCGTGTTGAACTCCATCCTGAAACAGCGGTAAGACGTTTTTTCCCTCTCTTTCGTCCGGTTCGATGTATCGTCTCTTTGTCGGTATTGCAGTTGCGATGGCATTGAATACGATGCTCTGTGCGCAGACTTTCTCCGAAGAAGATTTCCGCATACGAGGCTACGTCGATATTCACCGTCTCGACACTACGATTCGTCTCGCCCTCATTTATTCTACGACGGACAACTTCGTGGGCGAAGATATGTACGGCGACTTCGATAAAGCCTATTTCGAAAAGGGCTTTGCCGAATGCATCCGTCAAGCGCAGCGACTGCTACGCAAAGAATATCCGGACTATTCTCTACTCATCTACGACGCATCCCGTCCCATCAGCATACAGAGGCGTATGTACACCCTCGTGAAGGGAACTTCCAAGGCTGTCTATGTAGCCAACGGAAACAGAGGAGGGAAGCATAACTACGGAGTCGCTGTAGATCTTACCATCGTGGATCGTGATGGAAAACCGTTGGATATGGGCACTCCTGTCGATCACTTTGGCCGAGCGGCACATGTGGGTCAGGAAGAACGCTTGGCCGCAGACGGCCTGATCAGCCGAGAAGCTGTCCGGAACCGCCGGTTGCTACGTCGCATAATGAAGTCGGTCGGGCTGGTACCCTATCGCAGGGAGTGGTGGCATTACGAACTGCCGGAGAGCATGAGCCACACCCGCTCACATTATCGCTTGCTCGACTTTTGAATATGATTTGGTGTCCGAATCGATCGAAGGCTCTATGTTTTCGGATACCTGGTTCTATCATGATAGCAAAAGGGCTGTACCTTATGGGATTCCTTCCCTTGGCACAGCCCTTTTTCGTTATAGCAATTTAATCTAATAATAGTTCAGAAAAGATTCATAGCATCCCAAAAGATCATGAATCAGTTTTTTCTCTATTAGGATAAGTCCCTAAAATATCTAGAACTTGCTTCAAAAACTTTTTGTTTTTCCTTATTATCATACGCGAAATTATTATAGCTATTATATTAAGGGGTATAACAATAGAGGTAAACGATTCGCTTGGATCTTTTATTTCTAATATAATGACAATGAGAATGAATATTGCAACAAAAGGCATAAAGCATAAATAAAAGAAACTGAACTTTGACTTTCTTCCCCAGAGAATCTCGCTTTCCCGATATTCCCGAAAAACTTTAGCATCAGTTGGATGCTTTAGAGGTTCTTTCAGGTCTTTCTCCATGAATTTCTCAAAAGTCTCAATAGATAGTTTTGCTAGTTGTGACACAAAAGCACCGCAGAAAAGAAGATATATTATTATCTCTGCTCCTAACATACTCAAAATTGAATTCCACATAATAAAAACAGGTGTATTTTTAGTATTTGTAATTCAGCCACGCTAATGTAAAGGCCATACATGCCAATTGCTTTCCATCCATTTCTCTTATTTTAGTCCCAATTTTATCTTCAATCGCCACAATGGTTTCCGGAAATTCATTTTCCATCATTGTGTACAAGATACTCTTTATATTCTGTACCGCTCTGAAAGGGGGATAAAAATCGGTGTCACTAAGCACCTCAAGGTTATAGAATATGTCACCAATAGCATAGAACTTCAGTTCTGTGGTACATTTCTTATACTCAATTTTGATAAGGATACTATTACCTCTGGTTTGATATGAGCAACTTTCGTATGTATTCATCGGGTGAGCCATTCTTGCAATAACTTCTCCTCCTCTTTGTTCCATAAAGTTGTCGAAAGATTGTGCTGATACTCCACAGATTGAAAGTATCAACATTATTGACAATATTATATTTTTCATAATTCCTGATTTTTTTGATATTGATTTTTAATTACCTTAATGAGATTCTTCTTTTTTCTTTTTATAGGCCTCCGCTTCCGCCGGGTTGCTCGCCGCCGCCTTCGCTCGGAGTGGAGGGAGAGGTGGTGGTATCTACTTTCTGACCGTTGCGGTAGACGGCGAAGCGGATGTTCTCGGCTACGGCCGAGAGGGTGCGATTGATGTAGAACTGAATTTTGGCCTTTTTGAGGATGGAGGCATTGACCTCTTTCTCCGTCTCCACGTACTTGGAGGGAACGGCCACGCGGAAGGTGCCGATCTGTCCGAGCTTGACGGTATTGCCCTCGGTGAGTTCGCGCTGGAGGTAGTAGGCGAGTCGGTCGATGGCGTTGCGCACATCGCCTGTGGTCAGGGAGGACATCTCTGCAATGTCTTTGATGACGTCCTCGTACTCGATTACTCGGGGTTTGTCCACTTGGGCATAGTACATGGTCTTGCCTTTGTGCTTGCCGATCTTCATGATCTGGCTCTTGACTGATAAGTTCAGCATAAGAATAATTGTTAAAACGTCAGTTCGATCTAAGCGGAAATAGGAAAGTTAGGGTTTCTGATGATTTCAATATTGAGTTCAGGCTTTTTAGGCAGGATGTTGTAAGCGATGATACCGGAGATCAGGTTGGTGACAAAATTGTTGACACTGCGATGTCTCGTGTGCTCTATCTGACAGACATTTTTGAGCATATCATTGACCGTTTCGATCAAGGCTCTCTTTCTCAATAAAACTTTGTCATATAGATGCATCAGGGAGTTCTTCATGTTCTTTTTGATTTTGGTTATCATGTGGATGTCATCGACAAAGAGCCGGTCAAAAAGGTTTTGGGAAATGTAGCCTCTATCGGCAATGAGTTTGCCAAAAAGATTCTTGGTGAATGTTCCGTCTTTCAGAGGTTCTCTGTCATCACAATTGCCCGGTGTGATTTGATAGTTGATGATTTCACCCCTGTCGTTGATAACAATATGTAGTTTGAATCCATAAAACCAACCCATGGTGCTTTTGCCTTTTTGAGCCCATCCCCTCATTGTCCTATGCCCATGAGCTCGTTTGATATGACAAGCCTTCAGTGGGGTGGAATCGATGAAAGAGATGCCTGTACATTGACCCAAACAACACATATTGAGAAATGCTATCAGCTTGAAACCTACCCTGCTTTGCAGCTCCACAAAGCGATTATAAGAGACAAGATGTGGGAACTCGGATCGACAAGAATGGGTGATGTATTGAAGATAAAAAGCTTTCAAATCTCGGTATCTTGACAGATGAAAAAGGATCAGGATGGTCATGACCTCACTGTCCGACATCTTAAACTTTCTATTCCTGCGTTTTTTGTCTGCCTCTTCGAGGGTCTTTTTCTTGATTGCTTCATCAAAAAGCTTGGAGAAATCATCTATGATGCAAAAAACATCAACTATATTTGTCTTCATAAAGTAGCGTTTTGTTTGTTCGTATCTTATTGATTGTCAACAGCTAAGATACAAATAATTCGCTACTTTTTCAAGCATAATGCCCACGTTCTTTGGGCGTTTAACCCTAATCAGAAAACAAATCCATTGGCTTTTTCTTACGTCGAACTGACGTTGTTAAAGGGTTAATATGATAATGAAATGTTGTCAGTCCAAGAAGACCCCCAAGGGATCCCTATTGAGACCCCCGAGGAGTCTCCTATGGGATCCCTAAGGAGTGTCGGGTGGGACCCCTTAGGGGTCTCAGGAGGGATCCCTCGGGGGTCTTGGTGGAGATCCCTTAGGGGTGTGGATCCCGAAAGAAAGGGGAAAGGGTATGAGGTATCCTGCGAGACTTCCCGATGGAGGCCTTGCAAAGGTTGTAACAGGCTGCTTGTCAGCCGTTTATAAATGTAAAATGGGGGGGGGGGGGTAAAATGCCTTTATTCGGCATTTCGACAGCCGCTACGGGGTTATCGTCAGTAGTAAGGATTTGAGGGGATTTCAAACGGAAAAAGCGCAAAGAACGACTTGGTATGCAGTCGTCCGCGAAGGTGGTTTTCTTTGCTTCTATGTCCCGATACATGGTTCCCGATAAATCTGATTGAGAGAGCACCAAAGGTAGAAAATATATTCAGACGATCGAACTCTTTTCGATATTTTTTTCGAGTGTAATAGGGGGCGTCGAGTGTATAAGTTGTGAAAATAGTGTCCGACGTAAGCCTTTCCCGCTGATCTGCGTAAGATATAACGGTTTGTAAATTGCTATTTGCTGCTTTATCGGACACGAGTGATTGGTTTTGTTAGCCGAGAAGAGTCTGCCGGGGAGCAGACTTTTCTCGGCTGTATTGGGTCGATTGCCTTAGTCCGCGAGTACTATCTTGAAGAACTCCGTCTTCTTGTCGCGAGTGATAGCTGCTACATAGATACCTGCAGACAGATGCTTAAGATCCAATGAGCTTACTACGTTTTCTGCTTTGGCAACTCCTTGTCCGTTCGTATTTACGATGCGAATGTCGCAGGGAGTGCTGTTGCCTGTGTACAACGTTTTACCACTGGAATAAACACGGAATGGATTGGTCGAAAGCAGTTTGTCCATTGATGTCGGGAGGTTGAGGCTCTTATTCAGACGATAGTAGTGGTTCTTGTACGTCCCATTGGGGAACTTGAGCGTGAAAGCAAGGGTTTTGCCATCGTCGCTCATGGCAGGCTCGCCTACGAATACTTTGAAACCATGGAGGTATTCATTTTCGAGCGTCAGGTCATATTCCGCTTTTAACCATTTGTCAAACGGAATGACTTCATTGGAGCCGAGCGTGTACATCACATTGTGGTGGATGCCATCCATAAACCGGTTCAGTAGAAAAGCCGTGCCACTGCTCGTGACCATAAAAGGCTCGGTCTTGTAATATTCAATCAGCGCATACGAATCATCTGCAATGGAGAGGAGCAACGGCTGGCTTCCTTTGTCCTGTTCTCCCGTGAAAAGAGCCGTGCCGATGGTCGTACCCTGATTGTCCATGAATGGATACCCATGGAGGGCTTTCCCCGTCCAGAATGCAGCGGCCAAAGCATTCCATTGCTCCACGGCAGCGTAGTACTGCGCCAGCTGCTCTTCGTACTCAGGGGTTCCCGGCTCGGCCGTTACCATTTCTTCCTCTATGGGAGGATTGCCCGGGCTTGGTTGGTCGAGGTTGAAGCAAAATGACTCGCCTTTGATCCGATATTCGTATTCACCGGCAGCATTTCTCTCCCAGATGATGGGGAAAATGTATTTGCTGAGCCCATCTACCATATGTCCCAATACGATTCTGCCGTCGTTGCTTATCTGCATCGGATCCACGTGGAAGACTTCGGATTCGGTCCAGCAGTCGTTTTTCGGCTTGATCAACTTTCTGTACCGGTATGTGCCGTCCTCCTTGCGTTCGTACAGGAAAGCATCCGAGATCAGGGTCATATCAGGCAGCGAGTTCGTGTATGAATTGACCGTATATTTCTGGTCGGGAGTCACATGACGGAGCCATCCTCCCGAGAATCCTTCCGGTTTGGGCAGATCCGTCCACTTGCCATCCTTGTAGAGGCCGTATTTAATGCCCTCATTGTCTATCCGTGAAGCCCATATACTGCCGTCGTTATTGATGCTCTTAAGGTACACGGTTAGGTTGTCTCCTCCGAGAGTCGTCAACGTCTGATTCATCTGGGTATCATAGACATAGGATACGCCGTTTTTCCATCCACCCATATAGCGACCATCGGGAGAGAGGCGATTGATCGGGTAGTCAATATTGCTCCCGAGCTTGTGGTGTGAGGATTGTGTAGTGCCTTGTGCACACATTGCGATCGGTAACATGGCCAAGGCCATGCATAAGGATAGAAGTCTTTTTTTCATAACGCTTGTATTATGGTTATTGCAGTTTGGTCTTGTGATTAGACTCTCGTGAAAAAACGTTTCCGATTCAGCAAAAGTAATGCCCTTTTTACTCAAATGTATTATTTGATCATCAAAATCTCAGTGTGCTGATTCTCGCGCGTAAAAGATACTTCGTAAGTGTAAAATAGCTTACTTTGTTAGTTGCAAATAAAATTGTACAGTCGGAAAAATAAAGTATCACAATACTCACTCTAAGTTAAAATTATGGCAAAAGAAAAAGAAAAGCTCTTTTCCGAATTCCCTCCGGTTTCGAGAGAAGCCTGGATCGATAAGATAACGGCCGATCTCAAGGGGGTTCCCTTTGAGAAGAAGCTTGTCTGGCGGACGAACGAGGGCTTTAATGTCAATCCGTTTTATCGCAGAGAGGACATCGAGGATCTGAAGACAACGACTTCTCTTCCTGACGAGTACCCTTATGTGCGATCCACCCGAATGCACAACGAATGGCTCGTACGCCAAGACATCGTTGTCGGGGACAATGTGGCAGAAGCCAATGAGAAAGCCCTTGACCTGCTCAACAAGGGTGTGGACTCGTTGGGTTTCTACCTGAAAAAGGTTCATATCAATGTAGATACATTGGCTGCTTTGCTGAAAGACATAGAGCTGACAGCCGTGGAATTGAATTTCAACTGTTGTATCACACGTGCCGCAGACCTGCTGTCAGCATTCTCTGCATATGTCAAAAAGGTTGGTGCCGATCCGAATAAATGTCATGGTTCGGTCAGCTACGACCCGTTCAAAAAGCAGCTCGTCCGCGGCGTATCCAATCCCGATTGGGTGAAGATGACACTCCCCGTCATGGATGCTGCACGCGAACTGCCTGCTTTCCGGGTGCTCAATGTAAATGCCGTGAATCTGTCCGATGCCGGCGCATTCATTACCCAAGAGCTGGGATATGCTTTGGCTTGGGGCGCAGAGCTGTTGGACAAGCTGACCGATGCCGGCTACAAGCCGGAGGAAATCGCTTCACGTATCAAGTTCAACTTCGGTATAGGATCCAACTACTTCATGGAGATAGCCAAGTTCCGTGCCGCTCGCTGGCTGTGGGCTCAGATCGTCGGCTCGTATGGCGATCAGTACAAGAACGAAACGGCCAAGATCCACCAGCATGCTACGACGTCCATGTGGAACAAGACCGTTTTCGATGCACACGTAAACCTCCTGCGCACACAGACCGAAACCATGTCCGCAGCGATAGCCGGAGTGGACTCCATAACCGTATTGCCTTTCGATGTCACCTATCAGCAGAGCGATGACTTCTCGGAGCGTATCGCTCGCAACCAGCAGCTTTTGCTCAAAGAGGAGTGCCACTTCGACAAGGTTATCGACCCTTCGGCCGGATCTTATTATATCGAGACGCTGACCAACTCCATCGGAGAGGAAGCGTGGAAGCTGTTCCTCTCCGTAGAGGATGCGGGCGGTTTCACTCAGGCTGCTGAGACAGCAAGCATTCAGAAGGCTGTCAATGCAAGCAATATCAAACGCCACCAGTCGGTGGCGACTCGCCGCGAGATCTTCCTCGGGACCAACCAGTTCCCCAATTTCACGGAAGTTGCCGGCGACAAGATCACTCTTGCTCAGGGAGAGCATGACTGCAACTGTGTCAAATCCATCGAACCCCTGAACTTCAGTCGAGGGGCATCCGAATTCGAAGCTCTCCGTCTCGCAACGGAAAAGAGCGGCAAAACGCCCGTCGTCTTCATGCTCACTATCGGCAATCTGGCCATGCGTCTGGCACGCTCTCAGTTCTCAAGCAACTTCTTCGGCTGTGCCGGCTACAAGCTGATCGACAATTTGGGCTTTAAGTCCGTGGAGGAAGGTGTGGATGCGGCATTGGCAGCAAAAGCCGATATCGTAGTGCTCTGCTCCAGTGACGATGAATATGCCGAGTATGCTCCGGCTGCATTCGACTATCTTGCCGGCCGTGCCGAGTTCGTAGTGGCCGGTGCACCGGCTTGTATGGCGGATCTTGAGGCTAAAGGCATCCGGAACTATGTGCATGTGAAGTCCAATGTCCTCGAAACGCTTCGTGCCTTCAACGACAAATTCGGTATTCGGTAGTATCCATCCCTAAAGCAAAGAATCAAAGATGAAACCTAATTATAAAGACATCGATATTAAGTCCGCCGGCTTCGTGGCTAAGGATGCTACGCGCTGGGCGGAAGAAAAGGGCATCGTGGCTGACTGGCGTACTCCGGAGCAAATCATGGTAAAGCCCCTCTATACGAAGGACGACCTTGAAGGCATGGAGCATCTCGACTATGTATCCGGTCTGCCTCCTTTCCTGCGAGGCCCCTATAGCGGCATGTATCCCATGCGTCCGTGGACTATTCGCCAGTATGCCGGATTCTCTACGGCGGAAGAGTCGAACGCTTTCTATCGTCGCAATCTGGCCTCCGGTCAGAAGGGTCTGTCCGTGGCATTCGATTTGGCCACGCACCGCGGCTATGACGCGGATCATCCGCGCGTGGTGGGCGATGTCGGCAAGGCCGGTGTTTCCATTTGCTCGCTGGAAGATATGAAAGTCCTTTTCGACGGTATTCCATTGAGCAAGATGTCCGTTTCCATGACGATGAACGGAGCTGTTTTGCCCATCCTGGCTTTCTACATCAATGCCGGACTGGAGCAGGGAGCAAAGCTCGAAGAGATGGCCGGAACGATCCAGAACGACATCCTCAAAGAGTTCATGGTGCGCAACACTTATATCTATCCGCCTGAATTCTCGATGCGGATCATTGCCGACATCTTCGAGTACACTTCTCAGAATATGCCCAAGTTCAATTCGATCTCAATCTCCGGTTACCACATGCAAGAGGCAGGAGCCACCGCCGACATCGAAATGGCTTATACGCTGGCAGACGGTATGCAGTATCTCAAAGCCGGTATCGATGCCGGTATTGATGTGGATGCTTTTGCTCCTCGTCTCTCATTCTTCTGGGCCATCGGTGTCAATCACTTCATGGAAATAGCCAAGATGCGTGCGGCACGCCTCCTATGGGCCAAGATCGTGAAGAGCTTCGGGGCGAAGAATCCCAAGTCATTGGCTCTGCGCACACACAGCCAGACGTCAGGCTGGTCGCTGACGGAGCAGGATCCGTTCAACAATGTCGGACGTACCTGTATCGAAGCTATGGCAGCCGCTTTGGGGCATACCCAGTCGCTGCACACCAATGCTCTCGATGAGGCTATCGCCCTGCCGACGGACTTCTCGGCACGTATTGCCCGTAATACCCAAATCTATATTCAGGAGGAAACTCTCGTCTGCAAGGAAATCGATCCCTGGGGCGGCTCCTACTATGTGGAAAGCCTGACCAACGAACTCGTACACAAGGCGTGGACACTCATCAAGGAAGTACAGGAGATGGGCGGAATGGCAAAAGCCATCGAGACCGGACTACCCAAGCTGCGTATCGAAGAAGCTGCTGCCCGTACACAGGCTCGTATCGACTCGCACCAGCAGGTTATCGTGGGGGTAAACAAGTATCGTCTGCCTAAGGAGGATCCTATAGATATTCTTGAGATCGACAATACGGCTGTTCGTAAGCAGCAGATAGAGCGTCTCAACGATCTCCGCTCTCACCGTGATGAGAAAGCGGTGCAAGAAGCCCTTGAGGCTATCACCAAATGCGTGGAGACGAAAGAGGGCAACCTGCTCGACCTTGCGGTCAAAGCTGCAGGGCTGCGTGCCTCTTTGGGTGAGATCTCGGATGCATGTGAGAAGGTTGTGGGAAGATATAAAGCAGTAATCAGAACTATTTCAGGCGTGTACTCATCCGAATCGGGAGAAGATAAAGACTTCGCCCATGCCAAAGAATTGGCAGAGAAGTTTGCAAAGAAAGAAGGCCGTCAGCCGCGTATCATGATCGCCAAAATGGGACAGGACGGGCATGACCGTGGTGCCAAAGTGGTCGCTACCGGCTATGCCGACTGCGGATTCGACGTCGATATGGGGCCTCTGTTCCAAACACCGGAAGAAGCCGCTCGTCAAGCTGTGGAAAACGACGTGCATGTGATGGGCGTTTCCTCTCTGGCAGCCGGTCACAAGACGCTGATCCCTCAGGTAATAGCAGAGTTGGAGAAGCTCGGCCGTCCGGATATTCTGGTGACAGCCGGAGGTGTTATACCGGCGCAGGATTACGACTTCCTCTATCAGGCCGGTGTCGCTGCCATCTTCGGCCCCGGTACCCCCGTGGCCTATTCGGCAGCCAAAGTGCTTGAGATTCTTTTGGAAGAATAATCTCTACTCTCGATAAGGAGTATTTCAGCATTCTCTGTATGGCCGCTCATATGATTCCTCGAAAGGGAGTCGTATGAGTGGCTTTTTTATGTTCGAGTATCCTCTCATATGAGACCATAGTATCCTCTCATATGAGACCATAGTATCCTCTCGTATGAGACCATAGTATCCTCTCGTATGAGACCATAGTATCCTCTCATAGGAGACCATAGTATCTTCTCGTATGAGACCATAGTATCCTCTCGTATGAGACCATAGTATCCTCTCGTATGAGACCATAGTATCCTCTCATGTGAGACCATAGTATCCTCTCATGTGAGACCATAGTATCTTCTCGTATGAGACCATAGTATCCTCTCATGCGAGACCATAGTGACGTGTACTGAAAAAAGCTAACACGCAGAGAGGTCTAAAGACTGTTAATTATGTCGAAACATTTGACCGATTCCGAGCGTCTTCACATTGTGAAAGAATATCTCGGCAGCACCCGGAGCAAGTATGCCATCGAGAAGAAGTACAACATCGCCCAAGGACTTATTAAGGATTGGCTTCGTAAATTTACGTCAGTTCGACGTAAGAAAACGTCAGTTCGACGTAAGAAAAAGCCAATGGATTTGTTTTCTGATTAGGGTTAAACGCCCAAAGAACGTGGGCATTATGCTTGAAAAAGTAGCGAATTATTTGTATCTTAGCTGTTGACAATCAATAAGATACGAACAAACAAAACGCTACTTTATGAAGACAAATATAGTTGATGTTTTTTGCATCATAGATGATTTCTCCAAGCTTTTTGATGAAGCAATCAAGAAAAAGACCCTCGAAGAGGCAGACAAAAAACGCAGGAATAGAAAGTTTAAGATGTCGGACAGTGAGGTCATGACCATCCTGATCCTTTTTCATCTGTCAAGATACCGAGATTTGAAAGCTTTTTATCTTCAATACATCACCCATTCTTGTCGATCCGAGTTCCCACATCTTGTCTCTTATAATCGCTTTGTGGAGCTGCAAAGCAGGGTAGGTTTCAAGCTGATAGCATTTCTCAATATGTGTTGTTTGGGTCAATGTACAGGCATCTCTTTCATCGATTCCACCCCACTGAAGGCTTGTCATATCAAACGAGCTCATGGGCATAGGACAATGAGGGGATGGGCTCAAAAAGGCAAAAGCACCATGGGTTGGTTTTATGGATTCAAGCTACATATTGTTATCAACGACAGGGGTGAAATCATCAACTATCAAATCACACCGGGCAATTGTGATGACAGAGAACCTCTGAAAGACGGAACATTCACCAAGAATCTTTTTGGCAAACTCATTGCCGATAGAGGCTACATTTCCCAAAACCTTTTTGACCGGCTCTTTGTCGATGACATCCACATGATAACCAAAATCAAAAAGAACATGAAGAACTCCCTGATGCATCTATATGACAAAGTTTTATTGAGAAAGAGAGCCCTGATCGAAACGGTCAATGATATGTTCAAAAATCTCTGCCCGATAGAGCACACGAGACATCGCAGTGTCAACAATTTTGTCACCAACCTGATCTCCAGTATCATCGCTTACAACATCCTGCCTAAAAAGCCTGAACTCAATATTGAAATCATCAGAAACCCTAACTTTCCTATTTCCGCTTAGATCGAACTGACGTTAAATTTGGTTTGGAATACAAAATTCTTCCGGAACAAACGATGGAAGCATCCCCTAATCCCAACAGCGATTTAACGCCCGGTGAAAAAGAAGAGTTGGAGCAACTCCGCAAGAAGTTCGTCTCCTAAAAACCAAGTTCAAATGCGAGAGCTTAGGGCACGAAGCCTACAAACTCATGATTGAATTGGCAGAAGAAACCTATGGTATCGAGATCAGAAAAAACTCCGAGGCCAAGTAGTCGAGCGTTTGTCAGAAGGGGGAAATCGGATTTTTGATGTATTTCCCTCCTTTTTTTCGACGGGATGCGTAGGTTGTCGGAACGGTCTATGACTTGGTGTCGCGATGCTTCGTGTTGCGATATAGTTCGTAGAGGAACAGCCCGAAGAGGATGACCACGGACAGGAAGATCAGAGGTGCTCCGGCTATATCGCTGCCCAAACCGACGAAGGGATTGCGGAAAGATCGGTCTTGAACCAAGCTATCGAAATCGAGACCGCTAAACAATCCCTTGGAGTCTAATACTACGAAGACAACCACCGCAAGGACACATACTCCCACCATGGCGATGCCGAACAGACGATGGGCACGCCGTTCGCGCCGAGCAGCTTCCTCTCTTACGGCACGCATCACGTCGAAGCGTTGTTTGAGTCCGGCCGGCTGTTTGGGTAACTGTCGGAACAGCTCTTTGAGCTTTTTGTCTTCTATATTCTGTTTCATTTTCTCATCATTTTATAGAGTTTGGTGCGAAGTCGGTGGAGCTTGACCTTCACGTTGGACTCCGACATACCGGTCACTTCCGCTATATCCCGAACCGACAAGTCATCCGAATAGAACATGAGCAGCAAGGCTTTGTCGGCGGCCGGCAGCGAATCCAATGCTTGCTGCAGCAGCTCCGGATCCTCTCCGGACGGTTCGAGATCTTCGTCCGGCACATCGGGTAGCTCCTCCACCCGATCGGTTACATAGGCCTTGCGGCGACGAAGATGGTCTATCGCCTCATTATAGGCGATTCGGTAGATCCATGTGGAGAACGAACTCCGACCGTCGAATCGACCGATATGCCTGAAAGCCTTTACAAAGGTGTCTTGCAGCAGATCGGCCGCATCCTCTTCGTCCTGTAGCAGCCGACAGAGGAGAGCATACAGCATGTCGCTGTATCGCTCCACCAAAGGGGCGAAACTTTCTGTATCGCCCGCCTGCACGGCACTGATATAGTAGCTGTCGGATTGCTTCTCCATCTCATCGCTTAGACGCACATTTGTCGATTCGGTTACAGTCCCGGGTGAGATCTTTCGTCAAACTTACACGAAAACATCCATTTTGAGACCTCATTCTCCCCTATCTATTCAGATGAACTCCGTGTGCTCGGCTCCTTCCTTTTTCTCCACATCCCGATGACTATTATCATATATTGGTTACACGGACATACCACCTGCGAGAAAAATTTTTCAGCCTTAGTCTTGCAGATTTCAAAACTAAGGTATACTTTTGCGGTGTACTATTTGGCTAATACGCATATATACGGACGAGAAATTTGTCCGTTATAGCGCAAGCATAAGAGAAGAAAGCAAGAGAAACGAAAAAGACAACAAAGCAGGATCGACGGTAGCGACCTCTCTTCAAGAGGGTAACCAACGATACAGAGGTGTAACCTTTTCGAGCACTATCCGTCAAAGAGGCAAACAAACCCAAGTAATAACCCTCAAACTAAAAAGAAACGATTATGAACTTAGAATCTGTTTTGGTACCTGCGGTAGTGTTCTACTTCATCTTTAAGATTTTCGAACTCTACGTACGCCGAGGCGAACGACTTCGCCTGATCGAGAAGCTCGACTCCTTGCCTTCTCCCGAAAGAAATGCAGACTTAACACAGTTAACTTCCTCCTTTAGCACCCGAGACAATCAAGGGCTCGGCATCAAAGTAGGTTTCATGATGGTAGGCATGGGCATCGGACTGCTACTGGCTTTCTTTCTGACATTTGTTTTCCAACATGCAATAGAAAATCTTGACGGCTGGAGCTTCGGCCACACATTCGAAACCCTTTCGGGAATCTGTCTGCTGATTTTTGGCGGTCTCGGACTTCTGATTCCTTCCATCATCATGCGCAAGGAGAAGAGAGACAAACAATAAAAGAACAATCGCAATAAAATGATCGACATCAAAGGCATCCACAAAACTTATCCGGGAGCACAACCTCTACACGTGCTCAAGGGTATAGATCTGCACATCGCCAAAGGGGAGATGGTCTCTATCATGGGAGCATCCGGATCGGGCAAGAGTACGCTGCTGAACATCCTCGGTGTACTCGACACCTACGACGAGGGCGAGTATCGCCTGCACGGCGAACTCATCCGCAATCTCTCCGAGAACCGAGCGGCGGAGATACGAGGCAGACTGATCGGATTCGTGTTCCAAAGCTTCAATCTGATCTCATTCAAAAATGCAGTGGAGAACGTTGCCCTACCCCTTTACTATCAGGGCATGAGTCGCCGCAAACGCAATGAGATGGCCATGGAATACCTCCGACGGGTGGGGCTGGAAGATTGGGCTGATCATCTACCCAACGAACTTTCGGGTGGACAGAAACAGCGCGTTGCCATAGCTCGCGCTTTGGCTGCCAAGCCACAGGTCATTCTGGCGGACGAGCCTACGGGAGCACTCGACAGCGTTACGACAGTAGAGGTGATGGAGCTGCTGCGCAGTGTCAATCGCGATGGGATCACTATGGTGATCGTCACGCACGAACAGTCGGTAGCCGACAGTACGGATCGGATTATCCATATCAAAGACGGCATCATCGGGGCCTAAGACCTGAAAAGAGCGATAGACGGTATGTTCGACTTAGACAATTTGCACGAATTAGGAGCCACCCTGCGCAAGAATATGCTGCGTACGGCTCTCACCGGCTTTGCCGTAGCCTGGGGTGTACTGCTGCTAATACTGCTGCTGAGTGCCGGCCGTGGATTCCAGCATGGCATCCGGCACAATGTGGAGCAGTTCGGTATGGGCACGAGTGCTATCAGCTTCTCCACATGGCGTACCGGCAAGGAGTACGGAGGCTATCCCAAAGACAGATACATAGAGCTGACACCTGCTGACTGCGACTATCTGGTCAAACTCAATCCCGATCTGATCGAAGGTGCGGCATACTATACCAACCAGTGGAGCTACGACGTACAGTACGAGGATCGAACACACTCGACTCCTACGAAAGCCGTATCCGGAGAATACGGCAATATGGTCAAGACGCATCTGATCGAAGGACGTTTCCTTTCCACATCGGACGATGCCATGAAGAGAAAAGTAATAGTCCTGTGCGAGCAGACGGCTGATGTCTTATTCGGGGAAAGCATTTCGCCCATAGGGAAATACGTAAATCTGTCCCAAATCCCGTTCCTCGTCGTAGGCGTCTGCAAAGGCGAACAGGGGCAATTCAGCCCCAATTATATTCCTTTCGCCACCTATTCAGGTGTTTTTGCCAAAGGGTTCAGTCTGGACTGCACGCTGTTCATGAACTGCCCGTCGGTGCGAACCGAGGAGGACGTGGAGAGACTCAAAGTACTGCTCAATCGCCAACTGGCCTTCCGCAAGGGCTATGATCCTACCGATATGGAAGTGCCCTATGTCGATGCACCGGTGACGGACATGAAAATGATGGACAAGATATTCAATGGCATGGATGTTTTTCTTTGGATTATCGGGTTGAGCACCCTTGTCATCGGAATTATCGGAGTGGCCAATATCATGCAAGTGACCGTCAATGAAAGACAGCGCGAAATAGGCATTCGCAAAGCACTGGGAGCCAAGCCAAGGGCTATCATCAACATGATTCTGACAGAGGCGGTAGTGGTCACACTGTTTTCCGGACTGATAGGCTTGGTGGCCGGCGTTGGTCTGATGGAGTTCGTATCGCATTGGGTACAGACCACCGGTGTCGGGAGCAGACAGGTAGAAGGAATAACGCTGACACTCTTCCGCGATCCGAGCATCGACCTGAGCACTGCCCTATTAGCTCTGATAGTCATGGTAGTAAGCGGTGCCATAGCAGGATACCAACCCGCCCGCAAAGCCGTACGAATCCCCGCGGTGGAGGCGATGAGAAACTAAACGAAGGAGGAGAAAGGAGACTATGAGATTTTTCGATAGAGATCGCTGGATAGAGATCTGGCATACGATCTACAGCAATCGCAGACGCAGTCTGGCCACAGCCTTCGGTGTATTTTGGGGTATCTTCATGCTCGTCGTACTGACCAGTGTGGGAGCCGGCTTCAGCAATGGTATTCTACGTGAGGTATCGGGCATTGCCTCTAATTCTGCTTTTTACTGGACCAACCTGACCTCAAAACCTTATATGGGTTTCCGCAGCGGTCGAAACTGGAGTATGACCTCCGGAGATATACGGACGGTTCGCAGCCAAGTTCCCGAAGTGGAGTTCATCAGCCCGATCATGTGGGGTGCGAGATCGAATAAAAACGTCGTATTCGGAGACAAGTCCGAGACATACTCGATAGTAGGAGCAGAACCTGATTATTTCGAGATCAGTCGCGTCAATATCCTGCAAGGCAGAATGCTCAATGCCGTGGACGATAAGCTACGCAGGAAAGTGTGCATGATCGGAAAAGAAGTAAAAGAAAAACTATTCGGGACTACCGACCCTATCGGTCAGGTGCTGCGCGTAAACGGACTATATTATAGAGTGATAGGTGTGCTGGAAGCAAAAAGCAACAACGTTACTATCGGATCATCGCCCAAAAGAAGCGTTTACCTTCCCTATAGCGTGCTACAACAAATATCCAATAGCGGCAATCGTGTGGAGAACTTCGCTGTCAGCGCCTATCCTTTAGCCGACATGAAACAAATGTTCAGGAAGATCGAAACCATCATTCGCAGCCGCAATCAGATAGCACCGGATGATGACAAAGCTCTTTCCAAATTCGATATTTCAGCTCAGTTCCAACTGATGAATATGATTTTCACCGGTATCAATCTGCTTGTTTGGATCGTCGGTATCGGTACTCTGCTTACAGGTATCGTAGGCGTCTCCAATATCATGCTTGTCACCGTCCGCGAACGAACGCGAGAGATCGGTGTTCGACGAGCTCTGGGGGCCAAGCCTCGTACGATCATCGGACAGATCCTGAGCGAATCCCTCCTGCTGACGACTTTGGCCGGACTGCTGGGATTGATATTCGGCGTGGGATTGATGAGTGTGGTCGATATGGCTTTTTCCCAAAGCTCTTCCGGAAATTTTCCTTTCTATAATCCTTTGATACCATTCGGTACCGCCTTGCTCTCTCTATTTATCATCATAGCCGGCGGTATACTCGGAGGGTTGCTCCCTGCCTATCGGGCTATCCAAATCAAAGCGATCGATGCCATCAGGGATGAATAACGACTTTGACATTATTATTGCCTCCTAACATAATTCGAATAAAGAAAAACAAATAAGATAAGAACCAAGATGAAAAAGTATTTCAAGATCTTCCTTTGGGTGCTGTTGGCCGTTGCAGTGATCGGCACTTTTATGTTCCTCTGGCAAAAGTCCAAAGCCAAACCCAAAGAGTACCAAATCGAAACGGTAACCAAGCAAGACACGATCGAGAGCAAGACGGTGATCACCGGTACGGTAGAGCCGCGCGACGAAGTGCTCATCAAACCACAGATGAACGGCATCGTAGCCGAACTGCTGCACGAAGCCGGAGACGTGGTACAGAGCGGAGACGTGATCGCCCGCCTCACTGTCGTTCCGGAAATGATCCAGCTTAGTCAGGCCGAGAGCCGTGTCCGTATGGCGGAGATTTCATACGAGCAAGGCAAAGAATCGTATGCCCGCAGCAAAGATCTTTTCGACAAATCGGTCATCGCTCTCGAAGAGTTCGAGGCAGCCGAGGCGAATTTCGCCAAAATCAAAGAGGAACTGTCCAATGCGCGTGAAGCCATGGAGATCGTAAAGAAAGGTGCCAGCAGCCGTACAGCCAAACAGAGCAATACGCTTGTGCGCAGCACGGTAACAGGTAAGATCCTGAATGTCCCGGTCAAAGTGGGTAATTCGGTCATTCAGGCCAATACGTTCAACGAGGGAACGACCATCGCTTCGATAGCGGATATGAACGATTTGATTTTTGTCGGCAAGATAGACGAGACGGAAGTCGGTCGCATTCGACTGGGCTCTCCCATGCGCATTTCGGTGGGAGCATTGGGGAAAGAAAGTTTTCCTGCCACAGTAGAATACCTTGCGCCCAAGGGAAGTATCGTAAACGGAGCTGTACTGTTCGAAGTGAAAGCTTCGGTACATATTCCAAGCGACAGAGTAATCCGTGCCGGCTATAGTGCCAATGCTGAGATCGTACTCGAAGGAGCCTATGGCGTACCGGCCATACCCGAAGCTTGTATAGAGTTCAGTGGCGACAGCACTTTTGTGCAGGTGGTAAAAGCAGAAAAGCCGCTACAGACCGAACGCCGTCAGGTGAAAACCGGCGTGTCGAACGGTTCGAATATCGAAATCAAAAGCGGACTTAAAGGCGGTGAAAAGGTACGTGGAATAGAAAAAACCGAAGAGAAGAAATGAAACGGACAATCCTCCTGACGGCACTGACCGTCCTATCTTCGCTCTCCTTGCTTCGTGCACAAAATGAATCCGAAGCATCAACCAATCCGATGTCAGGCCTCTCCCTGGAAGACTGTATCCGGATAGCCAAGGAGCGCAACCTGAATCTGCGCAGACAGGAGATCGAACAAGAAAACCGAATCATTAGTCTCGATGCAGCACGACACAGTTTCCTGCCCTCGGTCAATGCAGGCATCGGACACAACTATAGCTTCGGACGTTCGAAAGACAAAACGGGAGTAACCGTAGATCGCTCCTCGATGAATACCAATCTCAGCATCGGAGCTTCGGTGGAAGTATTCAGCGGCACACGTCGTCTGCACGACCTCAAGCAGCAAAAGTACAACGTGGAGGATGGTATAGCCCGACTTCAAAAAGCGCGTGAAGACCTCAGCCTGCAAATCGCGGCTCTCTATATCAATTTGCTCTTCCGTCAGGAAATGACTCGTACGGCAGAAACACAGTTGGCACTGATTCGCGAGCAACGCAATCGCACGGCCGAAATGGTTCGCGTAGGTAAATGGGCAGAGGGTAAGCTCCTCGACATAAATGCCCAGATGGCCAAGGACGAACAACTTCTCGTACAATATCGTTCGGAGGAGGAGCTGGCTCGTCTGGACTTGGGGCAAGCCCTCGAACTGGAGCATCCCGAAAGCATTGCAGTCAAGGCTCCCGACACAGACGTTCTCGTAGCAGAAAGGTTGGGATCTCTCCTTGCTCCCGAAGAGATCTATCGCACGGCTCTCGGCTTGAAACCGGCACTGCATTCGAGCGAGCTGCAAATAGCTTCGGCACGCGAAGGTCTGGCCTCGGCTCGTGCGGCATACTTCCCGACGCTCAGCCTCTCTGCCGGATACAGCAACGGTTACTTCCGCGACCTCGGCAAGGAGTATGCCGCCATCAACCCCTCCTTCTCCGAACAGTGGAAGAACAACGGCAGCTACAGTATCGGACTCTCTTTGAATATCCCCATCTTCTCTGCCATGCAAACGCAAGATCGCGTTCGGAGCAGTCGCCTGCAAATACGCTCAAGCGAGCTTCGACTCGTCGAAGAGAAAAAAGCCCTCTATAAAGAGATCAGGCAAGCATACAGCAATGCCGTGGCAGCCGATAAGGCCATCGCAGCAGCCGAAAACAGCAAGGCCGCTACGCTCAAGGCATACGAATACGCTCGCGACAGCTTCGAGGCAGGGCGCTTGTCTGCCTACGAATATGCCGAGGCAAAAACAAAATACGCCCTCAGCCAAGTGGAAGAACTTCGTGCCAAGTATGACTTCATATACAAAGCCAAAGTTTTGGATTTCTATCAGGGCAAAGACTTCTAAAAGACTCACAAGAAAACTATCTTTGAACCCTCAGCGAGGTGTTCATGAGATCTATCAGGACCCCGACATCGTAGGGTGCTGCGTCAAAATTCGTTTTGCCACAGCACCCTTTTAACGTCAGTTCGACGTAAGAAAACGCCAATGAATAATTCTTTTCCTGATCAGAGATTGATGCCCTAAGATTCTCCGGCAAATGTATAGGGGGTATCCTGCTTCTGCTTGGATCGAACCAACATTGAAATTCGGATTGCTTTTGACAGAATGTTGCAGTCCGCACAGGAAGATGGGCTATACCATAGGGCAAGATGCCGGTACTCCGTAGAGGATGATGGGCTACCCCGTATGGCTCTTCGAGGTACGCTGTAGAGCTCGGCGAGGTACGCTCTACAGCGTAGCGAGCCGAGCCGTAGAGTTCCGCTCCGTGAGCCGTAGAGGTGGCCGAGCTGAGCCGTAGAGCCCGGCGCAGCGAGCCCTACAGCGTACCTCGAAGAGCCGTAGAGCGCAGCTCGGTACGCTCTACGGCGTAGCCCGAGTCGCTGTAGGGCGTAGCTCGACCCCCTTTCGGAGTATATTCCGAACGGCTATAAAACAATACGGATTCGATCCAAGAAAAACATGCAATATGCTGTTTGTCAATGTATTTCATTTGTCTGTTGAGAGGTTTCAGCTTCGAGAGGCTCCGACGTCCGATGAGACGTCAAATTTTTTCCCTTTCATTTTCTGATCGCTTATAGTCATATCCCAACAAGAGCTTGATCGATAAGGCGGCTCTCATGAGAATCGACACCATATCGCTTATATCGAACTCACCTTATAAGAACGTCAGTTCGACGTAAGAAAAAGCCAATGGATTTGTTTTCTGATTAGTGGTAAACGCCCAAAGAACGTGGGCATTATGCTTGAAAAAGTAGCGAATTATTTGTATCTTAGCTGTTGACAATCAATAAGATACGAACAAACAAAACGCTACTTTATGAAGACAAATATAGTTGATGTTTTTTGCATCATAGATGATTTCTCCAAGCTTTTTGATGAAGCAATCAAGAAAAAGACCCTCGAAGAGGAAGACAAAAAACGCAGGAATAGAAAGTTTAAGATGTCGGACAGTGAGGTCATGACCATCCTGATCCTTTTTCATCTGTCAAGATACCGAGATTTGAAAGCTTTTTATCTTCAATACATCACCCATTCTTGTCGATCCGAGTTCCCACATCTTGTCTCTTATAATCGCTTTGTGGAGCTGCAAAGCAGGGTAGGTTTCAAGCTGATAGCATTTCTCAATATGTGTTGTTTGGGTCAATGTACAGGCATCTCTTTCATCGATTCCACCCCACTGAAGGCTTGTCATATCAAACGAGCTCATGGGCATAGGACAATGAGGGGATGGGCTCAAAAAGGCAAAAGCACCATGGGTTGGTTTTATGGATTCAAACTACATATTGTTATCAACGACAGGGGTGAAATCATCAACTATCAAATCACACCGGGCAATTGTGATGACAGAGAACCTCTGAAAGACGGAACATTCACCAAGAATCTTTTTGGCAAACTCATTGCCGATAGAGGCTACATTTCCCAAAACCTTTTTGACCGGCTCTTTGTCGATGACATCCACATGATAACCAAAATCAAAAAGAACATGAAGAACTCCCTGATGCATCTATATGACAAAGTTTTATTGAGAAAGAGAGCCCTGATCGAAACGGTCAATGATATGTTCAAAAATCTCTGCCCGATAGAGCACACGAGACATCGCAGTGTCAACAATTTTGTCACCAACCTGATCTCCGGTATCATCGCTTACAACATCCTGCCTAAAAAGCCTGAACTCAATATTGAAATCATCAGAAACCCTAACTTTCCTATTTCCGCTTAGATCGAACTGACGTTATAAGAATAACGCGCAGCAAGGGGGAGGAAAGCAATTGGCCGATTATCCTTTGCTGTGTCCGACTGAGGATGAGAAGAGAAAAGGAAAGGAAGATGAAGGAAAAAAGAAGGGAGGAAGGAAAAGGAGGAAGCAATAGAGGAATAGAGAGAAAAACAAAATGATTTTTGGAGAGAGAGAAAATAAAAAAGGAGAGAGCCTCGGACTCGAGACTCTCTCCTTCACCTTTTTTTTCCGGGGGAGGAGGGTGAGATCCTATCCCCCCCTCTCTCTCACGTTTCTTAAAAACGGCGGCGTCCTACTCTCCCACTGTGACGCAGTACCATCGGCACCGTTGGGCTTAACTTCTCTGTTCGGAATGGGAAGAGGTGGATCCCCAACGTTATAACCACCTGAATACCTCAAAAAGGCAATCGACATATCGAAAGTCCAACAAATAATTCCTCAAGCTTTGCG